>USBB01000013.1 GCA_900552795.1 uncultured Eubacterium sp.
AAATGGGGCAAAAGTCAGTAAAATCAAGTGTTTTCAGTTTGCTCAGCAGACACTATTTATTCTTTGCTTTCTCTTACTTTCATATATAAGGCGATGCATAACTTAATAACGCCTATTATCAATAAAAAAATACCTATTTTAAAAATCATGTCTTGCCCTCTAATTTTAATTTAATTTATATATAATTATTTGATATATTAGTTTTACAGTCGGGGCGGTTATTCGCCGCCCTTTTTGTATTCTTATTTTATTTAATTATCCTCGATACCTTTTTGAGTATCATCGATGAGCTTTTCTGTCATTTCTGACGCTTTCTCATATTCTTTGTTTTTTAATGCTTCCCTAAGGTCTTTCAAGTCTTGTAGGAGTCTTCTTAAATAACTTTTAAATACGCTCATATCTTCCATATGCTCTCCTCTCTCCCTTTCGGGTTATTGTCTTTCAGTTTCCCTATCGACAATATTATAACATCATATTTTTATCTCTTTATAAAGTTATATCGTGAGATTTTTTATAAATTATATCTCTTTTTTTCTTCATCATCTTCTATATATTCTATCAAATCCTTAGGTTGCATGTCCAAAATCATGCAAATTCTGTTTATACTTTCTAATGATATATTAGTATCTTCTTTTTTTATCTTCTTTAGTGTATCTTGACTTAAAACTTTTGTAACTTTAGCTTTATAAGTGTTGAAGCCTTTGCGCTCTAATGCGTCCGCTATATTAATTTTATACCTTAACATTTCTATTCCTCCTTTTCTTTATTATAATAACAAGTAATTATAAAGTCAATAAAAATATTTCTTGTAAAAGTTATAAAAACGCTTGGCATTTCTTTTTAAAGTGATATTATATATACATAGCAAACAACAATATTAATCTTCGGAGGTATAAACCATGAACGCATTATCAATTAACATTCCTGCAAACTTTATATTTTCTTGTGAGAATACTCTTGCAAGTTATGCAGCCACTACAAGCGACAGCTTAAAGCGTGCCATACTTGACCGTCAGACATTGCAAGGCATTAAGTGGGCAATAGCTTTTTGTAAATCTCTTGACACTGACTATATGACAGAAGCTCAGCTGTCACACGCTATACGCTTGACTATGTTCCGCGGTCAGCACTGCCCGATATTTCGTGGCTAAATCCATGTAGGGCAGCGATACCGCCGCCCTACATTAGATAAATCATCACGTTATTTATATAGAGGATAAAGAAAACGCAAAAAAGAACAGGCTCTCGACCTGTCCTTTTTATCATATAACTGTATTTAATTATTATATTGCACTGCCTGTTATAGCGCAGACTGGCGTGTAATAAAACGCATTGCCTGCACTGTGATTTTCCGCTAAATATCCCATTTGAGTTACAGTTCTAATATCACATGAGTTTGTACAGTTTGCGCTTCGCATTGCCATATTTAACGCCTCTTATTACAGGTATACCATAGGAAGCCTTTATTGCAGAGCAGACTGCATAACCGTTTCCGCCAGATAAAGATATGTCAAGCAATGCAAGATTAAAACTTTCGTTCTCCAAAAGCTTAAGTGCCTGCATTTGCCCCGACGCGCTCTTTACGCTGTATCCTTCGGAAGCCAAAAATTCCGTAAGATTTGCAACAATATATTTATCATCTTCGACCAGCAAAATTTTTATCATGAAATCAGTTCCTTTGGATTCTGGAGTCAAGTGCAATCATTATACCATACCACCATATCTGCTTCAATGATTTATATCAGTCATGTTTTCCATTTCCCTTTTCAAAATTATTTTTCACGCGAAAAATGATATGAATTACTACAAGTATCAGGAAACACAGTACCGATATATGATGAACTCCTGTTGCGTTAAAAAACCCGCTCCCCATAACTACCAGCAAGTCTATTGCCAGCAGAATATTACATATTGTCCCTCTTAGGCGGGAAGGTGAACAGCTGCCTTTACCCAGATAACTCCACCAGGAAAGGTTACATACATTATGTACAATAAAAATCAGAAACATAACCACACCTATTATAACATGTTGTACAATTCCCGTTTGTCTTTCCGCCATAAGAAGTATTAACCCTATAATCATCAAAATATCTGTTATTCTTCGTATGATTTTCTTATTCTTCATAAAACACTCTCCAAAAATTCTTTCACAAAGATTTGCAACTATAAATTTATCATCTTCAAACACCATATCCGCTTCAATGATTTACTTCCGGTCTATATGTCTTTACACCAAAGATAAAATACAGGATATGAAATAAAAACACTGCTGCAAGAACAGCACATGGAATATATAAATTCTTTAACAGCATCATTGTAAATCCAAATGACATCAAAATCGTTACGGTTATCATAACGCGGATTTTAGCCGCCCATGTCATACCCTGCCCTTTTACATAGCTTTCGAGATTTTTCTTATAAATATTTGTGTTGACAAACCAGTTATGTAATTTTTCTGAGCTTTTTGCAAAGCTTACCGAGGCAAGCAGCAAAAACGGAAATGCAGGAAGCATCGGAAGCACAGCCCCGACTGCACCAAGCCCCACACCGATAAAACCTAAAATAAGCCATAATATTTTTTTAATTTTCACACTAATCTCCATTCACTTATCAATTATTCGTTCGTTTCTTTTCTCTATAACTTTCAATTAAATGTCTGACTGCCATTACAGGATGATAAAACATCATCCTCGGACCTGAAAAGCGCATGACTTCACGAATTTTTTCACGCATTTCAGCTTTATAACAATGCACTCTGCAGTTCGAACAAAATGTCTTTGTCTCCATAAAAGGACATTTATCGCTGCGAAGCATTGCGTAATCGCTTAATGATTGACAATCTGAACAAAGCTCTTTCTTAGTTCCGTGATTTTTATTACAATACAGTCTTATCATAAACTTAACTATACGCTTTTCTCGTTCAAGCCTGCTGTCAGTGCTGCTCATACATTCGTCCTCCCTCTACACGATAGATTCTGTCTGCGATTGCCATAGTAGACTCGCGGTGCGATACAAGAATAATGCTTTTTTTATTTTTTTGTTCCTTCAACGCTTTTAAAATTATGCCCTCATTTATGCTGTCCACATTACTTGTCGGCTCATCAAGCAGTATCAGTTCACTTCCTCTGAGGAAAGCACGCGCAAGTCCTATGCGCTGTTTTTCTCCGGCTGAAAGTTTATCGCCTAAAGCACCGACCTTAGTTTTATATCCATCCGGAAGCGTTAAAATAAAATCATGAACAGCTGCCATTTTGCAGGCATTTTCAAGCTCTTCCTGCGTTGCCTCCGGCTTTGCAATACGCAGATTATCTTCTATTGTTTCATCAAACAGATAAGTCACCTGACTTACCATTGTCACATTATGAAGCAGGCTGTCTGTATCAACAAAATCAATATCCGTACCGTTATAGCTGATTTCTCCCTCATTCTTTTGCCAAAAACGCAGCAATAACTTAAGAAATGTTGATTTTCCGCAGCCCGACTCACCAACAATACCGATAATTTCACCTTTTTTTGCATTCATACATATATTTGACAATACCTGATTCTGTCCATCATATGAAAAAGACAATCCTTTTACGTTAAGGTTATCATATTCTATAATTTTCCCGTTTTTGACAAGTGTTACTGCCGGTCTTTCAGAAAGAAGGTTAAGCACTCTCTCGCCTGATGCAAATGTCTGTGTAAGATTTCCCGGCAAAGCTGAAATTGCTATAACCGGGCCAAACGAACCAAATACAGCAACAACTCCGATAATCATTCTTCCTGCTGTTAGCTCTCCTGACATCACAAGCATAATGCCTGTCACAAGTGCTGCAAAAATAAATAACGAAACACACAGCTCAGTTGCCGCAAAAGCCTTTGTGATATCACGCTTCATTTTCTTTGTTTCATCGAGCAGAATATCAGTTCTTCTGTTAACTTCAATCGCACGCTCTCTGCCGGCATTATTTAAAACAATATCTTTAATACCTTTAATACTGTCGAGAAAATAAGCGTTAAAGGAAGCAAATTCCTGCCGATATTTAACACCTGATGCTTTAAGCCTGCGAGAAGAAATAATCGGCACAACCACGCCTACAGTTACAAATCCCAAAAATGCAACTAAAGCAAGCCACCAGCTTGAAACCGTTCCAACAAATGCAACTACACAAAAAGATACAAGCACTGCTATGCAAATAGGTGAAATTGTATGTGCGTAAAATACCTCAAGCGTTTCAATATCTGATGTAATCATAGCTATAATAGAGCCTTTCTGCTTGCTTTCAAGCTTTGCCGGACACAGCAGGCGCAAAGCAGAAAATATTTTGTCGCGAAGCACTGCCAGCAGACGAAATGCAATGTAGTGGTTGGAATACTGTTCAAAATATCGAAGAACACCTCGAAGTACGCCACAAAGAATCGCCAATCCCACGATAAAGGCATATGACAATGCAATCGTTTCACCAAGTGCTTTTGCAATTCCAACCGCTCCAAAAAGCGTCACTCCCATTGCACACAAAAATCCAACAGAACCGTTAATAACTGCAAGAATCATAATATAAGACAAGCTTCCAAGCAGCACTATTAAGCTCGCCATAATTTTCACACCGCTTCTGCGGACATTACTTTTTTCACGCATATTTAACACCCTGCCTCCTTAACTTTTAAATCTGAATAATCAATGTAGCCCTCTTCCAACTCTTTTTGCGCCTTATATAATCTCGCATAACCACCCTGTTTTTCTATCAGTTCCTCATGCGTACCGCTCTCCTTCACTTCCCCTGATTCCATATAATAAATAAAATCGGCGTTCACTATATTTGCAAGACGATGCGAAATCACAATTACTGATTTACTCTTTGACAGTTCTTTTATATTTTTCATAATAATCGTTTCACTTTCGATATCAATATTGCTCGTCGCCTCATCAAATACGTAAATTTCTTTGTCAGCCACAAGGTTTACCGCAAGCGCAAGACGCTGCTTCTGTCCTCCTGAAATATTTGCGCCATCCTCGGTAATCATCTTATCAAGCCCGCCATTATTCCTAATAAAATCAGCAATATTTACTTTCTCAAGCGCCTCATAAATCTCTTCATCTGTTACATTCCTTTTAGCAAGCATAAAATTTGAACGGACAGTTTCGTTAAAAATATATGTGTTATAGCTTACAATTGCGATGTGACTATAATAATTTTCCCTTTGAAAATTTTCTATCGCAATTCCACCTGCAGTTACACTGCCGGATTTCGGACGTAATTCTGCATAAATCATATTTACAACGCTTGATTTTCCGCAGCCTGATTCACCAACAATAGCAGTCATACCTGTTTTTGGAAACGTCATATTTATATTTTTTAAAACATCTCTCTTACCATCATAAGAAAACATAAGATTTTCAAGACTTAACTGTGTATCTGTGACTTTATCTTTACCCCATACCGGGTCAGGCTGCTCCAGCAGTGAAAGAATTTTGCTGCCGGCACTTGCACCGTTCATTGCAATATGAAATGCTGAGCCAAATGCACGAAGAGGCAGAAAAAAATCAACTGAAACCAGTATAAGAAACAGCGCTCCAAAAGGAGATAGCCCCCTATTTACAACATCAAGCACAGCAATAGCTATACCTATCGCAGCACCGCCATACGCAACCAAATCCATGATTGTCGTGCTTGCAAGCTGCATAATAAGAACTTTCATCGTAATTTTGCGAAATTCCTCACTCGTTTCTTTCATTTTTATATGCTGCGCACCGTCTGCCTGAAATATTTTCAATTCCCTTAACCCCTGAACACTGTCAAGGAAAGAATCTCCCATTGAAGTATATTTACCCCAATATTTTGCAAATATTTTTTTTGCATATTTAGATACCGCAATAATTGAAACGGGAATAAGCGGAACGCCGATAAGCAGTACTGCTGCAACACGCCAATCTATCCATACCGTAATACAGAAAAGAATAACCGGAGCTATCATCGCATAGAAAAACTGCGGAATATATGAAGAATAATAAAGGTCAAGCTGTTCCACTCCCTCCATAGATACCTGAGTAAGTCCGGCCATACTCATTCCGTCAGCAGAACGGACACCAAGCTGTACAATTTTATTATAAATGCGCTCCCGCAAATCCTTCTTTACTTTTCTTCCGAGCAAATCCTTTAAGCTGCCCGAAAGCCTTGATGTAATATAACGCAAAATAATGCTTATCAAAGCAATAACTGCTATCCTTATAAAAATGCCATCGCTGTTTTCGTCAAAACGTGAAGCAAGCCCTATTGCATAGCAGATGCAGGCAGTTATTGCAATATTTGCAATCAGGCCCACTATCATTAATGCTACCGTGTAAAAAATATATTTCTTATTTTTGCCCAGTAAACCGAGAAGTTTTTTATCAATCATTTGTTACACACCTTTCAATTTCTCAATTTAGGTTAGCGTGTGCTAACTATACTCTAAAATATACAGTTAGCTTCCGCTAACCGAATTTTAGTATATATTGTTATTTTTGATTTGTCAATTATTGTTTTTAAAAAAAATAACAGAGGCAGGAATTACTGTTGAGAGTTACCTCAGAATTCCACACCTCTGCTGTTTTATATCTGCTTATTTAATATGCTGCTTTAATCTTTTTCTTTAGAATAAGACGTTTAACAAATTCAGCCTTCGATTGAGATAAATTTATTATTTTCAATCTCTTTTTTATCTTTCTTTGGAACTGCCAGTCTCAAAATCCCATCTTCAAACTTAGCTGAAATTTCTTCCTGAGCAACATCATCACCTACATAGAAACTTCTGCTCATTGCACCGGCATAACGTTCTTTCCTGATATATCTTCCTTCTTTCTTTGTCTCTTCCTTATCAAGCCCCTTAGAAGCACTGATAGTAAGATAACCGTTTTCAAGCTTTGCATTAATCTCATCTTTCTTAAAGCCTGGTAAGTCGATATCGATTTCATAGCCATTGTCAGTTTCCTTAACGTCGGTCTTCATCACATTCTGTGCATGCTTACCGTACAGGGCTTTATCAATATCCGGGAATGAAAAGTCCATCCAATCATCATCAAATAAGTGTTCTCCAAAAATACTCGGCATTAACATAAGTCATTCCTCCTTTTTCTTTGACAAATATGTCATAAACCTGTTGATGGATTGAAAGTTATTTTTCAATCTTTTTAGAACTCATCTCTTCGTTCTGACTATGTTATAGCACCAGTTGTTAGCGCTGTCAATAGGTGAGTGCTAATTTAATTATTAATTATCCATTAAGCATTTATTAAGTATTTAAACATCTTATTTTGATTAAAAATTGAAATCAATCTCAATCCCTTTAAGGTCCTCATTGATAAGATTATTTTCTTCAAGAAGCTTTTGGATATTTTTCTGAGCGGCTTCCACGCTGGTTTCTGTCTTAACCTGCATAGAAACATTTTTATCCATCCTTTCTGATTTGGCTTCATTTTCAAGGATTTCTTCCTGTTCCTCGCGATTCTTTTTTTCTTCATCAACCTTTTGCAGTTCTTCCTTTTCTTCCTTGATTTCTTCAGCCTTCTCCTGTTCTTCCTCCTGCTGATCTTCAATCTTATCTAATCCGTCTTTAATCAGAATACCTTTTATTTCATCCTCCGCCGCAGCTATAATAGAATCTGCTGCGTCATCTGCTTTTAACATATCCTGTGATTTTAAAGTCTCAAGCTGTGCATCTGTAACAGACTCATTTATAGCAATAACTTCAAGCTCTTTTTTATATATTTCGTACTTTATGCCTCCTGCAGCAGCATTTTGGGCAAGAACTTTGTTCTGATATTCAGTTCTTGGCATATTTTGAAGTTCTTCAAGGCGTTTTATATCTTCCTCTGAAAATTCTTCATCAAACGCTCCACCCTTATAATTCTGATACTTCTCCAACAGTTCAAGGTCTTTTTGTTCCTGTGAATCAGGCGCAATTCCACACTCCTTGCGAATAGCTTCTTTATCTTTTTCGATATCGTTTAATTTTGCCCTTAAATCCTGCACTTCTTTAACCTTATCGGACTTTGACTTCTCCATTTCGTCAATTCCTTCTGCTGTCTTTGTATCCCTCTCCCATGCATCACCGATAAGCTTCATTGCCTGCTTCTGCGCAAATCCGCGTTTCCTTTCAATAAGCGCGTCAGTACCATCAGCAATTTTTAAATTGCCTGCAAATATATTTTTTACTTCTTTTGCATTAGCTTTATCTGATTTTATATAATCTGAAGATACGAGTGAGTCTTTATACAAATCTTTATAAATATCTGCATTAGTGATTGAAATATTAATATTAGCTGACATATGTAAATACCTCCTATACAGAAAAATTAATATTCTGTCCTACAGCTCTTTCTTCATCCGTTAGAGCATTGTCACTTCTGTAATTAAACATTAAATCTTCTATTTTCTGCAGAAGCTCCTCAAATGATGAGGCAGTCACGGTCACAGTCATATCCTGATTGTCTTTACCAACAAATTTTTTATCTTCTTTTTGCTTTTCAATCTTCTCCCTGTATCTTTCTTCCTCTGCCTTTTTTGCAGCTTCTTTTTCAGCCTCTTTTCTGGCTTCCTTTTTCTGTTCGACCTTCTTTTCAATTCTTTCTTTCTGTGCCTTGGTCATTTTATCAATAACTGCAAAATATGATACAGTACCATTATCATTTACCTGAACTCCATAGCCCTTTACATTAGCTCCCGTTGAGGAAAGCTTTGCTGACATCTGCGGCATTTTTACAGATGCATTGGCTATAATCTGCTCATAATATTTTCGATAATTTTCGTCCTCCGCCATACGTTCAATCTTGTCCTCATCAATAAGAACAACCATCTTATTTGCATTCGCATAGCTTCCTGCCTGTGCTTTTGCAAACTCTTTCTGATCCTTGCTGACAAGAATGAAATCCATGTTTGAATACTTTTTCTTCAATTCTTCATAATACTTTAACGCATTATCACTCAATTGGGGATTGCCGATAGTCTTACCGCTGGCATTAGTCTTTTTTGATGTGTTTTTAGACACTTCTTTTGTGCTGTCAGAGCTCATTGTCTGCACAGTCTGAAAAGAGGCCATAATTTCTGATACATTACTCATAAATTCACCCTCCTTGGAATTTAAAAATACAAGCTGAAATCCTTTTCAACTCCTGAAACAATTATATGTACGTACATATACATATAATTGTAGATATATTTATACATATATTTTATCGGCATCCTTAATTATTTTTATTATACTTATAATGAAAAAAAGCGACTAAACAATCATTTTGTCTCATCGCCTTTTTTATATCCAATATATATTCTGATTTTATCGGTGAATTTTCAACTTTTTCACACTATCTCCATTAAACCGTATCTTCTCTTAACGCTTCGCCTAAATTGCTGTTCAAAAGCCTTCTTCCGCCTATATAAAATGCAAGTGCAACGAACGCAACTATGCTTAATGCAAATAAAGAAATCGGAAGCACAGGTGCCTCGGCCCAAAACACCATTGGATCAAGGTAGCTTGCATTTATCATAAACTGTACTAAAATTGCAGTAACAGGTAGCGTAACAAGAAGCGGCTTTCCTGCTATGACAAAAGCTTCTATAACAAATATTTCCCCCATTTCTTTTGGTGTAAGCCCTACAGACATATATCTTGCAAATTCTCTTTTTCTTTGACGAATAAATCCCAATGTATTAAAAAATACATTTGCAATACCGATTAGCGCAAGCAGTATGCAAAATGCGCCTAACACAATTTTTAATCCGCTAATCATTCTGTCATTTGAAATTTTTTCCTCAATACGGTTTTCGCTTTCGACTTCATAATATGTTTGCACCGATTCAAGCAATGATTTTTCCAAATCATTTAAGTTCTCGACTGAATTATTTTCATCAGCCATTACGCGTACATAACTGTCATCTTCAGCTATGGTCGACTGTCCGAATATGCTTTCCCACAATGATAATGGAATTATATGCACAAGCGAATAATTTTCATATTCCTCTCTTAAAACAGGAGTTTCTGAAGTATAAGCCATTACAGGAACCTCAAATTTTTCTGACAAATTATCTTTGTCATATAAAATATTCTTTGAGCTGCTCTCATCCACAAATGGAATATATTGCTTATATCTGAAATTACTGTTTATATTATCCCATATACGGTTTATTACGACTGCACCATCAAGACTTTGCCTGACACCGATACTTGAACAGTAATTTAAAAATCCATCATCATCCATTATAACAACCGGAACCTTTACATTAACTTGTCCGTTTTCTACAGAATCCGGATTTATCTTTTCCAAACCACCAAGAGAATACAGTTGGCTGCTCTGCTGATTGTCAGTAATTACTGTCATCGCTTCAGCCTTCTGATACAATACGATATCATCAACACCCGAAACTGACTGTAATTGTTCCAACTGCTCAAAATCCTGTATTGCAGTATTTTTTATCGTCATCATAATATCCCAGTCATCTTTGTATCTTTCAAAATATGTAAATCTTGTGCTGATATCCGACAACGTCGTAAAACACAGCATAATGCTGAATCCAAGAAATGAAAGCAGCAACGATATATTACATATTCGCAATGATTTTTTATGAGCTTTTATAGAATTTCCGGCAAGCTCCCCCTCAACTCCAAATATCAGTAATAATATCCGTGAATGTTTCTTTCTTTTTACTTTAAAATCGTCTGCATTTTTAATAGCTTGAAGAGCTGGTATTTTGCAAAGTTTTCCTGCCGGCAGCCATGCTGATAACAATACAGTCAACGCAGCCGATACAAATGTAATCAACAGCACATACGGACTATACTGAAAAACTGCCACGTGTCTTCCTGCAACATCTGAGGCAAAAAAATTAACAGCATGTATAATTCCTGCACTTGCCGCAACTCCCAAAATACCACCTATAACCATAGGAACAATGGAGAGCACCGCTGCTTCCTGCAAAAGGCAAATCCTTATCTGCTTCGGCGTCGCACCGATGCTCGATAAAATGCCAAGCTGATGTATTCTTGACTTCATCGACAATTCAAAAGAATTTCTAATAATCAGAATTAACGAAAAAGATACAACGATAAGCAACGCTAAATAAAACGGAAGCAATAGAGGCGGCGTTTTATCCTGCGGATTATTTATCAGATATCTTGATAAAAGAAACTCATTATACGATACTGCACTCTGCTCCAATGAAAAATGCTCCAATATCTTTGGCACATCTTTATAAATTGTACTCTTATCATTAAAATAAATATCAATTACCTTTTCTCCGTTTTTTGTTTTTTCGGATAATTCGCTGTTTACCAAAATCCTGTCAACATTATCAAATTTCTGTATTGAATTTATTTGATACTCATTCAAATCGGCTGTAATACGTGCCTGCCAGTCGCCCTTATCTAATATAATCTGCTCAATATCATATCTTAAGAAATTATAAGCTAATGTACATAATAATGACAGAAAAAACGAAGCAACAAGCACTGCTGCCATAATTGATATACTTGAGGCGCGATTATTTTTTATATAGCTTTTTGAATAATCTTTCCACATCTCGTTTACCCCCTCTTTCTATCACTGATAATCTTTCCGTCCTGTATGGTAACTATGCGGTTTGCTTCCAACGCAACTTTTTCATCATGTGTTATAAGAATAATCGTCTGTTTGAAATTCCTGTTGGACAGTTTTAATAGTTCTACAATTTCTCTCGAATTCTTCTGATCAAGATTTCCTGTCGGCTCATCAGCCAACAGAATTGCCGGCCTGTAAATTAATGACCTCGCGATAGCAACCCTCTGCTGCTGTCCGCCTGACAACTGATTTGGCATCGCTTGTAACTTATCTTTAATTCCCAATGAGGCTGTAATTTCTTCAAAATATTCTTTATCCGGCTTTTTCTTATCAAGCATAATCGGCATAAGTATATTTTTCTCAACCGTAAGTGTAGGTATCAGGTTATAAAACTGATAAACCAGACCGACCTTTCTTCTTCTAAAAACTGCCGACTTTGCTGCATTCATCGTCGTTATGTCGGTATCCTCCACATATATTTTACCCGAAGTAACCCTGTCAACACTTCCGATTAAATGAAGCAATGTCGATTTCCCTGAGCCTGACGCGCCGACAATAGCGACAAATTCTCCTTTTTCAACGGTTAAATTGATACCGTCCAACGCTTTAACCGGATTATCTTTGGTTCCATATACCTTTGTAACATCTTCACATCTAAGAATTTCCATAATTCACAATAACCTCCGTTGTGCGAAAATTTATTAAAAATATTCTTGCACTGTTATTGTATCAATTTAAAGTGACATTTCAGTGACAATAAAATCTTATAACAAAACAGGCTCCCCCAGCTTCTGAATTTTTTGCAGTAATAAAACCATTCTGCATTTCTATAACCGCCTTTGCCATAGATAATCCGATTCCTGTACCAGTAAGCTTCTTACTGCTCTGATAAAAGCGTTCAAAAATGTGAGGCAAATCCTTTTCATCAAAGCCCTCACCGTTATCACAGATTACAATTTCGACATACAAAGGATTTTTTTCATACTCAAATGAAATCTTTCCCCTTTCTTTTGTATGCTCTATACAGTTTTTTATAAGATTTATAAATACCTCGACACTCCAGTCCAAATCTCCTTTATAATAAATTTCAGGATGGTTCGGCAATATAATATTAATATCTTTACTTCTAATCTGATTTTCAAGCGTTTCAACAGATAATTCCAAAGCAGTATAAACATCCACATCTTCACTTTTTAATTTTAAAATGCCTGCGTCAATTTTAGAAATCGTAAGAAGTGTGCTAACAAGGCTGTTAATGTGCTCTATCTGCCTTTCTATCTTTATGCTCTCCTGCGAAGTAAGCTTTGTTTTAAGCATTTGAAAGCTTACCAACACAGACGTTATCGGTGTTTTTATCTGATGCGCAATATTTGCAAGATTTTCCGCAAAACGCATCCTCTCCCTTACTGCATTTTCTTTTGTCGTCTTTAAATGCGTCACTGTCTTATATATCTCATCCTCCAACAGCGAAAAATCATCCTCAAGAATGTCAGCAATCGGAATTTCTTTATCATTGTTCACACACATAAGATAATCCGTTATCTGACTTATTCTCTTTTTATTTTTATATCTTATCAGAGTATAAAAAAATATAAATATAATAATTAAACTAAGAAACAAAAATATTGCGGTAATAACCGAAACAGTTTTATATGGTCTCTCAAAATCACTGTAATCAAAACCGTATTCGGCAAAATAATTCTTTTCGGCAATATATACATTTTCTTTACTGCCTGATTTATAATCTTTTAAATGCTGTATTACCTTTGCCTCAGCCTGCGGATATTCTTCGATAAACCAGTTAACAAAAAATGCGCTTGTTTCATATTGTTTTTTTGCATACAGCTTTGACAGAAAAAGATTAGAGCACAGAATTATTAAAAATACTGTCAAAAGTCCTGTCACTGCAACGATAACTGCCTGCTTTCTTCTTTGTGTCATATAATTAATAAATTCTTTCACTCTTCCTCCATGCGATATCCAAAGCTTCTGATTGTCTTTATACATTCAGGATTATGTAATTTTTCTCTAAGCCTTTTCATCGCCACTGTCAATGTATTATTATTTACATAATTTCCGTTTACATCCCAAATAAGCTCAAGCAGCTTATCTCTCATAACAGTATGGTTTTTGTTTTCCATGAGCAAAAGCAGAAGCTTATACTCAATATGACTCAAAAAAATCTCTTTATTATCAACAAATACCTTATATGTACTTTTATCAATTCTAATCGCATTGCAGGTCAATATTGAACCGACGCCTCCGCTTCTTCTAAGCAGTGCATTTATTCTCGAATACAATATTTCCAAATCAAACGGTTTTGTTATGTAATCATCAGCCCCTGTTTTAAAAGCATTTATAATATCATTAACTGCATCTTTCACTGTAATAAATATAACAGGAAGTTCAGGGTATTCTTTTCTTATCAATTTACATAAATTTTCCCCGGTACCGTCAGGCAAATTCCAATCTATAAGCATAAGCTCCGGCATTCTGCATTTTACAATATCTTTTGCCTCAGCCATACTGTTAACCGAATACGCATCATATCCTTTTTGATTCAAATAAGAAACAACTTCATTTGCAATATTTTCATCGTCCTCAACATAATATATTTTTGTTTTATAACCCATAAAAAGACCTCATTCTCATAAAAAAACAGACCTATATTTCAAGATCTGTATTCTTAATATAAAAATTTACATTTCATAGTTATCAAGTGATTAACTTATCTGAAACATTTTCCTCTATCTAATACTGATAATATTCATTGTCTATAATCTACCAATTTTTATTTATCTAATTTTTTATACATTCTTCACAACAATAATAACTTTCCCTTTTCTTTTTTCATTCCGATTATTAAAAGTGATGCAATAATAATCAGCACTATGTTGATATAAAGACCTATACTGCCAAAAAATGTATACTCTGAACCTACCCGTCCAATAATATTTAATATCACAGCAATCACTATATCTGTTAAATAAAGTGTTATTCCTATTTTCTTATAACGCTCCTTTTGTTCATCGTTAAGCTTTTTATTTCTATTTTCCAATGGGGCAAATCTCGTAACAAGTATCAGACCGATGCACTGCAAAAACCATATTACCCATGAAATTGAAAAATAATTTACAACATCCAACATTACTATTGAAACAAGAAATGCGCTTAAAAATATAATATTACACATAATATGTGTATCTGCATGATATCCTCCGGTATACATTCTTACAGTTATCATAACGAATACAAAAATCAAAGCATAAGTTAAAGAATTTAATAGAATTCCAGCAATAAGCACTAAAAATACATTCATAAGACCTGATATCATCAAATCAAATCCATATATGTATATTTCCCTTTCTGTCTCCTTAAAAATATCCTTTTTAATAAAATAGTCAGCCACTTCCGATGCTAATTTCTGAATCATAATTACCTCTCATTATTTAATTTTTTTACTATACGATTAGTTCGTGTATTAATCTATAATCCCCCTGTTTTACTTAAGTTATCAACTCCTATCAATTCATTAATTGGAATATAACCTATTATTTAATTAATTTCAATACCAAAAACGCGAATGGTTCGTATTTAAACGTGAATGGTAGTTTTATTAAGCTCTATTTTGCATACAAGGTAATTTTGCATCTTAATTCCATATTCAATATTACCATCATATCTTTGAACAACATCTCTTACATTTTGTAAACCATAACCATGCATCTTCTTATTTTTCTTTGTTGTACACATCCCGGGATTTGTTTTTAACACATCTTCCTTTACGGAATTTCCTATCTCAATCTCTATATGCTTCTCATCAGCATATATTGAAACATGCATTTTTTTATCTGATGTCTGAATTGCAGCCTCAATACCGTTATCTATTAAATTTTCAATCAATATATACAAATCCACATCTTCAACACCGTCAATGATTCCGTTAACAAAGTATTTTATATCTATCCCCAATCCTTCACACTCATTTATTTTTCTGTTTAACAGATAATCAAGAACAATATTGTTGCTATAAACTGTATTTTCTTTCAATATATCTCTTGTATCTATAAATTTGTGCAAAAAGTCTGATGTTTCCTGATATTCTCCGCCATCTACAAGCTCGGTAGCCACTGCAAGAATATTTTTAACTTCATGTCTGAACTTATCAATCTCTATTTTTATCGCCTTGATGGATTCTACATCTTTTTCCTTTTGTTCATATGCATTAAGAAGCACTTTCTCCTGCATCCTTTCCTGATAAACCTTGTACTCAATAGTCAGAAGTACAAGATTAACTATATTTACTGCACATACACCTATAATCGCTAACATTGTATATACAATCTGTGTCATATAACTCTGATTATCACGATATAATATCAGACAACAGATAACAACTGAAATTACAGGAATTGTAGAAAGAACACGCATATATTTTGAATCACTTACACCTAAAAACTTCTTTAATTTTAAAATGAGTGCAAAAATTGCACACAAAATAATCTGAACAAGTATAGATGCTGCATATCGGCTAAGCGAATACGGAATAATTGTACGAAAATAATCTTTTCCAACAAACATCCCCACAATTCCACCTCCAAGCAAAGATGAAAATACTATACAGACAACCATTAAAAGATTGTAGAATACTTTTTCAGTCTTACTTCCCTTCAGTAAAAATATACTGAAAAAAATTGATATAAATAAATATATAAAAATACCTATGCTTTCAAAAGAAGTAACTCTGTTTAAAATTTCCAAATATATCAATGTTACCGTAATACCGGTTGCATACTCAAATATAGGCTGTTTTTCGTTATTTCTAACACCAAGACATTTTATAAGAAAGTGAATAACTATAAAACTTTGAAAAACATTAACGAGAAATTCAAATATCTCATACATATCTTTAGTATCCTTCTATCCTTTCCAATTTTCTCTTACTTTATGAATTCTTCTCCTGCTTATTGTATATTCAATATTTTCACACAAACATACCTGGTCAGCAGCTATACGTGTAATATATTTTTTATTAACCAGAATAGCCCTTGAAATTTTCATAAATCCGTTCTTCTCAAGCAGCTTTTCGTATGTTGACAACGAACCTTTGCAATCAAATTTTCTATCCTGCAAAACAACACGCAATTCATGGTCAAAAACCTCTACCGCTACAATATCACTTATATACAACTTCAAGGCACCTTTATTGCCCTCAAATACAATCGTACGCTTCTTCTCTTTAAGAAAATCTACAATATTTACCATTGGCATTTTAATATCTTCTTCTATACACCCTTTACGTATAAATCCAAGCGGTCTGCACACAAATGCATCATATATGTAATGCTGGTGATTTGTAACATAAACTATTCCCAAATTTTTCTTTCTTTTAAGAAGCTCTTTTGCAATATCAAATCCTGACATATCCCCACATTCTATATCCAAAAAGAATATGTCTATCTCATCCTCAATAAAATGGTCTATCAGCTCTTCTCCCGAATTATATAATATACACTCACAATCTTCATCTATCGTTTTGGACGCTTCATAAGAATCACAGATAATTTGTGTAATGCTGCGCAAATACCTGGCATCATCATCACATACCGCAAATCTAACCACTTTCGTATCTCCCTTAATTCTGATGTAAAAAATTTATTTTTCACAATAATAATCTTTGATGTATTCTAACATATATAATCAAAGTGTTCAATGTTTTAAAATTTGTTATATTCAATCATTTTGGTATTAAACAGTTTTCTATAATTCCTGCTGACATTCAAACATTCACCATTACCAACAATAACACTATTAATATTACTTTGATTTATATGTCTTAAATTGACAACATAAGACCTCCCAATCATAACAAACTCAGAAGGCAATTTTTCTAATTCTTCTCTTAACTTACCGACATATTCTTCTGTCCTGTCTGCACATACTATTTTTATATGTTTTCTTTCACTCATAAAATAAATAATATCACTAATGGGAACTATATGACGGATTTTATTATATTCATATATAAAAAATCTTTTATCCTGTTTGTCTAACTGAAATAATTTTTCTATTTCATCACATATTTTTTCTTTGCAAACAGGCTTAATTAAAAAATCATATGGTTGCAGCTTAAATAAATCTAATGCACAATCTGTCCTTTCAGAAATATAAATAATATGCATCCCTGCATCTTTACATTCTTCCCTTATATATTTTCCTAAATCAATACCGCTAAGACCGGGCAGTTCAATATCCGAAAACAATATATCTATACTTATTTTTAATGGAACATCTTTCATAAAAGCTTCCGCTGAATTCCAAACAAAAATTTCCACAACATGTCCATTTCCTGTGAAATATTCTCTTATTTCTTTTTCAAATAAAGAACATACATTATTATCACTGTCACATACACCTATTCTGTACTTCATTACAAATCCCCTCTTTCATTTTGTGTAACTTATTAAAATCAGATATCAATATATTTCTATTTTTTCAATACCTCTCTATATAGTGCAGCGCACCAGCAAACAATTCCTATAATCAAAAATATTATTCCGTTAATCTGCCCGCCGAATCTGTCTAAATTTTCTGAAATAAGTAAAGATGATACTATTGATAAATAATACAGATTCTCAAAGCCTAAAAGACATAAAATATGTGTAACAAGCAGACTTAACGATACAATTATAGACAATAGATACTCACAAATACTTGAAATCAATATTATAATTCCCGCTAAAGAAAAAAGTATTATTAGTTTCCACAATATCTCACAAATAAGATATGTATTTAACGACATTTCTATAGGTATATCTGATAAGATTGGATAATCCTGCGCAATAACAGACTTGCCCCATGCGCCATATCTTCCTGTCACATTAATAAACTCAGGAATAAAAACCACTGCCCATAAAATAACTGTCGTAATTAGAACTGCCACTGTCTTTACTTCAAACCATTTTCCACGCCCTAATGAAGCTGTGTGTATAAGATTTTTCATTTTCTGCCTTTTTTCATCTGCAAAAATTCCAAACAGTAAGAAAATCAATCCGATTACAGCTAAAAATCCATATGTTTTGTGATTGGAATATAATTTATCACCAAGCATTTCTTCTATAACAAATGGCAATGTAACAGTACCTTGAATTCCCTTTGATTTTAATTTATTAAGATTATCAATATTTCTATGAATTTCATCAACACCGATTTGATAAAGTGATACCTGACTGTTTGCTTCAGCTAAATCTTCTGAAGAGTAAAGTCCTTCGTTATTTTCATCAGAACTTATAATATCCTTTAACCTGTTATCCCAGTATTCTTTTTCTTTCTCATATTTTGAAACAATTTGCATAAGATCATCCGATAAAATCATGCCTTCTGTTTCTTTATAGTAACTTAGTGCAACAGACATATCAGGATCATACATATATCCCTTCTTTATACCACTTTTGCAAGCAATAATCATAATAACCGCTATTACGAAAATACCCTTATGAATCCATAAAAGCTTATATAGCTCCATTAAAAGCTGCGTGAATTTAGAAACTATTTTCTGCCACTGAACACTGACTTTAACATTTAATTTATCTATAAAACCTGTTTTTCTAACAGTTTTTATACGAATTGATTCTGCTGCACAAAAAATTGCAAATAGTACAATAACAGTTGCAATTATTATCATAGCTGCATATATCTTATCAATTATAAATGTTCCAACACCTATGTTTCCGTAACTGGCAACAATGTTAAGCGGTAAAATAAGATTCCATATATTAATTGTTTTAAATAATACAAATACACTTTTATCCGGGATAACAATATATAAAATATAGAAAATACAAAGAATAATGACTGCACTTCCCATACCTATCGTAATATTATTAAACAATCCTACAAAAAACCACACAATAAGCGCAGTCATAAATACAGCACTTGCTGACAAAAACAGGAGCATAAAAATAAATATCCATTTATTATGCGTAAAGCATATTGTTGCATAATCCGGCGAGCTTTGCAAAGAATTCCCCATAAACTCCAGTCCGCCATAAATATGAAACGCAACAATAAACTGGCATGTATAAATAAAAACTGTACTAATTACACTTACAACAGCAAGTATGCCGATTCTTTTTAATGTTAACTGTCCTCTTCCCCTCTTTGAAGCATATACAATATATATCAACCCGTTCTTTCTGTCATCAAAAAAGCGGAATACACACACAAGCGCAATTAACAGAATAAAAATATTAATATATGCGCCTGCTGATACCACACTTGATATAGCTTTGCTGTTGTCGGGATTAATGTCAACATTATATAACTTTCTGAAATCATACTTTGATTTTAAAATATTTGTATGCGCAAAGGTTGAAACATCAGAATATATATCAGTCCTAAGCATGGCATTGCCCTGTGCAATATATGTATCTATCATTTCTGAGTAACCATTTACATAATTAAAACTCTCATCATATAGCTTAAGCGCCATTTCCACTGCATCTGCTTTTTCAATATAATCTTTTAATATAATTGAGTTACTCTGCTTTAATTCCTGATAATAATCATAAACTTCCGGAGCAGTTTTTTTATAATTTTCTATTTTTTTATCATATTTTTGCGCATAATATTGAACAGAATCCTGCTCTTTTATTATATTCCACTGTTCAATATTTCGTATCATATATACTCTTGCACGAGCAATAAACTGAGCCTGTTTTTCATCCATTGTATCAAGATTATTATAATAGTCATTAATCATCTGATTATAATAAAAATACACATCCTTTGATGAAATTTTTGTTCCATCATGCTCTGTACTGTTATTTATCTGATAGAACAAAACAGATGTAAAGCAAACCGCTAGAAATATTAATATTAACGTCCATTTATTAATTATTCTTCTTAATTCTCCCACTAAGCATCTCCCCCATTAGGTAGAATTACAATTCTTTGAAAAATACTTTATGAAAAATAATAACCGCTATCAATAATTTACACTATTGAATAAACATGCCATTATACAGCTGAATCCATTCTTCATTCCCTGTTCCTATAGTATCCTTTCTTAGTGCTGCTATTCTATACGTATCCGGTTGTTCTGTTTTCTGTGTTATTTCTTCTCCGTCAAATGTAAAACCAATTCCCCACTTAATCGCAAATATCAGATATCTGTCATCTGCACCTACCAAAGTGCAATCTCCAAAATCCTCAAAATACTCCTTCACATAAACTTTATTTCCATCCATATCCATAACAATAAAGCTGTTTGGCACATCAGGTCTCCCCACGATACAATTCAAATAAATATAATCATCAGCACATTCAATTCTGTATCCTACAATTTCCGTCTTCTCCCATAACTTTGTTTTTACCTTCGTGTCTAAATTATATTTATAAAGTACTACATCTATATTTAGAACCGGTCCATTGACTTCATCCACATAATAAATATTCCGGTCATTATCGACAACAAAACTTTTTATGCATGCATAACTTTCACCGTCAACTCTGTCATCACAATTACAAGGAGATTTTGTTCGCAGTATCTCTTTTAACGGTTCTCCCGGTGCACCTGTCGTTTCATATAACACAAATGTATACATATTATTCTCTACATCTAAAGAACATGTTTTTACATACATTATATCATCGGCTATCTGTATCTCAGAAAAAGTATTATCATATGTCACCTTATACTGTTCCGCAGTCTCTTTTAATGTTAACAGCGTCTCTGTCTTTTCATCTGAAATATCCGTCTTTAACAATACGATTTCATAGCTTTCCGAATCAGCAGAAGAAACATTTCTTACTGCCCAGCTGTATACACACCCGTTAAAAATGCACACATCATTATTTCCGCCCACATAAGGCATATATTCAGGATTATCATTAATAACGCACTCATCTCTCTGATTATTTCCGTTATTATCAAAAGAAATCAATTTAATACCTGTCTTAGCATCATATTCAATCATATATAAACGATGTTTATAATATACAAATCCGCCTCCATCAACGTACTGTTCCCCTTCCGTTGTGTCAAAATATGCCTGACATTCCATATTATCGTGCTTACAGTCTATCTTACTGCATAACGGTGTAACAATGCCGCTGTTCACATCATAAAAATATATCATTTTGCCATATGAGCGTCCTGAATCCTGACCTTTCTGATATCTGTCAGGCTCAAGTCTAAAATATCTTATTCTAGTAAAATTATCCAAGCCTGCTATAGAAGAAACATTTCTAACAAAATAATACCCGTTTTCTGCAACTGCCGTTATATGATTATCCTTTTGATAATAAGGCTTTTCATTACTGTCAAATGAAAAGTCCGGAAACTTGTTCTGTACAGTTTCCGTTGGAAGTTCCTCACTTGAATAATCAACACCACACCCCGCTAAAAGACTTGTTATGCATGAAATAATTATTGTAATCGCAATAAATCTTTTTTTCATAACCATACCCCCTTACACAGATATCTGATTTAAAAATCCGCAGAACCGAATATCACTTCAGCTCTGCGGAAAGAGCTGAAGTGATACCTATACTACAAAACATTCTTAATAAAATTAATTAATATAAAAACTGCTGCACGTTCATCTGATTTACATCTTATTATATAGTTATATAATAATCTATATCTCCATAATTATCAATAATAACGTGTAACGTAATATCTTTTACATGCCCATTTGAAGCAATAGTTATATCGAATTCAACTGATCCATACGACGACTGTGCAGTTACATAATCCGTTTTTACGCTTCCATTTTCCATACATATATTTGAACATCAGACACTTCTGCTGCCATAGCTGTAACCGGTGTCAGTGCAACTAATATGGCTGACGTAAAACCTACTATCTTTTTTAATAAATTAATTTTTTTCATAAGAAACTCCTTTCTAATGCTTAATATGCATTTTCAGACATTTTATTTTTACACAATGAGTTACAGCAGTTTTCACGAACACTTTAATATCACGAATTGTAATCCGTATATTATTTAATGACATTATACATCTTTAATATTTAATTTTTTCGTACAGGGTATAATTGGTCATCAATCGGGTATATTTGGCAATAGTTTTATTATTTTTATTAAGATACTAAATTAAAAATTGACAATACTTTAAAAAAAACATACAATATATTTATTACAAATGTAAGATTTATAAAATAAAGATTTATGATAACAACCAATCTAAGAAACGAGGTTAGCATGTCTAATTTGCCGCAAATTTCAGAAGCTGAATTTGAAGTTATGAAAATCGTATGGAAATATGCACCGATAAATACGAATGAAATTACTGATAAATTATTGGAAACTACAGCATGGAGTCCGAAAACCATACAAACCCTTATTAAGCGTCTTGTTAAAAAAGGAGTTCTGGCTTATGAAAAACAAAGCCGCGTATTTGTCTATACTCCACTTGTAAAAGAAAATGAATATATCGGACATGAAAGTAATTCTTTTCTCAAACGCTTTTATGGCGGAAATATTACTGCTATGCTGTCTGCATACATAGATAATGACAGACTTACTGAATCCGAAATAGAAACTCTCCGCTCTCTTCTTTCCGACAAATCAAAAAAAGGAGAGAAAAAGAATGGCTGAATTTATGATACGGTTTTTGATATGCAATATTTTCATTGTCATTATAACAGGAATCTTCTTTGCAGTCAGAAAAATATTTAAAAGCTGCATGACTCCACGAATGGCATATAATTTATGGTTTGTGCTGCTTATATTGCTTGTATTTCCTTTTATACCATTCAGTTTAATTAATTTTCCTCAAATATTTTATAATATAGATTTTAAAAATTTTGCACTTTCAGATAGCCAAAATTATTTAAGTCAGAAATTTGATTTAGATATATATAACAATGTTGGTCTGATTAACGATTTTGCACTTTCCGTAAACAACAAAACGTCATCCGTTGTAGGATATATATTGTTTTTAGTATGGATATCCGGCATTCTCATGATGATTATATTTTTAATAAAATCATATTTTCATCTCCGCTCCTTGAAAAAATCTGCTCTCCCTCTTCAAAACCAGGAAGTCATCAAACTATATCACAAATGCTTAAAGGAGTTTAATATAACTGCTGATATTCAAATCTGCAGCACCGTATATTTAAAATCTCCTATTATTACAGGACTTTTTAAAGCCTGCATTTATCTGCCTGTTCATATCATCTCAGATTATAATGAAACAGAAATGCGTTATATACTGCTTCACGAGCTTTCACACTATAAGCATAAAGATACTCTTGCCGGATATTTTATTACTCTTGCTAACATAATATACTGGTTTAATCCCATTGTGCGCTATTCACTAAAGGAAATGCGAAATGACAGGGAAATCGCATGTGACACTTCTGTTTTAAAACTTCTTGAAAAGGATTGTTACACTGACTATGGCAATACGCTGATTAACTTTGCACAAAAAATCTTTCTTTCATCTTTTCCATTTTCTGTTGGAATAAGCGGAAATATGAAGCAGATGAAACGACGTATTTTAAATATAGCCCGTTATGAAAATCCTACAATAGGCAAAAAAATAAAAAGCACTGCTGCCTTTTTGCTTTCTGTTATGTTACTGTCAATATTTGCACCTTTTATTTCAACTTATGCCGCTGATAATGACATATACCAATGGAACTTATTATCAGAAAGCTCAGCAAACATTGAATATAGAGACCTTTCAAGTCACTTCGGTACATATAACGGAAGTTTTGTTTTATACGATTTAAAAAATGACACATGGAACATACATGACATCAAAGGCGCTACAAAGCGTGTTTCACCAAACTCTACCTATAAAATATACAATGCTTTATTGGGGCTTGAAGCAGGTGTAATCACTGCTGATAATTCATTGCTTAAATGGAGCGGCCAAAAATATCCTTTTGAAGCATGGAACGATAATCATACCCTTGACTCTGCAATGAATTATTCCGTCAACTGGTATTTTCAAGAAATTGATAAAAAACTTGGAATTAATATTGTATCTGAATACATTCAAGAAATCGGATATGGCAATAAACAAATAAATAATAATTTATCCGGTTACTGGTTAGAATCGTCATTAAAAATTTCACCTGTCGAACAAGTTGAGCTTCTGACAAAGTTATATAATAATGACTTTAACTTCAGCCTTAAAAATATTAATGTCGTAAAAAATTCAATACTTATTTCAAGCTCTGATACAAGAAAAATATACGGAAAAACAGGAACAGGACGCATTGGCGGTCATGACGTCAACGGATGGTTTATAGGTTTCGTTGAAACTGCTGACAATGCGTTTGTTTTCGCCACAAATATATCGGCAGAAAATGAAGCTGCCGGAAGTAATGCAGCAGCCATAACAATGTCCATATTATCTGAACTTGATATAATTTAAAAGTGTCCCAAGAGGCACTTTTTTTATAACATATTATTTAATATTTCAACCATATATTTCACTCCACTTATTTTTAGTCAGACGCGGAGTATGCCATTTTATATCATCATCATTAAAAGCTGAAATAATTTTGTTTGAAACATATTTTACACTGTCATCACCTGACGGACGGAGCGTTAATTCGTGAACATACACTTTTGAATCCATCGCATAAGGAAATACAACGTTTACTATTAACGTAATCGTTCCGTCACTATTTTTTGTATATTTTATAACTTCTGAATACGGATATTCTGGATACTCCACCTCATAAAAGCCTCTCGGTCTGTATTCATAAGCTGAAGCTTTACTATCATAGACAGCCTTTTGTTTAAGTATTTTGCTGTCAATATTAAAATAAGACTTAATCACATTTTCAAATTCATCCTTTGGTATCAGATATACAGCGCCTGTTCCTAAATCATCATCTGCCTCATAAGGAACAGCTTCTTTATATACTACAGGATAAAAAATATCATACATATCATAAAAATTCAGACTGCCAAAATCCTCCTCGCTCCAATCTGTAAGAAACATATTATTTTTCTTATAGCCAATCGGGATAACATACTTGCGATTAAGCTCCCTGCACACTTCATCCAGAGGCTGTACCCTAAGTGCAGTATATACTTTTAATCCGTTCATCATAAGCAGATTTGTTGCATCTGTATTACAAATGCCATAAAACATTAAATACCCCTCTTCTGTGTAATCCCAATATTCTGCCCGATAGCTTTCTGTAACATTATTTAAAAATTTTTCATTTTCATATTTGTAAGAACGTTTCACGACGTCTACAGAGCCATCTTTTGTTTTTATATCATATTGTATAAAACCTCCGAAATAATCTACTTCAATAATTGTAATCTCTTCTGTCGCCGCCAAATCTACTGCCTCACAAAATTGCACAACAGACTCTGCATTAACCATATTTATTTGATTTTTGCTGTCAACAGCCGGATATCCATGCTCCCCAAAACGATTTACAATACTGCGAATCATGTCTAAATCAGACTGTCTTTTTTCATCTGCTGCCTTTTTGCAAAGGTCAATACAAATATTTCCAATATTTTCACTGTATTTATAAATATCTTCTTCTGCACAAACGTTATTTTCTCCATAGTCATTACCTTCTGTATAAATATCATCTGCACCGTCAGATAAAAAAATGAAGCTACTTACCATAAAACCAATTATTAATAACTTCCCTGTCTTTCTTAACGACATATCCGCTGCCACCTCTTCCTTTTACATCTTCCGTCATACTTATAATCAAGATAGGCTTTTCCTGCGCTTTTTCAGTTGTAAAAACACAGAACCATCCCAATTCAGTACCCGATTTATCGTCACCCGACTTTTTTATTTCAGCTGTTCCTGTTTTTCCTGCCAAAGCAATATCATCAAAATAAGCCTCATATCCGGTTCCGTAAGGATTATTTACCACTCCTTTCATTCCCTTAAGGACATAATTAACCGTCTCGTCGCAAAAAGCCTCCTCCATCCAATATTTAACATCAGGAGTTCTTTTATAAAGCAGATATGGCTTAATAATATTTCCTCTGTTGCAGAAAGCCGAATAAATACACGCCATATGCAGTGGATTCACTAAAATCTGTCCCTGTCCGTAACCGCTGTCGGCTAACTGTATTTCCGTCTCAATACTGCCTGTATTGGAAAACTGTGATTGTTCCATATTAATTTCAAAAGGTATTCTCTTATTGAACCACAACGATTCCAAAGAATTTTCCAACTCATTTTTTCCGATTGTTAATGCTGCTTTTGCAAAATAAATATTATCAGAATAAATAAGCGCATTTTCCAAAGTAACAGGCTCGTATGTATGAAGAGTTGTCACAAAATATGACCCCCACGATGAGTCCTTCTGCCATTTTAATCCCTCATTTCCATAATCCTTAAAGGGATCAAGTGCACCTTTTTCCAAGCCAACCGCCGCTATAACAGGCTTAAATGCGGAACCGGGACACCACGCCTGCCTGAAGCGGTTATACATCGGCCTGTTTTTATCATTGTTTAGTAAACTCCATTTTTCATCGGATAATCCCATAATAAAATCGTTATTATTATAAGATGGCGTACTGACTAACGCCAATACTTCTCCCGTATACTGATTCATTGCAACAGAACAGCTTTTGTCATTCTTAAACTGCTCATATAACTGAGTCTGAAGTTTTGAATCTATAGTTAACTGCACATTTTCACCATGCTTTGCCATCTTGAACGCAAGCTTTTCTTTCTCTCTGCCATCTGAAGCAACAATATAAATCCTGTATCCGTCTTGTCCGCGCAAATTTTCTTCAAACAAACTTTCCACTCCGCTTCTTCCGATAACGCTGTCGTTTGTATATCCCTCCCCTGAATGTTCCTTTAAATCATCTGAAGTTACATCCTGCACATAGCCAATCAAATGTGCTGCCGCCTCACCTAAGGGATACTCTCTCACCTGTGTATCAGAAAACATTACTCCTGGAATTGCCAGCAGCTCTTCCTGACGCTTTTTTTCTTCAAGCAGCATCTCATCTGGCTGCAAAGTCATTAAATCTGCTTCTTTAACCTTTGGAAGTGCCTTTATCGGCACAAAAGAATCTTCATTTACCCATTCCTGCCCTAATTTTTCTTTTATAGCTTTTTTGTCTGTTTCCAATAATTCTGCTATTTTTAAGATATCTGCGTCACTGTCTTTAATTTCTTTCGGAACTAATCCTACCATAGTTGCAGTTCCCTCTCCTGCAAGCATATTTCCGTCCCTGTCAAGAATTTCTCCTCGTCGTGCTTTTATTTTTGAAACCCTGACTTTATCCGACGAATTCAACTCAGGAAAAATAAGCGAGTCATCCCACAACAATTTATATTTATCTTTTATTTTAATAAAAGAAGCTTTATTTTCAAAGATTATATTTCCTGCAATAGTATCAAAGGAAATAACAAATGTCACCGTCTCTGTTTTTTTATCAAACTCAATAATATCAACTGCCACGTTTGAAGCTTCAATCCCCTCATAAATATCTGAATTGCGTTTAACAAAATAATCCTTAGTTAAGTTTCCCGACTCTTTTTCAGCAATCATGTCATACATTTTTTCATAATCACGTTTTTCAATGAAGCTCATATACCGGTCTAAAAGCTCATCAGGCATTTTATGATAAGACTTCTTTTCAAACATTTCTTTTCCTAAAAACAAAACACATATCACAATAATTCCTATTATAATTGCTGTAACCTGTATCAGCCTGATATGCGCAATTCTTAACTTATGATTTTTTCGTATACGTTTATAATACGGTCTCATCTATTTTCGTTATACCTCTATATTCCCATGTAATCCCATTATCAGTTGATTCAAACACAATTCCGTCAATATCTGCTGCATCTGTCGTGACAATTATTTTCAATGCTTCGCCATCCTTTTGCGGCATATTCAAATAATCATAATCGAGAACCGTAAATCCATATTTCTTTGCAGATTCCGGTAATTGTGCAGCTTTATTAATCGGAAGCTCAATTTTTTCAAAAGATGCTCCGCCATCTTTAGTCATATACAATGAAGAGTTGCTTTGCGACGCTCCCGTAAGTCCTATAATTCCAAAATTTTTATCAAAAAATATCAATCCCTGTGCCACTCCAGACTGATTGTTAAATGGATTTTCATTTATAATTTTCCATTCTGCTCCGCCATCAGAAGTATTTTCCATAATATAAAACCTGCTGCCTGCTGCAGCATCTGCTACTTTCAAACGCCAACCATTGTAATCGTCCAACAAGAAATACATACTGCCATTACTTTTATCAACAGTCCAGCTTTCTGCATTTTTAGCTTCATCGGCCTGCTGCATACTGTTTTTTTGCTCCAATTCATACGGACTTATATACTCTGGTTCCATAATATAACGTACCGGTGTTACATCCTTTAAATCAGGCATATGCAAAGATACTTCAAATCCTGCTATCTCGCCGCCTGCCATAAGCTTTGTAAAATCCGCATCTCCTGTATCAATGCCATCACCATCTGCATCTCCCGGAATATATTTTAACCCCTCCATAGATACAAATGACCTGTGTCCAAAATAAAGTATTTCATATATCTGATCTTCGCCGAATTTTTCTGCCCAGTTATCTACATAATTTCTTAATTGTGAATTTTTTAAAATCTGCATCATCGGACGTAGACGCATATTTTCATCATATCCGTCATTTACATTTCCATCCGACCAGACAATCATATTGCTGCTTTTATCTGCATTGTAATCAATAAGATATGTCTTTTTATCACCATCGTCGTTTTTACCATATATAAACGTATTTATACTTTGAATCGTTCCGCTCTTATCAAAAGTAATCCGAAATTCATTTGAAATATAAAGCTCATCGGGAAGATTAAATGCTTTATCTAAATCTGAAAGAATCCCCTCCGCGCCACTTTCAAAAATATTATTATGTTCTAATTTTACCTCTTTCTTATTCATCATCTCATCTATTTTCCATGATAATGCCCCATTATACGGAATTGCTGAATAAATAATGCGCCCGCCAAAGAATAGTGTCGTTATTACAAAAATAAATATTTCCGCATAAAAAATTTTCTTTTTGCCAACGCCTTTTAAATCCGCTTTCTGCAGAGAATTCCTTTCATAATGTCTTGCAGTAATCCATAAAATAAACGTAACCGCACCGATTATCACAGCAACAGCCAGCTTAATAATATGACTTCTCAAACCGCCATACTGACATAAATGCCATAACTGATAAATCGCAAAAATATAAAATATTAAACTTAACTTTCCGCAAATGCTATAAATATGTCTCATATTTTTCCTCATTTCTGTGCTGTTTTATGCACGTTTATATTACAAATGTAAGATTTAAAAACAAAAAAATATTATCTTCTCACCTGCATTTATCCAAATATTACATCAGTAATATTTAAAAGTCAAGAAAAACGGAGTCATATACTTTTGATACAACTCCGTTATTTATAAATATTCTGTTTAAGACAGCTTTTATTACATTTTATTTATCCATACCACAAGGGTACGCACTGTCTGCGATTGCTTTTTCGCTTATAATACTGTTATAAAAACGATAACCGCCTGAAAAATTATAACAATCAAATCCATTCTGCATCAAAATACGACATGCAATATAACTCCTTAAACCGCTCTGACACATTATGTAAACAGGCTTTTCAGGCTCTATCTCGCCTATTCTTTCCCGCAAATCATCTACCGGAATATTAATAAATCCTTCAACATGACTTAAACGGTATTCAAATTCAGTTCTTACATCAAGTAATGTAACATTATCATTTTCTAAAAGCATGTCCACTTCATCAAAATGAAACTGCTTTATTTTACCTGTTTCAATATTTTCAATCATAAATCCAGCCATATTGACAGGGTCTTTTGCCGAAGAATAAGGCGGTGCATACGATAAATCCAAATCCTTTAATGCGTCTGCTTTCATTCCGGCATGAATTGCTGTAGCAATGACATCAATTCTTTTGTCTACACCATCAAAACCTACTATCTGAGCTCCAAGAATGTGCAAATCCTCTTTTGCATAAATAAGCTTCATTGTCATGACTTTCGCTCCCGGATAATATCCTGCATGTGAAGATGGAGAAAGAACAACTTTGTCATAAATAATCCCTGCTTCCTTTGCAGTTTTTTCCGTTATGCCTGTACTTGCAACAGTCATATCAAAAAGCTTAAGTACAGAAGAGCCCATAGAACCTTTGTAATGACTTTCAAATCCGCAGATATTGTCTGCCGCAATGCGTCCCTGCTTATTTGCAGGACCTGCAAGCGCAATAACAGCATCATTTCCTGTCACATAGTGTTTCACCATGACTGCATCGCCCACAGCATATATATCAGCAGCGGATGTCTCCATTTTGTCATTTACAACAATGGCATTTTTGAGTCCTAGTGACAATCCTGCTTTCTTCGCTAAAGTTGTCTCGGGAGTGACGCCGACCGCCATGAGAACCATATCAGTACGAACCAGTTCATCATCTTTTAACAAAACACTTAAGTTATCTGCATTGCTTTCAAAACCAATAACGTTACTGCCAAGCTTTAAATCAATCCCTTTACTCCTAAGTTTTGCGTGAACTAAAGATGCCATATCATAATCAAGCGTGTTCATCACATGATCAGGTCTTTGTATAATTGTCACTTTTACACCTAAATCAATTAAATTTTCGGCAATCTCAAGACCTATAAAGCCACCGCCAATCATAACTGCTGTTTCAGGCTTTGTATTTTCAACAAACGCTCTTATCTTAAATGTATCCTCTACAGTTCTAAGAAAGAAAACTCTATTATCATTAATTCCCGGTAAATCCGGTCTTACAGGCCTGGCTCCCGGAGACAAAATCAGCTTATCATACGATTCTTCATATTCCTGTCCATTATCCAATCTCTTAATTGTAACAGTTTTCTTAGAAGCGTCAATTCCTGTAACTTCCTGCTCTACCCTTACATCAATTTTAAATCTTTCCAAAAAACTTTCAGGTGTCTGTAATGTCAAATCATCCTTATCCTTAATCACGCCGCCGATATAATAAGGCAGACCGCAGTTTGCATAAGAAATATATCCTGTTCTTTCAATTACAATAATCTGTGCATTTTCGTCAAGTCTGCGTATTCTCGTCGCTGCAGTTGCACCGCCTGCAACACCTCCAACAATCACAACTTTCATTTTATCCTCATTTCTGCGCACGTTTTTGCGCATAACGAGTTTGTGTCAAGTGCGCGCAGACACAAATCTCGCGTGTGAAAAATCATCGTATCAACATGATTTTTCACACTATCCTCCATTCCGCAGACGCTTTGCGCATGATTTTTCACACTATCCTCATTTCTGCGCTTACTTCTGCGCCCGACAAATCTGTTTTCAAGCAGCGCAAAAGCACAAACCTGCGACTCTTTATCTTATGATATCATCGCTTCCAATTCTTTCTTTGACCTTGCTCCTACTGCCTGTTTTACAACTTTTCCGTCTTTCACAAGTACGATTGTCGGAATACTAACAACCTGAAATGCCTGCGCCAGCTCAAACTCCTCATCAACGTTAACTTTACCGACTTTAACTTTACCTGAATACTCTTCTGCCAGTTCCTCTATTATTGGAGCGACCATTTGACACGGTCCGCACCACGCCGCCCAAAAATCTATGAGCACTGGCTGTTTTGATTCCAGAACCTCTTCCTTAAAATTTTTATTTGTAATCTTTATCTCTGCCATATAGTTGTCCTCCTGTTATCATGTATTTTCTTGTTTCTGATGTCAGTATAACCAAACAACAACTATATTTCTGTGACTAAGTCTCATTAGAAATAATTTTATCTTATTCAGCCATTTCTTTTAAAGCGTCAATATCCACCAGTTTAATCATACCTCTGTTTAATTCAATCCATCCCTCCGCCGCGAAGCTTTTAAGCATTCTTGCCACAACCTCTCTTGCTGAATTTACTTCTCTCGCCATCGCTTCCTGTGTCATTTTTATATTTTTGTCATCTGTTTTTTCATAAATTGACAGCAATAACCTTGCCAGACGCTCATCAAAATGCGAAAACAATATTTCCTGCATAACCCACACCACAGACGACAAACGCTTTGTTGACAACTCATACGCAAAACATTTTACATATATGTTATTTTCCATCAGTTCTTTGAATGTGCCTGCATTTACCGCCAAAATCTGAGTATCAGCTTCTGACATTAATTCCACTTCCAAAGATAAACCTGACATCGCACATGACGCTGATAAAATACAGCTTTCGCCCTCAGTTATATGAAACAGTGTGACTTCTCTCCCCTCCTCAGAAATTATATAAACACGTATTGAGCCGCTTTTTACATAAATCATTCCAAGACAGGCATCTGAAAATCCATGTATAAATTCATCTTTCGAATAACTTCTATATACTGCCGCATTTAACAGTACTGATTTTTCTCCCTCAGAAAGATTACTCCAATATGGTATTTTTTGAACTACATCATTTATATCCATCTATTAATACCTTTCTTATTATTTTTAATTATATATCCCTGTAATGCTTTCTTTAAAAATTAAAAACAAAAAAGTCACAAATTATAAAAGATGTCTGAATGGTATTATAACAACACGCAGAATACCATATATAATCTTTTTGGAAGTTGTCATCTCTTTTTCCTGATACAAGCTTCCTGTCGTCTCTTTTCCATTAGATAAGACCTCCACACTTTTCTCCTTATATTGCTCAAACTCCTCTCTTATGGAAGCATTTAATTGTTCGCTGTCTACAACTAACATTAATTCCGTATCAATATACGTACTTCGCATATCTAAATTATATGAACCTATTATGGAAATAGTATCATCAATAAGCACTGTTTTTGTATGTAGGGCATATTCATTCATCAATTCATATACATCAGCACCGGTATGTAAAACCTTATTTTTATTATTAAGATAATCTGTACATCCCCACGGATTTGAACCTTTTTCCACGGAATTAATCATAATTTTTAAATCAGCATGTTTTTCAATATCACGAAGCACAGAATACATATGCTTATCACAAATAATATAAGGCGTCTGTATAATCACTTCATCAGCATTGTCTGCCAACTCTCCTATTGTATATAAAACTCTTGGCTCTTTGTTTGCCGGTGCTGTTCCATTTGATATCAAAGTGATCTTATCCGCTTCTAAAGTAGATTCATACCAATCATCAAACTTACTAAAATCTTCATGTTCATCTGACAAAGCCATATACCTGCTATCCAATCGCTCATACTCTTCCTTTAAAATATCTTCATCCATATTTTTAGATACTGTACTCACACGATTTTCTGTCCATATCTGTTCAAAATAATTTTCCAGCTGAAGGAAAGATTCTCCTTTACCCGGTGCAGAATTATATACGAGCAGATCCCTGTCTACATTGGAAGCTGCATTCATTCCTCCCAAAAAAATATTTGACGTATTTCTTCCTCCCAACATATACATACATTCATCCACCATAAGATATTTATCATGCATACGATAATTTGCATTATATATGTTTTTTAACTTAATAGGATTATACATTCTTACTTCAATATTTTCATGACTGCAAAGCGCATAAAAAGTGCTGTTGCCACGCAAAAAAACAGGTTCATAAATTCCATCGACAAGAATTTTTACCTTAACGCCTCTGTCTGCCGCATTATGCAACGCTGATATGACATCAAGTCCTCTATCATCCATTCTTAAATCAAATGTTGTCATAATAATAGATTCTTTTGCATTTCCAATCATTCTAAGACGCCACAGCAGGGCATCTTCATTATTATCTATACATAAAATTCTCTCTGTTCCGGCTTCATCACGATAATAATCAGTATTCAAAATGCTTTCGCTATAATCTTTACTTATATTTTTACGCACTAACGGTCTGAAAATATTTACAATAATTACTGATATCAGAAAAAGCGCTAACGCAATGCATACAAATTTAATTAATGGCTTCATAATTTTTAACAGCTTTGTAGTTCTAATATTTATCCGCAAAATTCTAACCTCTGTTCTTTCCTATATACAAAATATAGTTCACTAATAAACCTTTTGTATAAAATTTTTATTCTCCCAGTTCATGGTTGATATTTTCATTAATTTTAGACATTACTCTTCTCACAACATCAATTTCTTCTTTACTTATATCTTTTTGCATAATCTCACGACATTCCTCATATACTTTAATAACATTACCAATTACTTCCTTAGATTTTTTAGTTAATGAAATATGCAAAATCCTATGATCTTCATCATCCTCTGTGATATAAATGAATTGTTTGGAACGTAAATTATCTATGGACTTGGAAATATGTGCTTTAGACAAATGCTTTTTCTCAATAATGCCCTTTGCAGTATCAATATGTTTTTCTCTATGTAAAAGTACAAGTATATCCAATTCAACAGGACGCAAATCACATTCTTTCATAATCGGTTCAAATTTCCTGGAAAGCAATTTCTTCAACTGCACTCCTGACATTACAACTTCATTTGTTTCCATGTCTCCTCCTCATTAGTTCGCCAAGAAACTAATTACAGTATACCTGTCGGGGTTGTTTATGTCAATATACCATTAAAAGCTTAAAGAAATCTTGTTATATCTTAATATTGCAGTAAAAAATATGAACACTCAATCTGCTATCCCTGTACGACCTCATAAAACAACTAAGTTACTTATTCTTCTGATTCCTTTTCTATATCGATGAATAAAATATATATACCACAAATCTTACCATCAGCATCATAACCAAAATAGGTTGGGTATATACCATCTCCCCATCCCGAAGCAAAAATAGGAATACTTAAATCTGTTTCCGGAACAGTCCAATTAAGCCAGTCTCCGCCTTCACGCTGATACTTTGGATATGCAGTATAGTTTTCTTCCAGTAAATCACAGAAAAGATCGTTATACGGATCAATATCTTCTTCCTCGTTACAACGCTTCTCCCAATATGCCTTAAATATATCCTGAGTCTTTAAATCAAGAATGCATCCCATGCCCGAATCAACTATAAAGCCGAAGTATTCATCCTCATCTAATTCTTCATCCAAGTTCTCATTTCCAACTACACCAATATCGTAATACACCGGTTTATTATCTGTAACCGTTACCTTCACACAAGCATAACGATCCCCATACTCCTCACTTAATAAAACACTGATAGTTACCGGGTAAGTTCCCGGCTCGACAGTTTGTATATATGATATAGCATCTTCAAGCTCAATCAATGGATCACAAGCCAGAATCGTACCTGTCGGAAAAGCAGCTGTGCCAATTTCTAAAATGTCCATCTTCTCTTTTCCTATTTGCTTTTCTGTGAAATATGATTCTAAATCAATTTTACATCTCATAAACTCCTTTTTTTCTTCATACTTTTTCAACCACTTTTCATCAGGCATAAAATTTTCCTCCTTCAAATTATTTTTATAATATCAATCACTCCATATAAGTTAAAATATAATAATCTTTTGACTATATTTTTCTTTTCGTAAATCATCTTCTGTTTTATGTTTTGGTATGACAATATTTTCATGATTTCAAATATAATCCGATTATCTTATATGGTAATTAAATTTCTCCGAGTGATTACGCCATTTACCATTTACTAAACGACTTTATTTAATTTGCATGAATATATAGCTTCTTTCTCAAAATTTAAAAGTAAGTTTGGCTCATGGGAAATCTTTAATTTCTATATAACATTAAGACATCAATTCACCATTTTCTTTACTTATACCATAAGGCCTTTGAGATAGTATATCTTCAAGTTCTTTTGCAAGAAACTCTACAATTGCATGGCATGGGTTATCAAATCCCATAATTTCCAAGTTCTGTAATTCCATGCAATGCAAGGTTCCATACAATTCCAGCATATAAGCAGTCAACTCCGAAATCATTTGATAGCCTTCTACATTGTCAACATCTGTATGTCCTTCTTTGGCAGTTAATAATCCAATAATACCTACAGCTACCGTAAAAGCTCCACAACATGAATGTTCTGTCTGCATACCAATACCCATGACAGAAAACATTTTTCTTGTTTCTTCAGATAAGTTCAGTTGGTAATATTCATTACAGGCTATAAACATAGCTTCGGCACAAGATAATTCCGTTCCGATATGATATTGATTTACTAATTCATATAATTTCTTTTTCTCCATATCTATTTCTCCTATTCCCTAAATCCTATCACCTGAATAAACCTCCGGTTATATCATCACTCTGCAGAAACACACATCCATTTTTCTGCCAAAATTGCAGAAACCTTTGGTTTAATCAGCTTTCCTTGACAGCAAACAAACCGTCTCCACATGCTCCGTATGCGGAAACATATCAAATGGCTTGCACCATTCCGCCTTGTAGCCGCCCTTGATTAAAAGCTTTACATCCCTTAACTGCGTCTGTGGATTGCATGATATATAGACTACACGCTGCGGCGCAATTTTTATGATTGAATTCAGGAATTCCTTTGTTGAACCGCTTCTTGGAGGGTCCATTATGACAACGTCTGCCTTATTTTTTTCTGCATATTTTACAAGAAATTCTCCTGCATCATCGTTAAAAAACCTGATATTCTTTATATTGTTTAATTCCGCATTTGATTTGGCGTCCTCGACAGCCTTTTCATTTAGCTCAACGCCTATTACATTTCCTGCGTTTTGTGATGCCGCAATTCCTATAGTTCCTATTCCGCAGTACGCATCTATAACGGTATCATTTTTGCTTATATTTGCTGACTTTATTGCTGTCTTATACAGCTTTTCCGTCTGTGCCGGATTAATCTGGTAAAAAGAATCAGGGCTGATTTTAAATTTTTTCCCACACAACACGTCATATATGAATCCTCTGCCATAAACAACTATATTTCTTTTGCCAAGCACCATGCTTGTTGAAGCAGAATTTATATTCTGAACAATAGTTGTTATTTCAGGATGCTCTTTTAACAATGCTTTCACAAAATTATTTTTTGATGGAAATGCAACCCCATTTGTCACAAGAACCACCATTAATTCTTTTGTTGAAAATCCTTTTCTTATAAGTACATGACGCATAAAACCTTTCTTTAAATCCTCATTGTAAGGCTCATACTTGAAGGATTTAAAAAGTCTGCACAGTGTCTGCATTATACCGTCAGCCTGCATGTCTTCTATCATGCAAAAATCAACAGGGACTATATTATGAGTTCCCTCCTCATATATACCGGTTATAATATTTTTATCTTTATCATACCCAACTATCCCATGAACCTTATTTCTATAATTAATAGGTCTGTACATTCCCGTTATCGGCTCACATTGGCAGATTCCCTTAAATAAATCCTCAACATATTTCTGCTTGATTTTAAGCTCTTCCTCATAAGGCATGTCTGTATATTTACATGCACCGCATTTTTTAGAAAAAGGACAGCTTATAGACTTTTTTTGTTCATTGTATCCCATTTACAATACTCTCCAATCTTCACATTTAAAAAACAAAACCTGAGAGTCTGACTGTCGTTACGTCTGCTTGACAAACATACCGGTCTGAACTCTCAGGTCTGTTTTTATGCTCATTTTAGGGGCGTATCTCAAGTTCATGCCCCATCATTGTGCAAGCACAAGTGAAATTAAGATTTTCTAACACTTTAAATCATATAAATGATTAATCATTATTTCCGACAATAGTAATCTTTCCTTCATAAAGCTCACGCACTGCAACTGACAATGGCTTTAAATTATCAGCATCATCAACTAAAGCTTCGCCCATTTTGAGTGCTTTCTTTTCCTCTCTTGTAAGAGCATGTTCTCCTTCCTTGTCCTTACTCTTTGCTACCTTTTCTTCAATAGAACGTGCATCAATTATCTGCTTAGCTCTCGCTGAAGTTGCCTTTACAATCGAATAGCGGCTTGATACAACAAGCTGTTCGCCCTCTTCAACACCACTGTTTACTACTGACATTAATTCTGAATATGATGGATGTAACATTTAATTTTCTCCTCCTGAATATACCTTTAATTGTTCTCTTATTTCATTAATAAGCTTAATATTGTTTGATGCTTTATGTAAATCGCATGTATTCTCATCACACAAAGTTATGCTGTTAATCACACCGACACATTCGTCCACAGTATCATTAACGACTATATAATCATATTTCTCCACTCCAAAGGACTCCTTTGAAGCTTTTGAAAGTCTTGCCATTATAGTCTCTTCATCCTCTGTTCCTCTGCCGCGCAGACGCCTTTCAAGCTCATCGGCACTTGGCGGAACAATAAATATAAGAACTGCCTCCGGGAAAATCTTCTTTACATTTAAAGCGCCCACGCTCTCAATCTCAAGAATTACGTTTTTTCCTTCATCAAGACATGACTCTACATATTTTTTCGGCGTTCCGTAATAATTACCCACATACTTTGCATATTCCAAAAGCTCACCGTCATCTATCATTTTCTTAAATTCATCTTCTGATTTAAAAAAATATTCTCTTCCGTCAACCTCACCCTCTCTTGGAGAACGTGTAGTTGCAGAAATTGATAACGCATAATTATCATAGCTTTCCATAAGCTTTTTCATAACAGTACCTTTTCCGGCACCCGAAAAGCCCGAAACCACCAGTAACTTACCCTGATTACTCATAAGTGTCCTCATTTCTGTACTTTAATAAATTAGGATTATAAGTGATTATACTTAAAAAAAGCCAAACAATCAAGCCCCTATTCAATATTCTGAATCTGCTCTCTTACCTTCTCAATCTCAGTTTTTAAATCGATTGCTGTATTTGAAATATCAATATCATTCGCTTTAGAAAGTATTGTATTAGCTTCTCTGTTCATCTCCTGAGCAATAAAATCCATTTTACGTCCTATTCCGCCATCCTCAGACAAACACTTGACTGCATGCGCAATATGACTTCTAAGACGCACTGTCTCCTCATCCACACAAATCTTATCGGCATATATAACAACTTCCGTTGCAATCCTGTTCTCATCTATTGTTGTGTCAGACAACAGCTCTTTTACTTTATTTTCAAGCTTTTCCCTGTATTCGCTTATTATCTGCGGACTTCTTTGTTCAATAAAATCCACAAGCTTTTCCATATTGGCCAGCTTGCCAAGCAAATCATTTTTAAGATTTTCACCCTCAAGAATTCTTGTCTCAACAAATTTTTCACAAGCGCTGCAGATTGCTTTCTCTATAAAATGCCACAATTCTTCCTCGTCAGGCGCTGCATCCTCCATCATTATAACTTCCGGATATCTTGAAAGTTCACCTATTGTAACTTTATTTTCAAGCTCAAACTGTTCTGCCATTTTATTAAAAATATTCATATATTCAGCAGCAATTTCACCGTTGTATTTAAGACAGACCTTATTTTCCGTCAAATCCTCATAAGTGATAAACATATCTATTTTACCGCGCTGAGCATATTTTTTTAATAAATCCCTCATTCTTGATTCAAACACATTAAGCCTTTTTGGCATTTTAATTCCCGCTTCAAGGTATCTGTGATTAACTGATTTAATCTCAACAACTACACGCCTTTGCCCCTCACTTAACTCACATCTTCCAAAGCCGGTCATACTCTTTATCATCATTACCTCTTTCTGTCACATCATACGTGACTTAAAGCATTTCACAGTATTATATTATAACAATTTTAAATCAAAAGTACAAGACACCATTACTTTTTTATGTTATCATTAATCAAAGTCAGCTTTAGAAAGGACTAATTAATTATGGCATTAGACGGAATTGTAATTGCAAATATAAAAAACGAACTAAATAATACAGTTGTCGGCGGAAGACTCTACAAAATTGCACAGCCTGAAAGCGATGAACTGCTTCTTACCATAAAAAAGCCTGAGGGACAATTCAGAATCGTAATATCTGCAAACGCAAGCCTCCCGCTTATATATCTTACAAATGAGAATAAACCCAGCCCTATGACTGCCCCTAATTTCTGTATGCTTTTAAGAAAGCATCTTGGAAACGGACGCATTATCTCAGTCACACAGCCGGGACTTGAGCGAATAATTGATTTTGAAATCGAACATTTAAATGAGATGGGTGACATATGCACCAAACATCTTATTGCAGAGTTTATGGGAAAACACAGCAATATAATTTTCTGCGACAACAATAATATTATAATCGACAGCATAAAGCGTGTCTCTTCGCAGATGAGCTCCATAAGAGAGGTTCTTCCCGGAAGAAATTATTTCATTCCTAACACCGAAGAAAAAATAAATCCTCTTAACGCTTCAATAAACGATTTTGAAAATACTGTATTTAAAAAGGCTGCCCCAATATCCAAGGCAATCTACACAAGCTTCACCGGCATAAGCCCTGTCGTTGCAGAAGAAATATGCTTTGAAGCATCAATAAGCAGCGACTTTTTAGCAAACAGCTTAAATGAAAATGAAAAGCTTCATCTTTTTGGCATTTTCCAAAGAATCTGTGATTTAATAAAATCAAATGATTTTACTCCAAATATTTATTTTGAGAACAAAGAGCCTAAAGAGTTTTCTTCAATCCCAATGAGTATGTACGGTTCATGTACAAATTACAGCTCTGTAAGTGAACTTTTATGCGATTATTATGCTAAAAAAAGCATTGTCACAAGAATGCGCCAAAAATCATACGATTTAAGAAAAATTGTATCAAACGCCCTTGAACGCTCCTACAAAAAGCTTGATATACAGGAAAGGCAGTTAAAATCCACAGAAAAAAGAGACAAATTCAGAATCTACGGTGAATTGATAAACACGTATGGCTACAATATACAAGAGAGCGCAAAATCATTTGTCGCACTAAATTATTATGATAACACCGAAATCACTATACCTTTGGACAATACTCTCACACCGTCAGAAAATGCAGTAAAATATTTTAACAGATATAATAAACTGAAACGTACATTTGAGGCCGAAAGCAAGCTTATATGTGAAACAAAAGCCAATATAAAGTATCTTGAATCAATCTCTGCGGCCCTCGACATAGCTGTAGCTGAAGAAGATCTGGCACAGCTTAAAGACGAATTGACACAGTCAGGATATATTCATAAAAAGAGTCCTTCCGGAAAGAAAGCACGATATAAAAGCGTGCCTTTCCACTATATTTCCTCAGACGGTTTTGACATATATGTAGGAAAAAATAATATCCAAAACGATGAACTTACCTTTAAATTTGCAAGCGGCAATGACTGGTGGTTTCACGCAAAAGATATGGCAGGCTCACATGTCATACTTAAATCAATGGGTAAAGAAATTCCTGACCGGACCTTTGAGGAAGCGGCAAGTCTTGCTGCGTACTACTCCAAAGGCCAGAGTCAGGAAAAAGTTGAAATTGATTATGTTCTAAAAAAAGAGGTTAAAAAACCTTCCGCCGCAAAACCGGGCTTTGTTGTATATTACACAAATTACTCAATGATGGCTTCTACTGATATAAGCCATATAAAAGCAGCCGATTAAGGCAAGTAAATCTGCCGCAATTATTGCGGTATAGATTCCCGTAATACCTGAAAAGCTTCCGATTATCATGGCAATGACACTGATACAGATATGCACTGTGCTGAGTATCAGTGTTTTTTTTACGCTGATACCTGATACATACATCAAATAAATCAATGTGACAATAATTAAAATATCAAACAGAAATATAAACATATACATAGGATACGCTTTTTCTGTAATATCGCATACATATTCATTTGTAGTAAGATAGCCGAATAACCTCGGTGGATTTAACATATAAATTATAATTTTTACTATAACAAAAAGTGATGCGCAGCCTGATATCAATACATACAGCTTTATCCTGGATTTTTTTAAAAGCTCCGTATTAATGCTCATAAGCACTATGGCCGCTATTACTGCAATCCACACATACAATCCTCCAAACAGGAAATCATCTGCGAAATAGTAATCCGTTATAAATCCATATACCTGTCCTGATACACCATCAAGCGCATTGCTTGTTTGACAAAGTATCCCTGTAAGTATTTCTCTTACCGTCTCAAAAAACACCGTTCCCATAAGAACAGGCATAATAACCGCATGATATCTGCTTTTATCGCCCGATGCATAAACCTTTAATTTTTCCATGCCGGAAGATTTTATTATCAAAAGACAAAGCACACCAAAAATAATCATAATTATCGATATTACTATCGGCTTTATTCCAAGCATGTTCTTTATAACAGCACCTTCCGCATTATCCATATAAAATCCTGTAACAAATGCAACCGCAAATTTAATATTATGGCAAAAAATTCCGATAAGCACATACAGCGACGTAATCACCGAAAAAATGCACCCTGTTTTAGCAAATAAGGCTGCACATTTTCTTCTTAATAAAATACCTGCGGCTCCGACCGCACTGCAGACTATTGTTACAGAAAACAATATTTTATAAAAAACATCAAGTCCCTTATAAAAATAGAGATTATAAACCACATTTTCATAATCTGCAAAATAAGAAGCGTTATTATTTATATTGTCGGCAACATTGCTGTACAATCCGCTTCCGAGCCCCAAAACCGTAAGGAGCACGAGTATTGCAAGCAACCCTGCAACACTCATTATCCTTATATAAATTATTTCTTCTTTTTTCATAATAATATAAATTCCAATCTTTATGCGATTGTAACCTTACGGAAATTCTTCTTTCCTTTTTTTACAACACATCCGTCACCTTCAAATAACTCTTTGGCATATGTTTCATCAATCGATGAAGCTTTTTCGCCATTAACAGTTATTCCACCCTGCTCAACCGCTCTTCTTGCCTCTGAACGTGATGTTGCAAGTCCGGCCTGATGTACTAACGAAATCACATCAATCATTCCATCCTTAAAGCTGTCTGCGCTTACAGAGGATGTCGGCATGTTATCTGAATCTCCGCCTGTAAATATTGATTTTGCAGTGCTCTCGGCTTTCTTTGCTTCCTCCTCGCCATGTACAAGCTTTGTAAGCTCATAAGCAAGAATTTCTTTTGCCTTGTTAAGCTGTGCCCCCTCCCAGTCAGACATTGCATCTATCTCTTCAATAGGCAGGAATGTTAACATTCGTATACATTTTAAAACGTCTGCATCTGCTACATTTCTCCAGTACTGGTAAAAATCATATGGTGAAGTCTTTTCAGGGTCAAGCCATACAGCACCTGACTGTGTCTTACCCATCTTCTTACCCTCTGAATTAAGAAGAAGTGTGATTGTCATAGCTGACGCATTTTTTCCGAGCTTTCTTCTTATAAGCTCAGTTCCGCCGAGCATATTGCTCCACTGGTCATCTCCGCCAAACTGGAGATTACATCCGTATTTCTGGTATAACATATAGAAATCATATGACTGCATTATCATGTAGTTAAACTCAAGGAAGCTTAAACCTTTCTCCATTCTCTGCTTATAGCATTCGGCTCTTAACATATTATTTACAGAAAAACATGCTCCAACCTCTCTTAAAAGCTCAACATAATTAAGCTTTAAAAGCCAGTCAGCATTATTAACCAAAATAGCCTTATCATCAGAAAAATCAATGAATTTTGCCATTTGCTTCTTGAAACATTCAACATTGTGGTTAATCTGCTCAACTGTCATCATCTGACGCATGTCAGTTCTTCCTGACGGATCACCAATCATTGCAGTACCGCCGCCAACAAGCGCAACAGGCTTATTTCCTGCCATCTGAAGACGCTTCATAAGACAAAGTGCCATGAAATGTCCCACATGAAGACTGTCCGCTGTCGGATCAAAGCCGATGTAAAATGTAGCCTTACCATTGTTAATTAAGTCCTTAATCAATTCCTCGTCCGTAACCTGTGCAATCAAACCTCTTGCAACTAACTCATCATAAAGTGTCATAAAAAATCCTCCTTATATCAAAAAAGTGAGAGCTTCCATCCTTAAAGGACGAAAGCTCTCACTTCGTGTTACCACCTTTATTTATAAGCAGCTCACACTGCCTACCTCATCAAGTACATAATAATACCCTTGTACTATAACGTGTACAACCCGTCACCGCCTACTTAGATAAGCATTAATAAAATCATGCTAATCTGTTTGGAGTGCTGCTCCGGAATGTATTCATAAATGCTTCCTCCCATGCTCCTCTCATCAACCGGTTGCTTTCTGTTGGATTTCACAAAAATTACTTCTTTCCATCTGTGCTTTAAAATATTAATTTTTTGATTACAATGTCAAAAGGTCTTGAGCCCACTTGTGCTTGCACAATAGCGGGGTAATGACCTTGGGACACGCCCCAAAATGAGCATAAAAGTGGAGCGCAAGCTTCACGATATGCGAATATTGGGGAGGATTGTGAGAGTGCGAAGCACGTAACAATCCGTGTAATCATAATTAGGGGTGTTTTAACACCCTAATCGTTATAGGCACTAAACCTGTGCCTTATGATATAACATTTTTTGCGTCGTCTGTCAATACAAAAACATATAATAATTGCAACAATACATCCGCACATATCAATAATTACATCCTTATAAGTTCCGCACCGTCCGGGAACATACATCTGATGAAGCTCGTCGCTTACTGAAACAAGAAAAACAAAACTTCCTGCCAGAATACCATTCAGCTTAAATCTGACACCATCAACAAACAATGCAATATATACCAGCACAGCAAGAAACGCATACTCACTCATATGGGCTGCTTTTCTTATATAAAAATGTATATTATCAACATACATCTGCCTTATTTGCGGATCTTGAGCATCAACAATTCCTATCTCATCAGCAATATCAACAACGATATATGCAACCTTAGTGCTTAACCCAGCGGATTCCTCACCATTCTGATTTGAAAATGAATGTATAAGAAAAATCATAATAATTACAGGAATCCACACACTTACCTTAACAAAAATACGCTTCATATCTTAATCAAACAACAATTAAAGTGTCACTACTCTCATTGTATTTGTAAGACCTCTCTTTGATGTAGGAGAAGAATTTGTAGCAATACCTGCTGAGACTATTGCAATATCACCATCTGTGAGATATCCTGCATTTTCAGTTACCTCAATAGCATGCTCAACGATCTTATCAGTAGAACTTTCAACAGCGGTCTTTAAAGGTCTTACGCCCCAGTAAATCTGCATCTTTCTAAGTACATTATCATATGGTGAACATCCTATAATTTCTGCATTAGGCTTTAACTTTGAAGTAAGTCTCGCAGTAAAACCTGATATTGTAGGACAAACAATAGCTTTTGCATTAAGATTATTTGCTGTCTGAACTGCTGCATTTGAAACTGCACTTGATATACTTCTCTTGCTGTGAAGCTTTGATGTATCATAATGTGCTGCTGTCAAATCTTTCTCTGTAGTCTCTGCTATCTTAACCATCATCTTTAATGCTTCAAGAGGATACTTACCGTTAGCAGTCTCTCCTGAAAGCATAACTACGTCTGTACCATCATAAATAGCATTAGCAACATCTGTAACCTCAGCTCTTGTAGGACGCGGATTACGAATCATGGAATCAAGCATCTGTGTTGCTGTTATAACAGGCTTATAGGCTGCATTACACTTCTTTATAATCTCCTTCTGGATATGAGGAACCTGTTCTGCAGGAATTTCAACACCCATATCTCCACGTGCAACCATGATACCGTCCGCAACGCGGATTATCTCATCAAGATTCTTTATACCCTCTGCATTCTCAATCTTTGCAATTACCGGAATATCAGCGTCATGAGACCACATAAGCTCCTTGATTTCCTGAATACATGCTGCATTTCTTACAAATGAAGCTGCAATGAAATCAAAGCCTTTCTCAATACCAAATAAAATATCATCCTTATCTTTCTCTGTGATACCCGGAAGTCTGATGCTTACATTAGGTACATTAACACCTTTCTTAGAACCGAGCTCACCGCCGTTTATTACTGTACATTCAATATCTGTACCATCTGTTATCTGATCAACTCTCAACTCTATAAGACCATCATCAATAAGAATTGTATTTCCTTTTGAAATATCCTGTGGAAGACCTTCATATGTTATCATAGTTATAGTTTCATCACCAATAACCTGTCTTGTTGTAAGTGTAAATTTCTGACCTTCACTCAAAGAAACTTTCTTGTCATCCTTAAGCTGTCCTGTTCTTATCTCTGGTCCCTTTGTATCCAATAATGTAGCAAGCGGAATATTTAATTCTTCTCTTACGCTTGATACCAAGTCAAATCTTCCTGCCTGTTCCTCGTGATCGCCATGTGAAAAGTTAAATCTACAAATATCCATACCGTTCAATGCAAGCTGCTTAATGAGTTCTCTGTCATTTGTGTTAGGCCCCATTGTACATATAACTTTAGTCTTTTTCATTTATTACCTCCAAAAATCAGCTTCATAATCATACGTTTTTATATTATCATAAACCAGAACTAATAACAAATACTTTTACCCACTCTGTAGCTTAATTTATTTAAGTATTTTGACCATTTGAGTTATTTAAATTATTTTTAACATGAATATGTGTATATAAATGATCCTGACAGTATTCATAATTGCCATCACATTTTGAACAATATCTGAAAACAAGATTATCCCCATCAAGTTCTGTTCTTCCGCACACTGCACATCTGTGCTTCGTAACAGACGAAAATCCAGTTCTTGCATTATTATTTGCACTGCCATAATTGTTTGGTGCGCCATATCCCTGATTTCTATCTCTTTGTGTTGTATTTCCTGCATTATAACGTGCTCTAGCAGCCTCTTCCTGCATTCTTTTCTTTTCTGCTCTTTTTGCTGTCTTTACAGCCTTTCTGTAATTACGCTGTGTCTGGGTTGAACCAAAACTTCCCCTGCTGCTCTTTGCAAAAAACACAAAGAACAAAAAGTTAAGCATCGAAACGAGTGCACATGTTGCCAATACATAGCAGCTATACACACTTGTTGAAAGCAATCCTAAATTTGCAAGTCCCTGCCATATAAATCTTGGCATAAATGGTGTCATATATCCGCCTATAATTGTAACCGCAAATACAGCCGCATCAAACCATGCAAGCCACTTAATCTTTATCGGTATTATAAAGAAAAGCAAAACCTCCGTATCACCATATTCATAAGCAAACGCCATAAACAATGCAAGATTTATATAATAAGTATTCATGCTGAAATTAATATCAAACAGAAAATATATTATAAAAGCAGCTATAACATGCAAAATCATTCCTGAGAAAAAGTACATGTTAAATTTAAAAGAACCCCATGTCCTCTCAAGTACATTTCCAATCATATAATAAAAATACAAAGTAAAAATTATAAAAATCAGACTGTTTGAAGGCGGCTGCATAATAAATGTCACAAGTCTCCATATCTGTCCTTGAAGAACCTTTTCGACATTCAATGCAAAATAATAGTCATAAACTCCTGATGCAAATATTTCCAGGACAAATCCCACAATATAAAGTATAATAATATAATACATTAAATTTGGAATAGCATATTTTCCAAATTTACGTTCTAACTTATCAAACCATCTCATAATCTAAACAAGCCCTTTCCCGGTTAATTTTATAATAAAGTATAATTTTTAAACAACCTTTTGTCAACGCAACTCACTTTTTAGATTATTAAAAAATAATAAAATCATTAATTACACAGATTGCAGCTTACCTTTTTATATTATTAAATTAAAAACATTGGAATTATTGAATTTTTTAAAATTTCATACTATAATATTTCAGATTGCATAATTCGACATTTTTCTACATCTTAAATATGCATATTTATTTTAGTAAGGAGGATGGCATTTTTGCCTGTTTTTCTATGAATACATATAAATTGGGAATTGACATAGGTTCCACAACAGTAAAGGTTGCTATCTTAGACAACGATAAAAATCTTATTTTTTCAGATTATGAAAGACATTTTGCAAATATTCAGGAAACCTTGCAGTTACTTTTGGAAAAGGCCGTAGGAGTTCTTGGAGATTTCGATGTAAATCCTGTAATAACAGGTTCAGGCGGTCTTACTTTGGCAAAATATCTTGAAATTCCTTTCACTCAGGAAGTTGTGGCTGTCTCTGCTGCCCTTTCGGCTGAAGCGCCTCAATGTGACGTTGCCATTGAACTTGGTGGTGAAGATGCAAAAATTATATATTTCACAAATGGTATTGACCAGAGAATGAACGGTATCTGTGCAGGCGGAACAGGCTCTTTTATTGACCAGATGGCGACACTTCTCCAGACTGATGCTACCGGACTTAATGAATATGCAAAAAATTATAAATCTATATATCCTATTGCTGCACGCTGCGGCGTGTTTGCAAAATCAGATATACAGCCTTTAATAAATGAGGGAGCAACAAAAGAGGACTTATCGGCTTCTATTTTTCAGGCTGTCGTAAATCAGACAATAAGTGGACTTGCCTGCGGTAAACCGATTCGCGGAAACGTCGCTTTTCTTGGCGGACCTCTACACTTTTTATCTGAATTAAAAAATAGCTTTGTACGTACTTTAAGCTTAAAACCAAATCAGATAATTGCGCCTGAAAATTCGCATCTTTTTGCTGCTATAGGCTCGGCTCTCAATTATAAAGAAGATGTCTGCATACATGTTGCTGACCTTATATCAAAATTAAAAGGAAAAATAAAGCTTGAATTTGAAGTTGAACGTATGGAACCGCTCTTTGAAAATCAGAAAGCATACGACAAATTTTCAAAAAGACACAGTATGGCAAAGGTAGGAACCGGTGACATATCATCATACACAGGCAACTGCTATCTCGGAATTGATGCCGGCTCAACAACCACAAAAATTGCTCTTATAGATGAGGATGGGAAACTTCTTTACTCATTTTACAGCAATAATAATGGCTCGCTCATTGCAACGACAATACGCGCAATTAAAGAAATTTATGAAAAGCTTCCTGCCGGAGCAAAAATTGTAAACTCATGCTCTACAGGCTATGGTGAAGCTTTGATAAAAGCTGCCCTTATGCTTGATGACGGTGAAGTCGAAACTGTTTCACACTTCTATGCTGCTGCTTTCTTTGACCCTGAAGTTGACTGTATCATTGATATCGGCGGCCAGGATATGAAGTGCATAAAAATCAAAAACCAGACAGTTGATTCAGTTATGCTCAATGAAGCCTGTTCTTCAGGGTGCGGTTCTTTCATAGAAACATTTGCAAAATCACTCAACTTTTCTGTTCAGGACTTTGCAAAAGAAGCCCTTTTTGCAGAACATCCGATTGACCTCGGTACACGCTGTACTGTATTTATGAATTCAAAAGTTAAACAGGCCCAGAAAGAAGGCGCATCTGTTTCCGATATTTCTGCCGGACTTGCATACTCAGTAATCAAAAATGCCTTGTATAAGGTTATAAAAATTGCTGATCCTGGCGATTTAGGCAAACACATCGTTGTACAGGGCGGTACTTTTTACAATGACGCTGTTTTAAGAAGCTTTGAGAAAGTTACAGGTGTAAAAGCAATACGTCCCGATATTGCAGGTGTTATGGGTGCTTTCGGTGCAGCACTTATCGCGAGAGAACGCTACGATGGTATTTCTGAATCAACAATGCTTAGCATAGAGCAGATTAAAGAACTTAAATACGAAACTTCCATGACTCGCTGCAAGGGCTGTACTAACAACTGTCACCTCACAATCAACAAATTCTCAGGCGGCAGACAGTTTATTACAGGAAACAGATGTGAGCGCGGACTTGGCAAGGAAAAGAGTGCAAAGAAGCTTCCTAACCTTTTTGATTACAAGCTTCACCGCTTATTTGATTATGAAGCTCTTTCTCCTGACCAGGCTACACGTGGTGTTGTCGGAATACCAAGAGTCCTTAATATGTATGAAAATTATCCATTCTGGCATACTTTCTTTACAAAATTAGGCTATCAGGTTGTACTTTCACCTCTGTCTAACCGTAAAATTTATGAGCTTGGTATTGAATCAATACCTTCAGAATCAGAATGTTATCCTGCTAAGCTTGCTCATGGTCACATTTCATGGCTTATACATCAGGGAATTAAATTTATATTCTACCCATGTATTCCATATGAGCACAAAGAAATTGATAAGACAAACAATCACTACAACTGTCCTATCGTAACTTCTTACGCAGAAAATATAAAAAATAACGTTGAGGAATTAAAAACAGAAAATATTGATTTCAGAAATCCTTTCCTCTCATTTGAAAACGAAGACATTCTTAACAAGCGTCTCTGCGAAGAATTTAAGGATATACCTGCTGACGAAGTTAAAAATGCAGTACATGAAGCATGGGAAGAAATGATGCAGTCACGTAAGGATATGCGAAAGAAAGGTGAAGAAGTTATCGAACTTCTCGAAAAAGAGGGTAAACGCGGTATCGTTCTTGCCGGACGTCCTTATCATGTTGACCCTGAAATCAATCATGGTATCCCTGAGCTTATAAACTCATACGGTATCGCAGTACTTACTGAGGACAGTGTATCTCATCTCGGTAAGGTTGACAGGCCGCTGATAGTTATGGATCAGTGGATGTACCACTCTCGTCTTTATGCAGCTGCCAGCTTTGTAAAAACAAAGGAAAATCTTGACCTGATTCAGCTTAACTCATTTGGATGCGGTCTTGATGCCGTAACTACTGATGCAGTAAATGATATACTTGTAAAAGCAGGAAAAATCTATACTGTATTAAAAATTGATGAGGTAAATAATTTAGGTGCTGCAAGAATCCGTATACGTTCACTTATTGCCGCATTAAAGGTACGAGATAAAAATCATTATCAGAGAAAAATCGAGAGTGCTGCATTTGAAAGAGTTGAATTTACAGAGGAAATGAGAAAAAATTATACTATTCTCTGCCCTCAGATGTCTCCGATACATTTCGATTTGCTGGAGCCTGCATTAAATTCATGCGGATACAATTTCGTTGTCCTTGACAATGACAATAAATCATCAGTTGATGTCGGACTTAAGTATGTAAATAACGATGCCTGCTACCCTTCTCTTATGGTTGTAGGCCAGATTATGAGTGCAGTACTATCAGGAAAATATGACCTTGATAAGACCGCAATCGTAATAACTCAGACAGGAGGCGGATGCCGTGCCTCAAATTATATAGGATTTATACGAAGAGCACTCACTAAAGCGGGATTATCTCATATTCCTGTCATTTCACTCAGTGCACAAGGACTTGAAACAAATTCAGGCTTTAAGTACTCTCTTACCATGTTAAAGAAAGCCATGCAGGCTGTCGTTTATGGTGACGTATTTATGAATGTTGTATATAAGACACGCCCTTATGAAAAGGTTCCTGGCTCTGTAAATGCATTGCATGAAAAATGGAAAAAAGTTTTAATTGAAGATTTGACAAAGAAACATGTCTCAATGCACAAATTCAATAAAAATATTCGTGCAATAGTAAAGGATTTCGATGAGATTGAGCTTTTAGATGTCAAAAAGCCAAGAGTTGGTATTGTCGGAGAAATACTTGTTAAATTCCTCCCGGCTGCAAATAATTACCTTGTAGATTTACTTGAATCCGAAGGTGCTGAAGCTGTTATGCCTGATTTGATGGGCTTCCTATTATACTGTGCCGAAAATTCTAATTTTAAGCGCGACTATCTCGGCGCCTCTAAAAAATCGGCATTTTTAAGCAATTCTTTAATACATTTGCTTGAATGGTTCAGAAGCGGCGCAAAGAAAGCCTTAAAAAAGAGCAAACGTTTTACACCGCCTTCAACAATAAAGGAAACTGCTGCACTTGCTAAAGACCTCGTTTCTTTAGGTAACCAGACAGGTGAGGGATGGCTTCTTACAGGTGAAATGATTGAACTCATTCACAATGGTGCATCAAATATCGTATGCTGTCAGCCATTTGCATGCCTTCCTAACCACATTGTAGGAAAAGGGGTTATAAAAGAGCTTCGTGCTGCATTCCCTGAATCAAACATTATTGCAGTTGATTATGATCCGGGAGCTTCAGAAGTAAACCAGCTCAACCGTATTAAACTTATGCTTTCTACAGCAAACAAAAATTTAGATAAAAACTAAATTAAAACAATATTAAATATGCTTTAAAGGCTTGATAAAAACCATATTTAAGACTATACTATATTTATGTTTTGAATTCAGACTATTTTTAATAAAAATAACGAATTTAGTATAAATAAAAAGAAAGCAGGTGCATATAATGTTTTTATTATTTGTAGGTCCCATAGTTGCAGTTGCAGTTGCTATTATTGCAACAGTAGTCATAGTTTCATCAGTTGGCGCTGTTGTTTCTGAACTTAAAGAAGATGAAGAATAAATAACTTGCAGCTTTAATTTGCCGCTACTCAATTTCTTTCCTATATAAAAAGATTGCGTAATCTTAAGCGTGCGAGTGGTTCGCAAAGTTATAATTTCCTATCACAAAAAATAACACTAACTATACAGATTTGTAATACTTGTATAGTTAGTGTTATTTTTTGTTGATTTTTTATTTATTTAAATTTTCTATCTGCCAGTCTATCGGCTCAAGGCCATTATTTTCAAGAAATTCATTTGTCTTACTGAAATGTCTGCACCCAAAAAAGCCTCTGTAAGCTGACAGCGGACTTGGATGAGGTGCTGTAAGTATTAAATGCTTGGGATTATTTAACATCTTTATCTTTGATTGTGCAGGCTTGCCCCACAAAAGATATACAACAGGCGTATCCTTTGCATTTACAGCCTCAATAATCGCATCTGTAAACTGCTCCCAGCCTTTACCCTGATGTGAATTAGCCTGATGAGCGCGAACCGTAAGAACTGTGTTTAGCAGAAGTACTCCCTGATCTGCCCATTTTTTTAAATAACCGTTATCCGGTATATAACAGCCTAAATCATCATGCAGTTCTTTATAAATATTCTGCAATGACGGAGGAATCTCTTTTTGTTCAGGCAGTACAGAAAAGCTTAGTCCATGTGCCTGATTAACATTGTGATACGGGTCCTGTCCCAATATCAGCACCTTAACCTTACTAAGAGGTGTAAAATGAAATGCGTTAAATATATCCTCTGCCGGAGGATATACCACCGTCCTGCTGTATTCATCCTTTACAAAATTATATAAATCCCTGTAATATGGCTTACTGAATTCACACTGTATCTTATCAAGCCAGTCATTTGTTATCATCGACATGATTTTTTCACACTTCCCTCTTATATAATATACTAAGCTATATCATGCGCACTGCTATTTCTCTCTCTGACAGATATTTCTTTAAATCCATTATCTGCATTTCCTTATAATGAAATAACGACGCTGCAAGTGCTGCATCAGCTTTTCCTTCTGTAAACGCATCATAAAAATGCTCCATATTACCGGCACCGCCCGATGCTATAACAGGAATTGATACATTTTCAGCAATAGTTCTTGTAAGTTCGATATCATATCCGGCCTTTGTTCCGTCGCAGTCCATACTTGTGAGTAATATCTCGCCGCATCCGAGCTTTTCAGCTTTCATGGCCCATTCAACTGCATCCATGTGCATATCAACGCGTCCGCCATTTTTATATATACTCCAGCCGCTTCCATTTTCAGCCCGCTTTGCGTCAATGGCAACTACTACACACTGACTACCGAATTTGTCTGCAGCCTCACTTATCAATGTAGGATTCATTATTGCCGCTGAATTAACCGATATCTTATCAGCTCCCTCTCTTAACAACACTTTAAAATCCTCAACTGTTCTTATCCCTCCGCCGACAGTAAATGGTATAAAAACTCTCTCCGCCACTTTTCTTACTAAATCTATTGTAGTATTTCTACCATCGCTTGACGCAGTTATATCAAGAAATACAAGTTCATCGGCTCCTGATTTATCATACATGGACGCTACCTCTACAGGGTCGCCTGCGTCCTTTAAATTAACAAAATTTGTTCCCTTTACAACACGTCCGTTTTTACAGTCCAGACAAGGAATAATTCTTTTAGTAAACATAATTTCTCCAATCTATATAGCAGCAAAATTCTCAAGAATCTTAAGACCTATATCGCTGCTCTTTTCCGGATGGAACTGGCATGCAAATATATTCCCTTTTTCGACAGCTGCATGTATATGTGCTGAATAGTCTGTAGTCGCAGCTACAATATTTTCATCTTCTGCCTCAAGATAATATGAATGTACAAAATATACATATGACTTATCGGGTATTCCCTTAAACAGCTTTGACGACGGATTAATATCAAGCGAATTCCAGCCCATATGTGGTATTTTTATTCCGTCCTTTGCAGGTATCTTAAGTATTTTCCCAGGTAAAACAGAAAGTCCTTCAACTCCCGGTGTCTCTTCACTGCTGTCAAATAAAAGCTGTAATCCCAGACAAATCCCCAAAAATGGCTTACCGCTTTCCGCTGCTTTCTTAATCGTATCAACAAGTCCAAATTTGTGAAGATTGTTCATGGCATCTCCAAATGATCCGACTCCCGGCAAAATCACTTTATCAGCATTAAGAATTTCCTCAGGATTTCTTGAAACTATAACATCCTGATTAAGATATGCCAACGCTTTCTCAACACTTTTAAGATTTCCTGCATCATAGTCTATAATTGTTATCATTGCTTTACCTTTCCATATTCCTCAATTGTTTTATAATATTGTACAAATTGCGTATCGTACATTCTAACAAGCTCATCAGCCTTGGCTTTCGTTATCTTATAATCCCCTTCAAGTGCCTTATATATTCTGTCCCTGCATTCATCCATATACTTCTTAACTCCTAATTCCTCACCCTTAGAAACATATGTATTATATCGCTCAATTCCTTTTATTAAGGCGTTAATTGCCTCTGTAGGCATATTCATATTCCTGTAGTTCTGATATGACTCATATTGCCTTTCCACATACATAATATGTACTGTCTGCTCATACAAATTCTTATCATTTTCATTTAACTTCATTCCTGCAAGCATGTCATATGCCTTGCTGTAATTACCGCTCTCAATACACGCCTTTGCTGCATTAGATGAATTATTATAATTTATCGTGTTATTAAGCATTAAAATAAGTATAACGACTCCAGATACAAAAAGCACAAAACAAATTACAGACCTTGGCTTTATCTTCAAAATATCACCCGGCTTTGGTGCTGGCTTTGGCTTCTTTTCTTTTTTAGTTCTGACCGGCTTTTCTTTCTTAGGTTTTTGTTCCTTTTTTTGTACTTTCTTTTCTTTTGCTTCCTCTTTCTTTTGCCTTAAAACTTCTTTCTTTTCCTGTTTTGCCTTCTGATATTCTTCAAACTCTTTATCCTCTGCCTCCTGTTCAAGAATATCCTCCTCCTGGCTTTTTTTTCTAAACTGCTCAATACGATACTTTATCTTTGCAAAAATCCCTTTTTCAGGAGGTGCAATCGCGTTTTCCTGCTGCTTGCTATTCTCTCCGTACATCTCTCTAAGAAGCTGCTCATTTTCATCAAGCTCATGGTCTTCATGCTCAATTTTGTTAAAATCAGGAAGATTTTCCTCCTCATCTGATTTTGAAACTTCTTTAATCATTTCTTCACTGATTGGTACATCATTTTCATCAATTTTTTCAAAAAATACACTTTTAATAGCCTTTAAAAGTCCCTTTTTTTCTTTCTTATCCTTTTTCTTTTTATTCTTCTTATGTGAATTATCCTCTAAAATTATGTTCACATCACCAACATTATCTTCATCAGTATTATCTGTATCACTGCTGTTAATATTATCAAGGCTGCCATTAGTATTTACATCAAAATCAAGCATATCAGCCTCTGTATCGGATTTGTATTCATCTTTACCTTCAGCTTTAATATCTATATCTGATAAATCAAAATTCTTCCCCTGTACAGTATTATCACTGTTAAAAAGCGTCTCCACATCAACTGAATTTTCGCTTATATCAGATAATAAGTTGTCTAAATCCAAATCTGCAAGCTTATGCAAATCATCTTCTGACATTTCAGATTTCTCTGTCAAATCTATCGGTTGACTCACACTCTCTTCATTCTGTACATTATTATTATTTAAATTTTCCCCAACTGAATTTAATAAATTGTCAAGATAGTTTTCTTCATTTAAACCAGGCATAACAATCTCCATTCGTAAAATAATTACTAATATTAATAATTGTAGCACAACAAAAATAATTTCACAATATTATACATATTATAGTTTGTATGGATATTTATAATTATTTATTGCAAATATATTTCTTCAGCTCATGTAAAAAAACATTAGCATTTTTCTGGATGGACACTCCTCTGTCAGCAATATTTTCAGGCAACTGATAAAATGTATCATGAACCCTGTATAATTTTGACTTCAAATTTATAAAATTAACCTTTTCAAACGGCCATCTGAATAAATTAGGCATATTAAAACCCTCACCCAATTCAATAATGACAAGCTTTTTATTGAGTGTGCCCGAAAGCCATTTATTATACAAATCCCACTGTTTTTCTTCAATTTCTCTATTTTCTTCCATCATTAAAGGATTGGCTATTCTTCTGCTGTTAAAATCAGAATCAGCAAATATATTCTGCTTATGCGATGTAACAATAAAGTAATTTTTTTTATCAAGAAATTGATTAAAAATTTTTAATATACTATTCAAATCATCTTCTTTTTTAAAACTTTCTTTATTAACCTGTGAGCCCAATCCTATAAGAATCATATCAGCATCCCTGCAATCTGATATCAAATTTTCAAACAAATCCATTTACTTTCTCTCCGTTCATATCAAAATATATTACTTATTATGATTACAGTGTCAAAAGGTCTGAACCCACTTGTGCTTGCACAATAGTGGGGGGAATGACCTTGGGACACGCCCCAAAATGAGCATAAAAGTGGAGCGTAAGCT
>USBB01000014.1 GCA_900552795.1 uncultured Eubacterium sp.
AAAAGAGGCTGGTACCTTAACGATTTTCAATCGTTAAAGCGACAGCCCCTTTTTTCACAAACACTACATGATATATTTTATTCTACTACACCTATTCTTCCTCTACTGCATCTGCAGCATTCTCATACGCCTCAAGCACAAGTCTTTGAATCAAATCTCTCGTTGCGGTATTTATAGGATGAGCTACATCCCTGTATTCTCCATCCGTTGACCTTCTGCTCGGCATTGCAATAAACAATCCTTTTTCACCCTCAATCACTTTAATATCATGAACAACAAATTCATCATCAATAGTAATTGAAACTACAGCTTTCATCTTCCCCTCTTTTGCAATTTTTCTCACGCGTACATCTGTAATATTCATAAACACCCCTTCTGCTGCATGTCCCTGCAGCCAAACATTTTAATTGTATTTTAATTGCCGGTTCATTGCCTTTTAACTCTGTTTAAAAGATACCAGACAGATTGTTCCGTAATTTGTGGTATCTTAATAATACATCGGATTATTTTCTTCCACGATCTTCGGCCCGTTTTCTCCTATATATTTTGAATTGGCCTTTATTGTACTTCCACTCTCGATAATACAATTCTCCACATAAGAATTATCCCCAATATAAGCATCATTAAGAATAATACAGTTTTTAACAACACTGTTGTTTCCTATATATATTTTCTTAAAAAGCACTGAATTTTCTACAGTACCATTTATTATACAACCGCTTGACACGAGGCTGTTATGTACATTTGAACCATAGTTATACTTTGCAGGAGGCAAATCATCAACCTTAGTATATATATCAGGATACTGCTTAAAGAAATAATCTCTTACATCTCTTTTCAAGAAATCCATATTTGTCTTAAAATATGAATTAACTGTAGAAATATTGCTCCAGTATGTTTCAAGCTTGTACCCGTAAATCTTTTTAATGTTCTTATAACGCACAAGAATATCTCTCACAAAGTCATGACGATCCTCTTCGTTAGCTTTCTCAATGAGTTCTATCAGAAGTCTTCTTCTTATTATATAAACTCCGGTAGAAACCGTATTAAGATTTGTCTCCAACGGTTTTTCATCAATTTCTGTAATTCTTCCCTCATCAGTCATTGTAACAAGACCAAACCTGTTAATTTCCTGCCTGTCGTCAAGCTTCTTCACAACCATCGTTATATCAGCTTTCTTTTCAATATGGTACTGAAGCACCTTATTATAATCAAGCTTATATATACCATCCCCCGATGCAATCACTACATATGGTTCATGGCTTGATTTTAAGAAATCAAGATTCTGATACAGTGAATCTGCTGTTCCTCTATACCAATAACTGCTGTCTGCTGTAATTGTAGGCGTAAATACAAACAATCCTCCCTGCTTTCTTCCGAAATCCCACCACTTTGATGAACTTAAATGCTCATTAAGTGAACGCGCATTATATTGTGTAATAACCGCCACCTTCTGAATATGAGAGTTAGACATATTACTAAGTGAAAAATCGATACTTCGGTAACTTCCCGCTACCGGCATAGCCGCTATGGCACGTTTATTAGACAACTCCTTCATCATCTTATTGTTACCGCCGGCTAAAATAATTCCTATTGCTTTCATACGTTGTCACCTGCCTTAATTATTACGCCGCCGCTTTCGAGCGTGCCGCCTGGATAGTCATTTACCGTCGTCTCTCCGGATATAGCGGTATTTTTGCCAACCTTTACACCCGATGGAATAACCGAACATTCCCCAATGGTTACAAGCCCCGAATTATAAATATTAGGCTTTAAGACATTTTCCTTCTCCTCTCCGACGCCTAACTGGACATTATCACCTATCTTAACTTCCTCCGCAATAATTGCTTTATCTACAATCGTATTCTTTCCTATGACACTGTCCTGCATAATTATTGAATCTCTTACTACAGCACCTTCCTCAATAATAATGCCTGAACCGATTACCGAATTATAAACCTTACCATACACTTCCGTACCATCGCCTATAATACTCTTTTCTATATAAGCATCTTCAGCAATATACTGCGGAGGTATAGCATCTGTTCTTGTATAAATCTTCCAGAATTCCTCATAAAGATTAAACACCGGAATAATATCAATAAGCTCCATATTAGCTTCCCAGTATGAGCTTAATGTACCGACATCTTTCCAGTAACCGTTATATTCATATGCAAACAATCTCTTATTGTTCTCGAAGCAATATGGAATGACATGTTTTCCAAAATCACATTCATTCTGGTCTTTCAGTTTGATAAGCGCTTCCTTTAAAACTTTCCAACTGAATATATAAATTCCCATAGAAGCAAGGTTGCTTCTTGGATTAGCAGGCTTTTCCTCAAATTCCGTTATCCTGTTATCATCATCTGTTATAACTATACCAAAACGGCTTGCCTCCTCAATCGGAACCGGCATAGAAGCTATTGTTATATCAGCGTTATTTGCCTTATGATAATCCAACATAATCTTATAATCCATCTTATATATATGGTCTCCTGACAAAATCAGCACATACTCAGGATTATACTGCTCCATATACTCAAGATTCTGATAAATGGCATTTGCAGTGCCTGTATACCACTCACTGCTTGTACTCTTTTCATATGGAGGAAGAACTGTAACACCTCCCACATTGCGGTCCAAATCCCATGGGATTCCTATACCAATATGAGTATTAAGTCTAAGCGGCTGATACTGTGTCAGAACACCGACCGTATCAATTCCTGAATTAATACAGTTACTTAATGGAAAATCAATAATACGATACTTCCCACCAAATGCTACTGCGGGTTTTGCAACCTTTGATGTCAAAACGCCAAGCCTGCTTCCTTGGCCGCCAGCCAGCAGCATCGCAATCATTTCTTTTTTAATCATGCTCTCACCTCTGATGTTTAATATTGACTAATTTATGTTGTTACAATTATAACATATTCATTTTATTAAGTAAAAAGAATTTTTTATTTTTTTGTATTATTCAGCACATTTTAACAACAATTTATCATTATTTGCGCACAATTCAAATACAATTATTATATCTACACAAAATTTTCTAACTAAATCTGCACATATTACAGATGATTATGATAGTGAAAATTGCAAAACAATGTCTGTAATCTTTGTATAAAAAGGTTTGAATTTTTTATCAATACGTTTATAATATATTTGATATTTAAAATTTAAGTAAACTAAGAAAGGCATAAAGCTATGTATCAAATAAACTTTAATAAGCCAATTCACATACATTTTATAGGAATCGGCGGCATCAGCATGAGTGGTCTTGCGCATATTCTGAAAAATAAGAATTTCAATATTTCCGGTTCTGACAGCAAAGAGTCTGATTTAACAGATGATCTTGCAAATGCAGGCTGCAAGATTTTTTACAGCCAGGAAGCCTCAAATATCACTAACGATATCGACCTTGTAGTATATACAGCCGCGATTTCAGAATCTAATCCTGAACTTAAGGCTGCAAATGACGCCGGAATCCCGACTATGACACGCGCAGAACTTCTCGGACAGATTATGCACAATTTTCCTGTTTCAATCAACGTTGCCGGAACACACGGAAAAACAACAACAACTTCAATGATTACAGAAATTCTCCTTGCCGGCGAATGTGACCCGACCATTTCAGTCGGGGGTATTCTTGACAGCATAGGCGGCAATATAAGAATAGGAAACTCTGATATTTTTGTTACGGAAGCATGCGAATATACCAACAGCTTTTTATCATTTTTCCCTACAATAGGCATTATTTTAAATGTAAAGGCTGACCATCTCGATTTCTTTAAAGATCTTGATGACATACGACATTCATTTAAGCTTTTTACTGAAAAGCTGCCTTGCAACGGAACCTTAATAATCAACTCAGATATCGAAAATTATGAGTATTTTTATAAGGATACTGACTGTGAAGTCATAACTGTAGGTTCAGACCCTGAAAAAAGCATGTACAGTGCTGCAAATATAGTCTTTGACAACTTTGGCTGCTGCTCCTATGACCTTATTATAGATAAAAAGAACACTGCCCACATTCATCTTAATGTTCCGGGCGTCCACAATGTATATAATTCCCTTGCTGCCGCCGCTTTAGGCTTTAAGCTTGGACTTCCTATTGAAATAATTTCACAGGGACTTTCCAATTTTTCGGGAACTGAACGTCGTTTTCAAAAGAAGGGAACATTTAATGGCGTTACTGTAATCGATGACTATGCTCATCACCCTGATGAGATAACTGCCACTTTAAATTCTGCGCTCCATTATCCACACAATCGTATATGGTGCGTATTTCAGCCTCACACATATTCAAGAACTAAAGCACTTCTAAAAGATTTTGCTAAATCTTTAAGCATTGCCGACACCATAATTCTTACAGATATATATGCGGCAAGAGAAACGGATACTCTTGGAATAAGTTCTGCCAATCTCCGTGACGAGATACTTTTTCAGGGGAAAAACTGCATATATTTAAAATCATTCGAAGATGTCGAAAAATTTTTATCAGAAAATTGTGTCAACGGTGATTTGTTAATAACTATGGGGGCAGGAGACATTTATAAAGTTGGCGAAGCCCTTGTAAATGCTTAAATTCTACAAATAATTCATACTTTCCCACAAAGTTATCCACATTATCCACATAAAAAGCTGTCTTTATGAAGTTTTTTATGTGGATTTCTTGTTAAAAAGACATTACTAATTTTTTCAATTATTTCACACATTTTTCATATATAATATACATTTATCCACATTATCCACATTATCCACAAAATCGTCCACAAAACTTAACCCTATTTGCAATTAATTTAAGTCGTGTTATAATGTCACTACTTTAAAGAAGGACGGTTTTTATCCATGAACAGACTCTCATTAAATTTGGAAACTCCTAAGCATTCGACTGAGTTATCCAATGAATTTATTGATAAATATATGCCTTTGGCAAACGGTGAATTTGTAAAAGTATACCTTTATCTCTTGCGCTGTGTTTCTGATAACCACAAAACCATTTCAGTATCTGCACTCGCTGATTTCTTTAACCAGACCGAGGCAGATATCATGCGTGCGCTCCGTTACTGGGACAAGGTTGGAGCTATTATCCTGACATTTAACAATGACGGAACGGATTTTAACGGAATAACTTTCTGCGACCTGTCTTTTGCAGAAAATATTACACCGCTCTCCGTTCCGTCCGAAAATACGTCAAAAGCGTCCCCTTTAATTACCCCATCTGCAGTCATTAAAGCCGATGGTCCAACGAATTCGGAACACATTTCTAAAAGGGCTGTTGATGCAGCAAATACAACAGGGACAGCTTATAGTCCATCACAAATTAAAAAGCTGTCTTCTCACGAAGATTTTCAAATGCTGATATATGCCATAGGTGAATACCTTGGAGGAGAGCTTAACTCTTCCGAATTATCCACTATGGCCTACCTTTATGATACACTTAAATTTCCTACTGATTTGATTGAATACCTTGTAGAGTACTGTGTATCAAAAGGCAAGAAAAATATACATTATATTGAAAAGGTTGCACTATCATGGGCAGACGAGGGTATAAAATCCGTAAACGATGCCAAAGAATCAGCCGCAACTCACAAAGATACTACATATTCAGTTCTTTCTGCATTTGGAATAACAGGAAGAGCTGCCGGCAAATCAGAGCTTGATTTTATAAGCAGATGGACTAACGAATTCGGATTCGGAAGCGATATTATAATAGAAGCCTGTAACAGAACGCTGCGTGCAACTCATCAGCCAAGCTTTGAATATGCAGATTCCATATTAAAAAAATGGCAGGAGGCAAGCGTGAAAACTTCTGAAGATATAAAGCGCATGGATGCGCAATTTGAGGCTTCCCAGCAAAAACGCTTCAGCAAGCGTACCGTTTCTTCTGCAAATACCGGAAGCAGCAACCGTTTTAACAATTTCCACCAGCGCGACACTGATATAGAAAGTCTTGAAAAAGCGCTTATCAGCAACAATGGTTAATCAATAATCTTTCACTTATATTTAGATATGAAAGGAAGCATTATGCCACTAACAAATCTGCAATATGATGCAATTATGAGAATGTATGACACAATCAGGACTGACAACCGACACATTCAAAACAATCGGTACGAGGAGGTTATTTCAACCTGTCCGGAATATAAAAATATAGAAGACGAGATAATATCTGTCTCAATGAATGCCGCCTCTTCACTGATAAGTGGTAACGCTGCCGATTATCGTCAAAAGCTTGAAGTTCTTAATAACCGTAAAAAAGAATGTCTGCGTTCAATTGGTAAACCTGATGATTATCTTGATAATATATATACCTGCCCGAAGTGCAAAGACACCGGCTACATAAATCAGCAAAGATGCAGCTGTTTTAATAAAAAAGCTATCGAGCTGGTATATCATGATTCTAACCTAAAGAATATTACCGCAAATGAAAATTTTGATAACTTTTCATATAAATGGTACGATAATACTATACCAAACCCTGCTAACGGACTCACACCATACAATAATATGCAGCAGGTCGTTTCCATATGCCATTCTTTTGCAGATAATTTTGACAAAGAATTCAGTAATCTGCTGCTTTTCGGTGATACAGGCGTAGGGAAAACGTTTTTGTCAAACTGTATCGCAAAAGAACTGCTTGACTCTGCCCACAGTGTAATTTATCTTACTGCCATTGAACTGTTCAAAAAGTTTGAAGAACAGGATTTCGGCAATAAAAACAATAAGGAAGCAGGATATGATTACATTCTTGACTGTGACCTTTTAATCATAGATGATTTAGGTACTGAAGTTGGGAATGCTTATACCAACTCAAAACTGTTCTACTGTATCAATGAACGTATGCTCAGAAAAAAAAGTGTTTTAATCTCAACCAACCTTTCTTTATCAGAAATACGTGATACATATTCAGAAAGAGTTTTTTCAAGAATCACAAGCTGCTATAAAATTCTTAAGCTTTTTGGCGCTGATATACGTATTCTTAAACGAACTCAGACTTGACTTATTGTTTGATAGTCATTATATTTTAATATGTGTAAAATTAAACTTTTGGAGGATTTAATACTATGCCACGAGACGAACGACACACAGCAACCATTCCATATGGAACTTTGGGAATTATCCCTTTGTCAAGCTGCACTGAATTAGGAGATAAGGTAAATAAATACCTTGTTGACTGGAGAGAACAACGCGACCACGAAGATGAAGCCACTCTTGCTTTTAACGGTTATAAAAGAGATTCTTATATTCTCAGCGCCAACACACCAAGATTTGGCTCAGGTGAAGGCAAAGGTGTTCTTACCGATTCAGTTCGTGGAACTGACTTATATATTATGGTAGATGTTTGTAACTACAGCCTTGAGTATTCTCTTTGCGGTTACAAAAATCATATGTCCCCTGACGATCACTATGCTGATTTGAAGAGGGTTATCGCTGCTGCCGGCGGAAAGGCAAGAAGAATTACCGTAATTATGCCATTCCTCTATGAAAGCAGACAGCACAAGCGTTCAGGACGAGAATCTCTGGACTGTGCACTTGCATTAAAGGAACTCACAGATATGGGTGTTGAAAATATCATAACTTTTGATGCACATGATCCAAGAGTACAGAATGCGATTCCACTTAAAGGATTTGAATCTGTTTCATGCACATACCAGTTTATCAAATATCTTTTACTCGGTGTTGACAATCTTCATATTGACAGCGATCACATGATGGTAATAAGCCCTGATGAAGGCGGTATGGGACGAGCTGTTTATTTTGCAAACGTACTTGGTCTTGACATGGGTATGTTTTATAAAAGACGTGATTATACAAGAATTGTTAACGGACGCAATCCTATTGTTGCTCATGAATTCCTCGGTTCTAACGTAGAAGGAAAGGACGTCGTAATAATCGACGATATGATTTCTTCAGGCGAGAGTATGATTGATGTAGCTGCCGAATTAAAGAGACGTAAAGCAAACAGAGTTTTCTGTGCAACTACGTTCGGTCTTTTCACTAACGGATTCAAAAAATTTGATGAAGCATATGAAAAGGGAATCATAGATAAGGTTCTTACAACAAACCTTGTATATCAGCCAGCAGAGCTTCTTTCAAAGCCTTGGTACATCAATGTTGATATGAGTAAATATATAGCATTACTTATCGATACTTTAAACCATGATTCTTCTATCAGCAGTCTGTTAAACCCTGTTGAGAGAATACAGAATCGTGTTAAAAACTACAATGCCGAGCATTACAGCAAGTAAAAATAACACAGTAGTTTTCATACGAATAAAAAAGCACCCATACGGGTGCTTTTTTATCCGTTATCTACATCAATTGATGCATCAGGGTCCGTAACTGTAGTTGCATCCTGATCTATCTGAGGATTTTGTGTTGTTTCAATCTCTTGACCTGAAGAGGTATTCTGTGTATCTGAATTTTCTTGCTGCATATATTCATCTGTATACGCGTTTTGAGAATTTGTCTCTGATGTCATCTCTTCAGACTGCATTTCTGTACTTTCCTGTAACTGCTCATCTGTTTCTTTTTGTGTTCCTGTTGCGCCTGAATATTTAGGAAAATCTACTTCCTTTAATCCCTCGTGCATATGTGTCATAAACTCTTTAAAAATAGACATAGCTACATTTCCGCCTGACATTTCTTTCGGGTAATCATATCCCATCCAGACAGTCGTTGTATAATATCTGCTGTAACCGCAAAACCACAAATCCTTTACGGAATTGGTTGTACCGGTTTTTCCCGCCACGATGCAATTCGGCACATTGCCTCCGGCTCCCGTTCCTCCCGGCTCCATAACACTTTTTAACATATCAGTCATCATTCTGCTTGACTCCGTATCAAACACCCTGACGTCACGGTTAGCCTCATCAGCCGCAACTGCACCCGATGAGTCATATATTTTTACTATACATGTAGCTCTCCTGTATGTTCCGTCATTTGCAAGCGCTGCATATGCTCCTGCCATCTCCTCTGTCGTCACACCATAAGTAAAACCTCCAAGCGGAACAGAAGCTATTTCTTTATCCATCCAGACATTTTTAAAACCCATCTGAGTAAGGAATCCTATTCCTGTTGTCGGATTTATCTCCTGATATAAATTCCAGGCAACGACATTTTTTGAATACTTAACAGCCTCTCTTAGTGTTATATCACCCGAATAAACACCATCCGAATTTGATGGACCTCCCGGTATCCTTTTATCACTGACTATTGTATCCGGCGTATTTCCCAACTGCAAAAAAGGAGTATACACAACTAATGGCTTTATTGTACTTCCCGGCTGTCTGTAACTCTGATATGCTCTGTTTAAATTAAGTCCGCCGATGTCCTGGCTTCTTGAACCGACTATAGCAACAACATTTCCTGTAAGATTATCGATACATGTCGCAGCTCCCTGAAGCTTATATATGCCATCATCTGATTTTGAAGTGTCATACCCAAGCTTTTCATCGACTGCCGCCTGAAGATAATTCTGAGCTTCCATATTAATTGAGGTGTATATTGTATATCCACCGCTTAAAAGCTGCTGCTGACATCTTGTAAAATATGTATCATACAGCACCTGATATCCCTCATAATCCTGTTGTGAACCAAAATTATATCTAAATGTAAAACCAGCCTGAGCCATGAGACTTTCTGTCGCACAATGTCTTACATATGTCACAACTGAATTATTTACATCAGCCTCATGCCAAAGATTCAACTCATTTTGCTCATCTTTAGCAGTGTAAAAATCCATCGAGCTTATATGATCCTCTTCATATAACTTGCTTAAAATGAGATTTCTTCTATTTATTGTATTATCATGATGTGTAACAGGGTCATATAATGAAGGATTATTTGGTATTGCCGCAAGGAAGGCCTGCTCTGAAATACTAAGCTCACTTAAATCCTTACTGAAATAACCTTTTGCCGCTGACTCCACACCATAATATCCGTTTCCAAAATAAATATTATTCAAGTAAAATTCAAGTATCTGTTGTTTGCTGTACTTTTTTTCAAGCTCCCAAGCAACAAACATTTCCTCTATCTTTCTTTCCCATGTAACCTCATGTGATAGGAAAATATTTCTCGCAAGCTGTTGTGTTATCGTACTTCCGCCCTGAACAATTTCATTGCTCTTCTGATTGGCTATAGCCGCTCTTACAATCGCCTTATAGTCAATCCCCTTGTGCTTGTAAAAATCACCGTCTTCTATCACGACAAATGCTTTCGCAAATATATCCGGTATATCTTCAAAATCACAATAATACATGTCTTTATTGTTCTTTATTTTGCAAAGCTCATTCCCAAAAGTGTCATAAACAAGAGTTGTCTTACTTTCTTTAAATGTATTTACAGTACTCGCCTTGACAAGTTCATGCGCTTCATTTTTAAGTTTTAATACACTTACAATCTTTGGAATTGAATAAATCAATACTCCCGTCAGAAGCATACCAATAACTATAAGAACAACTTTTTTTACTTTCTTTGCCATATCACACCTTATAATATGTTATATACACGTTTCCTGACTGCGTAAACATTTTTTTAGCATTTTCAATATCAGCAGTTACTTCTTTTCCTGCTGATACATCAAAATAAGTTACTTTATCTGAATCATAGCCGATTATAACCACATATCCTCCGGAAGTTTCTGCTATTACAGGTCTTGATGTTCCCACAAATGGCAGCACATTTTCAAGCGAAATACCTTTAACATCAAGCCACTTAACCTCTTGCTCGCCAATATAGTCATTGACTATACTCCTTGCATTATCAAGAGAATTTTCAAGCGAATATCTGCTCTGACTTATGCCCTTTATATATGCTGACGAAGGTTTAAATTTTTTCCAGACCTGAACATTATTGCTGTCTGTCACACTTCCCAATGTATCAGATGCCATTGTTATCGCATCATAAATGTTTGTACTTGCGCCCTGATGCACCCCTAAACCATCCACATAATACAAAGATTCACCCTGCACATCCTTTGATAATTCAAATGTTGCATTATCTTTATATACAACATTCTCCAATCTGCTGACTGAAGCATTTTTTGCCTTTGACGGTACCGGAAGACTTAGGAATATTTCCCTCTTCTTAGCAGTTGTCGTGTTAACATCAACCATAGGCCCTTCTTTTTCAGTATTTTCATCTCTGCTTATAAGCTGGTCAATCGACGCAGCAACATAATTACCATTGCCGTTTTTTATCACTCTTGACAAATTAATTCTCATACCGTCAACCTGAGTACCTACAACATAAACTCCCTCATTCTCATATGTCTTTATTGTATTATAATCCTTATCTATTATATAAAGCTTATACATAGGAAATGTAATAAATCCCACCTCATCAGTCACAATATCCGAAACTCTTGCAGTTCCATAAATAAAATCTTCACCTATAAAGCCAAGAGGTTTTAAATATTCCCCCTCACTGCCCGTAATATAATAATCATCACCCTTTTCGACATTAAACACTCTTATAGTTTTAGTATTATAAAGTCCGCCGTCAGAACTGTAAGCTATACTTCGTCCATTTGATGACACCTTGTATGAATCCTTTACAAGCCCCGTAATTTCTGTCATTACCTCTTTACTGTTTAAATCTATTGAATAAAGAACGTCATCTATCAATATATAGAGCACGTTTGCATCACTGATATAAGCCAATTCACCTACATTTTCACTTAAAATGTCATATGGAACATTTACCGGTATATATATAAGTTCCTCTGAAGATGCCTCTTTACTGTCATATCTTAATATTGATATTCCAACTTCTCCTTCATGTGTACCGCGGTTCATATGTCCATAAACCATAAATTCAACATTGCCCTGATTATCTACATCAAGAATTTCCATGCCGAAATCCTGATAATTTTCTCTTATATTATCAGAATCCTCAGCCTTAAATGTAAATACCTGTGAATATACACTCTTTTCCACATCAAACATCCACAGCGTCCCCTGATTTACAAAAGCTATATATTTATTATCTAAGCTTGCTCTGTACGTCACATTTGTATCAGGACTAATCCCAAGATTAATATTTCCTTTACCAGTCAGATCATTAACCCCATCAAAATGCTGCGTCGTTTCCCTGTCAAAATTAAGAAGATACATTCTTGTACTTGCATGCCTTATTCTATAAAATTCATGCACGGAATATGTATCATATTCATCATTACTATTTTTGGCACCCATAGTATAATCAAGGGCAATAAGCGCAACCTCACCGTCTATCTCATATACCGTAGGAATAATATTACTGTCAACAACAGGATTTAAATCACCCCATCCGACTTGATACTGGCTGTTTTTTATAGTTACTTTACCATAATTGGAATTATCTGCCGAAGAATCACTCTCCAGATATCTTAATATATCGTCGAGCCTTGAATCATCAAATGTACATTCATTAAAATCAAGCACAAAATCTAATTTTTCCTGTATTCCCGTATCCTTTGCACTGACAATCCTTGTATAGTATGATGCCTGCTCATGATTAGCTGTTATAAGGCTAATTTCCATTATATAAGGCACATTATCCGTTATAAGATTTTTTACCTTTAATTTAGCATTTATACGTCCCTCAGCAAGTTCGAAATCTGAAACCTTTGTATCTTCAATCAAAGAAAGATCATTTTCAGTTCTTATTTTATATGAAATTCCCGAAACTGATTCTCCGTATGTATCAATAACTATATCAAGCTGTTTATCGTTATCAAGATAACAAGTACCTGTTTTTAAAAGTGATTCGTCAATATCATTTGTATATCCATGCATGGCATTATACAACGTTCCGTCCGGCGTTGATGCCATAACAACAGGAAGAGTTGCCTCCGTCATAGCCATAGACCTGATATTATCAGCTTTATAGCCTGTTGATATAAACGTAACAACGGCTGTAAATAAAAAAATAAGGCCAAAAAATATATATTTACCTACAGGAGTATTTTTTGTTTTCATTATCACAAATTTCCTTTCAGACAAGCTTGTTTAATGTAAGATTTAAATTCAACTCTTTTTCCATAAGCCGAACCTTTTCACCTGCCTGCAAATTCTTGCGTCCCGTATATACAGCACGTATCAAAAGATTTTTAGGCGTATGCTCCATATCTATAAATTCAAGTATCTGCGTCTGATAACCGGCTTCCTCAAGCAGATTGGTGCGGACTGCATCCGTAAATATTGCTGCCATACGTTCTTTCAATATCCCATACGAAAAAACCGGACTTAAAAGTTCATTTTTAATCATTGTATTTGCTTCGTGCTGGCAGCATGGAACAGAAAGAATAACCTTTGCGCCCCATTTTACAGCTTTAGCTAACGCATAATCTGTAGCCGTATCACATGCATGCAGCGTAACAACCATATCCACTTTTGTTACATCCTCGTATGAAGCAATATCTCCAACAAGAAATTTCAGCTTGTCATATCCGTATTTTTTACTCAATAAATTACACTTTTCAATTACATCCTCTTTCAAATCAAGACCTACAATTCTTATGTCATAACCCTTTAAGACTTTCAGATAGTAGTACATGGCAAAAGTAAGATACGACTTACCGCAGCCAAAATCTATAATTGTCTGCTCACTCGATTTATCAAGCTGCGGAATAATATCCTCAATAAATTCCAAAAATCTGTTTATCTGCCTGTATTTATCATACTTAGCTTTTACAACTTTTCCATCCTTAGTCATTACGCCCAAATCAACTAAAAAATCTACGCACTCACCCTCTTTAAGAATATATGACTTGCTCCTGTTGTGCGATAAATCTTTTTGTTTACGCTGCTCAGTTAACTTTCTGTACTTTACAGTAAGCTTTCCTTTTTTCGATGACAACACCTGTGCATCAGCATCAGTCATCATAAACTGGGCCTGCTTAAAATCATTTTTAATCCACTCGCTGACTTTTATCTTAATTTCATCATCATTATAATTTGTATGAAATACTTTCGTCCCTATATACTCTGACGACTGATAGCTTACGTCAGAATTAAGCTGCACCGGACGTACTTTCACCTTTTTAGGCATTTCAGATGAAGCAATTTTAGGTCCACTTATTGTCAAATCTATTAATTTATCATTTATACACTTATCCAAAAGTTCTTCTATCGTCATAAATAAACCTCACTCGTATATCATATGATTAACTCAATTTCGCTATAAGAATGTTTTTTCATACCATTCCTGTATATTACATTCTAATCTGTTTATAGTAAATCCGCAAGTTTTTTATCCTCACACCAATTTTATTAATCGCAGTTTTTGCAAAATGTCTGCTTTAATAATCATGGTTATTTATAGGCGTTGAGAAATAAACGCTTGTTACATTTTTTATCTCATCATAGCTTATTGATATATTTAAATTCACTTTATCCGAACCGATTTTTATATAATCCTTTATCTGTGAATCGTATGCATAAATTGTATACAAATCCTCTGTCCTGTTTTCCGCCACGATTTTAGCACCTATTTTTTCAATCATCTGATTTGCAAGCGCATCCCTCAATTCCATATTGATGTTACCGTCTATATCACCCCTCAGGTTTACCGTGATATCTCCATCAAGCTTCATATCAGACAATATTGATTCTATTATTTCTTCATACGCAAACACAGAATTAATAGAATTATTTAACATGATTTCCATAAAAATATACTGATTTCCTGAAACTCCTTCTATTGCTTTCTCAGATACAAATTTGCAATTTACATTACCGTTAACTGATTCCTGCGTAAGACTTACTGTCTCTATCCTGTCATCCTGTGTCTGTTCTATATTATAATTCTCAAGACCTATTTTTTTTGCTATATTTTCAAGTATAATTTTTTTAGCCTGTGTTGTCAGACCCATATTTTCCACCTTTGCTACAGTGCTCACATCTGCTGTAAGACCACTGTATACATCAGTATTAAATGCGCTTAGTATAACCTCTTCCTCAACTACTTTCCAGCCGCCGGCAAGTACATTTAAAGCTACTATTGCCCACAAAACTGCCACAACCCAGAGCGTAAATTTTTGAAAAATGTAATGATGTTTTCCTGATTTTTTCATTTCATTCCATTTATCTTTTATCCTGAAACATATATAAAAAAAAGTGTCCTTTAACATAAAAATAGACCCTCCTGATTTGTGATAACTGAATTATTACCACAAAAAGGAAAGTCTATTCATAATTTTATCAACTAATCAACTGCGTTAAGTCTTGCCATTGAACGTTTAAGTGCAAGCTCTGCTCTCATAACATTTATATCTGCTTCGTGACTTGCAAGCCTTCGTTCAGCTCTCAATCTCGCTTCATTGGCTCTCGCCACATCAATCTCATCAGGCCACTCTGCAACCTCTGCAAGAACAGTAACTTTATCCTTTAAGACTTCAACAATACCGCCATGAACCGCTGCTTTTTTTATATCTCCATCTGCATGAATTGTCATAACACATGGAATAAGCACAGCCGTAAGCGGAACATGTTCGGCATAGATACCGATTTCACCTTCACTGGTTGTAAGCTCTACCATTGTTACGTCATCTTCATAGAAAACCCGATCCGGCGTAGTTACCAATAATTTAAATTTATCGGCCATATGCTCTCTCCTCCAATTCTATGCAGATTATTTACACTTTGCAAGTACATCGTCAATATTACCGCAGTTCATGAAGTAACTCTCTGGGATATCGTCATATTTACCTTCAATAATTTCCTTAAAGCCCTGAATTGTCTCATTAACCGGAACGTATCTTCCTTCAAGACCTGTAAACTGTCCTGCAACGAAGAATGGCTGTGAAAGAAAACGCTGTACCTTTCTCGCTCTTGAAACAACAAGCTTATCATCTTCTGAAAGTTCGTCCATACCAAGAATAGCAATAATATCCTGAAGTTCTTTATATTTCTGAAGAATTTCCTGAACCTGTCTTGCAACATGGTAATGTTCTTCACCCACAATTCTTGGGTCAAGGATTCTTGAAGATGATTCAAGCGGATCTACTGCAGGATAAATACCAAGCTCTGAAATACTTCTTGATAATACGGTAGTCGCATCAAGATGCGCGAATGTAGTCGCCGGAGCCGGGTCAGTAAGGTCATCGGCAGGCACATAAACAGCCTGCACTGACGTGATTGAACCATTCTTTGTAGAAGTGATTCTTTCCTGAAGTGCTCCCATCTCCGTCTGCAAAGTCGGCTGATAACCAACAGCAGAAGGCATACGTCCAAGCAAAGCTGAAACCTCAGAACCTGCCTGAGTAAATCTGAATATATTATCAATAAATAAAAGTACGTCTTTTCCACCCTTATCACGCAGATATTCTGCCATTGTAAGTCCTGTAAGACCTACTCTCATTCTTGCTCCAGGCGGCTCGTTCATCTGTCCGAATACCATCGTTGTCTTTTCGATAACGCCGGATTCTTTCATTTCATAGTAAAGGTCATTACCCTCACGAGTACGCTCGCCAACACCCGTAAATACTGAATATCCGCCATGCTCTGTAGCAATATTTCTGATAAGCTCCTGTATAAGTACTGTCTTACCTACACCGGCTCCTCCAAACAGACCAATCTTACCACCTTTCTGATACGGACAAAGTAAGTCTACTACCTTGATACCTGTCTCAAGAATTTCCGTTGTTGTTGACTGTTCTTCAAATGTAGGTGCTTTTCTGTGTATAGGAAGACGCACCTCCACGTCTGGAGCAGGTTTATTATCTATAGGATCTCCTAAAACATTGAACATTCTGCCCAATGTCTCTACGCCAACCGGCACAGTTATAGGCGCTCCTGTCGCCTCAGCTTCCATACCACGCATTAATCCGTCTGTAGTACCCATCGCAATACATCTTACTGTATCGTCGCCAAGGTGCTGCGCAACTTCAACAACAAGTTTTTCACCGTCGTTTCGTGTAATATTGATAGCTGAATTAATCTCCGGCAGATTACCTTCCGTAAATTTGATATCCAGAACGGCACCGATAATCTGAGTGATTTTACCAATATTTTTTTCTGCCATTTTTGCCTCCATATATATTTTTTATTCTATGGCGTTAGCACCAGAAATAATTTCCGTAAGTTCCTGTGTGATAGAAGCCTGACGGGCACGGTTGAATTTGACTGACAAACTTGAAATCATATCCTCCGCGTTACTTGTAGCACTATCCATAGCCTGCATACGGGCACCGTTTTCACTCGCCACTGATTCAATAAGTGCACCATAAATTATACTGCACACATATTTTGGAATAATCATATCTAATGCCTCTTCCTCATTAGGCTCATAATTCATAGGCGTACTATCACCGTCTTTTTCTATTTCATCTGCACTGACAGGCAGCAACCTTATCAATTTAGGCTCATGCACTACAGTATTCTTAAATGATGTATAGGCAATATAAATTTCACCAACTTCGCCATCAGTAAAACTTCTAAGCACCTCCTCGGCAATCTCTCTTGCATCAGTATAAAGCGGTTCATCTATCACGTCTGAATAATCAGCTTTTATGTCGTAACCTTTTCTTTTAAAAACCTCTGCACCCTTACGTCCGATAGTATAAATAACTGCATCTTGCTGTGAAATGCTTCCTGTTACAAGCTTAACAATATTGTTATTATAACCACCTGCAAGACCTCTGTTTGCAGTGATTGCTATGACTGCCTTTTTATTTGATACTCCCGGCTTTAAATATCTGTGATTAATATTACCTGACTTTGCAAGAATATTGCTCACAGTCTTATACATCAAATCAAAATATGGCTTGGTATTTTCAGCCTTGCCTTTTGCCCTCTGCAGCTTAACTGTGGAAACAAGCTTCATGGCTTTGGTAATCTGACCGGTACTTTGTATACTGTCTCTACGCCTTTTTATGTCTCTCATTGAGGCCATAATTAATTACCTCCAATCATGATACGCTTACTTGAATATTTTCTTAAATTCTTCAATAGCGCTAACTAATGCTTTTTCCGTTTCCTCATCTAACACTTTTGTTGTCTTAATTGTTTCCAGTATTTCAGGATATTTTGTATCAATCAGTTCAAATAATCCATCCTGGAAATCTAAGATTCTGTCTGTTTCAATATCCAATACGAACTTCTTTGTAACTGCATATATTATAATTACCTGATATTCAACAGGCATCGGCTTGTACTGCGGCTGCTTAAGCATCTCTCTTACTCTTTCACCCTGTGCAAGCTTTTCCTTAGTATCAGCATCAAGCTCAGAACCAAACTGTGCAAATGAAGCAAGCTCTCTGTACTGTGCAAGGTCACCTCTGATAGGTGCTGCAATCTTCTTCATCGCTTTAATCTGAGCGGAACCTCCTACTCGTGATACAGAAAGACCTGCATTAACAGCCGGTCTGAAACCTGAATTAAACATTTCTGTTTCAAGGTAAATCTGTCCGTCAGTAATTGAAATTACGTTTGTAGGTATATAAGCTGATACGTCGCCTGCCTGAGTCTCAATAATAGGAAGTGCAGTAAGTGAACCTCCGCCATATTCATCTGACATTCTGGCCGCTCTCTCAAGAAGTCTTGAATGAAGATAGAATACATCTCCAGGATAAGCTTCTCGTCCAGGTGGTCTTTTAAGAAGCAATGACAGTGTACGATATGCTGCTGCGTGCTTACTCAAATCATCATATACCACAAGTACATCCTTGCCCTGCTCCATCCATTCTTCACCTATTGCACAGCCTGAATATGGAGCAATATACTGTAATGGTGCAAGCTCACTTGCAGTTGATGCAACAACTGTCGTATAGCTCATGGCACCAAACTCTTCAAGTGTCTTAACAATATTTGCAACTGTTGAAGCTTTCTGTCCGATAGCTACATAAATACATATAACATCCTGACCCTTTTGGTTAATAATTGTATCAATTGCAATAGCTGTCTTACCTGTCTGACGGTCACCGATAATAAGCTCTCGCTGGCCTCTTCCGATTGGAACCATCGCATCGATAGCCTTTATACCTGTCTGAAGCGGTGTATCAACCGATTTTCTTGTGATAACACCTGATGCAACTCTTTCTATCTGACGATACTTGTCAGTATTTATAGGTCCCTTGCCATCAATAGGCTGACCCAGTGCATTTACAACTCTTCCTATTAAAGCATCACCAACCGGCACTTCAACAACTCGTCCCGTTGTTTTTACAGTATCGCCTTCATTGATATTTCTCGTATCACCAAGCAGAACTGCACCTACATTATCTTCCTCAAGGTTAAGTACCATTCCATATACTTCACCAGGGAATTCAAGCAATTCTCCCTGCATAGCCTTCTCAAGACCATGGATACGTGCTATACCATCAGCAACCTGAATAACCGTACCTACGTCAGATACTTCCATTTCGGTAGAATATCTTTTAATCTGCTCTTTTATTACTGAGCTGATTTCTTCCGGTCTTAAATTCATTAGCCTAAAGCACCCTCTTTCTATTCAATATGCAAGCTAAGCAAGCTGTATTTTCTTCAAATCTCTTGCAAGCCCATCAAGTTTTGTCTTAATACTGCTATCAACAACCCTGTCGCCGATTTTTATAATCATACCGCCGATAAGACTCTCATCGACACTGTAATTCATCCTAAAACTGACATAATTCGTCGTATCCAACAGCTTTGCCACTATCTTTTCTTTCTGCACGTCACTAAGCGGTTTCGCCGTCGTGACAAAAGCAGTTCCGATTTTCTTGTATTCAAGAACTCTTTCTTTGAAATATTCAAGAGTGGCAACTATATCGTTCTGCCTGCCTTTTGATGTCATAATCACCATAAGACCGATCATATCTTTTGACACAAATTTATCAAAAACATCTTCAATAAATTTACATTTTTCTTCTTTTTCTATCTTAGGGTGATTAAGTAATTTGCCAAGCTCTGCATTATCCCTAAATGCACTGATTACAGCCTCCGCTTCTGCGGCAAACTCATCAACCCTTGACTCTTCGACACTTAAGTCAAATAACGCATCACCATAAGTAGTTGCTGCTAACTTAGCCATGTGTCATCACCCATTTCATTAATAGTCTGCTCAATTAAAGCTTCACTGTCCGCCTCACTAATAGAGCCTGCAACAAGCTTGGCTGCCATAAGCTGCGCAACAGCAATAATTTGTTGTTTAACGTCATCGGCGCATTTCTGCTTTTCAAGCTCGGCCTCTGTATTTGCTCTTTCAACAATTCTTGCAGCTTCTGCCTTAGCTTCATCTACAATTCTCTGCTCGTTATGAAGAGCTGTCTTTCTTGCCTCACTTAAAATTCTTTCTGCTTCTTTATTCGCATCCTTTAACTTAGCCTCATATTCCTGCTTAAGCAACAATGCTTCCTTTTTATCTGATTCTGCAGTTTCTCTGTCACTTGTAATCTTATCCTGTCGCTTTTTAAGCATATTTCTTACAGGATTAAACAAAATATATGAGAGCAGAATAAATAAAATAAATACATTGACCGTTGTTATTAACGAGTCAAAAAGAAGCTGATAATCAAGGCCGAATAAACGTCCATCATCTGCTAATGCAATAAATGTATTTCCTAAGAAATTCAAGTTTTTAGCCTCCTTCCTATCAGCTTAATAATTCATTATCAACCCTTAAAAGGCTTAACAAACATTAAGATAATAGCTACGGCGAAACCATAAAGACCTGTTGTCTCAGCAACAGCCTGTCCAAGCAACATAGTAGATGTAATTGCTGATTTTGCACCCGGATTACGTCCAACTGCTGATGCACCGTAACCTGCCGCAATACCCTGTCCTATACCAGGACCAACACCTGCTATCATTGCAATACCAGCACCGATTGCTGACATAGCCTGAATAAATTCCTGTCCACTAATATTCATCGTTAAAATCCTCCATTTATTGTTTTATTTTGTGCTAAAGATTAATCTTCAGCAATTTTGTCGTTAACATATACCATTGTCAACATACAGAATACGTATGCCTGAATACATCCTGAAAACAGATCAAAATAAGCGTGCAGAACTGAACCGACGCCAAGTGTAAACGGATTAAGTAAATCATATATTAATCCCATAAGAACTGTTCCTGACATAATGTTACCAAACAAACGCAGTGAAAGTGACAGTGGAACTGCAAATTCACCAATCAGATTAATCGGAAACAAAAACCAGATTGGCTGAAATAACGCTGTAAAATGCTTGATTTTATTCTTCTTTATACCATTGAAATGTATAAGAACAAATGTTATAAGTCCCAGCGCCAGCGTTACACCATAATCTGCTGTAGGCGGCCTCAAGCCAAATAGTCCTGCTATATTAGAAATAATAATGAATAAAAATAAAGTTGAAAGATAATTTACAAATTTATTTGCATTCTTTCCCATAATACCATCGACCATGGTTTTGAGCATATCTACAACAAGCTCAATCACATTCTGGAACATTCCCGGTGTATCCGAAGCATCTGCTTTGTTTATCTTAACTCTTGCAATTACCGCAACAATTATAATAAACACAGAAACTAAAAACATCGCCACATGTGTAGTGTTAATGGCAAAATCATAATCAATTCCGGGTATTCTGAATGTAAACAGCTGCCTTATCATAAAGCTGCTGTCACAAGCCACCATAGGTGACATAATTGTGCTTACCACCTTTTCACCCTCCTTTTTTTAAGATTTTGGACGTTATACCTGAAACTACCGGCTGCAAATAGGCAGATACTTTCATGGCAAACATTCCAATAAGGGCAGTTAACAAATCGCCTATATTGAAATAATAAAGAACAGCAAACAACGCAACCATAACTAAAAGCCTCACCAAATAGCCAAGTATCAGTGTCTTTCTGGTGCTTGCTCTCCCATAAACCACTTTTCTGATTTTGAGGCTCATATGAAATATACTAAATACTGCATATATCACACCAAACAAGAAACCAACAGCATAAATTCTGCAATCAGGTATAAGTAGTACAATAATAAGTTCACCGAGAATAAGATACAAAAAATCTATAAAAAGTATCTCCGGCAATGCCTCATTTAATTCTCTTAACCTTTTAATCATAACTTATTTTCCTTCTTTTTCCTGCTTCTTTGCTTTCTCTACTTTCCGCATGATTTCTTCGTTCTGACGCTGCAATCGCTTTTTCTCATCGCTCTTTACAACGTTCATAACCAGCACATAAGCATTTCTTGCGCCTGCTGCAATTCCTAAAAAGACCAAGGGCACACTAAACCATGTTCCAAATTTTGAGTCAAGCCATACACCAAGTGCCACACAAAGAAAAAGCGGAACCATTATGCTTATGCTTACCTGCGAAATCAGAATCAGATTACGGTACTCCGTCCCCTTAGAACTCATGCTAACTCCTCTCATAACAGTGATTATGGTTATAATACCATTTTAATATTTAAAAGTCTATTTTTTTATAAAATTTTAACTAATTTGTCAAACGCCCTAATTTCAGGTAAAATCAAAGTAATAATTGAATTTTTTATACAAGGTTGTTATAATCTATAAAAAGTATTTCAGGCTTATTATTTCACTCTTTAATCGGAGGTTTGTTTTATGATTAATTTATTCAGAAAAAGACTTATACCCTATGAATGTATAGAATTAAAAGATGACCGTATTATTTATATTGATGATGCTTATATTGTCACAACCTGGGAAACACTTCACCCTAAATGTGATTTTTCACACGGAACCTCCCTGTATTGTATTAAAGAAGGCTGGAAAATCAGTCGATTTTTTAAACCTGATAACAGTCTTTTGTATATTTACTGCGACATTATAGACACACAGTGTAAAACAGAGTCTAATGACTCAAAAACTTATATTTTTACCGATTTACTTGCTGATGTAATAATAGAAAACAATGGAATTGTTCGTGTTGTAGACTTAGATGAGATGGCTGACGCATGCAGTTCCAAAATAATATCAGACGACATGCTTGTCAGCGCACTGCACCACCTTGATAAATTACTATCTGTAATATACAGCGGTGAAATTAAGAATTATCTCGAAATACTCGACAGAAAATAATGATATTAAAGTTCAATCTCTATCATTCTTCCTGTAGACTCATATTTATAATATCTTACGCCGGCTGCGTTAAGCATTCGCTTTGAAGCTATAACTGATGCAGTTTCCGCATATTTATCACAGTCATAAACTATAGTCTTAATGCCTGCCTGTATAATTGCCTTTGCACATTCATTACAAGGAAAAAGAGTGACATACATCTTCGCGTTGTCAAGACTTCCTCCTCTGTAATTTAATATGGCATTTAATTCACTGTGTGCAGTATACATATACTTGTTATTGAGAGGCTCTCCCTCTCTTGCCCACGGAAAGTCATCATCTGAACAGCCAATAGGAAGTCCGTTATATCCCATTGACAAAATCTTATTATCAACACTTACAATGCAAGCTCCTACCTGCGTATTGGGATCTTTACTCCTTAATGCTGACATCTTAGCCACACCCATAAAATATTCATCCCATGAAATATAATCTTTCCTTTTGTCACTCATAATATTCCTCCATTCCGCAGACTCCACTCTGTTCTTTAGTTCCTCTTCCTCAATTTTTACTCAAGCATGCTTATTCGTCTTACATGTCTTTCATCATTTGAAAATTTGGCTTCCAAAAATGTATCAGCTATTCTAAAAGCCAGTTCAGGTCCTATTACTCTTGCTCCAAGGCAAAGTACATTTGCATTGTTGTGCTCTCTTGTAGCCTGCGCACTAAAACAATCACTGCAAAGTGCCGCCCTTATTCCTTTAATTTTGTTTGCGGCCATACTCATTCCTATACCCGTACCACATAAGAGAATACCAGTATCACACTTTCCTTCATTTATAAGCTCTGCCACCTTATGAGCATAAACCGGATAATCACACGACTGCTTATCATAACAGCCAACATCTTCTATCTGTAAGCCTCTCTTTTCTAAATGTTGCACTAACTGCTCCTTAAGTTCTATTGCTCCGTGGTCACATCCTATTGCTATCATCTTTTTTCTCCTTTTCTTTTATGTTATTTATAATGATTTCTGCCGCTTTTCTAACCATAACTTCAAGCTCATTAAAGCATCTGTCGTACCCATCCACGCCTCTTCCATATGGATCCTGTACCTCTTTATCCGGCATTCCCACAAATTCTCCCAAAGTATATACATTAATTGCTTTATCAAAACTGTCATAGAGCTTCTGTTTCATTCCTGAATTCATAACAAGAACCAATGTATCACTGTCAAAATCATCATTTTCAATCTGTGTAGCTTTGTTATTCGGCATTATCATACCATGGCTTGCAGCTACCGCTACAGCCTTTGGATTAAATGGTTCAGGAAAAAGAACCACCATTCCTCTTGACTCAACTAAAATATCAAGACTTTGCAGATAACTTTGCATTATCGTGGCCGACATAGGACTTCTGCATGTATTTCCCATGCATACAAATATTACCTTTGTATAAGTATTCATGCCTTTTCTCCTCACAAAACATTATCACAAACATAAATTTTTGCAAAATTGTTTTATATCAATCCAAATTTATTATAGTATGACCTGCTGCTTTAATCAATCTATTCATGACTGCCTGTCCGACATTTTCTGTAGAAAAACTTTCAGAATATATATATTTTACACCATATTCATCAAAATCTCTTAATACCGAATACAATTTCCTTGCCGCTTCAGCTTCATTATGTCTGCTGCCCATATCTTTTATAAAATCTGCCTTATATAAAGAAGCAGTCTCATCTGAAGCCATAATACCAACTTTAAAACCGGCTTTCATCTTATCCGCAGCCAGCTCGTTAATCTTTTCTACAACGTTCTTCTGACTTCCCTCAACTATAACCAAATCTGCGTCAGGCGAATAATGCTTATACTTCATTCCAGGAGCCTTTGGTACAATTCCCCTTTCTAAAGTCCCCATAATTGCAGGGTCTATTCTTACTTCACCAAGACACTCAGACAACTGCTCTTGTGTGATAAAACCGGGTCTTAGTATAGTAGGAACTTCCTCGCTCAAATCAATTATGGTAGATTCAACACCAATATCAACCGTATCATCTGCAATAATCATGTCTATTTTTCCATTCAGATCATGTACAACATGCGATGCCTTTGTCGGACTCGGCTTGCCTGAAGTATTCGCACTCGGCGCAGCTATATATACACCTGAACTTCTTATCAGTTTTGCCGCAACAGGATGACTCGGCATCCTGATTGCAACAGTATCAAGTCCTCCTGTTATTGAATCAGGTACTATATCTGTTTTTTTCAGAATAATGGTAAGAGGCCCCGGCCAAAACCTCTCAGCCACTCTCAATGCCTTATCATTTACATCGCATGACAATTTATTCAATGCGTCAATATCTGCTATATGTACAATAAGCGGATTATCCGATGGTCTGCCCTTCGCCGCATATATTTTAGCTGATGCTTCCGCATCAAGCGCATCTGCGCCAAGACCATAAACCGTCTCTGTAGGAAAGGCTACAAGTCCTCCCTTTCTTAATATATCAGACGCATGGTTATATATTTTCTCATTCTGTTCCTCATCATCAGAAATATATGAAATAACTGTTTTCACACTACTCCTCCATCCTCAAGCTAAACGCTGTAATTTTATTTTTCAAAATATTGCGTTATAGCATTATATAAAACATCCGTTAAATTTTCCTGATATTCATCAGTCTGCAAAATTCGTGCTTCTTCTGCATTTGTCAAAAATCCACATTCAACTAATGATATAGGCACTTTACTGTTTTTTAAAATATACAGTGAATTGTCCTTTTGTACATTTCTAAGCCTGCTGCTCCCAATATTTTCCTTGAAATTCTTATATATAAGTTCTGCAAGATCCTTGCTTTCTTTAGAATTACTGTTATACATTGCCTGAAAACCTGCCACCGAAGAATCCGAATTAAAACTGTTCTGATGAATACTTATAGCAAGCTCAGCTCCGGAATTATTTATAATATTAACTCTTTTTTTCATATCAGAGCTTTTTTTATTTGAATCATTCTCTGAATATAATCCCACATCGGTTGTCCTCGTCATTATGACATTATATCCGCTGTCAGACAATTTTTTTTGAAGCTTAAGACTTATGTCAAGATTTACATTCTTTTCTTTTAATCCGCCCACACTCTCGGCTCCCGGGTCAGCTCCGCCATGTCCCGGATCTATAACCACAATGTGTCCGCTATTTTTATTATCCTGCTCTGCATTATCTGCCCCTGAACTATCTGACTGCATATTATATGATTCAGCATCATAAATAACTGTATCATTCTCTTCATCATTAATATTCTGATTAATTAGGCCACTCTTACTTTCAGGCAAAATAATACATGTTGCAATATAAGTTCCTATAAGCACAATAAGCGACATAACTGTAATAAGCATATTTCTGTTCATAAACAACGCCTTAAGACATCTTTATTTACATTGTATGCCGCTAATTAATAATTTATCAATCATATTACAGTGTCAGTTATTATACTGTTCGACAACTGACCATATTCCGTCTTTTTCCATTCCAAGCTTCCAAGCTGACACACCTGCAAGATTATATTTCTTTATAACCTTCATTTTTTCTTCTATTGACTTTTCTTCCTCAAGCCAGACCTTTACTGTCTCACTTCCGTTATTATACTCGGCAATGTACTGTCCGAGCTCGTCATTCCATATACCGGTTGTCTTACCCTTAATTGCATTTAAAGCTGCCTGCATGCTTACCGCAGTACTGCTCACATCACTTCCTTTAACTCTCCATATTCTGGTAAAGAATGGAACTGCATTTATAAGCTGTGATTCAGGAACCATCTTTAGAGCATCCTTGATGCCCTCCTCCACAAATGTAAGTGAAGCAACCGAACCGGCCTCTTTTGAACCTGCATAATGCTCATCGTACCCCATTATGATAACATAATCAACAAATGCAGATTGTTCCTTTAAATCATAAAAGCTGTTAAACGCTTCCGGCTTATAATTATCAGTAGAAAGAACAAGTCCCTTTTTTTCACATGCAATAGACAACTCTCTTACAAACTGCAGAAAATCCCTTGAATACGCATCTTTTACATACTCAAAATCAAGATTTATACCATCAAATCCATAAAATCCCGCATCTGAAATAAGTGTTTCTATAAGCCTCGTTCTTGAACTTCTGCTTGCAAAAAGTGCTGCGAAATTAACTTCACTGTTAAAATCATCAACCAATGCCCACACTTTAATACCCTTTTGGTGCATTTTATCAACAAAATCTCTTGATGCGAAGCATTTTACTCCTCCTGTCGAATCACTTATTGAATACCACGTAGGCGACACTGTATTTATGGTGCCATACGCCTTCGACATATAATCATCAGCATAAGCATTCGCCGCACTTGTAGTAACCTGAAACCATCCCATACTTATCTTTTCATCACTTGTTATATTATTATAATTTTCTGTAAATGTCTCCTCAGGTATTTCGATAAATGGCTTTGATATAGCGGAGGTCTTTACATAGCCGGTTATTCCTGTAGGTGTCTTTACCTCGCTCCATTTATTATCTATTTCACGAAGATACAGCATTTTAGTACCCTCTTCTATATCTTCCAAAATCTCACTCTTATTTCCTGCTCTATATCTTACATGAAGCTTTTTCCTTGCAGTCACGCATGTGACCTCTTCATGCTTCGTACTTATGACAACTCTCTCAGGCTCTTTACCATAGTCATAGTTACAATTTGTCTTAGATGCAACAAACTCAAAATCGAGATAAATCTTATCTTCTATTTTTTTAACCAAAGGAACTTCTGTCGAAAATTTTTCTCCCTCCGTATTTGTATACTCTATACTGTCATCTTTAAAAGAATAAATAGTATCAGTCGTTGAATAAAGAACTGCATCACTTTCTTTATCATAATAAAATCTTACATTAATATTTTCTGTTACAAAATCATAAGGAAGATAAACTCTTTCTTCGATTTTAATTCCCACATCATTCATCTGCTCACCATCAAGAATAACCATAACTTTATCGTTACCGTGCTCAATGCCGAAATATGAATACACACTCATCCTATCATTTGTAGGCGAATACCTGTTAACAATAAACGTAACAACAAGTATAACTGCCAAAACCAGTGTTATAAGCATTCCGAAAATCATAACGTTTTTTTTCTGTTGTCCGCGCCGGCTTCTTTTCTTTCTGCTTCCGCTCTTTCGCTCATTACGCATAGCCTGACGTTTTCTTTCGCGCTCTATTTCAAAAGGGTCCTCCCCCTTTTCCTCATCATTCCAATCAAAATCTTCATCATCCATATCAAGGTTCTCTTGCGAATCTTCAAAAAAATCTTTATCTAAAGCCATATTATTCTCCATTCTGAAGCATATTAAAGGAGGTTCCATTTAATTCTTATCAAATATAATAACTAAATCTTATTTATTATAACTAACTTTATCACAATTAACAACCAAAAATGTACAGCAGCCATACAACCTGCAAAATTTTTGCAAATTCAGACTGCTGTACTAAACAGGGTCTTTATTAAATTTAAAATTTGATTTGTGATATATAATTCATGGTGCCAAGACTATACGCACCAAACCATTGCAGTGATAAGAGATAATTAAATCCCTTTGCAACTAATAGATATAAGCTCTTTCGGTATTGTTTTAAACTTAAAATTTCCGTTACAATGTTTTATTTATTAAATTAATACTTATCCCATAGCCAAAACAGGGATTACACAACGATTGATAAGGCTGAAGTGCAAAATGCATCAAAACATATTCATGCAAAGATTTACCAGCATTATATTACACATAATGCAAATACTATAACTGTCCGCGAATACAAACAGCCTGATCAAATAATATTTTTAATTTATTAAATAATCTCCCCCTTTCAACAATACCTTTAAGCTTGAATATATATTATCACAATATAAAACCACTGTCAATATATATTATATATTTTTAATATTACACTCTTTACATATCCATCAAAAATGGGTATTATACTCTTAACAGTGGCATATTACATTAATTACACAGTTGTATTTTTAAAGCCACGTTTAGTTCATTATGGATTGGAAGTGATTTTATGAAGATAGAAAAAATAAGCGACAATCAAATACGTTGTACTCTTAACAAGTCTGATTTAGTTTCAAGACATCTTAAAATCAGCGAACTTGCATATGGCAGCGAAAAAGCTAAGGAACTTTTCAGAGATATGATGCAACAGGCCGCATACGAATTCGGATTTGAGACTGATGATATCCCTCTTATGATTGAGGCCATACCTGTTTCCTCCGACTGTATCATCCTCATAGTCACAAAAGTTGAAGACCCTGAAGAATTAGACACAAGATTCTCAAGATTTTCTCCTTCGGACAGCGATTTTGATGAATTTGATTATCCTGATGATGAATATCTTGACACATTATCAGCTGTTGATGACTTCAATAAAACTGATACTCCTCCTATGACAGCATCTGATGAACTTGATATTCCTGATAAAGATGCTGCAGGGGACATAATTAATTTATTCAGCAAAGTTAAAGATTATCTTAACAAAAGTATATCAGAGCTTTCAGCGGATACTAATATAACAGGCAACAGTAATATTATAAACAACGCTTCTGATAATAATACAAATGCTGATAAACAATCAGCTTCTGATAACTTTGTGTCCATTAAGGATTCAATAAACGGAACTGTTGCTTCTGTTTCGCAGGATAAATCAAAAACAAATTCTAATCCTGTATTTAAGATTTTTTCATTTGATAATTTTGATACATTTATAAAGGCAGCTCACGCAGTCAGCTGCATCTACAGTGATAAAAATTCTTTATTCAAATGTGAAAAAACCTCTTCTTATTATCTCGTACTTGAGAAAACATCATGCAAGGCAATAGATTTCAACAAAACCTGCAATATACTTTCAGAGTATGGTTGTAGAGAAAATGCTACTTTGGCGCGTATAGATTTTTTTGAAGAGCATTACAAATGTATAATCAAATCAAGAGCTATACAGGTTGCATCAAATATATAAAGTAAAAAGCATCTCATACCACGATTTTATTCGCGATATGAGATGCTTTTTTTACTACATTATTAATTATTTAGCTGTTTTTCTCTTCTTTGAATCAAGATATAAATATCCTAAAGCAAGAATTGAAACAAAACCTGCAATACCATAAACTGCCATACGGCTGCTGTCTCCTGTCTTAGGAGGCTCTGCCGGTGTTGATGGTTCTGTTGGATTAGTAGGCTCTGTCGTTGTGTCCTTTGGAACATATGCAACCACAAATGAACCTAAGCCCTTAGTTGTAACTGCAAAACTTCCCTCTGAACGTTCAGCATTAAGCACTTCAACTTCTCCGCTTTCTGTCAGACGATATACAACAACATCAATATTGTTATAATCAATACCCTCTTCATAAGCAAATGTAAGCTTAATATTACCTGCGTTCATTTTAACCATTTTGCCATCAGCCTTGTTAAAAAGATTAATGTCATAATACTTTAAGTTTGTTCCTACAGGAAGCTTTATGCCCTGATTAGCAAGTGCCTCATTAAGTTTAGATACGTTTTCATCCTTTGCAGCTTCAACTCTCAACTCGACGTCTGAATTTGCTACTGATGAATTATTTTCGTCAACAATTACTGTATCTTTTTCTGCTTCTGCACCTGTCACAACATCCTGATTCTTTGAAACATCAATATTTGTATCTGTCTCTTCGCCAGGAACATCCGGTGTCTCCGGATTTTCAGTGTCTGGAGACACAATTGTAGTCTTTTCAGGCTTAACAGATATTGCTGCTTCACTTGTTATATCAAGTCTTGCACCTGTATCTGCCGGAGCTGTATCTTTAAGCTCAAGCAATCCGCCCATTGCAATAGTACCATTAGCATTTCTTGTCGGAAGCTTTGTAACATCAACACTTACAAACCAATCATCAAGAGCCTGAACACCCTGATTATTGTATGATGCATTTCCATCATAAATATAGTTCTTTGCACTGTGAAGTGAGAATGGAATTAAATCTTCCAAATCTGTATTATCTTTGTTATTTAACGAAATAAGTCCGTCTACAACCCATTCCTTCTTGTTTGATGCCTTTGTATTTAAACCTACGTTGTAAGCACCCTGACTCTGATTAATTGAGTTGTTGTATGAAATACAGTTAATAATCTGACAGTCTGGGCAACTGTTGCTTGTTATACCCTTTCCGTGGTTATTAAATGTAATACTGTTCTTTAATACATGGCCGCCCTTTAAGTAACCACCGCCGAGCTTAAATCCGTTACCTTCACCATACTTGTAATCTGCTGCTGTAGTATCATCTGTTGTAAGCCATCCATTATTGTATGCAACACAGTTTTCAATAGTTACAGCACCAATTTCTCCTGATATTGACTTAGCATATAAATCCCAGCCATCATCAATATTGTTATGACCTATACAGCCATAGAACTTATTGCCATCACCACATGTAAGCTTAGCAGCAAAACCATCCGCATCATTTCTTCCCTTATCACAGTTATTAAATGATTCACAGTTCTTTATAAGGTTTCCTGTCGGCCATAACTTACCAACTCTTCCTGCTTCATTATCAGCACCGCCGCTCCTGCTTATCTGTACACCTGAATTACCTGAATGGTTTACTGTACACATATCAACTGTATTGTAGTTACCGCTTACCTGAATACCAACTCCCGGAGCATCCTTTACATAAAGGCCGTATACATGCCAGTAACTTCCCACAATAGTAAGTCCTGCTCCCTCAAATACAACGCCATCCTGACCATTAGTTGACACATTCTCTGCCACCATTGTAATATTCTTATCTGCTGTACCGCTTACACTTCTCTCAATTGTAATATTATTCTTATAAATACCATCCTTAAGGAAAATTACCTGTCCAGGCTGAGCATATCTTACTGCTGTTGCAAGATCCAATGGCTTTTCTTCTGTACCGTCGCCATCTGCTTTACCATCTGCAGAAACAATAATTGTCTCGCCCTCTTTACCATATCTTACGCAATTAACCTTTGTTGTGTTTTCTAAAGGCTTTGTAGAAGTAATGTTTTCAGCCGCTGCAGGAACGAATGTTGACTTAATTTCGTTAGAGCCTGTCTTTATAGGAACATTAACTCTTACAACTTCATTTCCCTTAACTGCCTTATTTGAAACTACAACTCCGTCAGGTCCTGTTACTGTAATAGTACCTGCACAGTTTGGAACATAAATATATTCATACTCTGCAGCACCACATGTGCCTGATGAATATACTCTTCCGCTTGGTGTAATCTTATCACTGCCTGCATCAGGAGCTGTGATACCTGTACTTGCTGATTTTTCAAACTTTGTATCTGTTATCTTTACAGAAACCTTTCTTGAAACAGCAAAACCTACACAAACCGTTCCGTCTTCCTGAACTGATGTAAATGAGTTATCATTGAATTTCTGCTCTACGCCATTACATGTAGCTGTATAACCTTCATTTGTCTTTTCTAATGTAAATGTATACTTAGTTCCTACTTCAAACTTAGAAGCAACTCCGCTGAAATTAGAATTATTAACTACTCTTTCAGCTCCGTCATTATTTGATGTATCTGATGAGTTATATCCTGAAACCATTCTCATAACAGGCGCTGATGACTTTGAACTGTAAAGCATTGATGATGCATAGTTGAAGTACTTATGTATATAGTCAGGTGCTCCCCAATTATTAATACCAAGTGTATCAGCTGCTATAATACCAAATCCTGTCTGATTATCAGGTGTCAATGATGTATCAGTAATCTCAAATGTTGCACTGATCTTAAAGTTTTCAGTATCAGGATCTATCTTTGTATAATAATAAGAAAATCCGTCTTCATCGTCTGAAATTTTTCCTGATGTCTGTCCGGCCATCTCTATGCTGCCTGTTGTATTGACTATAGATACCGCTTCTTCATTATTTGTCTTATTAGATGCTGTATCTCTTGCATCAAGAACATATTCTTTTACTGTTCCGTCAGCCTGTGTTACTGTAGCGTTAGTCTGCTGTGCAGAACCTGTTGTGGCTACATACCATTTCTGGTCAGCATCTGCTGTAACAGTGATGTCTTTTTCGTCAAATGATACAAATCCATCACTTGCTCTCTTAGCTTCAACTCTTATAGTATAAGTCTTATCCGGTGTTAAACCTTTCAAAGTATAAGCTGCATCGTCAGCAGAAAGTGCTTTTTCAACATATGTAAATGTATCTGTGCCTGCTTCCTTATATGCAACTGCATATGTATTTGCATCAGGAATATTTATCCAGTCAAGATAAACATCTCCGTTGCCCTTATTCTGAGCCCATGTTATTACCGGCTTCTTTACTGCAAGAACATATCCGTCGCTCTTAACCACATTACTTGGCTTGTCTGCTTCTCCTGTTCTTTGTGCAACTGCAACAAATTCATAGTTACCGCTCCATAATGGCTGGAATGTTACTGAACTAATCTGAGACTTAACATTTATCGTCTCAACTTCACATCCGCCCTCAAGCATTGTAACTCTTACATTTTCTGCGCCCTTAACTTTATCAATAACAGCAGTAAAGTCTACTACAAAGTTTCCTTCTGCATCATTTGTAACACTATTGATAACCGGAGCTGCAACTGTTGACCAATCTGCAGCTTTCTGAGCAGATGAATCGTACTCTACTACTACCTTAAATATATCTGCGCCCTGATCTGAACCGATATAGTAATCACCAGGAAGTAAATCTTCAAGAACATATTCTGTAATCTGCTCTTTTACAAGACCATCTGAGAATGTTGTAAATGCATCTCCTCCGACCTTAACAAATTCAAGCTTGCTGCCCTTATCATTCTTTCCTGCTGCAAGAATTGTTACTCTTGCGTTCTCTTTTACAGAAATCTTAAAGCATGCCTGTCCGCTTGTCTTTGCACCGCCGTCAAGTCTTAATGCTTTTGCAAACTGCTCTCCGTTAAATGAAAGATTAAGCTCAGGATTCTTTATCTTTGCTCCTGTACTTATAAGCTCAAAGAAATCATCTGTTCCGACAGTTGTATTTACTGTCATATCTCCTTTTGAGCCATCAAATACTGCATCAAATGTAGACGCATCATTTGGGTCAAGTGTATATACATCTGTATACTTTACTTCCATAAAGCAGACAAATGCACCATTACTTCCGCCAAAGTAATATGTACCAGCTCCAAGATTTTTAACCTTGTACTTCTGTACATTTTCAAACTCTAACCCAGCAATATCAACTCCTGTACCTGCTGCATCAAAATATTTAAGCTTTGATTCAGATGTTGATTTAGCTGAAGCAAATATAGTAACCTGTGCATTCTTTCCTTCCGGCACAGTAACCTTAATACCTGCCTGACCTGAAGCCTTCAAGCCTCCTGTTAAATAAACGCACTGCTGAAAATCATTAATGCCGCATGAGAGCTTGCCCGGTTTGCTGATTTTAACCTTGCCCCCCATTGACATTAAAGTAAAATAACCATCTGTACCAATTGTCTTGTCCTCTGCTATTGCAGTATCTAAACCGCCTGCAAGTGCAGCTGCATCCAACTCATCAGCATTGAATGAATAAGCAGCATTTACACTGTCAGCTGCTTTTGCAACAAAGCTTCCGCGAAGGAACGCAAGACTTTCTGATGGAAGCATTGTAACTGCCAAAAGGCATACCATTACTGCTGCCAACACTTTTCTTGTCTTTCTTTTCATAATGTCCTCCTTAATTATTTTTGTCAACTTGACAAATTCTGCATAACGATTACATTATACATCTTTTGCAAAATATTTCTACAATTTTTACATAATTTTAAACTATAAATACAGATTTTTATCATTTTTGCCGATTTTTACTTTATTATTATCTTCCTGTCGTTTAAATGATTTTCCTCTCTTTTTCACTTAAACAGATTGTGTTTGCACAATCTCATCGAGAGTAGTTCACAAAATAATAAATTTCTATCTTATTCCAATCACATTAAATGCCCCCATACTTACAATACCCATAATAATCCCTGCTAAAACCACCCCTAACATACAAGCAATTACACTTGATTTAAAATCCATATCCAATACACTCGCAGCCAATGTTCCTGTCCACGCACCTGTTCCAGGAAGCGGAATTCCAACAAAAAGAAGTAACGCTACAAAAAGTCCATTTCCTGCTTTTGCTTGAAGCTTTCGGCCACCACTTTCCCCTTTTTCAATACACAATGTAAAAAATCTGCCAATCACCTTTTTATCTTTTCCCCATTCAAGTACTTTTCTTGCAAAAAAGTAAATGAATGGTACCGGTATCATATTCCCTAAAATACAAACGATGTATACAGGAATCACAGGCAATCCCATTGCCAAACCTGCAGGAACTGCAACTCTCAATTCAGCTAAAGGTAACATTGCAATTAAAAAAATCAATAAATAACTCATAAATATTCTCCCTACAAATTCAATTGTAAATAAGCATTCTCAAATGCTACTTCATTTTATACTGTTTGCGTTTGTAACATTTCCATATATTTTCCGTTTGTTTTTACTAATTCATCATGACTCCCCATCTCAATTATTTTACCAGCATCCATCACTATAATTTTTTCACATTTCTTAATTGTTGATAATCTATGCGCTATGTAAAGTATTGTTTTTTCTTTAAGAAATACATTAATATTATTTAAAATTCTTTCTTCTGTCAAATAGTCCAAATTGCTTGTCATTTCATCTAATATAATGACTTCAGGATTACCAACAATAGCTCTCGCTAATGCTATCCTTTGCTTTTCACCTTGAGACAAATCATATCCTTTCTCATCAATGACAGTTTCATATTTTTGAGGAAGATTTTCAACTATTTCATCAACTAAAGCAACTTTGCATGCTTTTTGAAACATATCTTCGGTAATATCATCTCTATCCATAATAATATTATTTTTAATTGTATCATTAAATATATCCACACTTTGGGATAAGTATGATATCTTTTCACGCAACAATTCAAGATTTATTTCCTTAATATCTAAACCATTATAAAAAATTGCCCCATCGTCACAATTATAAAAATTCACCAATAATTTGGCTAATGTAGATTTACCGCACCCTGTCTTTCCAATGACAGCCACTTTCTCCCCTTTAAACAAATCTAAACTTACATTAGATAATACTTCATCCCTATATCCATAACTAAATGATATTTCCTTAATCTTAAGTGACTTAAATTTCACATTTTTTAAGATATTCTCTCTTTCTTTTTCTATTTCAGCCATCAATATATCATTTAGCCTTTCAATTGCAACCGTCGCAGTTTGAATATCTTCTTGTAATCCAACTATATTTTTTATAGGATTAAGCATTAATCCTACTATCATATAACAGCTTATCATTGTTCCTATTGACATATTTCCCATAATACACTGATTTGCAGTCATTAACAATATGGCTATTGTACCAATTGAAAATATTAATGAACTCAAACCCTCTATTGCAGTATGCAACAACATCCCCTTTTTTACACTTTGAGTCAATTGAGTAAAAATACGCTTCATTTTAATTTCAAAATTTTGTTTTTTAAACAACTTTATTGTAGAAATAGATGAAAATGTATTTGTGATATATGATATTACCCCCTCATTATTTTTTAAAATTTCATTATTTATTTTCTTTAAAGGCTTTTTCTCTAAAAATATAAATGTAACATAAATAAATATTATGCATATAATCCCTAAAAATATTTGTTTATTAATAAAAAATAATGTTAATCCGAATAATGATACAATCACACTATCATTTAATAATGTCATCAATATTTTAGTTGTAGTTTCTCTTATTTTTGACGTATCTGCAAATCGCGAAATTATCTCCCCAGTTCTTCTACACTCGTAATATCCCAATGGTAATCCGATTGCTTTTCTATATGTTTCCATAACCAACTGTATATCAAACTTTTGCACAAATGAAGATAATTTTTTTCCTCTAAGAATTTTAAATACAAATTGCAATAAATAAACAATTACCACTAATATAACTATATTATAATAATCACTCATAAAATGTTCAACTTCCACAACAAATGAAACTATCCATGAAGTTCCGCCTTCATTTTCAACCAATATATGCTGGTGCTCATTTCGTCCTCCATTGACTATGTTATTCACGTAATCTATAAAATATTGTACCAAAAAAATATTAGCCAACCCTATTATCGAAATACTTAACGATATTAACCCTATAAAAAATATATTTATTTTTTCTTTTTTTAATATGCTTTGTATTGCATTTTTAGCTACATAATCCACCTTGTCATATTGATAATCTATACTCTTTTTATAGTCAATCATAATGCCTGTCCATTTTTTGTAAAATTGACATTTTTTTATTTTTACTAACCCCTTAGCAGGATCTCCAATAACTACACTTGTTTTTCTAATCCCATATACAACAACATAATGCAAATATCCACTATCTGATACAATATGCGCAACAATAGGAAGATGCACCTCTTTATTATTAACAGCTTCTTCAATTTCTTTTACTGTGCACCGATAAGCTGTTGCATCTAATCCAATTTTTTTTGCACCTTCTATCATTGCATATAAGCTTGTACCATTATTATCAGTCCTTAATATCTCTCGACATTTTATAAGAGGTATTTTTATACCAAAATTTTTTGCAATCATACACAAACATGCAGGTCCACAATCTTTTTCATCATGTTGTATAACTATATTTTTCATCATTTCCCCCTTTTTTATTATATTAAGCATAATCTGCACCAAAATACTTTTATTCTACAAATAATCACAAAACCATATTTATCGTTTTTAATATTTTTTCTATACAATGCTTTTTATTACATACTATTTTACCACCTATGCAAAATACACATATTTTAAATTTTTATACCTATAAGTTATCTCCTAAATATTATATGTATTAGTCTCTATATAATGAATACACCAAATAAATTCACAATTAATCACATTATGTATATTTTGCTGAAAATTTAAATTATATTGTAATATATCTTTGCTAATAGTAGTTTTATCATTTGTGTTAAACAAAAAATTAAGCAATCTGCTAGTTAAGCAGATTGCTCAAACACTTGATAAATTAGACTTCTTCTATTCTACCACCTGATAAATAATGCCATGTCTTAACGCCAAAATGAAGTCCCATTCTTAAAATGTTGGTTGAAGTAAATCCGCAATATGTACACCTATATGTCGTACCACCATTGATTTGCTTCATTTCAGCACTTGCCAACTTTTGCATAATCCACACCCCCTTTTCTATTTTATTGTGATACAACTTTACCACAATAAAATATTTTGTCAATTTATATTTTGTATATTAATTAATATGACATCTTTTATATACAAGCAAAAATTTTTATCTATATATAATTCAGCTAACATAATTCTATATATTACTATTTTTTTAACATTGCAAAAGCAAAACAACTGAAAAGATAATTAAAATAACTGACAATAGTAAATTATTGAACCATATTAACAATCGTTTTACATTACTCATACGCACAATCTCCCCTTACCTTTTTACAAATTTATCAGTGCATCTTAGTATTACTCAGATCTAAATATTTTTTACTATTTCTTTTCCGCTTTATAACACTAATAATTCCAATGCCACCAAGAATTACTCCTGATGCGCATAAAAGAACCGGCTTTGCTAACGACACCTGTTTAACTGAATAAAGAGCTGTGGGTCCATCTATACCTCCCTTGATTGCAGTGGAAAACGAATTATATGGAAATACAATATTGTATACTCCATATATTACAAAAATAACCCCTATCCCCATACATAAATAGGCTAACATCTTTTTGTATAGATTACGCCTATTTTCATATTTTTTTACTATCATAATATACTTTTCAATTTCATTTTTCATTTCTTCACTCGATATAGCTTTTGATGTATCTTCTTTTTTATTTTTCTTGCATTCAAGCATTTCAATCATTGATATATCAAAGGCCTTTGATAGTAATTCAATATTGCATATATCAGGAAGTCCTTTTCCCCACTCCCATTTACTTACAGCTTTATCCGTAACATATATCTTTTCTGCCAATTCCATTTGGGTCATTTTCTGTTCTTTTCTTAATTGTGCAATAAACTGTCCCATCATTACTGCATCCATCTGTACACCTCCTATTAAAAAGATTAAAGTTTCTGCACCAAATAATCAATCAACGCTGCGTTTACATTGTCTTTTCATGGCTTTTATATAGCTTTTCACTCAAAAAGATTGTGCGTATCAGTCGCATCATCACGGAGTGTTTTACTTTATAGGAATATTGCATTGTCATTTCCTATAAAGTGAAAAATACAGGGCCGGACATTAGCCCGACCCTGTACTATTTATAAGAAGGTATATAATCTTGCTATATAAAACCAGAAAGACTATGCTCTCTTTCTTCTTTCATAGATTACAACACCTGTTACAGCTGCAACGCTAAGTAATGCGATAATCACATACAATACCATATTTGTACTGTCGCCTGTCTTAGGTGCTGCAACAATGTTTGTTACACCAGGCTGTACTGAAGCAGCTTCGCCATCTGTAACAATAACAGCTCCAACTCCCTTAGGTGCCTTATCTGTAAGAACTAACAAATCATGCATATTAATTGAACCATTTGCATTTCTTGTTGGAACTACTGAAGTATCAGTACTCTTAAACCAGTCAACGCTTGCCTGCTCACCCTTTGAGTTTGCTGAAACAAGACCTGAAGCACCATCTACAAGCAGATAGTTTGTCTCGCTCTCAAGAGCATCCTGTCCTATAAGTGTAAATTGATCCTTAACAGCTTTTTTATTAGTTGTAAGCGAAATAGTATTGTTAAGAACATAATTTGTAGTTCCATTGTACTTACTTCCATTCAATGGTGCCAATGATATATTCTGAGCGCTCTTCTCGTTAACGCCTGTATTGTAGAACTGTCCATTATTAAATGCTGTGCAGTTTATAACCTGACAGTCAGGACCATTATTACTTGTGATACCTTTTCCACCATTATCAAATGAAACACTGTTTATAAGCTTATGTGCTCCAGGTAATCCTTCGCCGCCTAACTTAAATCCGTTGCCTTCACCTGTCTGCTCAACGCCAGGTACTGTACCATTGCTGTATGCAACACAATTTTCGATAACTACAGGCTGGATTGCTCCCTGTCCGAATTCATTCTTGGCATATAAATCCCATCCATCATCAATATTGTGATGAGCTATACATCCATAGAACTTATTGCCTTCACCAACTGTAAGTTTTGCACCGAAACCATCTGCATCATTAAATGCTGAATCACAGTTATTATATGCATCGCAGTTCTTTATAAGGTTATTCTTTGGCCACCATTCATTTGGTTCACCACCTGAACGGCTTATCTGAAGACCTGTTGTTCCATTATCATGAATATCACAAAGTTCTACGATATTATTGTTACCTGATACCTGAATACCTTTCTTATTCTTTGCCGAATTACAGATTTCAAGTCCAAATATATGCCAGTAGTCACCGTTAACCTGAATCATTGAACCTGCTAAATTCTCTGCTGTAGAACCATCAAGTGTAACTTTGCCAGGATTTTCAGCCATCAAAACAATTCTCTTACCTGCTGTTCCTGATACACTGTAAGGTATTATAAGATCCTTGTACATATCATACTTACCGTCTTTAAGCAAAATAACCTGACCAGGCTGTGCATAAGATACAGCAGTATAGATATCTAAAGGCTTAGCCCCTGTTCCATCTCCCTTTGAAGTACCATCAGGAGTAACTATTATTGTTTCTCCCTCTTTACCGTACTTCTTCATCTTAACTGTCTTTTCAATTACAACCGGCTCATATGATTCGGCTACAACCTTTTCAGGGTCCGGTGTAATAGTTGTAATTAACTTTGTTTCATCCTTTGTAAGTTTTAAATCATAAGATATAGTTTCATAAGCTGCTACATCTTTTGAGAATAATTCGTTTCCGTCGCCATCTGTAAGCTTAACATTAGCATCCCAGCTTCCATAATATCTGTAATTATAATCTGACTGTGATGTTGTTGGGCCAGCGTATACGAAAAGGTTCTTTGGTGTTAAATCCTTTTCCCATAAAGATTCGTCCTTTGCAGGATCATCTGCCGGATTTCTTGATTCAAACTTAACATCTGAGAATGTTGCAGTTACTTTTCTTGATACTGCAAAACCAACGTATACCTTTTCGCTGTCCTGAGCAAGCATCTTTGCAGGATCCCATGAATGAAGTTCAACACCTTCTGCATTTGCTAATGTTGCATGGTAACCATTGTTATCTTTTACTAATGTCAATTCATATTCTTTCTGACATGTTCCGGCTGCAAATGTATCCTTTGTCACAACACTGCCTGTTTTACTGTCTGTATCAAGTGTTTCAATAAAAGGATTCGCCTGATTAAGTGTTCTTCCTGTTGTATCAATGCCCTTAGGATCTGTACAACCTGTAACTTTTCTGAAACCAGGTCCGCAAGGATATGTAATCTTTGTACCTGCCTCATCTATCCATTCAGTCTTTGAAAGACCTGCAAGCAAATAGTTAAGTGCACTGCACTGATCATATTTTCCCTCTTCACCTATTGTATCAGCTACAAGTAAACCGACACCTGACTGATTATCACCATCAAACTTATCAAGTGTAAGCTTAGCTGAAAATCTGAAGTTTTCCTTATCAGATACAACTTCTGTATAATAGAATAAGAAACCGTCGTTTGAAGATGCCATCTTACCTGCTGGTGCATACATAGTCACTGAACCGTCTTCTTTTACTTCGATTTTACCCTTACTATTGTTATCTCCGGCCTGTGTTCCCACAGCAGCCTTACTCCAGACTCTTTCTACCGTATCAGTAAATGTCTTATCATATGTAACTTCTGTTATAGCAGCCGGTGTATTTCTAACTGCTTCAATCTTAAATGTATACTTTGTACCAGGCTTTAATCCTGAAACTGCCATCTTTGTCTCTGCTGTTTCGCCAGCTTTTGTATATGCGTCTGTACCTGCTACTTTATATGATACAACATATTTGTCAGCTTCCGGTACCTTTGTCCATACTAAGCTTATCGAATCTTTTCCATCACCTGTTGCACTTGAAACAGATGGTGCTGATAAAGGTAATACAAATTCAACCGACTTATCTGTACCTGCCTTATCATCGCAAGCTTCTCTCTTTGCAACTATTGAGAATGTGTACGTACCTGTCGCAGATGGCTTAAACTCAAACACACCTGATGTTGATGTCTTTGTACTCTCTTCTCTGTCAAGCTCTGTTCCTGCTGCATCTTTCATAATCACAGCGACACTGTCTGCTCCATCATAGCCGATATTCATTGTATATGGAACTGTAATTGTACCGTCTGCAGCTGTTATATCACCTATTTCAGGTGCTGTTACTGTAGCCCAGTCAGCTCTTGGTGGTCTTGTTCCGCCTGAAGTTTCTGTAATCTCAAAGCTCATTAATCTTGTATTTCTGTTATACTCTGCTGATTCAGGTGATACCATCTGATATGTACCTGCCTCAAGATTTTCATACTCTACTGCTGTTGCGCTTGTTCCTGCCACTACTACAAGTCCGTCTGTGCCTCCCTTTGGAACTACCGCAACTCCGTCTTTCTTTAAGCTGAATACAGATGAGTTTGAACCGCCTGTACTGCTTATTGCAACCTTTACAGAAGCTGTACCTGTTACAGTAAACTCAAATCCGCCTGCTTCGGCTTTTTCAAGTTCTACTGCCTTTATGCTCATGTCTGTATTTGTTCTCTTTGTAACCTTACCAAACACTGATACATAATCGTCAGCTACCTTTCCTGTCAGTGCTTCCTTATCTGCTGCTGCCGCAGGAAGTACTGTTGCATCAAAAGTATAAGTCTTTACATCTGCTGCTTTGGCACTTTCCGGTACCCAATCCATTGGCATAATGCCAACAACCATAAGCAATGCCATAATCACAGCAACTATCTTTTTGCCCCTTGTTATTTTCATTTAGGCCTCTCCTCCTTATTTTTTATTCTGGTAAATATGACAAATATCTGTATACTACCAAGATTACATATATTATAACATTTTGATGTACAAATTGTAAACACATCTTTTTGTTAATTGAGTTGTCATTTTCACTATTTTGATGTCGATTTTTTGTAAATTATGTACATTTAACTGCATAAAAAGTCGCTGCAAACAGCGATTACAAGATTTGCTCCACTTTTATGCTCATTTTTGGGCGTGTCCCAAGGTCATGCACCCACTACCCTGCAAGCACAAGTGGGTGCAGACCTTTTGACACTGTAATCCTATAAAAAAAGCCCCATACAGAATATACATTTTATGCACACTCTGTGGGGCTTACAAAACTTAACCTACTGATTCCATGTAATTATTAATATCTTCCATCAATGCATCCGCATCAAGTCCGTGTACCATTGCAGCTTCCTCTATTGTCTCTCCTGCCGATGAAGGACATCCTACACAATGCATACCTGCACTCATAAGAATAGGTATTATTCCTGCATCAATCTGTATTGCTTCACCAATCGTTGTATTCTTGGTAATCTTTGCCATTTAATATTCCTCCTGTTTCTTTTTGTATGTCTAATATAATCTCAAGCAGCTGATATGTCAAGCTTACAGTGCGCTCTTGCTATATGTTTCCATTTATATTTTTAAAGCTTTAACACACAGTCCTTATATTTCATTGTTTTTTAAGATTTGCTTAATTTAATGTTATAATTATCAGGGTGTCAAAACACACATAAACTGTTGAATTTTTTATATTTATATCGTATAATCTAAAAAAGAAAATTACAAGGAGGATTTTATCATGGCATATGTAATTAATGATGAATGTATCAACTGTGGTGCTTGTGCTGCAGGTTGTCCTGTTGAAGCTATCAGCGAAGGTGCAGAACATATGGAAATCAATGCTGATGCTTGCATCGATTGCGGCGCTTGCGCTTCTACATGTCCTGTTGGAGCACCAAATCCAGCATAATATTAATTAAATTATTACAACAAGAGCCTTTGCTCTTAAAAGCAAAGAATGTGCCTTTGCACATCCCTTGCTAAACATCAAAATAAGCGCCGCATTACAATAGCCTTACATAATGGAAAGCTGTTCATGCGGCGCTTATTTTTTATAGCATTATTATCTTGGAATATAGCTTTTATCGAGCAAATCTGCAAACCTCGTCTGCTCGGGTATCCATGCCATCTTAACGGTTCCTATCGGGCCATTTCTTTGCTTTGCAATAATAATCTCGGCAATTCCCTTTATATCTGTATCTTTATTGTAATAATCATCTCTATACAAAAACATTACTACATCTGCATCCTGCTCAATCGCTCCCGACTCTCTCAAATCAGAAAGCATAGGTCTGTGGTCAGGTCTTTGTTCAACTGCACGACTAAGCTGTGACAATGTAACAACAGGCACATTAAGCTCTCTTGCAAGTGCCTTTAGTGAACGTGATATATCTGATATTTCCTGCTGTCTCGAATCTGTGCGTCCGCTTCCGCTCATAAGCTGAAGATAATCGATGATAATAAGACCAAGATCATGCTCCATCTTATATTTTCTGCATCTTGAACGAAGCTCAGCTATTGAAATGCCAGGAGTATCATCAATTATCAGATGGGACTTTGCAATACTGTCAGCACCCTCTATAAGCTTGCCCCAATCGCTTGTATCAAGACGTCCTTTTCTTAATTTATCAGCATCTACTGTTGATTCAAGTGAAAGCATTCTGTTTACCAACTGCACATTTGACATTTCCAGACTAAATATTGCGGTTGTAATTCCCTGCTTTACAGCTACATTTTCGGCTACATTAAGGACAAATGCTGTTTTTCCCATAGACGGTCTTGCCGCAACAAGTATAAAATCAGATGGCTGCAATCCCGAAAGATATCCGTCCAAATCCTTAAATCCCGTAGGAACACCTGTTACCGCACCACGGTTCTTTGCCGCTGCTGATATTTTATCAAGTGCCTCCAGCACAACCTTGTCTATTGATACTGTTTCATGATTCCCCTTGTTTTTTACAAGGTCAAATATTTTTTTCTCTGTCTGTTCAAGTATGTCTTCTGTTTTTTCTGTTCCTGCATAACACTCGTTTGCTATGGCATCATTTACGCGTATAATATTTCTTAAAATCGACTTATCTTTAACTATTTTAGCATACTGCCTTATATTTGCAGATGTGGGCACAGCAGAAAGCAATTCTCTTATAAATTCTATGCTGTAAACTTCTGCCGGCACATTTTTTTCCTTAAGACTCTCCTGCAGCGTTACAATGTCGACTATTCTGCCATCATTGTTCATGTCTATCATAGTCTGAAATATCACTCCGTACTGTCTGTGATAAAAATCTTCCACTGTAAGCATCTCACCGGCAGTAATGATAGCCTGTTTATCCATAATCATTGAACCAACTACCGACTGCTCCGCTTCAAGGCTGTTTGGCATAATTCGTGTTATTGCTGCTTCTTCCATGATTAGTTCCATGCCCTTTCTATGGCGTTTTATTTTATGTTTATTTAATCAGTTATCAGCCTTTTATGCTTAATTTTCTTTAACCTTAACTGAAAGCTTAGCGCTCACATCTTTATGAAGTCTTACAACAACCTCATGTGTTCCGAGTGTCTTTATAGCTTCATCAAGCTTCATTTTCTTTTTATCAATTTCAAGACCTAACTGTTCCTTTACAGCCTGCACAATTTCCTTAGATGAAACTGCACCGAATGTCCTGCCACCCTCACCGGTCTTTATTGATACAGTCACTGGCTTTTCTTCTATCTTTGCCGCAAGCTCCTTAGCTGCTGCAAGCTCCTCCGCTGCATGCTTATCATCTCTTTTTTTCTGAAGCTTTAAATCATTTAAATTATTTGCAGTCGCCTCTATTCCAAGCTTTTTAGGCAGCACATAATTACGTGCATATCCGTCATTTATCTTAACTATCTGACCCTTTTTACCAAGTGTTTTTACATCCTGCAACAATATAACTTCCATTTTTTACCTCTTTTCTACACTGCTTTTTATTAATAACAAATATCAAAAATCTTATATTTCCCCATCTTTTATCATACTGTCAAGCGTAACTTTTATTGTCTGAACCGCCTGATCTGCAGTACAATCCTTAAGCTGTACACCTGCTATTGTCATATGCCCGCCTCCGCCAAGCTTTTCCATTATAAGCTGAACATTTACCTCATCAATTGAACGGGCGCTTATATATATCGCATCATTAAATGGTGTAATAACAAATGATGCCTTTATACCTGATATATCAAGAAGCTGATTTGCAGCCTTTGCACCACCTTCTGTAGGACTTTCCACTCCCTCACCTTCAAACTTTGCAATAGCAAATACATCTCTGTATACTGTGGCCTTGCTGACAGCCTGAGCCACTGCCCTGTATTCCGCCATATCATTTCTTAAAAGCTTTCTGACTCTCGTAACATCAGCACCATGTCTTCTTAAAAATGCTGCCGCCTCAAATGTTCTTGGGCCTGATTTATTATTAAATCCGTCAGTATCAATATTTATTCCTGCATACAATGCATCTGCTTCTATGGCCTTTATCTTAACGCTGTCCTCAACATACTGTATCATCTCAGTAATCATCTCAGATGCTGATGACGCATAAGGATCAACATATGATAAAACTGCACCGCTGATTGGTTCGCTTGACTGTCTGTGATGGTCAAAAACCATGATAGTCTTGCATTTGTCTAAAAGTTCAGGACACTCTGTCCTCTGCGGTATATTTACATCAACAACAATTACTGCTGTCATTGAATTTACATATTGCGGAGCTTCCTCCTTTAACAGAAATAAATCCTGAGGATAATCTGTCTTTCCTAAAAATCTGTCCATAAATGGTTTTACACTGCTTGTAACATCATTTATAACAATATGAGCTTCTTTGCCAAGTCTTCTGCATATCGCATAAATTCCGACCGCTGAACCGAATGCATCTATATCTGCAATCTGATGTCCCATTATAAGAACATTCTCCGTAGTCTCAAGAATCTGCTTTAAAGCATGAGCCTTGACTCTTACCTTAACCCTTGTATTTTTCTCCATCTGCTGGCTCTTTCCACCAAAATACATTATCTTTTCGGCATCCTTGACAACAGCCTGGTCGCCTCCTCGTCCGAGTGCAAGATCCATAGCAGCCTTTGCAATATCAAAATTTTTAGAATATTCTCCGGCACCTGTTCCGATACCTACACTTAACGTTATAGTCATCTCATTTCCGACTTTAACATTTTTTATATCTTCCAATATACTGAATTTATCTTCCAAAAGCTTTTCAAGATACTTATATCTGAATACAGCCAGATATTTATCTTTCTCAAGCTTACGCACAATAGCGGCACCAGCCGCAAAATATTTATTTACTCTCTTATCTATAAGACCAACAAAAAGAGAACGCCTTACATCATCAATACTTTCAAGAGCCTCCTCATAGTTGTCTATGTAAATAAGTCCTACGACAAAACGCTCCTCTTTTATCTTCTGAATGTACATATTTATATCAGTTTCATCAAACATATACATTGCAACAAATGAGTCGCATTTATCTGAAGATACAATATTAACGCCTCTTGTGAACTTATCTATAGATATTCTTTTCATCTCTACGCAATAATCGCGTCCCTGATATGATATTCTCACCTCTTTTGATTCTTCCCCGGTAGGAAATATATTAGGCGTAATCTCGTGAAATACTGTTGCAATATTTTTTCTGAAATCTTTCTTTTTCTCTGTCTTTTCCAGCATCATTTTATTCATCCACATTACACGCCCGTTGTTGTCAATCAGGCAGTAAGGAATGCTCAAATCATATAATAACTGTCTCTGTACCTGTGAGTAATTAGAAGAAAAATCTATCAGTTCATGCATAAGATTATTCTTTATATAAAATGTAAGTAATGTAATTGCAATAATATAAACAAGCACAAAAATACTCGCTATTTTGGCACAGTTAACATCCACAAAATACATTCCTATATTAAATAATATCAATAATGCTCCCATAAATAAAGGAAACATAATAACCTTTTTTAATCGTCCTGAAGCCATAAATAACTGATTTGAATTGTTTCTTCTAAACATATCTATTCACTCCACTTAACTTTATTTTGCACAACAATTAAATTTTTTCCAAAAATGTAATTTCTATTATATCATTATTGGAGAATAAAGTAAAATAAAAAAGCGTCGTTTACGACGCTTGCAAGATTTGCTTCGCAAACTTGTTATCAGAATGTGTCTTTGACGCAGTTTTTTATAAAGTAAAAAAACCGCTACAGAATCTCTGTAACGGTCTTAAAACTTTATTCAAACACTATTAAATACTTATTATTCAACAGTATATGGCATTAATGCTACGTGTCTTGCTCTCTTAACAGCTACTGTAAGAGCTCTCTGATGCTTTGCGCAGTTTCCTGTAATTCTTCTTGGAAGAATCTTACCTCTTTCAGAAACATACTTCTTTAATAAAGCAACATCTTTATAATCTAATGCCTTGTTTGCATCAGCACAAAATGCACATACTTTCTTTCTTCTGCGCATTGGTCTTCTTCTCATCTGACCTTCTGGTCTTTCAGCCTTCTTTTCTGGCATATCAGTTACCTCCTGTTTTAATTAAAAGGCAAACCTTCATCCTCCACTCCGTCAGGAATATTCATAAATCCGTCTCCTGCAGCACTTGGCTCAGGTCTTGACGGTACAAATGCAGCTTCACTTGATGCTGCTGAAGATTTGCTTTCTGCAAATTCCTGGTCTTCAACCACTACATCAGTCGTGTAAACTCTCTGTCCATCCTTATTAGTATAGCTTCCTGTCTGAATTCTTCCCTGAATTACAAGCTTTGTTCCCTGATGAAGATACTTCTCAGCGAATTCGCCTTGTCTTCCAAATGCAACACAGCTGATAAAATCTGCTGTCTGTTCATTACTGTCACTATTTCTTGAACGTCTTCTGTCTACTGCCAATGTATATCTTGCGACTGCCATAGACCCGTCACCGCTCTGTGAATAACGTACATCTGGATCTCTTGTCAATCTTCCCATTAATATTACTCTGTTCATACTTATTCTCCTCTTCTATAAAGAGTTGTTAAGCAAAACGTTGATTATTCTCCATCTTTAACGATTAAGAATCTGATTACATTTTCCATAATACGAACTCTGTTCTCAACTTCGATTGGGCATGTTGCGTCAGCCTCAAATTTAATGAAGTTGTAGAAGCCTTCGTTCATCTTCTGAATTTCATAAGCAAGCTTCTTCTTTTCGCATGTGCCTGGATCTGTAATTGTACCACCGAAACGAGTGATTAATTCCTTAACCTGCTCGATTGTAGCGTTTCTTACTTCTTCCTCGACGTTCGCACTAACAACTAATGCTAATTCATACTTATTCATTCTACGTCGCACCTCCTTCTGGTCTCTGGTCCCTTAATCACAGTAAGGAACAAGGAAATTATATATCACGAAGTAAAATTTTATCATATCCATAATTTAATTACAAGCTTTTTTTAACTTTTTTGTATTTTTTTCTACGAGACTTCTTTTTACCATAATTTCATGTGAGCATCCCATACACTTTAACTTAAAATCTGCACCTACCCGCAATATTTCCCAGTCACTGCTTCCGCATGGGTGCTTCTTTTTTAAAGTAACAATATCTCCAACTTCATATATATACGCCATATTTTACACCCTCATCACATAGCTGCAACACAATATCTCTGTACCCAAACAATAAAATTAATTCACAGCCTGAAATACTTTTCCCAAGCTGTCGTGTATAAGAATATCTGCCCTGTTATCATACGGTGTACTGCTCTTATTTATAAGCACAAGCTTATTACCTGTATAATAATCAATAAGTCCGGCCGCAGGATATACTCCAAGTGAAGTACCCCCGACAATCAGCATATCAGCTTCCTTTATAAGACGTATTGCCTCCATAATGTCAGCCTCATTCAATGATTCCTCATACAATACAACATCAGGCTTTATTCTTCCGCCACACGCACAATGCGGAATTTCTTCACCTTTTAATATTTCATCAACACCATAAAATCTGCCGCATTTTTCACAATAATTTCTTAACACACTGCCATGAAGTTCTATAACTTTCTGACTTCCTGCTTTCTGATGAAGCCCATCGATATTTTGTGTTATAACGCCTTTCAGACGTCCGTCCGCTTCAAGCTTTGCAAGTTTTATATGCGTCAATGATGGCTCGGCATTCTTGTATATCATCTTATCACGATAAAACCTAAAAAATTCTTTAGTATTTCTTAAATAAAAGCTGTGACTTAAAATTGTTTCCGGAGGATAATCATACTTTTGGTTGTACAAACCGTCAACACTTCTAAAATCAGGTATTCCGCTTTCAGTAGAAACTCCTGCTCCGCCGAAAAATACTATATTATCAGACTGCTGAATTTCCTGTGCTAATTGCTCAATTACATTCATCAACTACAACACCCCAGACATTGCATCCATTTTTTGTAAGACGTTTCGTAAGTTTGCTTAATTCAGTCTCAACGTCGCTATTTATCTGAGACTCGCCGACTATTGCAAGAGTCTCATCACAACACTGAGCCATCGTATTTTTCTCATCTGTCAATATAATAACTAAATCATAATCTCTTGTCTCGTCAATAAATGTCTCAACTCTTCGAACTGATATATCCAACTCGTATTTATCAGAAATATTTCCTGTAAACACAACTTTAAATGTATCAATATTTGTATTGCATACAATATTTTTAAATTCGACATCTGAAATTATATAATCGGCTATACCTAAAATATTTTTTCCAAGTCTGTACTTTGAAATAAATATATCCTTGTCAAAATCTGCATCAACAAACAAAACCTTTTTGCCCTTTCGTACAACTGCCGATGCAAGCTTAAATGCACTTACACCTATTCCTGTCACCGCAAGTGAATGACACCCGCTTTCGCATTTTAAAATAACAGTATCTGCAATATCCTCGTAAGACTTTGATTCTTCTTTAGTCATGTTAATTAATTTATCTATATTTACACTAAACAATTACATCACCTTTACTTTTTGATTCTGCCAATTATGTTTACATCGTTATTTTTAGGACTTTCCTCTAATGTGACAGCTGCCTGTTCAAAGACGTCGTCATCATCATCGTCAAACCAATCAGCACCGGTATCATCGCCTAATACATCGTCCTCTTCAATATCTTCATCTTCTTTTTTGTCGTATGAGAAACGTTTCTTTGGTTCTTCTTCCTTTAAAGCATCTGCAATATCAAATCCTACATCTTCGGCATCAACTCTTTTTATAACAGTTCTTGTTTCAATATTTTCATTAGACTGCAGATTACCAAATCGTCTTTCATATTCCGCTTCTGCCTCCATGTCGTCCTTTTTCCCAAATGCTGAAATAAAAAGATATATCAAAAGCTCAGCTAAAATACTGACTGCAAAACATATTGCCGCAATATAAACTGTATTTCTATACAAATCAGGTTTATAAGAATCTGTTGCTAATGTACCCTCTGACAATATTTTTATTGAAGCAGCCGGAAATGTTTCGTAAGTAGCCGCTCCTGCCTTCGCAACTGCATCAACATAATTTTTAGCTGTATTTTTATCAGGATTAACACATGTAATTTTTAATATGTTACTGTTTGCAGGTGTTTCAAATGAAAGATAATCTGCGATTTCTTCTGATGTTCCAAGTTTTCTTTGAGCTGATGAAATAACGCTCTCGCCTTTAAACATTATTTCGAAATCATTGTTCAGACCTCCGTCTGTTGCTCTTATACTTTCATCGTTACCCTCTGCCGGAGTAACCCTTAAAACTGTTGTAGATTTATAAACAGGCTTCGTAACATAACTTTCATATATGTATCCTGCAGCACCTCCCAGAATAGTAACCAGAAGAACTATCAATACGCACCTTGAAAATTTTCTCATACTAATCTCCATTCTGCAGACGCTTTGCGTCGGAGGAATCGCGAGGCAAATCTCAAATTTGCCTCTGCGATAAAAGCTACTTTGTGGCGCCTGCGACACAAATAGCTGTGTGAAAAATCATCGTATCAACATGATTTTTCACACTATGGTTTCTCCTTACTTGTATAATTTTGACGGATATTTTCCCTCATCAATTAATTTGCGTATTGAGGATACAACCACATCTTTATCTTCTTTATATGTAACCCCAAACCATTTATCATTGGTCTCTAAAACTGCAACATTTGCCTTTCCGCCCTTTATTAACTGGTCAACAACTGAAGGCAAAAGATATTCGCTCTTAATATCTCCCTCTTTAATATTTGATAAAAATTCTTTAAATCCACTTTCAAGCTCATTAAAGAAATCAGGAGTAAAGCCCCACATATTCATTGAAACATTGCTCTTTACATCAATCTCAACTATATTTCCATCTTTATCTTCACATGCAGCTCCATGTTGAGTTTTAACAATTCCGCCTGTCTCATTTACACCTATAAGATTCTGTGCTTCGTCCATGACACACACACCTCTTGTAACAGCACCATTGTCGCTCAATGTATTACCCAGTATAAAACCTGCCATGCAGAATTCAAACTGCTTATCTGATGGATGCTCTTCTATAAGATAATCATGTATAAGCTTAAACGCAGTCTTTCCATAATAATCATCAGCATTTATTACAAGAAACGGTTCTTTTACAACATCCTTACACGCTAATATGGCCTGACCTGTACCCCAAGGCTTTGTTCTGTCCTCAGGTGCAGTAAAACCATCAGGTAAATCTGTAATTTCCTGAAAAACATATTCTACAGGAATAACCTCTGACACTTTATTGCCTATGACCTCTTTAAATGTTTCAAATAAATCTTTTCTTGTAACAAAAACTACTTTGTTAAAACCTGCCTCCATCGCATCATAGATTGAATAATCCATAATAATTTCTCCGTTAGGTCCCATTGGCTCCAACTGCTTAATGCCCCCTCCGAAACGGCTTCCCATTCCAGCAGCCATAATTACCAAAGTTGTAGATTTCATAATTCCCTCCGTAACTTTCCAAAATTTTATTAGTAATATATTATTATTCCTCTTCAGGATAGTAATACCAACACATAGATAATATTTTTCCGTCTTTATCAAGTTCTATCGACAACTGTGCAAAGTCATCACTTATCGATGCATACTCACTCTTATATGGTGCCTCAAAATAATACATCTCTATATAGTAAGAATCTGCATCTTCCAAAGAATCATATCCGTTAAAATTTATAAGTCCATATTCAACATTACCTGTTTCCTTAACAGATTCCAAATTGTCAATAGTATAAGCACCATACAGGTACTTTCCAAATATAACTGATTTATCGGCAGAATAGTAATTATTATTCATACAATCAGTATCTCTGTAATATACACTGATAACATTATCAAAAGTCCCTCCAACCTGAATACCTCTTGAAAATGTATCGTTATTGTTAGTTGTTTCATATGATGTAAGCTTATATGCACCGCCTATCATTGTAAATGTAAGTGAACGCCCGTCATATAAATACACCTTTTCATTTGCCGAAACTGCATCCTGTGCATCACTATTTATTTCTTTTATACTTTCAGGCTCACCAAGTTCTTCTATAACCTGATTCTCAGTTGCAAGATATGATAAATTTCCAACCTTCAAGTCCTCAAATGAAAACTTATCCGCCGTACTTACAGATAACTTATCGTACTCTTTGACAGCTTCCGTAAGCTCCTCACCGTCAGCAGATATAACCGCTTCCTGGCGTCTACCGCATGCGGCCATACCGAAAAGTGCCAGACACATAACTGCAATATATAATTTTTTCTTTATATTTCTAAACTTAAACATCTTTTACCTTTTCTATTATTATACCATATCAGCAGAAAATCAAGCAGCTGCAAAGCAGATATTTGATTTCACCTGATATGGTAACGACAAAATCAATAAGCTGTCTTTGACAGCAGCAGATGTGCATAGCACATCTGAATTCTAGAGTTATTATACCATACATATTCTACAAAAAAAAGGTTTTAATCAGCACTTATATGCTAATTAAAACCCTCATAAGAGGCGACAACCAGATTCGAACTGGTGATCAGGGTGTTGCAGACCCACGCCTTACCACTTGGCTATGTCGCCATAATATACTATATTATATTAACTAATTAAAAAAATATGACTCCAAGGGGATTTGAACCCCTGTTACCGCCGTGAAAGGGCGGTGTCTTAA
>USBB01000015.1 GCA_900552795.1 uncultured Eubacterium sp.
GACAAAACGTTTGTTGAATGGGATTAACCCATCAACACGTTTTGTCCTATAACCCCAAAATCAAATAATTAAGCACTTAAAAAGCTCTATGCGAAACCACCGCATAGAGCTTTTTTAATCTCATATTATAAGATTATCAATTACTTAATTTCTTTCTTTTTGTTATATACATATAACACGCCGCAGCCTGCAATCACAAGAACTGATACTGTGCCAAGTATAATAAAGCCTAACATGTTTGCGGTATCACCTGACTGTGGAGCATTGCCTGGTTCTTCTGTATCCCCTGTATTTCCGCCTCCAGGTGTCTGAGTATCATCTTCTCCTCCATCAGGAGTTGTAGGTTTTTCAGGATCTGTAGGTATCTCTGGTTCTACAGGATCTGTAGGTATCTCTGGGAAACCTGATGCCAGATATGACTTCCAAAGTGCATAATCCTCATTAATAAGATTAGTTGCCAATGTATTATCATAGAAGTCAATGCTTGTTCTTGTTGAATACAAAATCATGTCATTGTAATCATATGAAACATTGTCGCCTGTAGGATTTACGTGTACCATCTTCTGGTCAGCCTTTTTAGGGTCAACATCTGAATACAGCGGACGATATGATTTTGATGCTGCATCATAAACATAATCTCTTGCCCATGTACCTGCACCTGCTACAACAAATATATCAAAACCGTTATTCATTGAAGTATCTTTAACTATCTGCTCTTCAATACCCGGTATCTTAACTGTTTCAAGCCATTTAACTGAAGCCTCTACAGCTGCTTTAATTGCATCTGAAGGATTATGTATACTCATAAGATACTCTGTAACTGACTTTGTTGTAAACGCACTTACGGCTTCTCTTTCATAAGTACGTCCCATAGTAATTGTACCATCTGCTTTAACCTGTGTAGACCATCCAGCTTTAACACCATCATTTGAAATCTGTGCAGCTGCAAGGAAATCATTTCCCTTATCAAAAGCAGCCTCTACAGCCTTTACATCAGCTGTTTTTCTTGCAAATACATAATTCTGATTATTTAATACTGCAATATCCTGCAATAATCTGAGTACTTCTGTTGTTACATTGTTACCGATTACAACATTTCCATTAAATCCCTGTGCTGCTGTCGGAGACATCTGCCAGCCACCGTTTGCACTCTGGTTCTTTACAATATAGTCAAGACCTTTTAAGAATGCAGCCTGATACTTTGTATCTTCAGGTTTCTTTTCAGTAATATATCTTGCAAGATATCTTAACTGAGCAACTGTAGAACCGTTTTCCAATGTCGAGCTGTCCTTAAGTGAACCGAGATTTGCAACTATATCATCCTGTGCCATATCAATATTTGCAGGAAGAATCTGGAAACCTCCGTCCTCGTTTTGAAGAGCCACAATATTGTCTGCAACGCTTCCCACAAGCTCATAAGTGTCATTCAATGCACCCTTAATAAACTCATCATATCTGTGTCCGTATGTTTTAACTGTTGTAGCATAATCAGGTGTGATATCCGTATTAAAGATTGGTACTGCCGCATAAAAGCTCTGTGCATTACCGTCATAATAAATATCAGCTCCAAATGTATTAAACAGATATGCTACCGGAAGATATGTAAGCATGTAATCGCCTGTAAGGTATGTATTGAAATCACCAAATTTTTCTTTGACATTAACCCTTACAGGTACCTGCTCGTCCGTAAGTGCTCCTGAAACTGTCTTTCCGTCAATAGCAACATCCTTTGAACCAATTTTGAACTTTATTGTCTGACCGTTCATAACTATAGTTATATCATCTCCGGCCTCTGTATATGAGATACCAAGCTGTGCAAGTGCCTCCTGTACAGGTGCCATAAGATTACCTGCAGCTGTCGTTGTCTTTACATCTCCGTATGCAAGTGCATTTACATTATCATCAAGCCATACTCTCTGATAATTATCAACCAAAAAAACAGGGTCTGCTGTGTTAAACCATATTCTTCTGACTGTCATATTTGAAAAATCATATTCGCCTTTTGTGACTGTTGCTGCTTTAGCATTAACTGCGGTAAAAGGAACTGCGCCTATAACAAGAGAGGCTGCCATTATTCCTACTACAGCTTTTCTAACAAATCTCTTCATCTTCTATTCCTCCCTATATTAATTACCTACTGCTTTAGTCCACTTATCATAGATTCCCTTTGCTGTAGTTCCTGCATTTGTGTTAGTAAATGAATAGCCGCTTCTTCTCTCACCCATACCATAGTTAAGTGAAAGCTGTGCCACTCCGTCACGTCCTGAGAATATCGGATAATATTTGCCTTCTGTAAGTTTATCCTTTACGTCAACACCGTAATATTCACCTGTTGTATCAAGGCCATAGAAACGACCCCATGTCATGCTTGTGCTTCCGTCTTTAAGTAAGAGTCTGTCTTTTCCAAGCTCCCTTGTTCTGTCTGAATAGTTATAAATCTTATAACCTGTAAATCCGATTGTCTGTACCCATTCCGTATAGCTTATTACTGCATTCTTAACTTCTTGTGAAGGGTTTTTAATATTAGTAAGAACCTCAAGAATTGCATTACTCTCTGACGGAGATACTGATGGCAGCTCATATGCTCTTCCCAGTGTAGGAGTAGGTTTATCTGCCTTAGCATCATACTGCTGAGCCCATCCTGTAGTTACACCATCTATCTCAACCTGTGCATCAAGTGTAAACTTAAGACCATCATCCCATGCTTTCTGAAGCTTGTCTTCTGATATAGCAAATTCAGCAGTATATTTATTACCATCCTTTATAGCCTGTCTTGCCCAGTCTAAATCCTCGCAAAGACTGCTGTCAAGCAAAGCAGAATCATTAGTAAGAGCATAAATCACATCAAGAACACTCGGCATAGCACCGTCATTGTATGTAATGTTTGCAAAATACCCTACGCCATATGGATAATACTGAGGCCATCCTCCTGCGTCATTCTGTGCATCTATAAGATACTTAACAGCTTTCCAGAAACCTCTTTCAATATCGTCAAGCTCTTTTTCATAGCCCTTAAATAAATCCGGCTGTGCCTTTGTAACCTTAAGAAGTCTTGTAAGGAATTTGATATGTCCGTGTGTAGAACCATTATCAAATGTAGAATAAGCATGACAATATTTCTGCACAAATGTATCGCTGAGCAAATCATAATCAGTATTTGTCTTACCCCAGCCACCATCTTCATTCTGGTATACCGGATTAACAACAGTAGTTGCAGCTTTTATCATCTCTGCAATATTTGAAGCTCCCTTTTCTGCATCTGTTGCTCTCTTTAATAACTCTTCATAAGAGGCTGCTCCGCCCTTTTCTATCTTCTTTGTCGTATAATTAGATTTTGAATTAACATCTGGAAGCACTGCAGCATCAGAATAATAGAATGCAAAAGCCATCTCCATACGGTGCATTGCATCATTCCACATTACATTACCTCCGAGTGCTTCTGCCGTAAACTTAACAGGAAGATAACATGCATAGTACTGCTCACCTTTATCTGTCAACTGCCCCTCAACAGCCTTAAAGTAAGGAGCCACCTTACTGTTCATAGTAAGCTCCTTTGTTGTCTTACCATTGTTTAATGTAGCCTTTGTACTTCCTGCCTCCATATTAAGCGTAAGTCCGTTAAAATTAATTTCAATTTTTCCGCTCTTTTGATCAGCATTTACTGTAGCAGTAATATCTGCAAATGAATGTGTAAGAGGAGCCATCATCCCTTCCGGATTACCCTCTCCCAAAACCATGTCTGCTTTTAAGTGCAGACCTTTCTCCAATTCTTCCGGAGCCCATTTGCCTCCGTTACGCTTTGTGTATCTGTTTGGTTCATACTCAGGAACACCTAAGAATGTAATAACCAAATCAGACACTTCAACTTCTTCATTTGCAGCATAAATTTGATTTACGGGCATTATCTTGCTGCCAACTCCTGCAACCAATCCGGTCGCCATGACTGCACACAATCCAAGTGATGCAAGTCTTTTAGCACTTTTGTTCATAAAATACTCCTTTCGCTATGATTTTTTATTATATATTGATAAATAGATATTATATTTTTAAAATTTTTTGTGCTACTTTTTTATTGTTATGTATTTATCTAAATACAGTTTTTTCACCTCTTTTATAAAACCATTTTACAAAACTGTTTATAAATTAAATTAGGGTGTCAAAACCTTTTGACACTGTAATCTTAATTATAATATAAAAAGAAGCCACAGCTTAACGAACACTAATTCGCCAAAACCACAGCCTCTTTTTATCCATTATATTAAATTACCAATAAACCTTTTCTTACTTGTCATCTACATCAAAAAGCTCAAGCTCATTATCGTCTTTTTCATCCAAAATATCAACATCAGGCTCATCGTCACTTTCAGCCAAAATATCGACATCCGACTCATCACCATTTTCCTCAAACAATTCAAGCTCTGATACTTCTTCTGTCTTTGCTTCATTTAATAAATCTGAATCATCAATATTTTCTGTCTCAGACTCATTGTAATACTCTTCGTCTAAATTAAACTCATCCTGTTCCTCATAATCATCTGCAAGAACATCACCATTATCATCATACGCGATATCTGTATCCGTATCATCAATTTGCACAGCTGCATTAAACGCTTTTTTATTCTTTCTTGCGCTTAACGCAAATACAATTGCCAATACAATTGATATTACAGCCACCACACCGACAACGGCAATTACTATAATGTACTTTGTATTATCTACCGGCTTTACTGACGTCTCCTCATCAGTTTTAGCTAAATCGTCCTCAAATATATCAAAATAACGCATGACCGTCTTATCTGTAAAATCATAATAATACCAGTCAGATTTACCGTTTGAGTCGATACCGTAAAATACACATATATTACCGCTTTCATGCATCAAAACAGTAACATTTTTATCATCTATAACAGTTTCTTTCTTCTGCCAGTTTAAAGGCGGTTCCATACCGTCAGTTATAGGAAGAATCACATATCTGAATCCCGGAAGTGATATTTCATTATATAATGTAAATGTTTTTGTCACCGTATCATAAATATAAAATCCTGATACTGCATTTGCAGCATCACTCTCAAGATAAACAATTGTAAGATTACTGTTCACTCCGCGTCCTGCTGTTACTGAAACACTCTCTATGTCCGTTGTAGTCTGCTCAAACCCTTCAGGAAGCGGATGCTCTGACAAATCATTAACTACTTTGTATTCTATTCCGTTTACAATTACCTTCTTATCCTCAGGTGCAGTTGTCTGCTCCTGTGTCTCCCCTGTAGAGACCTCACCTGCCCTTGTAACCTTAATCGTATACGTTTTCTTAGAACCATTTTCTGCCGTAACAGTGATTTTTACTGTATTAGCTCCTTTACTTAAAGATGTCCCTGAAACAGAAACCTTAGCCTTACTGTCCTTAGGCTTTGCACTTACAACAAGCTTTTCAACATCTTCAGCAACAGATGTAGTATATGATGTCACCCCCTCTGAAAATGCAGGAGAAAGAACTCCCGGACTTATCGAAAGAGATGATAATCTGTTTTCTGATGAATATGTTACAGGAGCACTTACATTAACGCTTGCACCCGATGCACTTATTGAAACATGATCCTCGCTAATCGAGCTTATAGTTGAACTGTCTTTATTAAGTGAAATTGAAGACGAACCTACGCCGATAGTTTTAAATTTAACTTCAAACTCAGTAGCATCTGTAGACAATATTCTAATAACACCATCCAGTTTCTTGCTGTAACCCGAAATAGGTTCCAGCACACTCTTATCATAACTGATATAAAGATCACACATAAATATTTCAGCATCGCCCGTAGCTTTTATTGTTACGGTAATTTCATCCCCTACAGTACAGCTGCTTTTACTGGCACTTATACTTACATTTGCACTGTCTGCATATGCGGCTACAGGAGCACTCCATATAAACAAAGCTGTTAGAAACACTACTGTAAGCATTAATGAACACGCTTTCTTTATTGTATTAACATGATTTTTCATACTAATCTCCATTCCACCAACTACTGTTGGATATATCTTATATCAAGTACGTGTCTTTTTATATATACCATATCAAGACTTGTTATACCGTCATTTCCACGGTTTGCATTGGCAGCCTCCTTATATGCTCCGCTCAGACCTCTTACGTCAAGCACATGTCTTTTTACATAAACCATATCAAGACTTGTTACTGCACCGTCACCGTTAACATCGCCATATATAACGATATCATATGATGCAAGTGTGCTTCCGTCAGGATTGTATATCACAAGCTCATCACCTGTCGCAACAGTTCCCGTATTCTGAGTTCCGTCTGATGAATAAATTCTGCCGTATGCACCGCCCGTAAATGTTATTGCCCCAAGAACTGATGAGGCACTGCTTCCTACACCTATCCTTGAAACAAAACCGTTTGAAGAATCAAACCTGTAATCAGCGCTGTATCCCGGATTCGTATCGTCACCACCATCTCCGCCGCCTGCGTCACCGCCACCGCCGCTTGTATTTTCTTTTCTTGTAACATTTAACACATATGTACGATAAGTTCCATTCGGTGCAGTAACCCTTACACTGATCTCATTATTGCCGACACTTAAGTTATGGTATCCGTCTCCCGTGATACGTGCATTGCTGTCAGCAGGAACCGCAGTTACATTTATATCTGATACGCTGTAATCCACAATAAGGTCGTATCCTTGAGTATATCTGTCAAATGTAGGCGTAAGAGTAAATCCATCAACACTAAGCTCTGACAAAGTATTATTAGGACTTCCGTCACCTGTTGGTATCTCGCATACTGTGGAAGGCATATTTTCATATACCGGTATGGTAAATATAAATGCGGTATTTCTTTTAGTAATTTCACTGTACGCCGCTGCCGCCGTACTTGACTCAGACTTAGGTGCCAGAACATTTGTCATATACTGATGCCAGTAAGGTGAAATCAAATCAAACTTCTCGTAATACAGCGTATTCTGACCTCTGTTAATATAGTCCTCACCCATTTTTATGGCTCCGCCTACTATAGAAAGCATTCTGCTCTTCCACGGCCTTAAAGTTGCAGCATCAGTTTTCGAGGCATACTTTAATCCGTTCTGTACAGCACTCGTTGAACCCGATTTTACCGCTCCCCAGTTATAGTAATTGTAATATCCGTAATAACCGCTCTCTGTGCCGGATATACTCGCACCATGACCGTCTCTGCCCTGCTCCTGTATAATTCTTGTAGCAAGATGATACGGACTCACACCAGATATCTTACCGGCAAGAATAAGACCACTTGTATAGTTATATATGTTTCCCTGATATGTCAGATCATGGTTTGAACCGTCCATAAACGAACCGTCTATGACATTATTTACACCATCCTCATTATGCACGCTTGCCTCGTATGCAAGCTTTTCAAACATAAATATATTCGTAGGATTAAAAAAATTGCGTGGGTCAAGAGCGTATTCTATAAGCTCACTTGATGCCTGCACCCAGCCGCCGCTGTCAAGTTCATACCATTTACCTGTCTCCCAGTTATAACATCCGTCAGCTGTAGATTTCCATGAACTTTTTGCACTTCCATATATAAGACTTCGCCCGAGTACATTCTGGTTTTTTACTACCTCATCCCAGTCCTTGCCTGTATAATCTGCCACAAATACCCACTCAGGATACTGTGCATGAAGCTCCCTCAATCCATCCTTATACGATTCAGGAAAGCCCTGCTCATCAAGATATGCCTCAAAATCACCGTCCGGCTCGTAATTATTATCATTATATATTTCAACATATGTTGAACTTACATATCCTCTTCTGTATGTTCCGTCAAGGTAGAAGCCTACATCATACCAGAAATATGTATCACTTGTACTTACCTCACCATAAATATCAAGCTTAAAGCCTCCGTCCTGCATCGTTATCACTTCACAGCTCGTATTCGGCTCAGTTCTTATATTGACTTTCGTCCTTCCGGCTGCTATCTGGCCTGTAGCGATTATCTCACCTCCGGCCTTAACTTCCTGCGGCTTTAAAAATGAAGCAGGAAGTATAATTAAAACCATGGCTGTTATCATAAGTATAAATGCAAACTTTATTCGCTTTTCTGTTATTCTGCAATCATTAACAACTTTTCTCATTCATTATCCACCTGTCAATAACACATGTACATTACTATCAATTATTCTTTCCGAACTCAGAAAGCTTAAGATTTTCATTACGTTCCAATACCATATTAACACTCCAACTGTTCACAAACAACAGTAATGGATTATTTTTTAAATCTTTTATTTTCTTCATATCAGATGTTCCGACAATTCTGTTCATATCAATTTCCTGAGGATTTTCAATCCACCTGATATGCTCGTATGGAAGCGGTTCAAGCTTAATATCAACATTGTATTCATTTTTAAGCCTGTATTCCAGAACTTCAAACTGCAAAACACCTACAACTCCAACTATTATTTCTTCCATTCCGGTATTGAATTCCTGAAAAATCTGTATGGCACCTTCCTGTGCAATCTGATTTATGCCTTTTACAAACTGCTTACGCTTCATTGTATCAATCTGTCTTACTCTCGCAAAATGCTCAGGAGCAAATGTAGGGATTCCCTCAAATGCAAACTTCTCATTTGAAGTACATATTGTATCGCCAATTGAAAAAATACCAGGATCAAACACACCTATAATATCTCCGGCATACGCCTCCTCTACTATATGACGCTCCTGTGCCATCATCTGCTGCGGCTGTGCAAGTCTTATCTTTTTTCCTCCCTGCACATGATTTGCTTCCATACCGGCCTCGAATTTTCCCGAACAGATTCTCATAAATGCTATTCTGTCTCTATGAGCCTTGTTCATATTTGCCTGTATCTTAAATACAAATGCCGAAAACTTCTCTTCAACAGGATCTATTATTCCGACAGATGAATTCCTTGCAAGAGGAGGTGTTGTCATACTAAGGAAATGCTTAAGGAATGTTTCAACACCGAAATTAGTTAATGCAGAACCAAAAAATACAGGCGTAAGGTCACCTGCCTGAACCTTTTCCAAATTGAATTCAGCACTCGCCCCATCCAAAAGTTCAACGTCCTCATTTAATTTTTCAAAAAATCCCGGACCTATCTCACTTTCCAATGAAGCATCATCAATAGAAATATTTTTTGTATCTACCTCTTTCTGTCCGTTCATCGCCGCCTTAAAAAGCGACACCGTCTTTTCATTTCTGTCATACACACCCTTAAATTCTTTTCCGCAGCCTATAGGCCAGTTCATAGGACATGTACTTATACCAAGTACATTTTCAATTTCATCAAGAAGCTCAAACGGATCATTGGCTTCCCTGTCCATCTTATTTATAAAAGTAAATATAGGTATATGGCGCATAACGCATACCTTAAAAAGCTTTATGGTCTGCTTTTCAACACCTTTAGAAGCATCAATAACCATGACCGCCGAATCTGCTGCCATAAGTGTACGATAAGTATCCTCAGAGAAATCCTGATGTCCCGGTGTATCAAGTATATTTATGCAATATCCTCCATAATTAAACTGCAAAACTGAAGACGTAACAGAGATACCTCTCTCCTTTTCTATCTCCATCCAGTCAGAAACTGCATGCTTTGCAGTCTTTTTTCCTTTTACGGAACCAGCAAGATTAATTGCTCCTCCATAAAGAAGGAATTTTTCTGTAAGCGTTGTCTTACCTGCATCGGGATGTGATATTATTGCAAACGTTCTTCTTTTTTCTATCTCTTTTCTTATATCGGACATTATTAACTCCTCTCAATTAATCACTTAAAAACACATATGAAAAATAAACATTACATAAACATACATTGAGCCTATGATGCTGCTGCACCACAGGCTCTAAATTCAGCTATACCCTGCCGCAAATTACTTATTAAGTCCAAATTGGTAGGAAACCTCTGATTTGTCATCAATTTGTCTGAATATGTTAACTACCTTATTTAAAATTGACGAAAACTGCTCAGAGTCTGCCTCTATACTTATAAGCTTTCCCTCGTCAGAAAGCTTAACAGATTCAGCCTCTGTCTCATTAAGTATCTTTTCTTCTACTTCTGCCATAGCTTCTTTTGTTGATGGCATCTTGCTTTTGCTCTTATAACTAATGCTGTATGTTCGTACCATATGTGTTTCCTCCATACCTAAATGTATCTTTCCATATTTTCTTCACGCAAAATTATAGCGCAAAAAAAACGCCAATTCAATATTTTAAAAAAATTTTTTTAACAGTGTTCACAGTATTTTTCATTAATTTTTTATAAAAATCTTATATGCTGATTGATTTGTTCAGAGTAAACGAATATATTATCTTCTCTTTGACTTTAAACCCTGTAAGCTGTTCAAGGGCTTTGGCATAGTAATCAAGCTGAACCTTATACCTTTTAATAAGTTCTTTTTCGCCTTTCTCGCCCTTTGCCACCCTGTCAGTCTTATAATCTACTATGGTTATTCTTTTTGTGCTTCCGACTTCGTCCTCTTCTATAATATATAAATCAATAACACCCTGTATAAGCTGGTCTGAATTGTCCCTCTCATCTATAAATACAAATGGCTGTTCCCTAAAAAGATTATGTTTGCCATAAGCTGCTTTTATTCGTTTTCCAAGTTCAGAATCCACAAAATTTTCAATATCACCTAAACTTATGCACATTTTTTGTGACTGCGTAATTTTATTATCTTCAAGCATTAACTCAATCTGATTTCTTATGTCATTAGTATCACCATAATCAATGCATTCCATAATCCTGTGATACGCAGTACCTCTTTCGTTCGCAGCCGCCGGCTCGTCTGACTGTCTTAAAAATTCAGGTACAATCTCCTCATTTTCGTCTGAGACTTCCCTATTAAACTCTATGTCGTCATGGTATATATCTTTTTCGTCAAAATCACTTTCAAGCTGCATCTTTTTTAATTCAGAAACCGTAACTTTAACTTTTTTTGCAGTATCCAAAGAATATGGATATGGTAAAGGCTCTTTTTGAAAAATTTTTTCTTCCTCTGTTCTTTGTTCCTGCATAATTTTTTTATCTGCACTGCACTCAGTTATTACCGAAATTTTCGTATTTCCATTTCGTAAGTCTTGTTCCATACAAAATACCGGCATTACCATATCAATATATGTCTGAAAATTCGAACAATCCAAATAAGAAAATATATTTTCCCTTTTAAGAACCTCCGCTTCTTGTTTCCATTTATTAAGACTCTTTGTGGCATCATTTACCGTACCTGTCATAATAAGCTTCTCTCTCGCTCTCGTCATAGCAACATAAAGAACACGCATCTCTTCGCTTATGTTTTCCTTTTCTATTTTTCTTGATACTGCATCCTTTATAACCGTACTCTTTTTTGTTCTCTTATCAAGATACACAGCGTTGGCACCGACACCGAAATCTCTGTCTATTATCACATCTCCCCTTGCGTCTGTAAAATTAAACCGCTTTCCCATTCCTGCAAGAATCACTACCGGAAATTCAAGCCCTTTACTTTTATGTATCGTCATAACTCTCACAAGATTTTCATTCTCACTAAGCACTGAGGCTTCCGCAAAATCAACATCAAGCTTCTTTACCTGGCTTATGTACCTTAAAAAATTAAATAGTCCGTTGTAACTTGTTCCCTCAAATGCCGCCGCCTTTACAAGAAGCAAATCGAGATTCGCCTGTCGTCTTTGTCCTGCCGGCATAGTCTTTACATAATCATAATAACCTGTCTCATATAAAACTTTCCACAACAAGTCATAAATCGGCACAAGCTCTGATACCTGCCGATATTTGTCGAGTATTTTCATAAATTTATGGACTTTATTTACCAATTCAGCGTCATAAGCGTTATCCGGCAAATCACGGTCTGTTACTTCCCCATGATCTGCTCCGCCAAGAATTGCTTTAAGCTGATTATACAGCTTTTCCTTTTTATCTTTACTTCTTATAACCGTTAAATCTCTTTCATCAAAGCCGCCGAAATATGACAGCAAAACTGCCGCCATAGGTATGTCCTGCAAAGGGTTATCTATAACTGTTAAGAAATTTAATACTATCTGAATTTCCCTTACCTCAAAATACCCCTCAGAAGCATCGGAATATGCAGGAATATTACTGTCCATCAAAGTATTGACAAACGTTTTTGCATAGCCTGTTTTTGACCTTGTAAGAATTACAATGTCACTGTAGCTTATAGGCCTGTAGCCTCCTTTTGAATTTTTATCATAGACCATATGAACAGGCTTGCCCGGCTGTATATCAACAAGCTCTTTTATAATATTTACAGCCTCCGCAGCCTCATAATCACTTTTATCTTCCGCGTCAGACGATTCACTTTCACTTATTGCTTTCATATCAATAAGTCGTATGTCCGTAGTGTCATTTTCAAAGCTTACCGCATCAAATAAAATATTGTTTATCAAAACACTTTTTTCACATTCAGGATATGTAAGACCTGGATTTAATTTTGCACAGTCATCGTACTCAATACCGCAAAAGTCCTTATTCATAAGCCTAAAAAAAACATCATTTGCTGTTTCAAGCACATTGGCCCTGCTTCTGAAATTGGTCTGCAATTCGATCTTTATGCAATCTGAATCGCCGCTTGTGTATCTGTCATACTTTTCCATAAAAAGCTCAGGACATGCAAGTCTGAACTTATATATACTCTGCTTTACGTCACCAACCATGTATATATTATTTTCGCCTTTGCCTTCTTTCCCTTTCGATATGGCAGTAAGTATATTTTCCTGCAAAAGATTACTGTCCTGATACTCATCAATAAGTATTTCCTCATAAAATTCGCTCAAAGCGTCCGAAACTTTCGTATAATTGATTTTTCCGTTTTCTCTTTTCACAAGAATATCTAAAGCCATATGCTCCATATCATTAAAATCTATAATATTTCTGTTTCTTTTTTCTTCCGACATTCTCCTTGAAAATTCTTTTGCCAGCCTTATAAGCACTGTCACATGTGACGCACAAACTTTTATATCTTTTATAACAGACTCCGTTGAATCATATTTTAACTTTGTTTTAAGCTTTTTATTTATATATGTTTTAAACTCTTCTCTTCTTTCCTTTACATACTGCTGCTTTTCAGGATTTACATCGTCTTTTTTTGTTATTGTCCCCAGCTTGTCAAATGAGCTGTCTGAAACAATTTCCGATAATCTCACAATACTTTCAGCCTGCATAAGCTTTTTAATCAGAATATGGTCTGATGTTACCGCCGGCAGATATTTTAAAGGACCTGCTGCACTTTGACATACCTTCTCAATGTCATCGTACATTAAATCAAACCCGCACACCGCACTTTTGATATCACTTAACAAATACTGGACTGCCGCATTTTGTTCAAGCGCACTTTCATCATCAATTTCATAAAGCTTTATACACTCATCATACCATTCATCCTCCCATGGATAGCTTCTTGCGGCCTTATATATTTTAGTTATAAGTTCCTCTATCTTAGAATCATCTCTGCCCGTTCCGTAAGCATCAACCATATCAAAAAATTCATGATTTCGGGCAGCATATTCGTCCTCCAAAAGCGAGCTTAAAACATCGCTTTCAAGAAGCTGTATCTCTCCCGTGTCCGCTATTCTAAATCCCGGGTCAATATCTATATCCGAAAAATAGTTTCTTACTATGTTAAGACAAAAGCTGTCTATCGTTGTAATCTGCGCATTATTAAGAAGCGTAAGCTGCATCTGGAGTGCGCTGGACTCCGGCTGTGATTCTATCATTTCATCAAGTGCATTTCTTATTCTTGACTTCATCTCGGCAGCAGCCGCCTTTGTAAATGTCACAACTATAAGCCTGTCAATGTCTACAGGATTTTCTTTATCAGTAATCTTTTTTATAATTCTTTCAACTAAAACTGCCGTTTTTCCGGAGCCGGCTGCCGCTGAAACCAAAATATTGCAGCCCTTTTTATCTATAGCCTTCTTTTGCTTTTCAGTCCACATCGCTGCCATTGCAATCAACTCCTTCCCTGATATTTTCCCATATCTGCTCATACGACATTTTCTTAAGCTTTCTGTAAGATTTTCCCAAATCAGGCGAAAATCCGCATACATCCTTATATGAACAATATTTACAGGCATCCTCGCTAAATCCTTTAACAGGATTCACATCTATATTTCCTGATAAAATTTCTTTTCCGATATCTGCCGAAAGCTTTGCAATATAATCATTTAAAATATTAAACTTCTCCGTTGACAATATTTTGCTGTATCTGTCAAAGCTTCCGTCCTTGTTTAATCCAACAGGTATAACCTTCGATTTTCCCTCTATATCATCGTCCATCATTTTGACTATTTTTTCATTGTCATTTACAACACCTTTCATTGCAAGATTTTCCTTGATTTTTTCATCAATTATATCCTTATCATCAATATCTGTTTCTATAACAGGATCAGATATGTTGTAATATAAAAGTCCTGACGGTACTATATTCTTATCAGGATGCCTTTTCTGCTCTATTTTCATTGCTGCGCGCATATAAGTTATAAGCTGCATTGTAAGACCGTAATATGCCTTTAACAAATCGAAATCTGATGATCCTGTCTTGTAATCAACTACCCTTACATATACATTTTCCTCATCCTCGCATATGTCTATTCTGTCAATCACACCTTTCATAGCCATTGTCCCAGACACATTATCAAGCTCAACAGTTGTCTCATCCATAAGGAAACGCATCTCATAAGCATCCGGCACAAAAATGCCTCTCTCAAGCTGTTTTCCCACTGCCCAGATTGTTCTGTCAGCAAGGTCTGTCATGCGTTTTATCAAAAATTCATTACGGCTGCTGTCCTTTAATATCGTATCGTTATATTCTGCCGTAATCTTCCCGACACATTCGCTTACAAGACCTCTTCTTTGCTCATCGGACATAAGCGTTATAGAAGTTTTATTTTCAGACAGATATTTTAATACTCTCTCAAGGACCTCATGCATTACAGTTCCGAAATCTCTTACCTCAAACCTGTACTCTTCTCTTTCTTCAAGCGAAAGTCCGTACTGTAAAAAATAAGCATAGCTGCACCCTGCAAATTTTTCAAAAGCTGACACACTTCCGCTAAGCTTGCCCTCATAAAGCTCCATTGCAAGGTTCTGACCTATTGTACGCAAGGTATTTTCATCACTCCATTGAATTTCTGCCTTCGGTATCTTTATATACGAAAATTCGTGCTTCATCTGCTCATATGAAGATACTCGGATTTGTGGAAAGAGCGCCCGTATATTTCTTATAAGATAGGATGGAAGTCTCGGCTCACCGTCACTGCTCTTTAATGAATAAGCAAGATACAGCTTCTGTGATGTCTTTGTAAGGCAAAGATACAGATAAAATTTCTGCACGAACGCCTTTTCCCTGAGCGACGGAGACAGCCATACATTCATATTTTCAAGATAATCTCTGTCCGTCTCTGATAAAACACTTCTGTTTTCGGCTCTCTTAGGCACAATTCCCTCATTTACGCCTAAAAATATTAAAACTTTAATATCCTCAAGCCTTGTTCTCTCTATATCTCCGACAAGCACACAGTCCGAGGTTGGAGGTATAAGCCCCACCTTTATCTCATCAAATCCCGAATCCACAATCTTTGCAAATTCACTTACTGCAACTTTATCGCTTCCCAACAGCTCATATATCTTATCCAACAGCTCAATTATTTTCTTGTACAACTGCTCATACTCGGTGCCGGTTTCAGGCAGTTTCCCAAGCTCACTAATCTTTGCAGCGCACTGCATAGCCGCTATATATTCGTACAGCGCCCGTACATAATCGCGCACAAGTGAATTTTTATCCTTTAACACTTTCTGCAGAGGCTGAAGCGGCTCTGTTATCTTTACTCTCAGCTCATTTAACCGTTCAAGCAAAAATACATTTCTTCCGCGCCCTTTTTTTGTCCATACGCCATTCCACTGACTGCTCCCGCGAATCCCCGTAGCTACAAGATAATTGTCAAGCATATCAATCTCATCCCTGCTGATATCTATAAATCCTGTACGAAGCATTCGCATAACACTGTCATAGCTGTAATTTTTAACAATAACCTCTATTGTACTTCTTATAAATTCAACAAAAGGATTGTCCTTAACTGATTTCTTATGGTCCACAAAGCAGGGAATATCATTTTGTGCACATATATTTCCTGCTAATTTTCCATAGGTATCCATATCACCTGAAATAACAGCTATATCCTTATACCTGTACCCTTTAAATCTTGTAAGGTCAAGTATCAGCGACACCGCATAATTTACCTCCTCCTTAGGTGAGGCCGCGGTAAATATCTCTATATTTTCAGGCTTTTGCCCGTAAATTTTACCGTTATACCTGAAAATATTTTTTTCAAGAAATGAAATATCTGATGCGTTCTTTTCTGATGATATAAATCTCGGATTAACATTAGGACTCAAAACTACAGAATTTAATATTTCAATATGCGCATCATCACATATTTTATGAAGCTTCAAAACCATTTCCTTACTCATAAAAAACAAATTATGCATTCCCTCATAGACATTCGGATTTTCCAAAGCGTCAATAGTTACCGATATCTGTACCGCCCGCGAGTTCATTAAAATGAGCTTAAGCAGCTTATACTGTATAGGTGTAAAGCCTGTAAATCCATCAAATACAAGCTCGCTTTTTTTTATATTTTCTGAACGTTCAATTACAGTGCTTAATACGTCAAGAATTTCTTCTGACGTTATATATTTCTCATTAAGATACGACTTAAACTCTTTATATACTATACTTATATCGTTAAGCTTTGCACTTAAAAGCCTGTTTTCCTGCGATTTATCCGCAATATCGCACAGGCGGTTTATATCTATATCATATTGAAGCAGTTCCGATATAATTGACTTAAGCTCTGCAACAAATCCTGTCTTATTTATTCCGCTCCCAAAATAAGTAAGCTTGTCCTTAACACTTTCAAGAACACGTCTCACAATAAGATTTTTCCCTGTATCATCAAGAACAGGCCTGCTCTCGCCGCCAATCTCCTCAAATACCTTAAATGCAAGTCTTTCAAAGCTTACAACATCTATATTTAAAATACCTTTTCTCGGATGCATATTTACAATTCTTTTTTGCGTAGCCATTGTATACTGCTCCGGAACCACAATTATATAATTGCGGTCAGGATTACTAATTGATTTATTAATAATATCATTATATATATACTCTGACTTTCCGCTCCCGGCACCTCCAAGCACTAACTGTAACCCCATAATTCCCTCCATATTTATATTTATCAGAATGTTTTTTAAACTAATCTGTTATAGTCATAATATTTATATTTTCACATACACTTTTATTAACAAATAATGGAAGTGTGTGCATATGAATTCAAAAACAAAAATCGTAGTTATCCATATGAAAGCATTGATAATCGGCGCTATTTCCGTCTTAGCCATTATCATTGCCCTTATTTTCTTTATCGTATCAGCAGCAAATTCTTCTGACAAAGAGGGAAATCCTGCTAAAACAACTAATTCTTCGAATGTTATTTCTGACAACAATACAGGTACATATAACGAAAATATATATACTCCCGGTGTATACACCGCCTCAATATCTCTGAATGGTACACCTGTCGATATACAGGTAACTGTCGATAAAAACAATATAAACAGCATTGAAATGATACACGTATCCGATGAACTTGAAACGATGTATCCGCTTTTATCAACTAATTTTCAGGATATTGCCGATGCCGTCAAAGCAAGCGGAACAACAAAAAATATTACATACAGCTCTGAAAATAAATATACTTCAGTCATGTTCCTTAACGCAATTACAGCCGCCCTTGAAAAGGCAAAAGTCAAATAAATAATCCCACTCTCATAAAGCAGTTTTTAATACATGCTTTGAGAGTGGGTAAATTTTAAATTTTTTGACACTTTAATCTTAAAATAAGCTGAAGCTTTCCTGTTCCACGTTAGCAAAACCGTCATAGCCTCTCTCCTGCAGCTTTGTCAGGAATTTCCCAAGCTTTTTAGGTTTTATATAAAGAGACGCTGCATAGCCTTCTTTTCTTAAAGCTTCAGCCTTCTTTACCGCGCATGCCAAATTGCCCTCATCATACATAACGGCAACCTTTTTCTGTCTTTCATCTATACTTATACCATTCTGCATAAGTATAGAAAAAATTCTTTCAAATCCAATTGAAAACCCGACTGCCGGCACCTGCTCATTTAAGAACTTGCCGATAAGGTTATCATATCTTCCGCCTCCAGCGACAGCACCCTTAAAGTCAATACTCTCGACCTCAAATACAGTTCCTGTGTAATAGCCCTGTCCTCTTACAAGAGACAAATCAAATACGACATCAAATCGTGCGCCTGAAAGCTCTTTTACAGTGCCGATTATATGCGACAGACTCTTTGCAGGTGTGTTATCCTCAAGCATATCACCTATTGTTTCAAGTGTGAAATCACCATCAGATAAGAATTTTACAAACCTTTCGACAACCTCACAGTCAAAACCTTTATCTGTAAGCTCCTCCTTAACCCCTGAAAGTCCTATCTTATCCATCTTATCGAATGTTATACATACGCTGTCCAATTCTTCGCTCTTAAAGCCAAAGCTTTCAAGAACAGCTCTAAGTAATCTTCTGTCATTAAGCTTTACTTTATAATTTTTAAGACCGATTGCATCAAGCGCCTCGGTAGTTGTAAGTATAAGTTCAATCTCTGAATCTGTTGAATCAGAGCCTATAATATCAATATCACACTGTATAAACTCACGAAGTCTGCCCTTCTGAGGTCTCTCCGCTCTGTATACCCTGTCAATCTGGATACATTTCATAGGGAGCGTGAGCTTATCTTTATTATTTGCATAATATCTGCTGAGCGGCAAAGTAAGGTCATACCTTAATCCCATGTCGGAAAGCTCATTTTCATTGTCTGCACTAACTCCTGAATTTAAAGCTTTTTCAAGCTTATCTCCTCTTTTGAGTATCTTGAAAATCAGGTTAAGATTTTCTCCGCCTTCACTTTTATCAAGATTCTCAATATCTTCAATAATTGGAGTTATAATATGTTCAAAACCATTTGCCTTATAGACCTTTAATATTTTATCCTGAAGATAATCTCTGATTTCGACCTCTTTAGGCAAATAATCATTAGTTCCTTTTACCGGTGTAATTTTCATAGTAAAAAGAGTACTCCTTTCCTTTATGCCTCGTCTATAGCCTTACCTATATCCGTACGCATATATTTATTTTCAAAATTAACCCATGATGTGGCTTCATATGCGTTTGCTCTTGCCTGCTTAAGATTTTCACCTGTAGCAGTAACACCGAGAACTCTTCCTCCGTTTGTCACCACATTTCCGTTTTCATCAAACTTTGTTCCTGCGTGGAAAAGATAGTAACCGTCCTTTCCGGCAAAATTCTCTTCTCCTGTTATCTTAAAGCCTTTTTTGTACTCAAGCGGATAACCGTCTGATGCAAGAACTACACATACGCACGCATTATCCTCAAACTGTAAGTCAATCTTATCAAGAGTACCGTCTATACATGCCTCAAATACATCTATAATATCATTTTTCATTCTCGGAAGAACTACCTGAGCCTCAGGATCGCCAAATCTTGCATTATATTCAAGAACCTTAGGTCCGTTCGGCGTAAGCATAAGTCCGAAGAAAATAACTCCCTTAAACGGACGTCCTTCTGCTTTCATGGCATCAACAGTCGCCTGATACACATATTTCTTACAAAATTCATCAACCTCATCTGTATAAAAAGGACTAGGTGAGAAATTACCCATACCACCTGTATTAAGCCCCTGGTCACCGTCTTTTGCTCTCTTATGGTCCTGTGCTGATGACATAATCTTAATAGTATTTCCATCCACAAACGAAAGTACAGAAACTTCTCTTCCTGTCATAAATTCCTCTACAACAATAGTGTTTCCTGCCGAACCGAATTTCTTATCAAGCATAAGTTCATTAACACCGTCAAGCGCTTCCTCTTTTGTCATGCAGATTAACACGCCCTTGCCGAGTGCCAGCCCGTCAGCCTTTAAAACTATAGGATAATCAGCTGTTTCGAGATATTTCTTTGCTTCCTCTGCTGAATCAAATGTCTCATAAGCTGCTGTCGGAATATTGTATTTTTTCATTAAATCCTTTGAAAATGCTTTTGAACCCTCAAGTATTGCAGCATTTTTTCTTGGTCCGAATACCCTTAAGCCGGCTTTTTCAAACTCATCGACAATTCCGCCTACAAGAGGGTCATCCATACCGATTACGGTTAAATCTATTTCTTTTTCTTTTGCAAACGCAACAAGCTTATCAAACTCCATTGCCTTAATGTCCACACATTCCGCAACCTGCGCAATGCCTGCATTTCCCGGTGCACAATATATTTTGTCAGCCTTATCGCTCTGTGATATCTTCCAGCATATTGCATGTTCACGTCCGCCGCTGCCTACTACAAGTACTTTCATCAAACATTTCCTCCATATTCTGATATTTTGTATTAAGATTAGTGTGTAAAAACACCATAATTATGATTAACGGTCATAGCCACCAATGCAGCCATGACCGCTCAAAATTTTTATGAATTTGCAATCATGTTAATTGCCTGCGGAAGTAGCTTCCACTCTGCCTGCTCCATAACACGTTTCTGTAAACTTTCAGGTGTATCTGTATCTAAAACTTCAACAGCTTTCTGATAAATAATCTCACCTGTATCCATTCCCTCGTCCACATAATGAACAGTGGCACCTGTCACCTTTACGCCTTTTTCAAGCACAGCCTCATGAACCCTAAGCCCATAAAAACCAACTCCGCAAAATGACGGAATAAGTGACGGATGAACATTTATTATCCTGTGAGAATACTTATGCACCATAGCTTCTGGTATTTTCACAAGAAATCCTGCAAGAACTATCAAATCAACGTTTAACTTATCAACTTCTTTAAGCAACGCCTCATTAAACTCATCTCTTGTCTCATATGATTTCGGTGAAATACACATAGCCTGTATGCCGTTCTCTTTTGCTCTCGTAAGCGCGTATGCATTGGCGTTATTGCTGATTACCGCAGCTATCTGCGTATTGGTAATAGTTTTATTTTTAACACCGTCAATTATGGCCTGAAGATTAGTTCCGCCTCCTGATACCATAACCGCAATTCTTAGCATACTGTTACTCCTTTCTCACCGGCCTCAACAGAACCTATAACAAAGCCCTCTTCTCCTGCAGCCTTAACAGCCTCAAGAACCTTATCCGTATCAGCAGGATCAACAGCAAGCACCATACCTATACCCATATTAAATGTGTTGTACATCATATGCTCATCAATATCTCCGTCTGTTGCAAGCATCTTAAAAATTGGAGGAATTTCATAACTGTCTTTCTTTACAACTGCATGAACTCCCTCTGGAAGCATTCTTGGAATATTTTCATAGAAACCGCCGCCTGTAATATGACTGCAGCCCTTGATACGTACTCCTGCTTTCTTTACCTCTTTCAATGTCTTTACATAAATCTTAGTAGGGGCAATAAGCGCCTCACCAAGAGTCTTGCCTAATGAGTCATAATATGTATTTAAAGCCTCTTCTGTTATCTTAAATACACTTCTTACAAGTGAAAAACCATTGCTGTGCACGCCGCTTGAAGCGATACCAATAAGTGTATCTCCCGGCTTTATATCCTTACCTGTAATTAAATCCTTTTCATCTACGACACCTACAGCAAAACCTGCAAGGTCATATTCATCAACAGGATAAAATCCCGGCATCTCTGCTGTCTCACCGCCAATAAGTGCACATTCTGACTGAAGACAGCCCTCTGCAACGCCTTTTACGATATTAGCAATCTTTTCAGGCTCATTCTTACCGCATGCAATGTAGTCAAGGAAGAATAATGGTTCTCCGCCTGCACATGCAATATCATTAACACACATTGCAACACAGTCAATACCTACTGTATCGTGCTTGTCCATTGTAAATGCAATCTTTAACTTTGTACCGACACCATCAGTACCTGAAACTAATGTAGGCTTTTCCATATCTTTGAACTTTTCCATTGAAAAAGCGCCTGAAAATCCACCAATATTAGTAAGAACTTCCGGTCTCATTGTTTTTGCAACATGCTCCTTCATAAGTTCAACTGACTTATAACCTGCTTCAATATCTACTCCGGCCTTTTTGTAATCCATCTCTATCTCTCCTTGAATTTAAATTTATTAAAAAACACTTAATTAATATGCCTTATATCCTACTTCTTGAAGTCTTGCATCCTTTTTCTGAACGCTCTCCTTAAGACCTTTACTGTAATCCTTTAATTTTTCAAGCAGCTTAGCATCTGATGTTGCAAGAATCTTAGCCGCTAAAAGTCCCGCATTTGCTCCTCCGTTTATAGCAACTGTTGCTACAGGAATTCCTGATGGCATCTGAACTATTGAATAAAGAGAATCCCTGCCGCCAAGCGATGTTGTATGCATTGGTATACCGATAACCGGCATAGGGAAAATAGCTGCACACATACCAGGTAAATGAGCTGCCATTCCTGCACCTGCAATTATAACCTTAAATCCTTTTTCCTCTGCTGTCTTTGCATATTCAAAGAAAACATCCGGTTCTCTGTGTGCCGAAATAATAGTCATCTCATATGATATTCCAAGCTGTTCCAAAATATCTGCTGCCTTAGCCATAACAGGCATATCAGAATCACTTCCCATGACAATTCCTACTTTTGCCATAAATTCCTCCATTCTTGCATTTAGTGTGAAAATTATCACACTGCAATAAAATTATTATATTATTTTACTTTGTTTTACAATCTGTGTCAATCATCAAAAACTTAATTCAGCTGTCAAAGGCACTGTTTAACTCTTCACATCCGTCAAGCACAAATCTTGCATCTGATATTATATCAACTCTTGTACCGTCAGGCTTTACTGCTGTAATACTGCCAATCTCATCATAAGGTATGGTTATGTCTGTATGACAGTTAAAATAAGCTTTTTCCGGTTCCGTCTTTCTTAAGATTGAAATTTCGTTATCTTTAGAAATTATCTCTTTTCCGTTAGGATTATAGACAACAACATCCTCAGACCTTGAATAGCATGTATCGCCTATGGCAAAGTGCGGCCCCATTTTCTCAACAATAAGAATCGGAAGCTTATAAACTATATCATACTTATTTGCCATTACATACGCTGTCGTATTTGTTCCTATCGCAAATTCTCCAAGCGGAAGCATATCATGGTTATACAACACATTTTCTTTAAAAAACGCTTTATTTTTTTCTATATCATCGAAATTCTCACATGTATAATCTTGTACTTTGCCATCCTCAAAATATATGGTCAGATTTTTGAATTTCAAATCATTCAGATAAACAGTGCTTACATTTAACACACCATTTGTACCCTTAAGTACAGGAGAAGTAAACACCTCACCCAGAGGAATATTTACATCTGCAAGACAATTTTCAAATACAGTCTGCTTTGTTCTATCCTCTATATTCATAAGCTTTACGCAAATATCTGTTTTATTTGAACCTCTGCCCTTTATATGAACATAATCGGCTCCGTCAAGCTCATCTATAATTCTCTGCTGTATTTTTTCGTATTTTTCATAATCAAGCGTGTTTATTTTAACTGTCTCATCAAATATTTTTTCAAAATCAGGACCGATTTCCGGTAACGGATAAGCAATTATCGTAAAGCTTCTCTCATCACCTTTTATATATGAATCAACAATATCTCCTGCCTCGCTGTCATATCTTGATGAAAGCTTCTGCTGCCTTTCATCAAGATGAAAGCTCTGTAATTTATCCTCCGGCTCAAATGGTTCCTCGCCAAAAACCTCCATAACCGCAGGCCCTGCAAATAATGATGCTGCTTCCTTATTCTTCTCATAAGCAAGCTTTAACGCGCCAAGCTTTCTTTCGACAAATGCAGGATCCATATATATTGCATTATCAAAACGATGATCATAATCCATCTGACGATTCGGACTCGTTGAATAATATCCAACCTTAATATGCATACGCTTATTTATACTGCTCACTGCGGCACGGTATATCGTAGTATCAAGTCCCAGCTGCTTAAACTGCCTTATTTCTTCCCTCACAAGGCGTTCAAATCCTATATGGTAACGTATATTTACCGTCTTTTTCTTTGAAAGGTCCTTATTTCCCAATTCAAAGCCCTTTCTGTAGCATTCAGTAAATGTATGCGCCATATCTTCTATCTGTGACTGCGTGAGAGTATTCAGATATAAAGCCGTCTTTATTTCGTTGTCTGTAATATATTCGCCAAAGCTATACAGATATCTCAAATCTGACAAATCTGAATTCATAATGATATTTTTGGCAAAATCAAGCTCGGGATTTAACTGTTCCTCAATTCTTCTTTCTACCATCTCATCACTGTAATCACTCACATACCAGTAAATTGACTGCTGAATTGATTTTGCAGCAGGCTCTTCGTCCTCAAACATACAGTATATCTCTATGAACAATTCCATAAGAGTCGTAAATTCCGCTCTTCTTTGTTCATATGCAAATACTATCATGCCTCTTATTTCCACATAAAGAAATGATAAAAGCTTACCGCATCCTTCTCCAAGCTTCGTGCATGCATATGCAGGATTTGCGTAGCTTTTATCATAATTTTCTTCAAGTATATCTCTATATAAAAATTCATTCAGACTTTGAAGCTGCTCCAAAGAATAATCGTTAAGCACATTTTCTGAAACTTTATTTAAAAGTCCGTCCATATTAATAATAAATTCGGCAACATTTTTAAAATAATCTGCCGCCGGACTTTTCATCCCTGCACAATCTTTTGCAATCTCTGTTATTCTGTTAAAAGCAAGCTCGTATCTTTCTGTCAGATTATCGTCAAACATTTAACGCCTCCTATATTCCAATTCCCATCATAACAATAGCTGTCATCATAACAACCAAAAATCCGCATAATAATGTGCCTGTCTTTGACAGCAGGTAGAATTTATCGTCCTCTTTAAAGCTTAAAAAGCCTATCATAACACCAATTACAGCAATCATATATGAAAGCAGGCCCAAAATACCTACTATCATTCCTGCATTGCCATCAGCCTCATAAGACAAATATACTCCAAAAACAAGGCACGCAAGCGACCCTACTCCCATAAATGTAGAAATAGTGCCGCCAAGAGTCTGATTCTTATCTGAAAATTTGTACTTATTAAAAATCTTCATATCTGTTCATTCCTAAATTATTTCTTTTTACCACGTTTACGGTGCCAAACTGCATAAACCAAAGTGTAACAAATATATCCTGCTATTCCGCCTGCAGTATTTAAAAGCAAATCATCAACATCGCAGCTTCCAACTCTTGAAATGAGCTGTATAAGCTCTACAGACAAGCTGAATGCAAATGTACATAACGTCGTCTTTATAAATTTAAGCTTCTTCCCCGACAAAATCGGCAAAAAGAACCCAAATGGCATAAATGCAACAATATTTCCTACAAGATTTAACAGTACAGCCTTCGTGCCAAGTCTGTCAGCATATGTGATAAAACGATTAATTTCCTTGAACAAAACCATGTTGTATCTGTATTCTCCTGACACAACCGTTCTGTCAAGCATATCGGCAAAAAGTAAAAAGTACACCAATGCAATGATGTATATAAAAAATACCAACCAGCAAAAAAATGCCTTTCCCCTCTTTTTCAACATATCAATCTCCATTCCGCGGGCAACAAAAATAAATGCGGCTTAAATTAATGTCTCTGATTTATGAGCCAACAGCCTTGAACCATTAATTATAAGCATAACGCCTGATGCAATGCCTACAACAAGTACCACGATTCCAAACACAAGGCTTGAAACTCCCCCTGTTCTCATCTTTTTATATGCTTTCTCATCCATATATCCTAACCTCCATATGCAAAACTGCAAATTCACATTTTAAACAGCATTGTATTCAATACAAAATATTATTTTGCGCCATATTCTGCATAATACGCATCAATATCCGCTTTTATCTTGTCATCTATGATAATTTTGCCATTGCACGGTTTATTATAAAGATGTTCAACAACATCTGCCATGCTTACGATTGCATTTGCATCAAACCCATATTTTTCCTTAATTTCAACAAGTGCGCTCTTTTCACCCTTGCCTCTTTCCATTCTGTTTAATGAAACCATAAGTCCTTTTATGCACACGTCACCCTGAGCCTGGATAATCGGAAATGTTTCTTCTATTGATTTGCCTGATGTTGTAACATCCTCAATAATAACGATTCTGTCTCCGTCTTTTATAGGACTTCCCAAAAGTATACCTGTATCTCCGTGATCCTTAACTTCCTTTCGGTTAGAGCAGTAACGGATTTCTTTACCGTATAATCTGCTGTATGCCATAGTTGTAGCCACGCTCAAAGGTATTCCCTTGTAAGCCGGTCCAAATAAAACGTCAAAATCATCACCGTAATTATCATGTATCGCTTTTGCATAATATTCTCCGAGCTTTTCAAGCTGTGTACCGGTAACATAAAGTCCTGCATTCATAAAAAACGGAGATTTTCTTCCGCTCTTTAAAGTAAATTCTCCAAACTTTAGTACATTGCAATCAACCATAAATTCAATAAATTCCTGTTTATACTGTTCCATACTGTCAAATCCTCCCGATTTCAAGCATAAATATACTTTTAAAGTATATCACCACGCCTGCGTTTTTTCAACTGACAAAATTTTTGTTGTGCGACCAAATAAAGCAGACCTGCACAATGCAAGCCTGCTTTATTTGGTATAATAATCTTTTTATCAAATCCTATTTTTTATCACTTTTCCAACGAATTGTCTGCATATATCTATAATATATATAAAGAAGCCTGCAAACATATATATATCTTTCAAATCCACAATTTTAGAAAAAAACAATATATAATCCAAGCTTCCTTTCCAAAAAATCTTATCCACCAGTGAGCAGACCACTCCTGCAAAAATCATCAACGTCGCAATATCCAGTACTGTATTCCATTCCTTTTCTCTTTTTAACATATTCCTTACAAAGACTAATGCAATACCCCCTATAAGATTAATCACAATCAAAAAGTTTAAACTCACTCCAAGTTCCAATTCGTTATTAAAAATTGATAATTGTTCTGTATTTAGATATGGCAAAAAACCTAATTTATCATTTATAAACAACTTATCTTCCATAAAAAAGTTATCTATTATAATTTTTACAAATACATCAATAAAAATCATAATTAATAAGAATATACTGTTATTTATTTTTATCTTTTTTAATTTCATCAGCAATCTTTACCCTCCAAATCTGAATACAAAACCATTATTGGCTTGCAATACGCTTAATCAAATCTATTAAACGAATTTCGTCTTGTATATCGCTTAAATAGGGCCATTTTTTTATTATTTTCTCAAATGCTCTTAGATGAAGATTAGCTTTTTTACTATTATTCAGCACCAATAAACTGTATGCATAAAGCAATCTTTGACGCGAAAGATATCCTTTTGTTTTTTCAATATACGCTCTCAAATTCAAAGTATCCCAATATTCTTTATTATGAATATATCTCATCTCAATAATATCCAAAAATAGCAATTCACATAGTAATTCATTCATATAAATAGATTTCATTAAATCTATTTTATCCTTTATACTATCTACCATTTTTCTGTATTTAGTATAATTTTCATTTTTAAATTCAAAAATACATACAATATAATACCAATAGAATCTTAAATTATTTGAAATCTCAAAATTATCAGGAAGAATTAACATATCCTTTGGCAATGCCCCAATTTCAACATCTTCATTCTGCCTGGCAGCAACATACAACTGTATCCAGAATGCTTTCCTGCTGATTATGTCATCTTGTGCACTAACCAATACAGTTAAATCAGTATCAACTTCTCCCAATCCATTTATTCTTATATTTGCTAATATGATACATATGCCGGATAAAATAAAACTGTTAGCAATTAAACCTGCATCGTTTTTTAATAATAAAACTAAAAAAGCTAATATAACACCTGCTAAATTTATCAAAACACCACCCAGCAAATATAATTTATACGCAAATTTCCCATCACTGTAAGGCGGCGGTGACATCAAACATTGTCCACCGGTTCCGGGAATATGAAATTTTTTTATCTCCAATTTGTTATTTTTTTTAATAAGAATTATATTACCTATAGTAAACGAGCTAAACTTATAACCTGAAATAAGACCACATACCAAATGCCCCACTTCGTGCAATATAATGTTTAATATGTAAAACAAGATAAAGAATACAGTAAACAAAGCAATATCTGATATAGCTTCAATAACTGTTATTTTTTTATCAATAATATTAATAATTAATTTTCCAAATAATGTTCCAATATATATTAGTACTAAAAATATACTTATTCCTATAAAAATACGATATATTTTTTTGATCATATTACCTCTTATAACATCAAATCACTTACTGCAAATAATTTACCACCATTAATTATTTGCAATTATTTATTATCAAATTATTTAAATACACTTCATCATCATAATAATTACATACTTTTGATAATAAAGAATCCATAGATGATATTTCTATATCATTACTATAATTAAAATCATTAATTCCTTTCCCATAAAGAAATAATTCCACTTGTCTGAACCGATAATTCCCAGTCTTTGTTTTAGCCATTTTGCCATTATATCTTTCCCATAAATTTATCGCTTCATTTGTTTTTCCACAAATATTTAGATACATGATAGCATGAGCAAAAAAACAACTATAAGCTTCAAATTGTAGTCTTCCTTGTATACTTTCAAAAATTTTATTTAACGTTTCCTGTTCTGATAAATATGTGGTACATTCTCTATCTTGCATAATCAGTTCATATAATAATGAATCTGCCAATAAAAATTGCATTGTGCTATCACTTTTATCAAGCGACAATTCTTCAACTTTCTGTCTTATTCGGTTTACCAGATAATTTTGTTTATATCTTACCGCTCTCTTTGTTTTATTCTCCTGTAATAAAAAATAATTGTATATTTGGAGTAACGTATACACCTCGTCTGTTTTGATTTTTTTTGCCCCCAAATAATCACCTACGATGGTTCCTAAATTTAAAAATGACATTACATTAATATAAATCGACCAAAAAACCATAGCAATAAAAAATATAAAATAATAAGAACGGTTATCATAATTTATATATTCTGTCGCTGTACATACTAATATCAAAGAAAAAATCCCTATCAACGCCGAAAACAAAGGAGCGCAAATCACTGACAAACTCATCTTATTCCGAAAACTATTATATTCTTCATCATTACTAATATTCGGTAGTTCTGGTATAACTATTCCTCCAAATCCGATTTGTAAATTGAATGTAATATAAAATTTAAATTTATTTTCTTATTTTACAATGCACAAAGGAAATAAATATAACATCCTAATATTAATACCCTGCAATTTGTAAGTGATAACATGAATTATTTCATGCAAATACACCGAAAATAACTGTGCAAACAAGAAAATAATAATCCCTTTTATCAATCCTGCTGATAGATATTCAGGGTGACTCTTTTGAATTTTAGCAAAACCTATTCCTATAGCAATCCCACAAATAGAAATACATAGCACAATTAAATACAACACTATATAAAATTTATTTTTTTTCAAAATTTGTCACCTCTTTTTACAAAACATAAAACAATATCTTCTAACATCTGTCTGATTGCCTCTGCTATCTTAAGTCCGTTAATCTCAGGCATTTCAACATCAAGAAATACTATATCATACATTTTGCTGTCAGTTTTAATATCATCAATAAGCTTCCTGCCTGAATTATATACCGTTATATTAAACTCTGTATCAACCTCATTGCCATAACGCTCTACATGTTTCATTAACATATCTATATATTGCTCTTGATCGTCACACAGCGCTATTTTAATCGCATACATAATTTATCCCCCATAACTTAACTTTTAATTCAATTTATCATATCATGTATCATTTTACAACACACATGTGCTATTCGGTACTAAATCGGTGCTATTTGGTAAAAAAGCGTCGCCCCCCTAATCCTATCACATAAAAAAGCGTCGTGAACGACGCTTGCAAGATTTGCTTCGCAAACTTGTTATCAGAATGCGTCTTTGACGCAATTTCCTATAAAGTAAAAAATACCGGCAACACTTTAGCCAAGCATTGCCGATATTCTCAAAATTTAATATTACATTATATAAATATATACTTAAGCACAAACAACACTGCAAGTATATACATAAGCGGAGTAATCTTCTTAGCTTTTCCACAAATAAGATTAATTACCACATAAGATATAACACCTATGGCAATACCCTCTGAAATGCTGTACATAAGAGGCATTGCGATAAGGCAAAGATAAGCAGGTATTGATTCTGTCATATCGTTAAAGTCAATTTCAACTACAGCAGATACCATCAAAAATCCCACGAATATCAAAGCCGGAGCTGTTGCAAACGAAGGAATTGCACAAAATACAGGTGCAAAGAATATTGATAAAAGGAAAAGGAAACCTGTAACTACAGATGCAAGACCTGTTCTTCCACCCTCTGCAACACCGGCTGAACTTTCAACAAATGTTGTAGTAGTAGATGTACCAAGCACAGCACCTGCTGATGTAGCAACTGCATCTGCAAGCAATGCTTCTTTTATTCTTGGAAGCTTTCCATCCTTATCAAGCATATCTGCTTTATTTGCTACACCGATAAGTGTTCCAAGTGTATCAAACATATCAACGAATAGGAATGCAAATACAATAATTACAAAATCTGCAATTTTTACACTTGAAAAATCTGCATTGAAACACTGTCCGAATGTATCACCGATTGCACCAAGATTAAATTCTGACCACGCAGGATAAAGCGAATAAAAACCAGCTTCAGCATCAACATGATAAATACCTGTTGCCTGACAAATCATACCAAGAACCCATGTTACCACAATTCCTATAAGAATTGAGCCCTTTACTTTCTTAACATAGAGTATTGCTATAACAAAAAGTCCTACTACTGCAAGAAGAGCTCCGATTCCGACTGTGTTAAAATTCTCGCGAAAATCTACAACTGTAACAAGTGTTGAACTATCGACTACAAGCTTTGCACCCTGAAGTCCGATAAATGCGATAAAAAGGCCTATACCTACAGAAACACCTTTTTTCAGCTGTAAAGGTATCGCATTAAAGATGGCCTCTCTTACCTTTGTCAATGAAAGCAGTATGAAGATAATACCTTCAATAAATACTGCCATCAATGCAAACTTCCATGAATAGCCCATCTCCCCACAAATTGTGTAAGCAAAATAAGCATTAAGACCAAGACCCGGTGCAAGTGCAAACGGATAATTTGCCATTAATGCCATGGCGAGTGTTCCTATGAACGCTGCCAATGCAGTAGCCATAAGTACTGCCTGTGAATCCATACCTGATGCAGACAATATGCTTGGATTGACAGCTAAAATATACGCCATCGTCATAAATGTTGTAACACCTGCAACAACTTCTGTCTTCACGTTAGTTTTGTTTTCTCTGAGTTTGAAAAATTTTTCTAACATTTTAACCTCCTGTTTTTTGTAAAATTTATCTTACGCACCCGATAAGTTCGTTAATATCAGATATATTGTACTTCTCCATATAATCTCTGATACCTTCAACAACCCTTATTGTTGTAATTGGGTCATTAAAATTAGCAGTTCCCACTGCAACAGCAGTAGCTCCTGCCATTATGAATTCGAGCGCGTCCTCAGCATTTGTAATTCCTCCCATACCTATTACAGGAAGCTTAACTGCATTGGCAACCTGATATACCATGCGCACTGCAACCGGTTTTATAGCCGGGCCTGACAATCCGCCTGTTCTGTTTGCCACCGCAAAGGTACGTCTGTTAATATCTATTTTCATGCCTGTAAGCGTATTAATAAGCGAAACTGCATCTGCTCCGCCCGCTTCAACAGCTCTTGCCATCTCCGTAATATCCGTTACGTTAGGACTTAATTTCATTATAACCGGCTGCTTTGCAGCTTTTTTTACTGCACTTGTAATTCTTTCTGCCATAGCAGGATTTTGCCCGAACGCAATTCCACCCTCTTTTACATTAGGACACGAAATATTAATTTCAAGCAAATCTACAGGTGCATCAGCAAGCTTTTCGACTGCATCAACGTAATCTTCTTCTGTTCTTCCGCACACATTTACAATAATCTTCGTATCATACTGCTTAAGAAAAGGAATATCTCTTTCAAGAAATGTTTCAAGCCCCGGATTCTGCAGGCCTATAGCATTAATCATGCCTCCGTATGTCTCTGCAATTCGAGGCGTAGGATTTCCTGCCCAAGGTACATTTGCAACGCCTTTTGTTGTCACCGCACCAAGCTTATTTAAGTCAACATATTCCGCATATTCCATACCCGAACCAAATGTTCCCGAAGCCACAGTGACAGGATTTTTAAATTCAACTCCCGCTATATTGACAGCCATATTAAGTGATGAAGCCATTATATTTCCACCTCCAAAGCATTAAATACAGGACCCTCTTTGCACACTCTCTTATTATTGACCTGTGAATGTTCATCCTTTTCCTTTGATTTGCATACACAGGCAAGACATGCACCTATTCCGCATGCCATTTTTTCCTCAAGTGATACGTAACATTCCATATTATTTTCCAAAGCATAAGCCTTAATTGCTCTAAGCATTGGCGTAGGACCGCATGCATATATAACTTCACCGTCAACATTATTTTCCATAACCGCATCAAGAACATTGCCCTTTGTGCCGCAGCTTCCATCCTCCGTTGCAATCACAACTTTTCCGTATGGTTCAAAATCCTTATTTAGAAAAAGCTCGTCCTTATATCCAAGAACTATAGTCTTTTCACAATTTAACTGCTTAGCAAGCTCAAGCATTGGCGGAATTCCTATTCCTCCACCAAATATAATTGCCTTTTTTGAGGCATATTCTGCGTTAACATCATATCCGTTTCCGAGAGGTCCCTGAATATCAAGCTCACCGCCTGCACTCATCGTAGAAAATTCTTTTGTCCCTTTTCCTACAACTCTGTAAACAATCCTTAACTCATCACCATCAATACCACAAATACTTATTGGTCTTGGAAGAAGTCTGGAACCATCATTTGAATAAACCGATATAAACTGACCCGGTTTTGAATCTTTTGCAATATTCTGAGTCTTAAGCCGCATCTCATAAACATCAGTTCCAAGCTTTGATACTGATGTTACAACTACTCTTTCCCTGTATGACATATTTTTCTCCATTCCGCAGACGCACTTGCGTCGGAGGAATCGCGAGTCAAATTTGACTCTGCGATAAAAGCTACTTTGTGGCGCCTGCGACACAAATAGCTGTGTGAAAAATCATCATATCAACATGATTTTTCACACTATTCTCCATTCCGCCTTTTAAATATATTATTACTGATTACAGTGCCCCAAGGTCATAAACCCACTTGTGCTTGCACAATAGTGGGAGAATGACCTTGGGACACGCCCCTATATGAGCATAAAAGTGAAGCATAAGCTTCACGATATGCGAATATTAGAGAGGATTGTGGGAGTGCGAAGCACGTAACAATCCGTGTAATCATCATTAGGTTATTTTGACACCCTATTATTACTTTCCAAGTGCACCATTAATATCATTAATCATATCAAGTGCTGCCTGTCTTGAAGCATCTGCGAAATTCAGTTCTCCAAATTTTGCATATTCTTCCTTTGCGTATGCTGCAATAATGCCTCTTGAACTGTTTACTATGGCTCCGAGTCCGTCCTCGTTGAAGAAATGCACCAAATCCTCTGCCTTTCCTCCCTGCGCACCATATCCCGGCACAAGAATAAATGATTTCGGCATAATTTTTCTTAATGTTTTTCCCATTTCAGGATATGTAGCTCCGACAACAGCACCAATATAGCTGTAATCATCTCCCATACACTGCATAGCCCACTCATTAACTTTTTCACCAACAAGCTCATAAAGAGGTCTGCCATCAATGAGACGATCCTGAAATTCTCCGCTTGACGGATTTGATGTCTTTACAAGAATAAATATACCTTTATTTTCTTCCTTACAAACCTTAATAAAAGGATTTATACCGTCTGAACCAAGATATGGATTTACCGTTGCAAAATCTTCATTAAAAGCAGGAATACTGTTTGAACCAACCTGCACCTTTCCAAGATGAGCAACTGCGTAAGCTTCCGATGTAGAGCCTATATCGCCTCTCTTAACATCACCTATTACCACCATATCTTTTTCTTTACAGTAGTCAACTGTCTTTTTGTAAGCTATCATTCCGGGAATTCCAAACTGTTCATACATTGCCACCTGTGGCTTAACAGCCGGCACTATATCATATATGCTGTCCACAATTTCCTTGTTAAACTGCCATATTGCCTCAGCTGCTCCCTCCAAAGTTTCTCCATACTCCTTAAATGCCTTCTCCTGCAAATGCTTCGGCACGAATTTCATCATCGGATCTAAACCTACAACTACAGGCGCATTCTGTTTTTTAATCTTTTCTACAAGTTTATTAATCATCTAACAAATCCTCCTAATAATCAAACTTTTAATATATCTTTGGAACATCCTTATCAACAATACTTTCGCATCCCGGTCTGTATGAATAAACAACGCGTCCTCCGGCAATAGTATATCTTACCTTACCTTTAACCTTTCTTCCATCAAACGGTGTATTTTTACCAAGAGATGCAAATAAAGAACTGTCTATAACATATTCCTCATTCGGATCAATAATGGTAATATCAGCAACTCTTCCCGGAAGCAATGTTCCTCTGTCACTGTTTATTATCTTTGCCGGAGTATAACTCATTCTATCTGCCATCTGAAGCGGAGTAAGCACTCCCTTATCAACAAGCTCACTGATTGTAAGCGCAACCGAAGTCTCAAGTCCTGTTATGCCAAAAGGTGCTTCCTCAAATGGCCTTTCCTTTTCGGTTTTGTGATGCGGAGCATGGTCTGTCGCTATCGCATCCATAACACCTGATTTAAGCCCCTCTTTAAGCTTATCCACATCTGACTGCTTTCTGAGCGGCGGATTCATCTTAAAGTTTGCATCTGACGATGTTATATCATTTTCTGTAAGAGTAAAATGATGCGGTGCAACCTCTGCAGTCACATCAAGCCCCTCTTTCTTTGCAAGCTCTACCATTCTTACGCTGTCATACGTAGAACAATGGCACAGATGAAGCTTTGCTCCCGTATTCTTTGCAAGAAGTATATCTCTCGCAACAATAACATCCTCAACAGCGTTCATAATTCCGTAAAAGCCAAGCTCTTTTGCCCTTTCTCCCGCATTCATGACACCTCTTGCAGCAAGATTTTTATCCTCACAATGTGCAAATACTGGTATTCCCACGTCCGCCGCAAGTCTCATTGCCTGTCTTGCCACACGCGCATTCATAACAGACTTTCCATCCTCACTTACAGCAACTGCACCATTTGCATAAAGCTGCTCAAAATCCGTTATAAACTCACCATCCTGACCGGCTGTAATTGCAGCTATAGGGAGTACATTTATATCCGTTACTTCTTTTGCTTTATCGACTATATATCGTACCATTTCGACGCTGTCAATAACAGGCTTTGTATTAGGCATGACACATACTGTTGTAAAACCGCCTCTGGCTGCTGCTCTTGCACCTGTTCTTATAGTTTCCTTATGTTCAAATCCCGGTTCACGAAAATGAACATGCAAATCAATAAGTCCCGGCATTACATAAAAGCCTTCTGCATCTATCTCATTTTCAGCTTCCTCATTAATTGAATCCTCTACCTTTACAATTACTCCATCCTCAATAAGAATATCCTTTACTGCATCTGTATCAGTTGCAGGATCTAACACTCTTCCGCCTTTAATAATAGTTTTCATTAGCTGCTCCCTCCGTATTAATAGTCATTTTTCTTTAAATATTTATTTTCAAACTCATAAGCAGGAATCGGCTTTCCAAATAAAAAACCCTGTATATAATTGACTCCAAGTTCCTTTAACATATCGTACTGCTCCTTTTGTTCAACTCCCTCAACTACAATCTGTGTTCCTATAGTCTTTGATAAATCAACAATAAGCTTTACAAATGCCTGAGCATACTCATCATATACAATATCATCTATAAATGTCTTGTCCACTTTTATAACATCAAGCGGCAGCTTCTTTATATAATTAAGCGATGAGTACCCTGTCCCGAAATCATCAAGAGCCATGCGCAGCCCTGCTTCTTTTAATCCGTCAATTATCTCTATAACTCTTTCCATATCATTTATTGCAAATGACTCGGTTATTTCAAGTACAATATTTTTAGAATTAACTCCTGTTTTCTTTATTATATGCTTAATGTTTTCTACAACATCCTTTTGCATAAGCTGTACAACCGATAAATTTACATTTATACAAATATCAGGATATCCTCTTTCGTTCCACTTTCTGCACTGTATACATGCAGCCTCAAGAACATAGTCTCCTATATGAGTTATAAGTCCTAAATACTCTGCAAGAGGAATAAATTCTCCCGGAGCCATCAGACCTAATGCTTTACTGTTCCATCTTACAAGTGCCTCGCATGATACACACTCCCTCGAATAAGCATCTATAACAGGCTGATAAAACACGACAAACTCATTTATCTGAGACGCTACCGCCTGTCTCATATTATTTTCGATATCAAGCAGCTTTACGGTATCATCGGTTTCATTTGATTTATAAAATGTGTATCTGTTTTTACCTGTTTTTTTTGATTCATACATAGCCATATCAGCCAGCTTGATTATTTCATGTACTTCAACCGCATCGTCAGGATAAACTGCTATCCCCATACTCATCGTGCAGAAACACTCTACTCCCGAAAGATTCCATGGTCTGTTAAACATAGACAAAATATTGCTTATGACTCTTTGCATTTTAGGGTAAAAGTCAGGTTTTATGATAAGCAGAAATTCGTCTCCACCCATGCGGTAAGCATTCCCCCGCATTCCCGGAACACTTTGCAATCCGGCTGAAATCTGTTGCAGCAAAACATCTCCATATTGATGACCAAGTCCGTCGTTTATACGCTTAAAATCATCAAGATCTATAAACATCACTGCTCCGCGCTTATTATCCTTTAATGCTTCACTTATAACATTTCTTATGTCATTTTCACATTTCATTCTGTTATACAGACCTGTAAGAAAATCATTATTTGCCTGATATTCTATTCTTTGCTGATTTTTCTTTTGCTGCGTAATATCAACTGCCGTGCACACAAACACATCGCGTCCGTCAATCCATTCTAAATCACAGAATTTAACCTGAAACCACAAGCCCGACTGTGCATCATAACGTTCCATAGGTTTTACATAACGCGCACGTTTCTTCCTCCTTGACTTAATCGACAAAATATCGTTCTCATCAAGATCCTCAATATATTCTTCCATGCACTCTCTGATAATTCGCCTTATCTCCTGAATATTTTGTGCGATACTGTTTTGAAAAAGTACAGAACTGTCCGTATAATCGAAAACCATAACTCCGGCTCCTATACTTCCAAGTATCTCACGCAATACATCATACGATGTAAACAATGTATTTTTTGATACTCTTTTCTGCGCAATACTCTGCAGCACTTTAGCTGTACATGTTATAAAGCCCAGTTTATCTGAGTCAAATTTAATACAGCTATGCGCATCAAAAACTGTAAGATACATTGCACAAACATCATTTATAAATATGGGCACTATCACGCAGCTCTTAACTCCAAGCATGTCCAATATAATTGATTCCTTATATGCAGCATTCTCACTTTCGCAGCATACAACAGAGTCCGAAAACACATATCCGTCTATTTTTAAAGTATCCAAAATAAGCTTCTGCTCTCCCGGGCGACAATAATCCACCACTTTATTTATGGATACACCATCATAGCCAACCTGCAGCAATGCCGCATGTGATGTGTTTATGTAGCTTTGCATATAAACAATTATATGTTGCGCCGCCTTTGCAAAATCTTCTCCTGTTTCCAGCATCTGTACAATTTTTATCAATGCCGCGTCTTTAATAGTACAATCATTCACCGGTGCGCCCCCATATCTTTGCATTATCTACTTCATTCTACCATACTTTGATATTATTTGAAAACACAATAATAAAATTTAATTAAAATTAATTGTTTTAGCTTAAGATACATGTTATTATATTATTCATATTAACAAATGGAGACTTTTATGGATTTTATTAAATATAACACTAAATTAAAAGCTGATGGAAGCGAATACAAAAAAATAGTATTTTGGAACAGATTTTTAAGAAATCCAATTGAGCTTATACTTTCATGTCTTCCTGCCGCTGCCACCATTGTGCTTATAAGCATGGGCTACTTAAACACATATACAGCTGTCATTTATGCTGCTATGTGGTGCTATCCTATTTACATTTTCTGTTTTCAGTTCCGTTCAAGTGTAAATTACCATTTAAAACACCGCGACCCGGCAGAAGACGCTCCATGCACAATAACGCTCATGGAAACATGTATAATGGCCGAAATACCTGAATATAACATAACCAACACATATCACTGGGAAGATTTTACTACTATATATAATAAATTCGGCTATTACATGATGTTTAACAAATCAAAAATGATTGTAATGCTGAGGCAGGCTGACATGCCTGAAGATATTAGAAATTCCGTGCGTGACTACATAAAAAATCACGTTGACATGAATAAATGCAAGGTACTGATATAATTCAGCACCTTGCATTTTATTTTAGTTAAACCCGATAAGCTTATTCATAACCTTATATCCTGTCTTTGATATCCACCTGCCGACACTTCCAGGCAGATTTACCGTTGTGCCCAGCAGACTGTATCTTAAAGACTTATAGAGCTTCATGTCACTATATTTTACATATTGCCAAAGCTCTTTCTTTTTCTCAAGATTTTCTTTAGTACCGGAAATAATCAAGAAAATTGACGATACTTCCATCATAATTCTTAAATAATTTTCCATATACATTCTGCGTTTTTTACCCGTAATACCAGACTTTAAGTAAGAATCAATCATTCTTTTATTTACCCTTATCTGCTGGTCAATTCTTGAAATCATAACACTCTCATTAACTGACTGATCATCTCTGCCTATAAAATACCTGTAAAAATTAGCATTGACATAATACATTTTCTGCACATAAGGCAATGGCTCAAATACAAAAATATTATCAACATAAAATGTATGCTTAGGAAGCTCAAGCGCACAATCTTTAAGAAGCTGTGTCCTGTATATTACCGAATGCATAAGTATATACTGGTCAACCTTGAAATGACCTATATCATCCCAGCCAAACATTTTTTCAACCGGAAAAACATTTTCATAATGCACTACTTTCTTACGTTTTGCGCCAACCTTTTCATATACATAATTGGCAATCAGCATATCAGGTTCGTTCCCCTGTTTAAAGCTCTTAAGAGTATCTATAATCTTCTTTAACGCTTTTAAATCCACCCAGTCATCACTGTCAACCACCTTAAAATACTTTCCTGTGGAGTTGGCAAGTCCTGTATTTACAGCCTGACCATGTCCACCATTTTCCTGATGAACAGCTTTTATTATTGTAGGATACTTCGATGCATACCTGTCCGCAATTTCTGCAGTGTTATCCTTTGTAGAACCATCGTTAACTATGATAATTTCTACATCGTCGCCTCCCGGTAATATCGAATTTATACATTTCTCCATGTATGCGGCTGAATTATAGCAGGGAATAGCAAATGATATCAGTTTCATATTTAGTCAAGCGAAAATCGCTTCCTCCTTTTTACATTCTTTCAGGACATTCTATACCTAATAAATCTATGCACTGTTCCAAAATTTTCTTTGTAACAGAAATAAGCGCAATGTAGCCTTTCTGCTTCTTTGTATCAGTCTCTGCAAGTATCTTTGTATCATGATAGAATCCGTTAAACACATTTGACACTTCATATACATACTGACATATCTTATGCGGTGCTTTCTCCATGTAAGCTGTCTCCATAACATCTGCAAATTTAGACAGTACAAGCTGAAGATTTTTTTCTGAAGCGGACAATGCTGAATTTACAGTTTGATTATCCAAAGTATTTCCTGTTTCTTTATATTTAGATAATATTGACTTAATTCTTACTATTGTATACAGAATATATGGTCCTGTATTACCCTCAAATGAAGAAAATCTGTCTATATCAAAAACATAATCTTTTGAAGCCTGATTTGACAAATCACCATACTTTAATGCAGCAAGACCTACTATTCTCGCAGTTTCTTTTGCCTCATCTTCCTGCATTGAACGATTTTCTGTAATCTTTGAAAGAACCGCATCCTGTATATCAGCAATTAAGTGTTCAAGTCTCATGACACCGCCTGAACGTGTTTTAAACGGTTTTCCATCCTTTCCGTTCATTGTTCCAAACCCAAGAAATGTCATATCTGCATCTTTTCTCACAATTCCTGCCTTTTTTGCAACCCTGAACACCTGTGTAAAATGCAGTTCCTGCCTCTTATCAGCAAGATAAATATACGAATCAGGTGTGTAATCTTTTTCTCTCTCAACAATCGTTGCCAAATCTGAAGTCGCATAAAGTGCTGCACCGTCAGACTTTCTTACTATGCATGGCGGAAGCTCTTTTGTATCTGTATCTTCCTGTATATCAACAACCATAGCTCCGTTGCTTTCATAAGCATAGCCTTTATCTATGAGATCCTGAACCATTGATGATATATATGGCTGTGCATCACTTTCACCCTTCCACAAATCAAAATGTACATTAAGATTATCATAATTTTTCTTTAAATCTGCTTTAGACACACTCATTATATGCTTCCATATAGCTGTGCATGCAGCATCACCGCTTTGGAGCTTCAATGTAGAATTATGTGCCCGTTCCATAAATTCTTCGTCAGTCTTTGACTTTGCACTTGCAGCCGGATATATTTCTTCAAGCTCCGATATAGTAAACGGTGCTTCATTTGGATATTCACCCGTAAAGTTATCATCAAAATATACCAACTCAGGCTTTCTGTCCCTAAGCTCCTCAATAATGAGCCCCATCTGAAGACCCCAGTCCCCCAGATGAACATCACCTATAGTATTATTCCCTGCATACTTTTGTATACGTTTTATACTTTCACCGATTACAGCCGAACGAAGGTGTCCCACATGTAAAGGCTTCGCAGCATTCGCTCCGCCATAATCAACTATAACTGTTTTACCTGTAACTTTTGGAGAATATCCAAACTTGTCCTTAGATGACATGTCATTTATATAATCTGCCACAAAATCAGGCGACATAACTATATTTATAAACCCCGGCTTTACACTTTCAATTCTTTCAAATGCTTTGTTATCTGAAAGCTTCCCAACAACTTCATCAGCTATCATAAACGGTGCTTTACCGTATTCCTTTGCAGCCGCCATAGCTCCATTACACTGATATTCACACAAATCAGGTCTGTTAGAAAGCGTAACCTTTGCATATTTTTCATCATAACCGCATTCCTTAAATGCCCCGCTGATAATTGTCTGTATCTGCTCTATGATTGTATTCATCCTAATCTCCATTTCTGCACATCTTTGCATTACACATTTGCAATTTTCTATTCTTCCAATACTTTACTTATAATTGAAGACAGCTCCTCTGCCTCAAAAGGCTTCTGTATAAAATCAGCCGCCCCTCTTCTTAAAGCCTCAACCATATTATTCTTCTGGCCTGCCGCAGTCACCATTATGACCTTCGCATCAGGGTCTCTTTTAATAATCAGACTCAATGCATCTATACCATCAAGTATGGGCATAGTTATATCCATAGTAACCACATCCGGATTACATGAAAAATACTTATCAACCCCTTCCTGTCCGTTAACTGCCTCGTCAACTACCACATGCCCTTCCTGTACAAGCATATTTCTTAATACTTTTCTGGATGTCTTTGAATCATCCACTATCAATATATTAGCCATTTTTTCCTCCACACTCAGATTATTTAAATTCTTTCTAATCTAACTCTGTCACCGACACAGAGTATTACATCAAACTCCATATCAGAAAAAGCAATATTAGCTACATAAAATCCTTTTTCGCTGTAAATACATGTAGCAGCATGAAAGACCGGCAGTTCCAGTGTGACATTTATATCTTTATCACTAAGCTGTGAGGCAAACATGCCATTTATGTAATTAATCATCTCACATACAGCATCATATACATCAGAATCCAATCTATCAAATTCTTCATATGCAAATAATGATGCCAGCTTTATAAGTGTTCTCTCGTCTCCTGAGATTCCAAGAAAAATATCTTCATCACCTTCCATAAGCTGACATCCTAATGAACACACCTTAAATTTCTTAACTTCATCAATACCTCTTAACTCTATACCGCTCCCTATATATTTTGTTAATATTTTCAAAACACATTGAAGCTGTGTATTATACCGCTCATTTTTCATCTTCACAAATGTTGCCACAAGGTCTCTTATATCACCATACTTAAGCACATTAAGTTCACTTTCAGTAAAGCATCCCCCTGAATGATTTTTCGCGATATAGTTGCTCAAACAATTATTCTCCATATATATCTCCTCAAAAACACAACTATAACCAACACTCTGAAATTTGCTATTATTATGAATATTATACTCCTTCAGAGCTTATTTTACAACTAAAAAAAGAGCAAGACCCTTTGACACTGTCAATCTTATGTAATAAAAAATGGCAACCGCGGCAAATTGGGACGCCTAATTAAGAGGGGGGGTAGGTCGTATATCCAAAGAGCTTTGGTTGCCATGTATTAAATATATTTAAAAAATATTTAACACCTTATTATTACTTTTTTAATTATACATTCATTACTGCTTATCTGTCAATTACTTATCCTCAACTGAGTAGTTAGGAGCTTCTTTTGTAATATGAATATCATGTGGATGACTTTCTCTTAATGATGCTGATGACATTTTAATAAATTCAGCTGTCTCCTGAAGTACAGGAATTGTAGGTGCTCCGCAGTAACCCATACCAGCACGCAGACCGCCCATAAGCTGGAATATTGTATCTTCAACAAGTCCCTTATATGCAACTCTTCCCTCTACACCTTCAGGAACAAGCTTCTTTGCATTTGTCTGGAAATATCTGTCCTTGCTTCCGTTTTCCATTGCAGCTATTGAGCCCATACCTCTGTATACTTTATATTTCCTGCCCTGGAATAATTCAAACGTACCAGGTGCTTCATCACATCCTGCAAGAAGACTTCCGAGCATACATACATTACCGCCGGCTGCTATAGCTTTCACTATATCTCCTGAATATTTGATACCGCCATCTGCAATTACAGGTATTCCGTACTTCTTAGCTTCCTCGTATGCACCCATAACAGCTGTCACTTGAGGAACACCGATACCTGCAACAACTCTTGTTGTACAGATAGAACCAGGTCCTATACCTACCTTTACAGCATCAACGCCAGCTTCACAAAGGGCCTTTGCAGCAGCACCTGTAGCTATATTACCTGCAATAACCTGCAAATCAGGATATGCAGACTTAATTTCTTTTAATGCATTAATAATGTTCTTTGAATGACCATGTGCTGAATCAATAACAATACAGTCAACCTTTGCTTTAACAAGAGCATCCACTCTGTCCATAACATTCGTCGTTATACCTACGGCTGCACCTGCAAGAAGTCTGCCCTGTGAATCATGCGCAGATAAAGGATATTTAATCTGCTTCTCAATATCCTTTATTGTGATAAGTCCTCTGAGCTTAAATTCATTGTCAACTATAGGAAGCTTTTCTTTTCTTGCCTTTGCAAGTATTTTCTTTGCATCTTCAAGTGTAATTCCAACCGGAGCAGTTATAAGATTTTCACTTGTCATACATTCACTGATTGGACGGTTAAAATTCTCTTCAAACTTTAAATCTCTGTTTGTGATAATACCTACAAGCTTGCCCTTATCATCCGTAATAGGTACACCTGAAATTCTGAATTTACTCATAAGATTATTTGCATCTTCAAGTGTATTATCAGGATGCAGATAAAATGGGTCTGTTATAACACCGTTTTCTGAACGCTTTACTTTGTCAACCTCTTCAGCCTGTGCTTCTATAGACATATTTTTATGAATAATACCAATACCACCCTGTCTTGCCATGGCAATAGCCATTCTATGTTCTGTTACAGTATCCATTCCCGCACTCATAAGCGGAATATTCAACTTGATATTTTTAGTAAGCTGTGTTGTCAAATCAATCATATTTGGTGTTACTTCTGAATAATGCGGAACTAAAAGCACATCATCAAATGTAATACCTTCGCCAATAATTTTACCCATTTTTTACTGTATCCTCGCTTTCTTTAGATTTTAATGTTAACTGAAAATATAACAAAAACGCATATTATTGTCAAGACACATTTTAACTTATTATAAGTTGATATTTAAAGCTTATTTGCTTCTTTAGGTGAGACTTGTTTTAATGCTTCAGTCATTCTTTCATCAGGTTTTAAAATAATCTTTACAAGCTCATTTTCCTTATTATATAAATATAATACAACATTTCCGTCTGTGCCATCAGCAGGCGTATAATCCATACTTCTAAGCTTTTTATGCTCCATTCTAAGGGCATCCTGCGAATTCTGCGGTGCTACCAAAACTGCTCTTGACACAACATACACGCCACATCTTCTTCTGAATGAGCGCGCCATTATTTTATCAACAGTTAATTCACCCTCAACCAAAGAGTACTCATACTCCGCATTATAATATTTAAATACAATAACTGTAATCACCACTGCTGCCGCCAGCAAAAATACTCCAACTCCGTAAGTAGACGGAATTGTCGTAACTGCAAGAACACACGCTATAATCATCACAATCTTAAATACTATTGAATAAACAGGCGGCTTGACTTTGACAATCTGTTCTACTGATACATCATACATTTATTAATCCTCCAAAAATCAAAAAATATTGTGCTTGCGCAATATTAGTGCGCGAGCGGTTCGCAAAGCGATAATTTCATTAAAATTTCTATTACATCAAAAAAGCTCCCGGAAATTATCTCCCGGGAGCTTTATTATCTCACATTTTACTTAATCATGCAATAATTACATCATACCCATTCCTGCACCGCCTGCTGGCATAGCCGGAACATCTTCCTTTATAGTAGCTACTACTGATTCTGTTGTAAGAAGTGTAGATGCGACGCTTGTAGCATTCTGTAATGCACTTCTTGTAACCTTTGCAGGGTCAAGAATACCTGCATCTATCATATTTACATATTCTTCATTAAGAGCATCAAAGCCTGTGCCCTCTGCTGATTCTTTTACCTTATTTATAATTACCGAACCCTCAAGTCCTGCATTAGCTGCTATATGATACAAAGGTGCTTCCAATGCCTTAAGGATAATCTGCGCACCTGTCTTTTCATCACCTGAAAGTGTTTCTGTAAGAGCAGCAACATCCTTAGATACATGGATATAAGCTGAACCGCCGCCGCAGATTACACCTTCTTCTACAGCTGCCTTTGTAGCTGCAAGCGCATCTTCAAGTCTTAATTTGTTCTCTTTCATTTCAGTTTCTGTTGCAGCACCTACTCTGATAACAGCTACGCCGCCTGCAAGCTTAGCAAGTCTTTCCTGAAGCTTTTCTCTGTCAAAATCAGATGTTGTTTCTTCAATCTGAGCCTTAATCTGTGCAATTCTTGCATTAATTTCTTCCTTATCACCCTCACCGTCAACGATAACTGTGTTTTCTTTCTGTACCTTAACAGATTTTGCACGTCCGAGCATATCCATTGTAGCATCCTTAAGCTCAAGACCAAGCTCCTCTGATATTACCTGACCGCCTGTAAGAATTGCTATATCCTTTAACATTTCCTTACGTCTGTCACCATATCCCGGTGCCTTTACACCGACAACTGAAAATGTACCTCTAAGCTTATTAACGATAAGTGTTGTAAGAGCTTCGCCTTCAATATCCTCAGCAATAATAAGAAGCTTTGAGCCGCTCTGTACAATCTGCTCTAAAATAGGAAGAATTTCCTGTATATTAGAAATCTTCTTATCTGTAATAAGTATATATGGATTATCCAGATTAGCTTCCATCTTATCCATATCTGTTGCCATGTACGCTGAAATATATCCTCTGTCAAACTGCATACCTTCTACAAGATCAAGTTCAGTCTTCATTGTCTTTGACTCTTCAATAGTGATAACGCCATCATTAGATACCTTTTCCATAGCGTCTGCAACAAGCTGGCCCACCTCTGTATCACCTGCAGAAATTGAAGCAACCTTTGCAATCTGATCCTTACCATTTACTTTCTGGCTCATCTTTGAGATAGCCTCAACAGCGCAATCAGTAGCCTTCTTCATACCTCTTCTTAAAATAATAGGGTTAGCACCTGCTGCAAGGTTCTTCATACCTGCGTTAATCATAGCCTGTGCAAGAACTGTAGCAGTTGTTGTACCGTCACCTGCAACATCATTAGTCTTTGTTGCAACTTCCTTTACAAGCTGTGCGCCCATATTTTCAAATTTATCTTCAAGTTCAATATCCTTAGCGATTGTAACACCATCATTAGTGATAAGCGGTGCACCGAATGATTTATCAAGAACAACATTTCTTCCCTTAGGTCCCAATGTAACTCTGACTGTATCTGCAAGCTGGTTAACGCCTGCTTCCAATGCTTTTCTGGCCTCAATGCCATATTTAATTTCCTTTGCCATTTTTCTTACCTCCTAAAAAATATATACCGATTTTTTATCATTAAACATTTATTGAAATAATCATATCCTTTTATATTACATGAACCACCCTGATTCCCCAACAACTTATTCTATAACAGCAAGGATATCTGACTGCTTAACAATAATAAATTCCTCATCTTCTATCTTAACTTCTGTTCCTGAATATTTTGAATATATAACTTTATCACCAACTTTAACCTGCATTGTAACTTCCTTGCCGTCTACCATTCCACCCGGTCCTACTGCAACTACCTCTGCCTGCTGCGGCTTTTCCTTAGCCTGACCCGGCAAAACAATACCTGACTTTGTTGTCTCTTCTGCAATTAACGCTTTAATTACGACTCTGTCGCCCAATGGTACTAACTTCATATTAAATCCTCCATTCCGCTGCCTATCGTGCAGCTCATTTGTTAGCACTCATTCTAATCGAGTGCTAATTTCAATACAACTAAAATATCACTACACTTTTTGTTTGTCAACAGCTAATTCTAAATATATTAGTCTTTTTATAATTTCATTATTCTTTTTTAAGATTTACCGATTCCCATTGTTTTTCCATAATAAAATAAATACTGCTGCGCATATCCACCATACTCACCAAACTTGTCAGTTGCAAATTTTTCAATTACTATATTATCCGTCTTATTTCCTTCAAAATACATATACTCCATAATACGCTTTATCCACACATCAACCGGAAAAGCTTCTCGTTTTCCGAGTCCGAACAGCATACAGCAATTTGCAACCTTCATTCCGACACCTTTTATTTTCATAAGGCTGTTTCTGCACTCATCAATTGCCATATTTCTTAAATCCTGCTCCGATATTTCACCTCCAGCCAGCATATGCACCGCATCATATATGTAAGGAGCCCTGAAGCCTGTCTTTAATTCTTTTAAATCCTCAACAGTAGCTGCCATCAATTCCTCCTGCGTAGGAAATGAATAAAATTCCTCTTCTCCGATATTTCCGAGTTTTTTTCCAAACTTTCGTGAAATGTCAGCCACTATTTTTTTAATATGCGGTATCTGCTTATTTTGCGATATGATAAATGAAATAAGTGTTTCAAAGAAATCCTGATTTAATATTCTCACACCATACATGGTTTCTATAGATTCTTTAAGCTTTTCATCACCCTTTAACAGAAACTCTTTTATATGTCTGTAATCCCTGTCCAAATCAAAATATCTTCTCCATGTAAAGTCAAAATCTTCCTGCGTCGTATCATAAAATGTAATGTCGCTTCCCTGCTGTTTTATATGAAGCATTTTTCCAAATGCGCTAAGTCCATACTCATTTTCATCAAGCTTTACAAAATGAAAACACTGTCCGCATTCCATTGTCTGCCCCAAATCAAAATCTTCAATTTTTTCTACAATTATATTGTTATTATCCTTTATAACATTCATAATTAATCCTCACTTTTCAGCAACTTCAATCTATATTTTATCAAAATTTCCTGTTACACAAAAACAGCAGCATATGTATATTGACCACATACGCTGCTGCTTTAATTTCTGCTGTTTCAATCCTGTTCAAGATATGATGAAGTTTTAATCATAGCTCTCGGCAAAGAATCTTTTGCATTTTTCCATGGTTCATCAGCATATTTATGGTCAAATTTATTAACAAACCAAGCGACATCATCACGCACTCTTTTCATATTGTCAATAAACACCGCTTTTGTATCGCAGACAAATTCCTCCAAAACAGCTCCTTTAAGCTGACAGGCTGCCGCCTCAATAAGCACCCCGTAATGATTTATACAAAATCCCTTGCCGCTCCTATACTTTTCTTTAAAATTTCTATCATGCTTATACAGATAAATAATAGTGTCAATATATCTTTTAAACGTATTTTCCACTCTGTCACAAACATAACACGAACATGCAAGTTTTTTCGTATACTCCGTTACCTCCGGTGCAGATACCTTACTGAATATTGTTTTACCCCTGACAGGCTCAACCGACATCTTTTCCACATCAGAAATTATTTTATCCATATGCGTTTTCATTACAAGCGCAAATCCAAGACGATTTTCAACATCATAAACAGCTTTAATATGCTTTTCGCAAAATCCCATAATATCTGTTTTTTCTCTTATATCACTTTCCATGTAACTTGGTCCCATAGCATACTCTACAGCTTCTTTCTCAAGTACATCTCTCATCTTGCATACCGGACACTCACAGTCACTGTCAAATGCATCATTTACGGGTATTGTAAATATTTTTTCTTTCAATGTATATTACTCCATTCCACAGACATTTTATATTTTATAAGATTACAGTGTCCAAAGGTCTTGAACCCACCTGTGCCTGCACAAGAATGGGCGACTGACCTTGGGACACACCCCTATATGAGCATAAAAGTGGAGCATAAGCTTCACGATATGCAAATACCGGAGTGTATACCGTGCATTAAATATTAAAAATAAACTAACACTTTTTCACAAAGCATTTATCAAATTCAGGGTTAAATGCATAGAAATTCTTTGAATTCAATTTATCCTTAACAATCTCAAGTCCTTCACCAAAACGCTGGAAATGAACTATTTCACGCTGTCTTAAAAAACGAAGCGGGTCAAGAACATCCGGGTCATCAGTAAGCCTTATAAGATTGTCATATGTTGACCTTGCCTTCTGTTCTGCTGCCATATCTTCTGTCAGGTCTGTAATCGCATCACCCTTTGACTGAAATTCCGTAGCAGTAAAAGGTATTCCGCCTGCAGCCTGAGGCCATACACCTGTCGCATGGTCAACATAATACGCCTCAAACGGTGTTCCCTTAATCTGGTCTGCCGTAAGATTTCTTGTGAGCTGATGAACCATTGTGCTGACCATCTCAAGATGCGCAAGCTCTTCTGTTCCTATGTCAGTAAGAAGCCCTGCAACCTCACGATACGGCATCGAATATCTTTGAGAAATATATCTCATAGATGCTCCGAGTTCTCCATCCGGTCCACCATACTGGCTTATTATCATGGCTGCAAGTGCAGGATTTGTCTGCTTTATTTTTATCGGGTACTGAAGTCTTTTTTCATAATTCCACATATTTTAGCCCTCCATTTCCCATGGCATCGGAGTTGCTACCCACGTCCAGTACTTTTCTGAACTGCAATCTGTAAATTCCAGCGGTCCAACAAGCTTATTGTACTGTTTTCTCACATTTTCGTATTTTTCTTTCATTTCAGAATAATACGCAAGTGCCTCCAAATCATCCGGATGAGTATCAAGATACAGCATTGTTTCTACCAATACAAATCCAATCTCATACACTGCAGATACAATTTTGCATTTATCAGCATTTCTCATATTCATTCCGAGATTTTCCATCCTGTCCATAGGGCCGAAAGGCGGCCTGCTTCCATTGCAATTACAACTGCTGCTGTTATTAACATTGCCTCGATTCATCTGCAGCCTCCTTTAAATGGTTTGTCAAGAAGTGCAAACAAAGTTCCTCTTTTCAGTGCTTCACACGGTTCGTAAAGCTGTTCCCAGCGCTGCCACGGGACATAACTTATACCCAGCGGCATATCAGCGTACAAATCAATACACCTCATATTAACTCCATATTATTTATTTCATACCATTATATGAAGTTTTTGATTATATGTTACTTTGATATTCCTATTTTACCAGCACAATACCTCGTGCCCTGTTTCCGTAACTAAAACCATTATTTCCCACTGTGCAGAAGGCTGCTCGTCGTCTGTATATATAGTCCATTCATTAACCTCATCTATATATATATCCGCACTTCCCATATTTATCATAGGTTCTATGGTAAATACCATTCCCGGAGCCATAACCATACCGGTTCCCTTTTTAATAACATAGCTTACAAACGGTTCTTCATGAAATTCAAGACCTATGCCATGACCTCCTACTTCTCTGACAACAGTATATCCGTTGCTGCGTGCATGATCATTTACAGCCTGTGCCACATCGCCCAGATGTCCCCACGGCTTTACCTGCTCAAGACCTTTGTACACACATTCCTTTGCCACTTCCACAAGCTTCAGCTTTTCAGTCGATACATTGCCTATGGTAAACATTCTCGATGAATCTGAGAAATAGCCGTTATATATCGTAGAACAGTCAACATTAATTATATCTCCATCTATAAGACGTACATTATCTGAAGGAATACCATGACATACCTGCTCGTTTATCGATGTACATACGCTTTTAGGAAATCCCTGATAATTAAGCGGCGCAGGTATTGCACCAAACTCTTTAGTTTTTTCATACACAAGATTATCGATATCCTGTGTAGTCATACCCTCATGAATATTTTGTGCAACATAGTCGAGCACAGCCATATTTATCTTACTGCTCTCCCTCATTCCATTAAGCTGCTGTTCATTCTTTATTATATTTCTTTCAGGTACTTTATGAAATCTTTTCTTAAACATCATAATTTTCTTATCAAACTCCATATGACATTCGCCATACATTTTACCGCTGCCGCACCAGCAAACTTCATCTTTTCTATACTTTCTCATTTAGCCCTCTTTTCTTACCAATTCATACAAAAAACATACAAAATATAAACTAATGCAAAACTATCTGTAAGCTCCCTAAAGGGAAAAAGACTGCTATATCATAACTTTCTTTTTAATCTGAAAGATCTGATATAACAGTCTGATTTTCATTTTAAAGAAGCACACTCATCTTGATAAATCAAGTACGGAATATAACTGTCTTTGTCTCTTCTGTATAACCTAATTTTCTGAACTTCTCTTTAAGCTTCTTTATCGCTGACTGATATACATAAAATGCGTCATGCGTCTTCATAAAGTAGTCCATAGCAAGCTGCTGATTTCCTGCATCCTTTGCCTTCCATGATTCTGTTGCATACTTATGTACATCGTTATGTGCAGCTTTCAATGCCTTAAATTCCTCACAACCCGTTATAGCAGGATCTGTCTGAGATGCAAGCCATTTACCGAGCTTACATCCCTCAGGATTATTAAGCTGCGTAATCTTAAGCGTTTCAAATCCGACAACATTATTATAAACTCTCCACATAAGAATAAAATGATCAATCTCAAATATTCTTAACCAATCCTGCTGTGTAACTTCAGCGTAGCCGCGGACCATATCACTTCTTGCCAAATCAATGTAACGTCCGATTTTAAATACATGCGTTCCCTGTTCCATACAGTCTTTGTAAAGCTCATCATAGCTGTCTGATATACTTGTAATCTGTCTTGTAAAATCCTTAGTAACATTTGACTGCGTATCTATATCTATGTATATACTGTCAACATTTTCCTTTACAGAATTCATCTGCTCATTCATCTTCTCTATATCTGTAAGTGAACTCTCGACTTTATCATTACCTTCCTTAAGCTTAGCAGTTGCAGCATCCATAAACTCAGCAAGATTTGCAATATCATGTCTTAATTCATTTACATATTTTACAATATCTTCCGCAGATTCCGAAGTATTACTTGACATCTGTCTTACCTGATCAGCAACTACTGCAAAACCTTTTCCTGCCTCACCTGCTCTTGCTGCCTCAATAGAAGCATTAAGTGCTAAGAGATTACTCTGACTTGCTACCTTTTTAACAATATCTACAATCTCTCCTATTTTCTGCACTTTATCCTGAAATTCCTGAACCTGTATGTTAATTGTTTCCATCTTATCTGATGACTCATTAACAACCTTAATACTCTCATTCATGTTCTCAGTACTGTTCTGTACAACATCAAGCATTGTATGTGTATTATCTCTTATATGTTCTATAGCACCTGATATGTTAACGATTGAATCTTCCAAATTCTGACTAGCCTTACTCATGTCTGATATAGCTTCGGCCTGTGATTGAACCTGATCTAATGTAACTTTTACAAATGAATTATCACCAATAGATTCCATTGCTTCATTAAGACGCATAACAAAATTATTGTTTGCCTTCTTAAATGTACTAATCATATCATTAATTTTCTCTGCATAAACAGGGTTGCTAAACGATGATGTATCTACCTTATTAAAATCGCCCGCAATAACATTGTCCATAACCTCCAGTAAAAGTTCAGCATCGTTATTTTTAGCTGCCTTTACATTTTTCTTACCAAACATCTAAATCTCCTCCTATCGTGGACCACATATTACCCCCTATAATTAATTATATTCTATAATAGAACTTACTTTTTATCAACCTTTATTTACCATTTCATATAATATTATTGATTTATATTTTTGGAGCAATATATGTACTCTCGTATAAAACACTTTATAAGCGCAAGTTTGTGCATCATTTTTTTCACATTATCATTATGTGGCTGCGCAAATTCCGATTCTTCCCCAAATAACAATCCGAATGAAAATGAAACTTCACTTAAGCCGGTAAAAATTACGCTCAATGAAGTTGCACATTCTATTTTCTATGCCCCTCAGTATGCAGCTATTGAATTAGGATATTTTGAAGATGAGGGAATCGATTTGGAACTTGTAACCGGATTCGGTGCCGATAAGGTAATGACAGCTCTTATAAGCGGCGATGCCGATATAGGCTTTATGGGATCTGAAGCATCCATTTATGTATACGCCGAAGGTTCTGAAGACTATGTCGTAAACTTTGCACAGCTTACACAGCGTGCCGGAAATTTTCTTGTATCAAGAGAGAAATTTGAAAATTTTAAATGGAGCGACGTTAAAGGGAAAAAAATTCTTGGCGGAAGAGCCGGCGGAATGCCGCAGATGCTCCTTGAATACATTTTAAAGAAAAACGGTATTGACCCTAAAACCGATGTCGAAATAATACAAAACATTGATTTTGGTTCAACAGCAGCAGCCTTTACTTCAAATGTCGGTGACTTCACCGCCGAATTTGAACCAGCTGCCACTCTGCTTGAAAATGAAGGAACTGGATACGTAGCTGCTTCTTTAGGTGTTGACAGCGGTTATGTACCTTATACAGCATACAGTGCAAAGAAAAGCTTCATCAAAGAAAATCCTGAAATTGTACAGAAATTCACAAACGCCATACAAAAAGGTCTGAATTATGTAAATACCCATACCAGCGAGGAAATTGCAGATGTTATCGCCCCGCAATTTACAGAGTCAGACACAGAAACAATCACAAAAATCGTAGCACGTTATAAAGAGCAGGATACATGGAAGAACGATACAATATTTGAACAACCCGGCTTTGATTTATTAAAAGATATTTTAAAAGAAGCCGGTGAACTTGACAAGGATGTACCTTACAATGACCTTATAACAACAGAATTTTCAAAGAAAGCCTCTAATCAGTAAAAATAAGCGCAAACTTGTGTTTAGATTGTGGCTTTTTTCTATAATGATTAGGGTGTCAAAACACCCTAATTATGATTACACGGATTGTTTCGTGCTTCGCACTCCCACAATCCTCCCCAATATTCGCATTATGCTCCAATTTTGGGGCGTGTCCCAAGGTCATTCCCC
>USBB01000016.1 GCA_900552795.1 uncultured Eubacterium sp.
GAGTGAGGGGATAGTAATAGAGAAAACTCAGTATGTATCTAGGGAGAAACGGGGCCGGAAAAAGTACAATGATTAATCTTATTACTGATAATGTTGCGAGGAACAAAGGTAAAGAAGGGGGACAAATTTATTATGATGGTGAGGATATATTAAAGCTTGGCAAAAAATTTCGCGCTTTAATAGGATATATGCCTCAGCAGCAGGGATTTTATGAGGATTTTTCACCCAAAGCATTTTTAAAGTATATGGCGGAAATAAAAGGTGTAAAAGGAAAAAATGAAAAGGGCCAGACTGTTAAGGAACAGATTGATGAGCTTTTGGAAATAGTAAATCTTACAAAGGTGGCTTATAAGAAAATAGGCGGTTTTTCAGGGGGAATGAAGCAGAGGGTACTTCTTGCACAGGCACTTCTGGGGGATCCTAAAATCTTAATACTTGACGAGCCTACGGCAGGACTGGATCCTAAAGAGCGTATCGGAATAAGAAATTACATAGCAGAGCTTTCAAAGGATAAAATCATACTTTTTGCGACTCATGTGGTCAGCGATATAGAATGTATCGCAGATAAGGTGCTTCTGTTAAAGAATGGTGAAATAATTGCGACCGGAACACCGGTTGAGCTTATTTCAAAAATGCATGATAAGGTCGGTGAAATCAAATGCACCCTATCAGACGTGGAAAAGCTTCAGGAGCAGTATAAGGTAGGCAATATCAGGCAGAGAGAAGACGGTCTTGCACTTCGAATAGTTGGAGATACACTGCCTGATGAAGCGGTAAAGGTTAATGACAATATAGACCTTGAGGACGTATATTTGTATTACTTTGAGTAAGGGATACAGTTTTACAATAAGTTATGTGATAAGTAAGTAGGAGGGGAATCAGCATGAAAAATCAGCATTTTGTGGAAAAGATACGTGAAAATATATGCAGTGTTATTGTAGGCAAGGAAAAAATTATAGATTATCTTCTGACTGCAGTTATAGCAGACGGTCATATATTGCTTGAAGATGTTCCGGGTACCGGTAAAACAATGATGGCAAAGACATTTGCAAGGTCGGTTGAGGGTTCTTTTGGAAGAATTCAGTTTACGCCTGATTTGCTGCCTTCAGATGTGACAGGTGTTAATTATTACAATCAGAAAATATCGGATTTCGTGTTCAGGAGGGGCCCGGTTTTCGGCAATATTTTACTGGCTGATGAAATTAACCGTGCTACGCCAAGAACCCAGTCAAGTCTTTTGGAGGCCATGGAAGAAAGACAGGTAACGGTTGACGGGACAACATATAAGCTTGAAGCTCCGTTTCTGGTAATAGCAACTCAGAATCCTATTGAGACAGCAGGAACATTCCAGCTTCCTGAAGCCCAGCTTGACAGATTTTTAATGAAAATTAAGATGGGCTATCCTGATATGGATGAAGAATATACGATTATTGAGCGCTTTCTTATGAGTTCTCCATTAAACAATGTAGGGCCGGTCTGCACTACCCAGGATATTATCAATATGCAGCAGGAGGCAAAAAACGTTTATATACATCCTCTTTTAAAGAAATATATTACGTCATTTGTTCATTATACAAGAACAGATGATGATATTGCCATAGGTGTAAGTACAAGGGGAACGCTTACTATGGTAAATGCGGTCAGAGCCTTTGCTTATGTGCATGGAAGAAAGTATGTTGTGCCGGAAGATATACGAAGTCTTGAGGAGCCGGTGTTTGGGCATAGAATAATATTAAAGCCTTCAGTGGCATTAAAGGTTAGCAAAGAAGAAATTCTTAAACGTGCGGATGAAAAACTTAAGATGCCTACAGAGGACTGGAGCGAGATTTTGTAATTAAATTAACAGGCGTGTCAGATTTGCAAAATATGTATCTGAAATATGGGGGTGCGCAATGGGAATTTTAATTGTAGCAGCAGCGATGTTTTTGCTTTTATGGTTTTTAAGGCAGAAATATCGCAATTTGTGGTACAAAAACATAAAAATTGATTTGGAATTTCAAAAGGATAAGGCAAATGTAGGAGAACAGCTCAATTTAACAGAGACAGTCGAAAATAATAAGAAAATTTCTCTGCCTTATATACATGTTAAATTTAAATTACGTCGCGGATTGAAATTTATTGATAATTCAGAGGGGGAATCTGTGTCTGATTATATATACAGAGATGAGATTTTTTCGCTTCTAAAATATCAGAAAGTAAAAACAGAAGTGCCGTTTCTTTGTGCTGGGAGAGGGTATTATTGTATTGACAGATTTGAGCTTGTTTCTTCCGGCATTTTTTTTGATGAGGAAATAGGTGTGGCAGGAAAATGTCATACACAACTTTTGGTTTATCCGAAAATGGCTGATATTTCAAGATTAAGGCTTGCATATTCAGCTATAATGGGAGAAAAGCAGGTTGAAAAAAGATTAATTGAGGACCCGTTTATTTTTAGAGGAATAAGGGATTATCAACCGTTTGATGCGTTAAATACTGTAAATTGGAAAGCGAGCGCAAGGACAGGCACTTTACAGGTAAATGTACATGAAAGTACTACAAGTGAGCGTGTTATGATTTTGCTTGATTTAAAAAGTGATGATGGAACTGTTTATCGTGAACTTGTGGAGGAGAGTATTTCCATTGCTTATACATTGCTTGTTGAATTTGAAAAATCAAATTCTGAAATAGGGCTTTTGACAAACGCGTCAGGAGATTTTTATATGATGCCGGGTAAAACATATGGACATTACCATGAAATGGAAAAATGTCTTGCGCTTATTGATGAGACAAAACCGATGACGGAATTTGCAGGATTGTTTAAACGTTTTCTTGAGGAACGTCCGAAAGATACCACTATAATTTTGATATCACAAAGCAGCAGTTCCCAAATAATTTCGCTGTATCAGTCGATATCTTTTACCGGGGGCGAATATATGTGGATTATGCCTGTTAAAGCTGGCTCAGGTATGCATGCACTGCAGTCAAATATGCGAAATATCATAATCTGGGAGGTGGCATATTATGGCATTGAAATCTAAGAGGATATTATTCTTTGAAATATTAAGAATGCTTATGCTTTTGATGATTTTCGGATCACTTAATTTTGCGTTTATGGGGGTATCCGGAAAGGAACAGGGGCATGCGTATATATACAGAGCTTTGTGGCTTACTACACTTGTGCCGGTATTATATATTTTTACGATTAAAGTCACGGGATATACATATTTATTGAGGGAAATTCCTGCGGAGCTTCGTAAATTCAGCAAGTTAGTATATATTTTTTATATTGTCCCTTATATAGTCTGTTTTTTTATCTGCAAAATTATGAAAACGGGAGCTGGCGTAAGAAATGCGTCGCTTATTTGCATTGCGGCTGTTTCAGTCTATTTTGCGGTTCAGTGCAGGCGGCTTTATCTGCGGGTGCGTCAGGAAGACGATTTAAGTGAATTGGGAAAATACCGCGAGGGAATAGAATATATTAATCCGACATGGCTTAACGGTATTATTATTGTGGTGTCTTATCTTATTTCAAGAATGATTAAAAATCCCGTTTTAGAATTTATAGAAGCGGTAATGCTTATTATATTTGTGATTGTAAATATAGTGTATAGAACATTTTTGCGCCTGTATAAGCTTAATCTTAAGCGAGGGGCGCGAAAGGAATTTCCTAAAAAGCAGATAATGGGTATCAGCATTTATATTATGGGCGGTGTAAGTATTTTATCTGCGATTGTTATGACGATAGCTTTGGGAATTGCAGGCTCCGTACATTTTCCTACAGAATATAAATTTAAGGAGTGGGAGACGGAGAGGCCTACGACATGGGAGGAAGAGCTGTATTCAAAGCATTTTGAAACAAAAGAAGTGGAGACGGAGAAATATAAAGAGCAGGAAGAATATCCGCAGGTTGCTATTGATTTTAATGTTGTGGGAATAGTTATAGCGTGCATTGCATGTGTTGTTTTTTGTGTGATTATTTTCGTGGCATGGCTTGTTTTTCGTAAAATGAACAATGAAAATAATATTGTTACAGATACAGATGACAGTTTTAATTCTTATGGAACATCTGATGATTATTTTGAAGTTTCTTATGATTTAAAAGATCATGAAGCTTTTGACAGAAATGAGCAGTTCAGAAGCTGTTATAAAGAAAAGGTTGTTAAAGCAGTAAAATCAGCGAAAACTTATTCAGACAGAGGCTCAAAGAAAGCGTTCTCAGATAATCAGCTTCCTTCAGAAATCACCGCAAATATTGCTGATGGTAAAAAAGCCGAAAAAATAACACAGATATATGAGAAGGCGAGATATTCAAATCAGGAAATAACTGAGAAAGAGCAGGGGGTATTGTGAATAGAAGCTTTAGAAAATAGGAATATTAATTTTAGAATTGTTTTATAATTTAATTAGCACTCAACATATGCTGCTTTGCAGCCGCAAGAGACGGACTGGATAAAACAATTCAGTATACGATAGATGGAAGCTGTAATGCCGGTATATTTTCACTTGTGAGTGTTCCAAACATTGTTGGATGTGTCGGAGCTGCAATCATAATTATTGCAGCAATAGCTACACCAATTGCAAAGTCACAGCATATGCGTGAGATATGGTTTTATGTGATGTCCGGTGGAGTGATGCTAAAGATTGTAGTTATGGAGAACGCAAGAATTATACAGATGTTTTAGGAGTGTTTTCATGCGAGTACACCACTATAGATAATAGAGACGTTATTATGAACAGATAGTCATTGACGTGATGATTAAATGAGGTCTTCCGTTAATCGGTCAATGGGTATATACTCATATTAACCGAATCAGTCAACGGAGGTAGCTTATGAATGAAAAATTTTATGCATTGCCGGAAGAAAAACAATCTCAAATATTAAATGCTGCATACAAAGTATTTGCAACGAATCAATATAAGAAGGCACCAACCTCAGAAATTGCAGCAGAAGCCGGAATTTCCAAGTCACTGTTGTTTCATTATTTTCATAACAAACTGGAGCTATATCTTTTCCTATGGAAGCATGCAGCGGATTTAACAAAAAAATACATGTGTAAATATAAGGTATATGAAACAGATGATTTTTTTGAAATGATGCGCCGAGGTCTGATGGCTAAGTGTGCAGTGATGAGAAAATACACATTTTTATCTCTGTTTTCCATTAATTCATACTTTGAAACAGAGCCGGATATTCAATCCATCATCCAACCGGATGTACAGGATGCTGCCCAAACGACATTGGAAATGCTTCTGTCAATTTTGAATCTTGATTTCATCCGTAAGGATATAGAATTTGTTCGTATATATAAAGAAATTCAGTATGCTTCAGATGGGATGCTTAAATATTGGTACAGAACAGGAAATTATGATGTAACTGTTTTTGAGCAGGAGTATCTGGAAATGATAAATCATTGGGAAATAGTTTATAGAAAAGGGATGGAAAATGACAGAAAATAGTTATAAGACCTCCTGTGGCTGCATCCATTATTTTGTAAATATAATAGACAATCAGAAAACTACGTTAGTGTTTTTGCCGGGACTTACAGCAGATCACAGGCTTTTTGAGAAGCAGACAGAATATTTTGAGAAAAAACAGAATGTGTTTGTATGGGATGCACCATCACATGCATTATCCAGACCATTTACGAATAATTACAGTCTGTCTGACATGGCAGAATGGCTTGATAAAATCTTAGCAAAAGAAAAAATTTATAATCCTATCATTATCGGTCAGTCTATGGGTGGATACCTGGCTCAAATGTATATGGGATTATATCCGGATAAGATAAAAGGCTTTATCTCCATTGATTCTGCACCGCTTCAAAAGTCTTATATGACTGCAATGGAAATATGGCTTCTTGAAAGAGTAGAGCCATTATACAGAATATATCCATGGAAAGCTCTTCTTAGGGCTGGTTCAAGAGGGTGCTCTGAGACGGACTATGGTCAGAATCTTATGCGAAAGATGATGATGGCCTATGACTCAGAGCATAAAGAATATGCAAGGCTCGCTGGCTTCGGGTACAGAATGCTTGCTGAGGCAATTAAAGCAGATTTGCCATATCATATCAGTTGTCCGGCATTACTTATCTGTGGAGAAAAGGATAAAGCGGGATCTGCAAAAAGTTATAATAAGAAATGGCATCAGAGGGAAGGTTTATCGCTTAAATGGATAAAGAATGCCGGTCATAATTCCAATACTGACCAGCCGGATGAAGTAAACAGACTTATAGAAAAATTTATCAGCGAGATAGATAGGAAAGGAGTGCCCGGATGAAATTAAATATACAGTGGAAAAAAGTATTATATGGAATTGCATTGATAGTTATTGGTACAATATTGGCTACTCTGCATTTTATTGTGTCTGGAAATGATATGGGAGATTTTATTTCTGGTATTATTGCATTTATATCGGTATTGGTAATATTGGTAGGTACTTATATGACGTCAAGTGAAATCAAAAACTGTAAATGAATAGTTTTAGAGAACGAGGATATTATGAGTGGTTGATATAAATTTTAATAAACGGAACTTGTTATATGCAGGCATGCCTGGCATATGTCAATTTTAAGAGAATTTTTAACTCAGATATTCGAAAAATATAAGGAAAATTTAATAGGAAAAACATGAAAAAAGCACTGAAAACCGTTGCATTATTGGTTTTACAGTGCTTTTTCTTTTGCCAGAGAGGAAAAATTGTCAATGACATTATGAATAAGTTGAATACCTATGTTGTGCAGCTATCATTCCAAGAGATACTGCAGAGACTATGAAGAAAAGTCTGTAAATAAGATCTTCTATGATAATGATAGGTGGAAAACTGGAATGAAATCAGCTTTTCGCCTTTGTTTTATATATAACAGTTACAAAATTGCATGTCAAGAGCGGGCGGGAAATCCGCCCGTCTTTTTGACCTTTTTTATTATTCCGGTAAGCGTCCCTCATACATAATGCTTAGTTCACCATAGACCTGTGCCCAGTTCCGGATCGTTGCTGTCCATTTTTTCGTAGCTTCAAAGGTAGCCAGATAAAGGGCTTTTAAAAGGGCTGTATCGCTTGGAAAAACACTTCTTTGACGGTTCAGCTTCCGGTAGGTAGAATTCAAAGATTCAATAGCATTTGTTGTATAAATAACCTTTCTGACAGTTGCTGAAAACTTGAAAATCGGGGAAATGGCATCCCAATTATCCTTCCAGCGTTTCATGGAATTCGGATATTTCGGAGTCCATTTTTCCGTTACCCTATCCAAAGCTGCCAAAGCTTTCTTTTCATCCGCTGCCTGATATATCGTTTTCAAATCTGTAGCAAATGCTTTTCTGTCTTTATCTGGAACATATCTTAAGGTGTTTCTTACCTGATGAACGATACATCTTTGATATTCTGTCTTAGGAAATGCTGCCGCAATCGCTTCTTTAATACCTGTGAGTCCATCTGCACAGATAATCAGGATATCTTTTACACCACGATTTTTTAATTCGTTTAAGACGGAGAGCCAATACTTGGAACTTTCATTTTCTCCAATACTGATGGTAAGCACTTCTTTCTTACCTTCCGCATTAATCCCAAGGATGACATACGCAGCAAGCTTCCGAATCACTCCATTATCACGGACTGAATAGTGAATCGCATCAATATACAGGATTGGATAAACTTCATCTAATGGTCGATTCTGCCAATCTTCAATCTGTGGAAGAATCTTGTCTGTAACATCTGATATAAAACCTTCGGATGTTTCAAAACCATAAATATCTTCGATTGTTTCTGAAATTTGCCGGGTTGTCATACCTTTTGCATACATAGAAATAATCTTCTGATCGATATCTGAAATGTCTTTCTGACGCTTCTTTACTACTTGAGGTTCAAAAGTTGATTTTCTGTCTTGTGGAACTTCAATCTCCATAGAACCATAACGACTATTCACTCTTTTTCGCTTATAACCATTGCGATAATCATCGCTATCAGAACGTTCTGATTTTTCATATCCCAAGTGGTCATCCATTTCCGCTTCCATCATCTCTTTGATGGTTCCACCAAGAAGATCTTTCAGAGCATCCTGGATATCTTCTGCTGATTGGATATCGTATTCTTCCAAGAGTTGATGAATGATGTTACGTTTTCCTTCTGTCATTTGTACTCTGTGTACAGGTTTCTTTTCTCTTGCCATAATAAAAGGCCTCCTTATGATAAAATATTTTACCATAGAAGACCTTCTAAAACATTATTTACAGAAAAAGTTTCACATTCTCTTTGAATCTGCTTTTATGTATGTGTTTTCTTCCGTGGGGGATGCCGCTTCGTTCAACAAGCGTTTATCCCATAGGAGAGAGTAATGCATTTTCAGATGTTTTTTATACTAAACCGTTATTATATGTGATGATTTATCTGTTGTTAACCTTTATATTATTTGGTTTGATAAATTGTTTGTGCCTGATATTTTCTCTTATTGAAGACAATCAGTTTGCGCTTATGATTACACCTTTTGTAATATATTTTGCACAGCATGTGTTGATAAGCTTCGGACTTGGCAGAGGAGAAATTTCATTTGTAAACAATGCAAACTTATATAATGTATATTCACAAACATTGTATATATATTTGTTAGAGCTTTTAGGTCTGTTTATTATAGATATCTGTGTGTTTATAAAAATAAAGAAAGATGTTCTGTGATTTTAAGAAAGGGAAGCTATGGTAAAATGCAGAAGGTATATTGCAATATATATATTTTGGGTTGCGGTGAGTGTAATTATTGCAGGATTACTTAGAAGTTCGGGAATAGAAGATGGGCTGTACAGTATAGAAAGTTCTTGTGTTGACGGAATGTTTGTATGGTCAGCTGATAAGCTTCTTATTATAGGGCTTATTCCTATGGTTATTATTGCGTTTAATTTAATTTTAAAAAAATATGAAAATAACAGTTATATAATTTTTAGATATGACAGCAGAATAAAGATATGGATCAGACAGGAGATAAGGCTTCTCTTAGCATGTATGGCCGCTATGTTTATGTTAATGTTTTTTTGCGGTGTATTTGCATTGTTAATAAGCGGTGGAAAATTGCTTATACCTGTGGAAGAGGTATTAGAATCTTTAGATAGTACATATCTTGGATATACATTTAAAGGTTATAATATTGATACAAATATAAATATTAATTATATATATATGGCATTACAGTGCTTTATAATTAACTCTTTGGAAATATTTCTGATTGTATTAATATCGAATGCTTTGGAATGGATTTCAAATTCAGTTATGTTTACGACACTTTTATCTTTTGGATTTTGTATAATTGTTGGAGTGAATCCGCAGGCTGGATATGCATATAAATTTAAATTTTTAAACATAAAGGTATTTCCGGGAGAATTTTATAATGAACTGCTTAATCAGAAGTTGTATTTTCAGAGATTGTTGATACTGTTGATAATAATATTTATCATAAATTTACTTATTGTGCCGATTGTAAGAAAAAGAGATTTCATAAGCAGGGGTGATTTGAATTGAAAAAGAAAAAAATTGTGATAATAGCATGCACGACAGTTTTGTGTGTGATTTTGGCAAGAATTATATATGTAAACGTTACATATCCGTTTGCCGGAATCAGATACAAAAATCAGGGGGAAAGCATAAGTTATTTAGATAATAGTTACATAGTTGACAGCGCAGAGTTATTTAATAAAAATCAATGGCTCAATTATATTGATGATATTGGAATTAATGAGGAGTCTAAAGAACATAATATCATGCATCCCGGTATGGATAGCGGTCAGGACATAAATGATTATGATTATTATGTGGGGTATAATCCTGATGAAGATTATAAAGTGCTTGTGATAGGACTTCAATTTGATTCAGATATTGACGAAGATATTATTAAAAATAATTTTAGTGTTGTTGGTGAAATTAATGCATCAAAAGAATTTTTTGATGATTATTATTCAGAAGAATTGCAGTCAATTAATGAGCAGGAAAAAAATGCTGATAATGCAGTCAGAAAATATCGTGTGTATATAATAAAAGATGATGTTGACAAACTGTTTTTACAAACATTAGAGTTCGGAAATAATGTTATGGTCAGATTAAATCCTGAAATAGTACAGTAGGAATGGGAGAGTAGTATGAAAATAGAAGTCAATGGATATTCAAAGAAAATAAAAGGAAATATGATTTTGGATGATATAACGCTTGAATTAGAGAGCGGGAAAATATATGGTCTCAGGGGTACAAACGGAAGCGGAAAGACTATGCTTATGAGGGCCATAGCAGGACTTATTCTTCCAAATAGAGGAAATGTGTCTATTGATGGAATTGTTTTGGGAAAAGAAAAATCGTTTCCTGACAATATGGGGTTATTGTTGGAATATCCGTCCTTTGTCAACAGTTATACAGGATTTAGAAATCTTAAAATGATTGCTTCAATAAATAAAAAAATAAATGATGAAAAGATTCGCGAGACTATCAAAAGAGTAGGATTGGATCCTGATGATAAGAGAAGTTTCCGCAAATATTCTCTGGGAATGAAGCAAAAGCTTGGAATTGCATGTGCTATTATGGAAGATCCCGAACTGCTGATTTTGGATGAACCATTCAATGCACTTGATGCAAAAGGCTGTGATATGGTAAGGGCAATTTTAAATGAGTTCAGAGATGATAATAAACTGGTTATCCTTGCCTGTCATGATAAGTCTGAGCTTGAAACGATTGCAGATGAGATATTTGAAATATATGAAGGCAAAGTAACAGAACATATTGTTATGAAAGGGTGAGCCTATGAAACGTTCATATTTAGTTAATCTTATTGTAATATGTGCGGTATTTGCCTCTTCATTGGTGTTTGGTACAATAAGCGTATATAGAATAAATCAGTTTAAAGCAACGAGCCAGGCATGCGCGCTGGATTTGATGATTTTTGGTGCAGGAGGGCGCGTTATAGCTGCAATAATAGGGCCGCTTATTATTGCAGTTTATTTTATATTAGTTATGAATTACAGATTTAAATATCAGTTTATTGTCAAAAGTAATGACCGGACAAAATTTCTTCTCAGAATAATAAGAGATACTTTTGTGGGGTGCCTGATTTATGTTGCTGCAACAATGATGATACTGTTTGCTATGGGAATGATTAGTTTTGGGAATATATGCAATTATTCGGAAAGCAGCAGTCTTTTCAGGGACGAATTAAATATAACAGGCACGCCATATTCACATAATTATAGCATTATGGTTATTGTATTTAAGGCATTTATTATTGATGTGCTTGAGGTGTATGTAAGAGTTCTTTTGGCAGTTTTTATATATTTTTTGTCTGATAAGGGAGCTTTTTGTATTATTGCAATGCTTGGAGCTTCGTTTGTAATACCGTTTCGCATGAGTAAATATATGCAAATGTGGAATTATCAGGCAGAGGCAGGTGCATTTTATACGGAAATTTTAAATAATTATTTATATCTTGAGGGCATTTTAAAGGTACTTGCTGTTGTTATAGTATTGCTTATTGTGTTGTTTATGTTTGTCCGCCGAAAGAATTTTTATGAAACATAGAATTGCAGAAACGCAAATAACAAAGCAATCCGCGTAATTATCGAATTGATTGATTTGACACTAAAATATAAATAGATGCTGAGAGGTTTTTATGAAGCTTATACTATTTGATTTTAAGAATACGGTACGAACTAATGCTGCTGTTATAGGAGCAGCGATTATTTTATTGTTGATTGGATGTTTTTATTTTCGCAGCAGTTCGTTAAATTTTGTGAATGCGTATAATCAGAACAGGCAAAATTCAGGTGCTGTTAATTTAAACGAGGATAGCAGCAGTTTAATACCGTCCGAAATAAGTTCATCGGATTATATGTTGTTTATGTTCAGAGGGATGTATCCGATAGATGAAAAGATACAGAATGAAGGCGGAAAAATAGATATTCCTGTTATGTATCTTGCACTGATGGTGATTTTTACTGTTATGACTACAAAATATATTTTTTCTGATATCAGCAAGTTTTCTTTTTATAAGTCCGGGTCAGGAATGAAATGGATTTTTTCAAAGCTTGCCAGTATTTTTGTATTGATTGGATTCGTATATTTAACAGGTATTGTTATCGCAATTATATTTGGTGGAGATTTATACGGATACAATGAGCAGTTAAATATCAAAGCAATGAAAGTGGAGTTTTGTCATGCGTTTGGTTATGATATATTTAAGCTCATTGCCATGGCATTTTTAAATACATTTGTTATTTCTGTTGTTCAGGTAGCAGTGTCACTTTATTTTAATTATTATTTTGGAATCTTGTCTTCAGTAGGAATATATATATTATCATTGTTTTCTCAAAATCCATTTTTTCTTGGAAACGGAAGTATGCTTCAAAGAAGTCAGTTTTTTTTGACAGGCGGATTTCAGATTACGGAAATTTTGTTTGTTGATATGCTTGTTTTGTTAGCAGGGACAGGTTTAATTATGTGGAAAATGAAACGATATGATATGTTGTGATTTGGAAATTTTACCACTCATAGTACATAAATAAAGCCATTAAAATTGATTATTTTGTATATAGTATAATAAATACGAAAATATCAAAGGTAAAAGTTAATGCAGAAACAGGAAGATTTGCTTACAATAAGTCTCGAGGTCAGTGAGGAGGAGCGGAAAAAATCACCTGATTTGCAGGCGGGCTTTAGTGATGACGGTGAACTGGTTGAGCTTATTGTAAGATATGTAGGGGATATATCAGTCATTTCCAGCAGATATCCGGAGGTTGAAGTAACAGAACTTCTTAGCGGATATGCAATAATAATTACGCCAAAACAATATGTAAATGCAATATCTTCATATGAAAATATAGAATATGTTGAGAAGCCTAAATTATTATATTTTGATTTGGCGGTATCAAAATCTGCATCTTGTATAAATCAGCTTCAGCAGGGACTGAATAATCCATATAAACTTACTGGATCAGGAACTATAGTCTGTATAATAGATTCAGGAATAGACTTAAGAAATAAAGAATTTACGGATGAGGCCGGAAATACAAGAATAATTGATATATGGGACCAGACACAGGATAAATTTTTATCTGGTGATGAGGTTAGGGAGTATATAAACCAGCTTCAAAGTCTTCCGGTTAATGCAGTCCAGCAGACTGCTGCAGATACTATAGGACATGGAACGAGTGTTGCAAGGATTGCCTGCGGTAATAATGGTGTTGCAAGCTCGGCAGATATAATAATAGTAAAAATGGGATTCTCAAGGAGCAGTTCGTTTCCGAGGACTACACAGCTTATGCAGGCAATAGATTATTGTATAAGAAAAGGTATTGAATATAATAAACCTATAGCTATAAATATAAGCTATGGAAGCAATTACGGTGACCACACAGGTACCTCCCTTCTGGAAAACTATATTGATGATGTATCTAATGTGTGGAAAAGTTCAATCTGTATAGGAAGCGGAAATGAGGGAAATGCTGCTACACATACATATGGTGTTCTTAGTGATGATACGGAGACAGAAATAGAGCTGGCAGTAAGTGCATATGAAACATCAGTCAATATACAGATATGGAAAGATTATGCGGATGAATTTGATGTGGAGATTATAACTCCATCAGGCAGGAATCTTGGTAAAATAGGAGGATATAACAGGTTAAACAGAAGCGTTGCAGAAAATACGACAGTGCTTACATATTATGGGGAACCATCTCCATACAGCATGAGTCAGGAGATTTATATAGATATGATTCCTGTTGATAATTATATTCAGAGCGGCATATGGAGAATAAAACTCATACCTGTTGATATAAAGACAGGTCGCTTTGATATGTGGCTTCCGGCAGTAGGAGCGTTAAATGAGGGAACAGGTTTTACAAATCCTAAGGAAATTTTAACTATAACGATACCGGCGACCTCATCAAATTCTATTACAGTTGGGGCTTACAATGCCATGACAGATACATTTGCACCGTTTTCAGGAAGTGGTTATGTAATGGAGACAGGAGCAGCTATAATTGTAAAACCAGATTTGGTTGCACCGGGAGTCGGAATAAAGCTTGATGAAAATACGAGTGTAACCGGTACATCATTTGCTGTTCCGTTTGTAACAGGTGGTGCGGCTCTGCTTATGGAATGGGGAATTGTTAGAAATAACGACGCTTATCTGTATGCAGAAAAATTAAAGGCGTATCTTATAAAAGGTGCAAGAAAATTACCAGGAGAGCCGGTACCGTCAGACAGAACAGGATGGGGAGCATTGTGTGTAAAGAATAGCATACCTTTGTAGATGTTTAAAATAAAAAGGCTATAAAAGATTTTATTATGGGAATCTTTTATAGCCTTTTTATTGTTCAATTCAAATTATGTAATTTTATATCTTAAACTGTGCTACAAGTTCAGTGAGTGAAGCCGCCTGAGCTGAGAGTTCTTCACTTGTTGCAGAAGATTCTTGTGCAGTCGCTGAGTTTGACTGAACAACCTCTGCAATTGTGTTAACACCTGATTCAGCTTCTTCCATAGCTTTAGCCTGTTCTAATGCCAGTTCACTGAGTTTTTGAGAAGATTCAGCAATAAGATGAATACCTTCGACAACGGTCTTAAGAGAGCCTGCTGCCTGCTCGGCTGCGAGATTACCCTCTTCGACCTCAGCAAGCGAACCTTCTATAAGACGTCTTGTATCTATTGCAGATTGAGAGCTTTGTTCAGCTAACTGACGTATCTGGTCTGCAACAACAGCAAAACCTTTACCTGCTTCACCGGCTCTTGCAGCTTCTATTGCAGCGTTAAGAGATAAAAGATTTGTCTGGCTTGCAATCTCTTCAATATCAGATATGATATTCTGAATTTGCTTAGATGTTTCATCAATGCGGTGCATCGATTCAACTAGTGTAGTCATTTCGTTGCGGCTGTTATTTGCAACATCAGCGTAATGTATAGCCTGTTCATTGGCTTCGGAAAGACTGTTTGCAGTCTGCTCAACACCTTCTGTTAAATTTGCGATGGTAGCGGTAAGCTGTTCAACAGAAGCAGCCTGGTCCGAAGCACCCTCAGCAAGAGCCTGACCTGTATCGGCAAGATTTTCGGCACCTTCAGAAACCTGTCTGGCAGCGTCATTGACCTGATTTAATGTGAATATCATTTTTTCTTTCATTTGTCTCATTGCAGCTAAAAGTTCAGAAAACTGACCAACATATTTATCTTCAATTTCAGTTTTTATAAGATAATTTCCATCTGCCATCTGTCCAAGTAAGTTCTGTGCATCATTAATAATAGTATTAAGATTTTGTGCCATGGCAGAGGCTTCTATAATCATATCAGAAATTTCATCATCTGATTTGACATCAGGAAACGGACTTGTTAAGTCTCCCTGTGCAAATGTTTGTAGTCTGTCGCTTAGTGCAACGAGAGGCTTTTCTATACCGGCTGCTATTTTACTGCCAAGTTTTGTTGAGATTAATATAGAAATACCTATAATTACAATCATAACGGCTGTTATAAGGATTTCAAAGAAACTAAGGCGGCTGCTTGTTTTATCACCAAGTGTTGTATTGATATCCATAAGTTTTGCCATTGCATCATATATTATGTTGTACTGCGGTGTGAGTTCGTTAATTGCACGAAGCTGTGCCTGATATTCAGCCTGACTGTCAATTACTGCTCCCTGCTTAATAATTTCAGAGTCAAGTTCCCAGTAACCGTCAAGAGCCTTGACAATTTCCTCATAAGCATCACGAGCTTCTTTTGTTACTATTGATTTTTCAAGTTCCGCAAAATAAGTCTGGAATTTTTCTTTCTGCTCATTATGTAATGTTACCTGTGCGTTTATGTCACTGGCATCATCATAACCAATGGCAGCACGAAGGGAGCTTCTTGTTTCTGCAAGCATAATCATGGTTTTTCCTATATCTCCTTGAGAAAAACCATAATTATTCATAGCTTTGTTGTAAGAATTTGAAATTACAAGCATTGCTATTATGGCTATTACGGCAGATAAGCTGGCAATAATCGAAACTGATATAAAACCTTTCGTTAATTTTTTCCTGAATCTTTGTTCTTTTTTCATTTGAAGTTTCTCCTTTCATGCTACGATATATTATGTAATTAAAGAAGTGTAAAAAATGATTGTATAATATGAAAATATTTTACTACTTTTAAAAAAATATTTCAACATTGTGACAAAATGAATATAAAGTATAAAATAAACAAAAATTCGGCTATTTTTCTGCGTTCATATATTTTCTGAAGTGAAGCGGCATGTTACTTCGCTGAAGGTTAGTATTAATTCTTTCCTCGATGGCAATAGTATCAAAAAAGCGTTTCCACAGAGCCTGAAAATCACTCTCTTTTGCGGAGAGGTCACAGAATTCGTCGAGTTGTTTTTCTGTTATACCATCGGCGAGAATGGCAGCTTTATATTTTTTATGGATTATTGCCGAGTTTCTTAAAGTATCAAAAATTATCCAATCTTCACAGCTGAATCTGTCACTGAAATGGTCAGTAAGAAGATGGCTGATATTATATTTGGGACTGATTTTTGCTCTTAATACGCCGTTTGATAGCTCTTCAAAACGTATAAATTCACGGTAATAGCAGGCTTCTCTTGAAACCTTTCGCGAAAGCTCAAAAACCTTTGATACATGAAAATCCTGTATGAAGTCAATTATACAGGGGCCTTTTTTAAAAGCTTTTATAAGAAATCTGTATATGTATGAGCCTTTTTCAGGGTCATTTGAGAGACATGCGTAATAAACAAAAGTATAAACGTCATAAGAAAGCTTTGTTATGATTGAGCGCGATACTTTTGAGGCAATATCGTAATCTGTGGATATATCTTTGTATTCTTCAAAAAATGACAGGGTAGATGAACAGCGAACCCTGACGTCTGTTTTTGATGTTCCGAAACTCCATGCGAGGTAAATTGCGGTAAATATTCCTTCAACCGTATCATCGCACAAATAGATGATTTTTTTATCGCCTGCAGTTATGTTTTTGGGATTTAGTGATAAAGTATTGTCCATTTAAAATATCCTTTCATCAGTTGCTTACTTTAAAATTAATATCGTCGAATAAAGAAAGCTGCTTATAGCTGTTCTGACGGCCTATATCAAAAATTTTTTTGTGTTCGTCGTCTATAAGAGAGTTAGTTATAAAATCTTCGTCTATTTTTACAGGGTACATCATTTTGCCCTGACATGTTATAAAATATGATGCTCTCTTAAGAACTACTCCAATCTTTTTTAAATCAGGAAAGTCCAGTACACCTATTTTTCTTGCTTTGACGATACGCATGGCACTTTTTACGCCTATTCCGGGGACTCTTAGCAGTGACTGATAGTCGGCTTTGTTAATTTCAACCGGAAAACATTCAAGATTGCGTATGGCCCAGTCACATTTTGGGTCAAGGGCTACGTTGAAATTCGGTTTTTCTTTGCTGAGAAGTTCTTCTGATTTAAAACCATAGTAACGCATAAGCCAGTCAGCCTGATAAAGGCGGTGTTCCCTAAGTAAAGGAACGTCGGATTTGTCATTTTGAACAGGCAGGCTGCTGTCTTTGTTTACATTGATAAATGCTGAATAGAATACTCTTTTTAAATCATATTTCTGATAAAGTGCTTCTGCGACGGTGATTATGTGGTAATCAGTTTCATCGGTGGCGCCGATTATCATTTGGGTACTTTGCCCTCCCGGAACAAATAATTTATGGTTTGATTTAGATGGCGGCATGAAACTGTTTAAATTATATGGTGCGTATGAAGAGTGCAGGAGCATTGTTTTGTCAGAAGCTATATAATTATTTGCAGCAGAGGTATTTAATGTTAACTGTTGATTGTTGTCATAAATGCCTTTTTGAATTTGCCGCATAGGGGTAAGTATATTATGTCTGTTTTTGTGGGGCGCAAGTTTTTTTAAACCGTCGGCCGTCGGCAATTCGAGATTTATGCTCATTCTGTCAGCGTACCAGCCTGCTGCTTCGATAAGATGCTCAGGTGCCCCGGGAATTCCCTTAAGGTGTATATAACCTCCGAATTTGTATTTTGTGCGCAGAAGAATGACTGTTTCTAACAAAAGCTTCATGGTATATTCAGGTGACTGAATAATTCCTGAGCTTAAGAAAAGACCTTCTATATAATTTCTTCTGTAAAATTGTATAGTTAGTGTGCAGATTTCTTCAGGTGTAAAGGTCGTTCTTACGATATCGTTTGATGAACGGTTTATGCAGTATGTGCAATTAAATATGCATTCATTTGTCATAAGAATTTTTAAAAGGCTTATGCAGCGTCCGTCGGCGGAAAAGCTGTGGCAGATTCCGCATGATGCGGAGTTTCCTATGCCCTGACCGTTATTTCTTTTATCTACACCGCTTGAGGTACAGGCAGCATCATATTTGGCGGCATCTGAAAGAATTGTCAGTTTTTCCATAATATCTAAGTTGTTTTGTATGACCATGGCATCCTCCGTCCTGCAATTATTTATTATTTATGATTACATGGATTGTTTCGTGATTCACATTCCTGCAATCTTATAAAGATTTGGTAAGAGTAATAACAAACAAATGTTTTGTATATAATAGCACACGAACGTGCGTTCGTCAATGCGAAAGTGCTGGAAATATAAGGGTAGATTTGATATAATTTAAAACATATGTATAAAAACGGAGGGAATTATGAACAGCAGAGTTATTAAAGCAGCTATACTCGGAGCAGGTACAGTAGGAAGCGGAGTATATAAAATATGGAAAGACATGGAGAATGATTTTGAGAGCAAGACGGGAGCGTGTCTGGAAATTAAAAAAGTTCTTGTAAGAGATATAAATAAGAAAAGAGATGGTATAGATTCATCTGTACTTACAGATAATTGGAGAGATATTATTGATGATAAAGAAATTGAGATAGTCATTGAACTTATGGGAGGAACAAAAGCTGCGAAGGATTATGTTCTGGAAGCACTTGAGGCAGGAAAGCAGGTTGTTACTGCGAATAAAGATATGCTTGCAGAGTATGGTGCACAGGTCATGGATACTGCAGGTAAAGCAGGCTGCGATTTGCAGTTTGAGGCAGCAGTGGCAGGTGCGATACCTATAATAAGACCGTTGAAGCAAAGTATGGCAGGTAATAATATCACTGAAGTTATGGGGATTGTAAATGGAACAACAAATTACATTCTTACAAAAATGACCGAGAGCGGAATGGATTATGAAGAGGCACTTGAACAGGCGACAGAGCTTGGATATGCGGAGGCTGATCCTACGGCAGATGTGGAAGGGTATGATGCAGGGCGAAAAATAGCTATCATGGCTTCTTTGGCATTTAATTCAAGAGTTACATTTTCGCAGGTTTATACAGAGGGAATTACAAAGATTTCAGCAGATGATATAAGATATGCAAAGGAATTCGGATATGTTATCAAGCTTCTTGGTGTTGCAAAAAATACGCCTGACGGGATAGAAGTTAAGGTACATCCTATGCTTATAGAAGAAACGCATCCTCTTGCCGGTGTAAAAGATGCTTTTAATGCAGTGTTTGTACATGCCGACGCTATGGATGATGCTATGTTTATGGGCAGAGGCGCAGGACAGATGCCTACAGCCAGCGCGGTTATGGGTGATGTGATTGATGTTATGAGAAATATTGTGCATAGCTGCTGCGGAAGAGTCGGATGCAGCTGTTATAAAAATCTGCATGTGAAGAATATAGAAGATACAAAGAGCAAGTTCTTTATGAGAATTCAGGCTGCCGACCGGGCAGGTGTACTTGCTAATATTTCGAGCGTACTCGGAAATAATGATGTATGTATTGCACAGGTTGTACAGAAAAAGCGAAAGAACGGCGTTGCAGAGCTTGTTATCATAACCGATGAAGTTGAAGAAAGACATTTTAACGATGCACTTTCGATTTTTAAGGGAATGTCAGTAGTAAAAGAGATTTCAGGTGTTATAAGGGTTTATTAGTGATTTTATTTTGTATTAATGAGGATAGATATGGCTTCAAAATTTTATGCGGTAAGAAAAGGAAAAAAAGCAGGAATATATTTAAGCTGGGATGAATGCAAATCAATGGTCCATGGATTTGCGGGAGCTGAATACAAAAGCTTTTCGACAAGACAGGAGGCAGAAGAATACATAAACGGTGATAAGTTTTCTGATTTAAACAGTAAATCAGAGGCTTATGCTTATGTTGACGGTTCCTTCAATACTGCGACAGGTGTTTACGGATATGGCGGATTTATCGTTTTTGGTGATAACAAGGAAATACTTATGGGGAGCGGAAATGATGAGAATATGGCTTCAATGAGAAATGTTGCAGGCGAAGTGCTTGGGAGCATGGCTGCGATAAAAAGGGCTATAGAACTTGGTATCGGTTCGTTAGATATATATTACGATTACAGCGGAATAAAAATGTGGGCAACAGGCGAATGGAAGCGTAATAAAGAGGGAACAAAGGCATATTACGAATATATTAAGTCAGTTATGGATAAAATATCTTTAAGGTTTGTTAAAGTTAAAGGCCATTCAGGAGTGGAGGGCAATGAAGAAGCAGACCGTCTGGCTAAAAAAGCAGTCGGAATATTATAAAAAATTTTAAAGACCATAAATATTTTTATGGCGGGAGAGGTTATTGTGAAAAAATTATCTGCAAAGACAGGTCACAAAAAAAGAAAAATATGGATTACTGTTATAATTATTGAGGTATTTGTGCTTATAGGAGAGTCATCTTATCTTGTCTGGGATATGCTTTCAGACAAAAATGCCAAGGATGGCCAGGAGCAGGTTGTAAATGCAGGACAGCCGGATGAAAATAAAGAAAACAGCGGTAATAAATTGCAAAATGTAAGCACATTCGGGACACAAAAATATGATAAATATATTTTTGTAGGCGATTCAAGATATGTCGGAATGTCAAAAAGTGTACAGAGAGCAGAAAATGATGTATTTATATGTAAGAATAATATGGGATTTACATTTTTGAAAGAGCAGCTGAGCAATATTAAGAGTATGTGCACTAAGGATTCTGTAGTTATTATAGGACTTGGAGTAAATGATTTTAAGTACAGCGTGCAAAATTATATAGATACAATAAATTCATTAGCGTCTGAAATTGAGGCCAAAGTATGCTTTATGCTTGTAAATCCTGTAGATGAAAAAAGAGAGGCAGAATACGGTTACAGAGTTGAAAATGACGGTATCAATAATTTTAACGATATAATGAAGAAAAGTCTTAATGATAAAGTTACAATTATTGATACCAACAGTTATCTTTTAAAAGACGGATTTAATGCGACAGATGGGCTTCATTATGATGATGAAACTTACAAAAAAATTTATGAATATATAAAAGAAAATATATGATAAATGTTGTGTTATTTCAGTGTATCAAGATATTTTTTTGTTTCTGATACAATAACACTGTTCAGTGCAATTATGGCTATAAGGTTAGGGATAGCCATAAGTCCGTTAAATATGTCGGCAATTGTCCAGACGGCAGAAACAGTCATAAACGGTCCGATAAATATGCATAATATGTAAATCCATCTGTAGCTTTCCATTACTTTTTTGTTTCCGTCGGTGAGGTATTCCAGACATTTTTCACTGTAGTAATTCCAACCAAGTATGGTAGTAAAAGCAAAGAATATAAGGCATACCATAAGAATAAACGATGACACTTCAGCAGGAAACGGAAGTCCCGATTGAAAAGCTTTTGTTGTAACAGCAACGCCGTTAAGTCCTAAATCCCAGACCCCTGTTATTATAATAGAAAGACCTGTCATTGTGCAGATTATAATTGTGTCTATATATGTTCCCATCATAGAAACGAGTCCCTGCTGTGCAGGGGAATCCGTTCTTGCGGCGGCAGCGGCTATAGGGGCACTTCCAAGTCCTGCTTCATTGGAAAATATACCTCTTGCAACGCCGAATTTCATTGACATCATCATTGCACCGAAAGCGCCTCCAGCCATAGCGTCTAAGCCGAAAGCACTTTCAAAAATCAGTGCAAAGGCATGAGGAATTTCTTTGTAATTTATTATAAGTATAAGAAGCACTGATAAAACATATGTAATTGCCATAAAAGGTACAATAACCTGGGCTACGGATGAAATTCTTTTAAGTCCTCCTATCAAGACAAGAGCTACACAGATTGTAAGGATAATTCCTGTTATTATTACTGTCCATGAATATGTGTTTCCGAATATGGTTACGCTCCAGTTATTATGGGGGTCAAAAAAGTGATTTACGGCGCTTGTTATACCATTTATCTGTGTAAATGTTCCTATTCCGAGAAGTCCTACACCAACTCCGAAAAATGCGAATATTTTTGCCAGCCATCGGAAATTTTTCCCCATTCCCTTTTCTATATAATAGAAAGGTCCTCCGGTGATATGACCGTCTTTATTGAGCACACGATATTTTACAGCGAGAAGACATTCAGAATATTTTGTTGCAGTTCCTGCTAAAGCAGCTATCCACATCCAGAACAGTGCGCCGGGACCTCCGGCTACTATGGCGGTTGCAACACCTACTATATTTCCTGTTCCTATAGTTGCTGAGAGTGCTGTACATAAAGCAGCAAATCCGGAAACATCACCTTCACCGTTCTTGTCATTTACAAAAATGTTTTTGACAGCAAGCTTAAGCTTTGTGATTTGAATACATTTAAGACGTATTGTAAGAAAAATACCTGAGGATAGTATAAGCACTATAAGAGGGATTCCCCAGACAAAGTTATCAATAGTTACAAGAATGTTGTTGATTGTGTTAAACATATATACCTCATATAAATTTTTTGATGTAGTTAAATAAAATACTATAAAAACGGTAAATAAGCAATATCTTAGATAAAGTACTTGAAAAAAATTAGAAATACTATAAAATGTTTTTGAGAAATATTAGGAGGAACAGATTTGGAATTACAGATACTTCACTGGTTTGAATCACTTCATAATTCTGTATTAAACCCTGTTATGTATTTTTTTACATGTTTAGGAGAGAAGGGAATACTATGGATTATGCTTGCTCTTCTATGCATTACGGTTTTTTATAAAAAATATGGCAAAGCAGGATTTACTATGGCCTTATCGCTTGTTTTTTCGCTTATATTATGTAATTTGATAATGAAAAATGCTTTTGCAAGGGTAAGACCTTTTGTGGTTGATGATTCGTTTGAAAATCTTTACAATGTTTTTGCTACAATAACAGACTGGTCATTTCCGTCAGGGCATTCATCAGCCTCATTTGCTGCAGCCACGGCTATGTTTATGTGGCGTAAAAGAGAGGGCGCGGTGGCTTTGATTGCTGCGGCATTAATATCAATTTCAAGATTATATCTGACTGTACATTATCCGACAGATGTTTTAGCAGGTGTTGTCATAGGATGTATATGTGGCATAGCGGCATATTATACGGTTAAATTTATTATTACTCACAGGAGATTGAAAGATGCACGAAATAATACATGAAATAATACACTTGATATGGCACACATTTGTTGACGGAATAGGATTGCTTCCGTTTTTATTTTTGACATATCTTGCGATGGAATATCTTGAACACAAAACTACTTCAAAGACTAAACAGATTATAAAAAATTCCGGAAAAGCAGGGCCTTTGTTCGGTGCATTGTTAGGTGCTTTCCCACAGTGCGGTTTTTCTGCGGCAGCATCAAACCTTTATGCAGGACGTGTTATAACTATAGGTACGCTTATTGCAATTTATCTGTCAACATCTGATGAGATGCTTCCTGTATTTTTATCTGAGAAAGTTCCGTTTATTACTATAATATCAATGATTTTAGCCAAAGTTATAATAGGTATGGCAGCAGGTTTTATAATTGATTTTGTTATGAGAAAAATACGAAAAGACGAGGATATGACTCAAAAAATAGGACATATGTGTGAGCATAGCCATTGCCATTGCGAAAAAAGTATTGTAAAATCGGCAATAAAACACACAGCTGTTATATTTGCATACATATTGCTTATTTCTTTTGCTTTGAATGTCGTAATTCATACGATAGGCGAGGATGCTTTAAAGAACATTATGCTCAATAAACCTGTTATAGGGCCGCTTATAGCAACTGCGGTAGGACTGATTCCAAATTGTGCGGCATCGGTTGTGATAACACAGCTTTATGTGGGCGGTGTCATATCAGTCGGAGCCACTATGGCAGGACTTCTGGCAGGCTCAGGAGTCGGGATACTTGTGCTTTTTAAAGAGAACAGAAATCTTAAGGAAAATATTGCTGTTTTGGGTTTGTTGTATGCAATAGGTGTAGGGGCAGGAATAATTATAGATTTAGTGTTTGCATTAATTTAGTTTCTATTGAAATCTTTGCTGATAGGTGTTACAATATCTTTTATAAAGCGGGTTTATAAAAGTTTACAAAATTTATCTGAGGAGGTGCGCATGGAGATTAAGAGTGTATTGGATAGTGATTTCAGTGATTATGGGCGTGTAATTAAAGGATATGATCTTACACAGCTTTTTGAAAAGATGGAAGATACACCATTGCCTGAAGATGTAGTTTATGTACCATCTTGCAGTGAGCTTGAGACATTGGCTGTCCATAATGAATTTAAGGAAAGACTGTATGGTGGTCTGCCTGTTCAGACAGGTTACTGTAACGGACATAACGATAAGCTTAATGCACTTGAATATCACAGAAGTTCAGAGATTAATGCAGCAGTAACAGACCTTATTCTGCTGCTCGGTAAGCAGCAGGATATAGCGGACGATTTTACATATGATACATCAAATGCAGAAGCTTTTTTTGTGCCTGAAGGGGTTATGGTCGAATTGTATGCAACAACGCTGCATTATGCACCTTGCGGTGTAAATGGTGCCGGATTTAAGTGCATTGTAGTATTGCCAAAGGGAACGAATTACGAGATTGCCGGACTTACGGCAAAGGCAGGGACAATAGAAGATATCACAAATATGAAAAAAAGCGGTGATGATTCATGTGAGGCTTGTGAGGATATGCTGCTTGCAGCAGCAAACAAGTGGCTTATAGCACATGAGGATGCACATATAGCAGGAGCGTATAACGGGTTAAAGGGTGTAAATATATCGCTGCGGAATGGAGATTAATTATGAATAATATACCACAAATTAAATTAGGAATTGTTGCAGTCAGCAGAGACTGTTTTCCAGAATCACTTTCAGTTACAAGAAGAGAGAAGCTTGTAAAGGCATATTGTGAAAAATACGATGAGAATGATATTTACGAGTGTCCGATTTGTATTGTCGAGAGTGAGATACATATGATGCAGGCACTTGAAGATTTAAAAAAGGCAGGATGTAATGCACTTTGTGTATATCTTGGTAATTTCGGCCCTGAAATTGCAGAGACAATGCTTGCCAAATATTTTGACGGTCCTAAGATGTTTATAGCTGCGGCTGAGGAGACATCAGAAAATGGCGGACTTATACAGGGCAGGGGTGATGCATACTGCGGTATGCTCAATGCAAGTTACAATTTAGCACTGCGCAACGTTAAGGCATATATACCGGATTATCCTGTAGGAACAGCACGGGAGTGTGCAGATATGATACATGAGTTTATTCCTATAGCAAGAGCTTTGTATGCAGTACAAAATTTGAAGATTATAAGCTTTGGCCCTCGTCCTACAAATTTTCTTGCATGTAATGCACCTATAAAGCAGCTCTATAATTTAGGGGTTGAGATTGAGGAGAACTCGGAGCTTGATTTGTTTGAAAGCTATAATAACCATGCAGGTGATGAGCGAATACCTGATGTTGTTAAAAGTATGGAAGCAGAGCTTGGCTGCGGAAACAAGAAGCCGGAGATACTTTCTAAGCTTGCACAGTATGAGCTTACACTTCTTGACTGGATTGAAAATCATAAGGGTTCGAGAAAATATGTTGCTATAGCAGGAAAGTGCTGGCCGGCGTTCCAGACACAGTTTGGCTTTGTTCCGTGTTATGTAAATTCAAGACTCACGGCAATGGGAATTCCTGTTTCATGTGAGGTTGACATTTATGGTGCACTTAGTGAATTTATAGGAACAGTTGTAAGTAATGATGCGGTAACACTTCTCGATATTAATAATACGGTTCCGTCTGATATTTATAAAACTGATATTGAAGGTAAGTTCAAATATACGGATAAGGATGTATTTATGGGCTTCCATTGCGGAAATACTGCTTCAGGCAAGCTTTCATTCTGCGAGATGAAAAACCAGATGATTATGGCACGTTCTCTTCCTGAGGAAGTGACAAACGGTACGCTTGAGGGAGATATAATGCCTGGTGATATCACATTTTTCAGGCTTCAAAGTACTGCTGATGCGAAGCTTAACGCATATATAGCACAGGGTGAGGTTCTTCCTGTTGCGACAAGATCATTTGGCTCAATCGGAATATTTGCAATTCCTGAAATGGGACGTTTTTACAGACATGTGCTTATTGAGAACAATTTCCCTCATCATGGCGCAGTTGCATTCGGACATTTCGGAAAAGCAATTTATGAAGTATTTAAATATATGGGAGTTGAGGAAATCGGATTCAATCAGCCAGCGGGAATGCTTTACAGAACAGAAAATCCTTTTTCATAATAAATACGAGGTGAAATCATGTATTATATAGGTGTGGATTTGGGAACTTCTTCTGTCAAGCTTATTCTTATGGCGGGAGACGGAAGTATCATTAATACTGTTTCAAAGGATTATCCTATAAGCTTTCCAAAACCGGGTTGGTCAGAGCAAAATCCTACTGACTGGTATGATCAGGTGATGGCAGGAATAAGACAGCTTACACAGGAAGTTGATGCAAAGGAAGTTGCCGGCATAAGCTTTGGAGGTCAGATGCACGGACTTGTCATACTCGATGAAAATGATAATGTAATCCGCCCGGCAATTCTTTGGAATGACGGAAGAACTGCAAAGGAGTGCGATTATTTAAATAATGTAATCGGAACAAAAAAGCTTACTGATTATACTGCTAATATAGCTTTCGCAGGATTTACGGCCCCAAAGCTTCTGTGGGTTTTGGAAAATGAGCCGGAAAATTTCAAAAAGATAAGAAAAATTATGCTTCCGAAAGATTATATTGCATACAGATTGAGCGGTGTTCACTGTACTGATGTGTCAGACGCTTCGGGAATGCTTCTTTTTGATGTCAAAAAAAGATGCTGGTCAAAGGAAATGCTTGATATCTGTCATGTTAAAGAAGAATATATGGCGAAGATATTTGAAAGCTACGAATGTGTCGGTAATCTTACAGAGGAAGCGGCAGGACAGCTCGGACTTACTACTAACGTAAAGATTATAGCAGGAGCAGGTGATAATGCAGCGGCGGCAGTAGGTACAGGAACAGTCGGAGACGGGATGTGCAATATTTCCATAGGTACAAGCGGAACAGTTTTTATTTCGAGTGAAAGCTTTGGTGTTGATGATAATAATGCACTTCATTCATTTGCACATGCGGATGGGACATATCATCTGATGGGATGTATGTTAAGTGCAGGATCGTGTAATAAGTGGTGGATGGAAGATATAATTGATACTAAGGATTTTGAAAAAGAGCAGAAAGATATTACAGATGATAAGCTCGGAAATAATTATGTATTTTATCTTCCGTATCTTATGGGAGAGCGTTCGCCGCATAATAATCCTGCGGCAAGAGCTACGTTTACGGGTATGACCATGGATACAACAAGAACCGATATGACGCAGGCGGTGCTTGAGGGAGTTGCATTTGCAATCAGAGATTCTTTTGAAGTAGCAAAGGATTTGGGGCTTAACATTACGTCAGCCAAAATTTGCGGAGGCGGTGCAAAGAGTCCTCTTTGGAGAAAAATTATTGCTAATATTTTAAATATTGATTTATGTGTGCCAAAGACAGAGGAAGGACCGGCTCTCGGTGCGGCAATGCTTGCGGCTGTCGGCAGCGGAGAGTATGCGAGTGTGCAGGAGGCTGTGGATAAAATCGTAACGGTATCAGAGATTATTAAACCTGATGCAGATATAGCACGCAGATATGAAGAAAAGTATAGGTGCTTTAAGAAGATTTATCCGGCATTAAAGCCTGTGTTTGATATAATAAAGTAATGAATTTATTCAATTTTAAAATGGAGGAAGAAAATGAAATTTTTTATTGATACAGCTAATGTAGATGAAATTCGTAAGGCTAACGATATGGGAGTTATTTGCGGTGTTACGACAAACCCGTCGCTTATTGCAAAAGAGGGCAGAGATTTTGCACAGGTAATAAAAGAAATTACTGAGATTGTTGACGGTCCTATAAGCGGTGAAGTTAAGGCTACTACACAGGATGCCGAAGGGATGATAGCAGAGGGCAGGGAAATAGCAAAAATACATCCTAACATGGTTGTTAAGATACCTATGACTGCAGAGGGATTAAAGGCAACAAAGGTTCTTTCATCTGAGGGCATAAAGGTTAACGTTACATTGATATTTTCGGCAAATCAGGCTTTGCTTGCAGCAAGAGCAGGAGCTGCATATGTGTCACCATTTCTGGGAAGACTTGATGATATTTCACAGCCGGGTATAGGGCTTATCAATGATATTGTAGATATGTTTGCAAATTATGACATACAGACAGAAATTATCTGTGCAAGTGTAAGAAATCCTATACATGTAACAGACTGCGCACTCGCAGGAGCAGATATTGCTACGGTACCATATAAAGTTATTGAACAGATGATTCATCATCCGCTTACAGATGCAGGAATAGAAAAGTTTGTTAAGGATTATGAAGCTGTATTCGGCAAATAAATTAATTAATAGGAGTGCGGCATGACCTCAACAAAAAAAATCACGACAACAGATGTCAAAAGATTAAATAAAAATACAATATTTCGGCTTATACATTTCGCAGGAAAGATTTCGAGACAGGAAATTGCGGATATACTTAAGCTTTCATTACCTACCGTAAACCAGAATCTTAAGCTTTTGCTGGAGGAAAAGCTGATTGTTTTTGGAGGGAATTTTGATTCGACAGGTGGTCGGAAAGCACAGGTAATTATGGTTAACGAGCAGGGCAAATTTGCGGTAAGTCTTAATATTTTTCCGGGAAAAGTCAAGGTGGCGCTTATAGATTTAAACGGTAATGTAGTATGCGCATATGAAAAGAATTGCGGAGCTCCTAATGATGCAGGATACGGAGAGGCTGTTGCTGATATGATAAACCATATCATAAAGATAGGAAAGGCATCACATGATGATGTGCTTGGTGTTGGTATAACAATTCCCGGAATATTTGACAGTGACAATGAGGTTGTTGTTTCTGCACCTATAATGGGATTGCATAATTTTGAGTTATCAGATATTACAAAGCATATTAATTTCAAATGTATTGCATTGAATGATGCAAAATCAAAGGCGTATTCTGAGTACTGGTATGAATATAAAAATGCAGAAAAGCCAATGACAAAAGAAAGTTTTAATAATCGCATTATGCCGAAAGACCCTGTGGAGAAAATCTATCTTATGCTTGATGAGGGTGTGGGCGGTGCTTTTATAAGAAATCAACATGTGGTTGCAGGCAGACATAACCGCAGCGGTGAATTTGGACATATGACTATTCATCCGGGCGGTAGGAAGTGTTTTTGCGGAAAAACCGGTTGCTTTGAAAGTTATGTATCAAAGAGATGTTTATCTGATGATCTGGGATTAAGTTTATCTGAATTTTTTGAAAAGCTTAAGGCCGGCGATGAAAGTATTAAAAAACATTTTGCAGGTTATCTTGATGATTTGACAACAGGAATAAATAACATATATACTATGACTGATAATGATATTGTAATTGTTGGAGCAGTTGCTCACTATTTATATGATTATCAGGATGAAATCAAGGAAATACTTGCAAAGAAGAGTGCGTTTGACACATCTGCGGATTATTTGACGTTTGCAAGGTGCAGCGATGAAATGTCACAGGCAGGTGCAGCACTTATGTTTCTTGGTGATTTTATAAGTCGGATTTAAGGAGATTGTTCATGCAGAATATTTTAAAAAGCGTGAAAAGAATATTTTTATCAAAACACTGCGTCATAAGGTTTATTATGGCGTGGTGTTTTGTCAGTATTACCTATATTTTGGGAACATTGCTTGCAGGTAAAAACCTTGTCGCGAATTTAAAGGCGCAGGAAAGTATAGAAATTTTATGGCTGCTTATATTATTGGCTGCAGTCTTTGCGGGATTGAATATATTTTTTGAAAATATAAAGAACGAAAAATTTGAAAAAATGTGTCTGTTTTTCCTTTCGCTCGTCTTTTGTGCGGTCAGCATCGTTATGAAACAGGATATGTATTTTGCGGCAGGCCTTACGCTGTTAATGACATTCTGCACGATATATTGTCTGGACGGAATAGAACTAGACAGAGTAAAAGTTGATGGAAAATCACTTAAAATCATTTTGGCTATATCTGCATTGCTTTTTGTGCTGTTTGCGTCAGCGTGCGGAATATGCAGATATCTTAGTTACAGTACGCCTAATTTTGATTTTGGAATATTTTCACAGATGTTTTATTATATGAAAAATACATTCACAATGAATACAACTTGTGAAAGAGACATGCTTATGTCACATATGAACGTGCATGTTTCGCCTGTCTACTGGCTCATATTGCCATTTTATGCGGTTTTTTCATCTCCTGTGACTTTACAGTTTATGCAGGCCTTTGTTATTGCGCTGGGAATTATTCCGCTTTATTTTATATGCCGCAAACATAAGTTTACACGTTTTGAAACAATGCTTTTTGGGGTATGTTATTTTGCTTATCCTGTTATGAGCGGCGGAACATTTTATGATATGCACGAAAATATGTTTCTTCCTGCAGCACTTTTGTGTCTGCTGCTTGCAATGGAGTACGACAGTGCATGGGGAATTGCAGTATCGGCTGTTTTTGTGCTTGGCATAAAGGAAGACGCGGCTGTATATGCAGCATTTGTTGCGCTATATATGATTTTCGGCAGAAAGATGTATAAAAAGGGAAGTGCGCTGTTTGCTGTGAGTGTTATTTATTTTGTGCTTGCCGTTATGTATCTTAACACATCCGGACAGGGAACGCTTACGGGAAGATTTAATAATATGATTTATGAAAATGACGGAAATGTTTTTGGAATGTTAAAAACAATTATTATAAGCCCGTCGTATTTTTTAACACAGGTTATGAGTGAAAAAAATCTAAAATTCATAATACAGGTACTTTCACCGCTGCTGTTTATGCCGCTGTTAACAAAAAAGTGGCCGAGATTTATTTTGTTCGGACCGCTTGTACTTTTTAATCTCATGCCTGATTATCAGTATGGAAAAAATATTTTTTTCCAGTATGTATTCGGTTCAGGAACATTGCTTTTATATGCAGCTCTTCTTAACGTAAAGGATTTAACAAAGCAAAGATGCACAAAAACACTTGTGATGATGCTTATAAGCTCTGTATTTTTCTTCCTTTCGCTTAATTTGGGACAGACAAGATATATCAGCAGGTATTTTGATACTGACAATGCAAAGTTGTATCAAAGTATGAATGAGCAGTTAAAACTTATTCCGCAGGATGCGTCGGTTAAAGCGACAGCATTTTTGTGTCCGAATCTTTCAAATCGCAGATATTTATATGAGCTGGCTTACTCTGATGAGGAGACAGATTATGTGGTGATTGATTTAAGAGACAGCACGGATTACAAAAAACGTGATGAGGATGTGGAGAATTACAAAAATGATGAACGTTATGAAATTACGTATGAAAAAGACAAAGAAATGATAATTTTTAAAAGAAAATAGAAAATACACGCAGGGAGTTTAAAGTTTAGAGTTGCTAATTTAATCTGTTTTGCTTATACTTTTTGTAATAGGATTTTGAGAGTGCAAGGCACAAAAATAATCCATGTAATCATGATTAGCTTACGGAAAGGCAGGAATGTATAAAATGAGAGAATGGGAAAAAAATATCAGAAGAGTTGAGCCTTATGTACCAGGAGAACAGCCTGAAATTGTGGATGTTGTGAAGTTGAATACAAACGAGAATCCGTATCCTCCATCGCCGGAGGTGATTGAGGCTGCGGAATCATTTGATTTTGACAGATTAAGACTGTATCCTGACCCTCAAGCCTCTGTACTTGTGCAGGCAATCGCAGATGAATACGGTTTTGACAAGGATTGTGTGTTTGTCGGTGTCGGTTCAGATGATGTACTTGCCATGTGTTTTATGACGTTTTTTAATTCTGACAAGCCTGTTTTGTTTCCAAATATAACATATTCATTCTACAGTGTGTGGGCACAGCTTTTTAATATTGCTTATGAGGAAGTTGGGCTTGATTCGGAATTTAACATAATTCCTGAAAGTTTTAATAAGCCGAACGGAGGAATTATATTCCCTAATCCTAATGCGCCTACATCAATTTATCTTGAACCGGATAAAGTTGAACAGATAATTAAAAATAATCAGTCATCAGTTGTTATTGTAGATGAGGCATATATTGATTTTGGCGGAAAATCAGCACTTGAGCTTACAAAAAAATATGAGAATCTGCTTGTGGTTCAGACCTTTTCAAAGTCGCGCTCAATGGCAGGAATGAGAATAGGCTATGCTATAGGAAATAAGAATCTTATAAAAGCGTTAAATGATGTGAAATTTTCATTTAACTCTTATACAATGAATGCAACAAGTCTTGTTTACGGTACCTGCTCAATTAAGGACAGAGCTTATTTTAATGAGTGTGTACAAAAAATAATAAATACGAGAGAACACAGCAAGAAATGTTTGACACAGTTAGGTTTTACATATCCCGACTCTAAAGCAAATTTTATATTTGCATCACATAAGTCAATTCGTGCAGATATTATATTTGATGAGCTTAAGAAGAGAAATATTTATGTAAGATATTTTAACAAGCCGCTTATAGATAATTATATTAGAATAACAATCGGTACGGATGAACAGATGGATAAGCTGTTTGCGGCACTTGAGGAGATTATTGATGAGAGAAGCATTTGAGAACAGGAATTTTCAAAAGGAACTTGAAAAAAAGCTGTGTGAAATAACTAAAAGCGGTAAGACACCGTCACTGCTTCTTCATAGCTGCTGCGCACCATGCAGCAGTTATGTTATAGAATATATGTCACAGTATTTTGATGTTACGGTGTTTTATTATAATCCCAATATATCAGATAATGATGAGTACAGAAAAAGAGTTGAGGAACAAAAAAGATTTATCGGTGAGTTTCCTGCAGCAAATAAAGTTTCATTTATTGAAGGTGATTATGAGCCGGATGTTTATTTCAAAAATGTAAAAGGACTTGAAAAATGTGAGGAGGGCGGTGAGCGCTGCTTTGTATGTTATAAGATGCGTCTTGAAAAGACGGCAAAGCTTGCAAAAGAACTTAAATTTGACTATTTTACTACAACTCTTACGATAAGTCCGCTTAAAAAAAGTGCAAAGTTAAACGAGATTGGTGTTGGTTTAGCAGAAAAATACGGAGTCGAATATCTTTTATCGGATTTTAAGAAGAAAGAAGGGTATAAGCGTTCAATAGAATTATCAAATGAATATGGCTTATACAGGCAGAATTACTGCGGATGTGTCTTTTCTCGCTGATTGTTGCGGGAAATTCCTGGCATGTTAATGTGTTTGCGGATTGGAGGATGCTATGAGAAAAAAGAGATTTATTATTGTTGGTTCAGGCTGGCGTTCACTTTATTATGTGCGCATAGCTAAGGCGTTAAGTGAGCAGTTTGAGCTTTGTGCAATGCTTTGCAGATCGCAGCAGAAAGCGGATTTGATTGCCCATGATCATGGTATTCATACAACGGTTTCTATAGATGAATGCATACGGATGAATCCTGATTTTGTGGTAGTGGCAGTAGATAAACAGTCTATTGCTAAGGTCAGCATGGAATGGATGAATTATGGTTTTACAGTACTTTGCGAAACACCTGCTGCAACTAACGTTGAAGAGCTTAATAAACTTTGGGAACTTCACAAGTCAGGCAAAAAGCTTATGGTGGCTGAGCAGTACATATATTATCCTTCAAATCAGGCTGCATTAAAGCTTATTAAAACCGGAATTATAGGTCAGACCGATTATGTAAGTATGTCCATGGCACATGAGTATCATGGGGCAAGTCTTATCAGGGCGTTTTTGCAGGAAAAAACATCAACCGGGTTTAGTGTTCAGGCTGTGGCTCATGAATTTGCAACAGTCGAGACTCTTAACAGATATGAGTGTTTTACTGACGGAAGAGTTAAAAATAAAAAAAGAGTATTGGCAGTTTTTGAGTTTGAAGACGGAAAGACTGCGTTGTATGATTTTGATTCTGAACAGTACAGGTCGCCAATCAGAAATAATTATATTAAAGTTCAGGGATTGCGAGGTGAGTTAAAGGATAATAAGATATATTTTCTTGATGAAAATTTCTGCGAAAGGGAAGCTGACATTGTTTCATACAGACGTTTAGTAAATACAGCTTCTGATAATCCTAATTTAAAGACTTTTAACGAAATTGAAAAGATTGTGTTAGAGCAAAAGAAAGCAGATGATAAAGTTCTTTATGAAGCTGCTTTCGGACTCTGCGGACTTAGTGAGGATGAGACTGCGATAGCACAGATGATGGAGCGAGCGGCAGTTTATTCGTATGCGGATAAGGATGATTGCGAAAATTATGAAATGGAATTAAGCTGTGCGCTTCAGGATGCTTATATGGGAATTTTGCTTAATAAGGCTGTAGAGAGCGGCAAAAAAGTCAGAAGCGAAAGTAAGATTTGGCAAATATAGTCTGCATAAATGGGAATAGTGTGCAAATAATTGCTCAGAAATGGAGTTTAGTATGGAAAAGATAAGGGTGGCACTTATTGGTGCGGGTTCTATGGGCAAAAAGTATGCTCAGTTTATTGCAGTGGGTAAGGTAGAACGTATGGAGCTTACCGCTGTTGTTGCAAGAAACAGTGAAACGAAAAAATGGGCGGAAAGCCTGATGAATGAAAATGGAGTAAAACCATTTATTTATAACAGTGTTGATGAATTGTACGAAAATCCTGAAAATTATGATGCAGTTATTATTGTGACACCGCATAAAACACATCCTGAATTTGCAAACAGGGCTTTTGAGCTTGGAAAACATGTAATGTGTGATAAACCAGCAGGAATAACAGCAGCTCAGGCTGTACAGATGTCTGAAAATGCAGAAAAAGCAGGACTTATATATAGCGTTATGTTTCATCAGAGAATGTATGATAAGTATATAAGAATAAAGCAGATACTAAAATCAGGAGAAATCGGTGATTTATCCCGTGTTATGCTTGTAAATTCAAGATATTTAAGAACAGCTCGTTATCATAATTCTGCAGGCTGGAGAAGCAGCTGGAACGGAGAGGGCGGAGGTGCGCTTATTAATCAGGGGGCGCATATTCTTGACATATGGCAGTGGCTGTTTGGCATGCCTGAAAAGATATTTGCTGATATTCCATTTGGAAAATATAATGATTTTTTTGTGGATGATGAAGCTACAATTCATATGAGGTATGATAATAATATGACAGCGGTATTTATTCTTACGACAGGCGAGGCTGTGTGGGAGGAGCGTCTTGATATTATAGGTACGAAAGGAAAACTTTCGCTTTGTGATGATGAACTTTATATCTGGAAATACAGCGAGGATTCATTAAGATATATAAGAACAGCGCAGGTAAATTCAAGAGAGAATCTGGATGTTATACAAAGTTCTGAGCATTTTGAAAAGACGGGTGAGCCATATGCTCAGATGCTTGACAATTTTGCTGAGGCTGTATTAATGAATGACAAAGATGTTTTGGTGTCACAAGGCAAAGATGCCGTTAATCAGATTATGCTGACAAATGCAGCGTATTATTCAGCTTTAAAGGAACAGCAGATAACGCTTCCTCTTAATTTGGATAAATACGATGAAATGTATGAAAAGTGTTGTGAGTATGAGAGGGAGCATTTAAAACAGGACTGTAATTGATTTGAAATACAGGATTTGATATAATTATGAAAATAATTGTGTATAGTTATGATGACAAAAAAGGAGGATTAATATGGCAAAGAAAAAGTTATTAAAAGCAGCAATCGGGGTTGGAGCAGTTGCAGTTGCAGGCAAGGTTGCATATGATAAATACAAGGTTGTAAAGGCAAGTTTTGATAAAGAAGAAAAAGACAGTGCATATGATGAAGTTAAAAAATATAACGCAATATTTGCAAATAAGCTTGTGGAAGTAAAAGACGAGGAGTTTACAGGCTGTGAGGTGAAGAGTATCTGTGCAAATACTGTTATTGATTTAAGCTTTGCCACATTTGAAAAAGATACGTATCTTAATTTTTCAAGTACTTTAAGCAGTGTTAAGATTATTCTTCCTGAGGGCGTAAATGTGTCATATGATATTGATTCAAATTTCAGCAAGATAAAGAATTATGTTGATATTACAAATGAAGAGGGAATTCATACCGTATATATTATAGGTAAGTCAGTTGTAAGTAATATCGAGATACTTCCTATGAATTTTTATATTGATGACGACATGCAGGAAGACGATTTTGAGGATTTTGATGAATGTGAAGACTGTGAATAAATATAAATAAATTTTAATTTAAGCTTTACAAAAGCTTTATAAACTACTATAATGTACAAGACTAATAAAATTTAAAGCAGAGTAGAATTGTGCGCGTTAAGTGCCCAGTGAACAGGGAGTTGTCATTGGGACGAAGAGTGAAATTATCTTGCGGTGCATGGTTCGCATCCCGCTGCTGCATATTGTATTTATAACCACGAAAGATATAACGATTATAATTACCTCTTATGTAGAGCGAATGCTACTGCAAAGGAGGTATTTTTTATGAAATTTTTGAAACAATTTGTTGAATCAGCGAAGGAATTTAAGCACATTAAATCGATTGTAATGGCTGCGCTTTTAGTTGCATTGCATACGGTTCTGGCATTTTTTGTGTCATTTCAGGTTACGCCGACACTTCGAATATCATTGTCATTTCTTACAAATGTCGTGACGGGCTGTCTTTTTGGTCCGGTTATGGGATTTTTGTGCGGAGGCGTAGGAGATATTATTCAGTTTATACTCAAGCCTGTAGGACCATTTTTCCCAGGTTGGACATTTAATGCAGCTTTGGCAGGTCTTATATACGGATGCTTTTTTTATAATAAGTTTCCGACAAAGGCGTTTGATGTTAAGTTTTTTGTAAGATGTGTGCTTGTTCTTACATTTGATACACTTCTTGTAAATGTATTTTTTGGAACATTATGGACATCAATAATGTTTGGAAAAGGTTTCTGGTTCTATTTTACGAGCAGAGCAATAAAAAATCTTGTGCAGCTTCCAATAAATATAATACTTACTTATTATGTTTTGTGGTTTACAAAGTCATTAAAAAACATTTAAATTGAAATGGGAGAAATATATGAAAAAAATAATAATAGCTTCTGATATTCATGGTTCTGCGTATTACTGTCGTAAGCTGCTTGAACGTTACAAGGAAGAGCAGGCTGATATGCTTGTGCTGCTTGGAGATATATTATATCATGGACCGCGCAATGATTTGCCGGAAGAATATGCACCTAAGGAAGTTATTGCCATGTTAAATCCGCTTAAGAATGAAATTATGTGTGTCCGCGGAAATTGTGATACACAGGTGGATCAGATGGTTCTTGACTTTAATGTTTTGTGTGAACAGGCTGCAATTTATATAAATGACAGAAAGCTTGTGCTTGTACACGGACATGAGCTTGACGAAAAGAAGATGCCGGCTCTCGCAGATGACAGCTATTTGGTTTGCGGACATACACATGTGCCAAAGTTTGAAAAAAGAGATTTTTATACTTATGTAAATCCAGGTTCTGTTTCAATTCCTAAAGAAAACAGTGCTAACAGCTATATAGTGTTATCTGACAAATTTTATTGGAAAGACATCGACGGAAATGTTTATATGACAGCAGAATAAATAATAATTTTTTATATTTATTTAATTGATTTTGCACTTTGTTATGGTACAGTATTTATAGTTATTTAAAGAAAGGTATAGATATAGATATCATGGGAAAGATTAAGAATGCAATGATGAGATTTATGCAGGGCAGATATGGTATGGATCATTTGTCAAGGGCACTCGCGTATGTGTCGCTTGCGATGCTTATAATTACATTGTTCTGGCATAATTCGCTTGTTTATATAATTGCAGTTGCACTTATGTTTTATACATATTTCAGAGTGTTTTCAAGAAATATATCAAAAAGATACAGCGAAAATCAGGCTTATTTACGTTTTAAGTACAGAATTTTCGGTAAGTTTAATAATTCAAAGGCCCGTTTTAAGGATTCAAAGACTCATAAGATATTTAAGTGTCCGGCCTGCTCTCAGAAGATAAGAGTTCCAAGAGGAAAAGGCCGGATTAGCATAAAGTGTCCGAAGTGCCGGATAGAATTTATAAAAAAGACATGACACAATATTAAAGTTCAGCAGGAAGCGACCAGCTTTCTGCTCTTTTTTTATACTCGTCACGATTGTGAAGATAAATCTCTTTAAGTCTGATATCACCGCTTTCGTCTGCAAGCTGCAAGAGACGGTCGTAGCAGTCAGCAAGACGAAACAGCGGTATATCGCCTGCAGAACGTATATTTAATATGCTTGAGGTTTCGTCTGCTGCATTTATAAACCACAAAACAGCCTCCGCATAATCATTTTTATTGTAATAGTATTCGCCAAGTTCTGTACATATTTCACTGCATGGGTCAACAGCAATATCCTTAAGGCATATTTTGAAAAATTCATGCTCATTGCCGGTTATACGGTAAATATGTGCCAAAATACAGTTTATTGCTTTTACACATTCAGTGTCGGTGAATTCTTTTGAGAGGTTGTCTGTAAAAATGTCTGAAACTGCTATAAAATCATTGTCATTGCCGGAAATAAGCAGCTCTTTGCAAAACATCTTAAGGACATACTTTTCAAGACGCACTCCTGATTTGACCGCATTTATAAATATTGCAAAATCTCTTTTTTCATGGCGGCCTGCAGGCATATGAAGAATTTCAATGTCGCTGTCAAATACAATCGGCTGCAGACGCACTGTTTCATGAATCGGAGATACCCATTTAAAGGTTCTTAGACGTTTAAAAAGCTTTGGCCTGTATTCTTTTATGCAGTTGTACACTGTATTGTATTCGGGAGGCGTTACGTATTTCATCTGGACTATATCTACATCATAGTCGAGAACCTGTTTTAATTTGAGAAATTCTGATTTATTTTTGTCATCAAGAACTTCGTCCGCATCTGCGGTAAAAATATAGTCGCAGGAAGCTTTATCAAATGCAAAATTTCTTGCAGCAGCAAAATCGCTGCACCATTTGTAATCATATATTTTGTCGGTGTACTGTGCTGCAATTTTTTTGGTGTTGTCGGATGAGCCTGTATCAACAATTATTATTTCATCAAAAAGACCTTTGTAAGATTCAAGGCAGCGGCTAAGTAAAGCTTCCTCATTTTTAACTATCATGCACATAGATATACTTACCATATTCATCCTCCGTTTCATATTAATTATAAAATTATTTTGATGTATTTAAATTCAAAAGTCAACAGTAATCATAGATTTGGCATTTTAACACATAAGCCATATACTTGATTTAAGTATGGCCTGAAAGTATAATATTTTAAGAAAAAGTGTAAAATGTGTGCGGAGATAGGTTTGTATGGCTCAGATTAAGAGAAAAGCTTTGGAAGAAGAATATATTATGCATGGTGAATTTTTGTTATCATGTGAAAAGATAATCGGTAAAAAGCATGATGATAAGGGAATAGGAACATTGGCTGAAAAAACGGTTCATGGAGTTCTTAAGAATTTTTTTGAGCCTGACGAGGATAATCAGGAGGTTGCACTGAATGGGTATTTTGCTGATATATATAACGAAAACGGTGTTATTGAAATTCAGACTGCCGGTTTTAATAAATTAAGAGAAAAGCTTGCAGTGTTTCTGAATTATTATCCTGTGACTATAGTGTATCCTATGCCTTTTAATAAATGGGTTTCGTGGATTGATACAAAGACGGGCGAGGCAGGGGCAAAAAGAATGTCGCCGAGACATTTCAGCGAATATGATGCGTTTTTTGAGCTTTATAAAATAAAGTCATATCTTTTAAATCCTAATTTAAGAATAAAGCTTGTTCTTATGGATATGGAGGAGTATAAGCTGCTGAACGGATGGAATTCAACGAAAAAGAAAGGTGCACAAAGGTATGACAGAATACCTGTCGGAATACGCAAAATTATAGATATTGAACAGCCGGAAGATTATATACAGTTTATACCGTATGAGCTTGAGGAAAAATTTACATCAGAAGATTTCGCGCGTGCGGCAAAGATAGGGAAAGATACGGCAAGACTGACACTCAATATTTTGTATTATGTCGGTGCAGTAAACAGAGTTGGCAAAAGCGGCAATTCAATAATTTACAGTGTTAATGAAAAATAGTACTGATTGATAAGTGATAAATCTGCGGAATGGAGGATTATTATGTATGTTATTAAAGATAATATATTAAAAATATCAGTGCGAAATCTTGTTGAATTTATATTAAGAAGCGGAGATATAAGTTCCGGTACAGGAGGTATATCTGATGTGTCGGTAATGCAGGAGGGGGCAAGACTACACAGGAAAATACAAAAGTCAATGGGTGACAGATACCATAGCGAGGTACCGTTAAGGCTTATGATACCGAAAGAAAGCATTGAAGACGGGGATTATGCTTATGAAACAGAGTATTACATATGTCTTGAGGGGAGAGCTGACGGAATTATATGCAATCTGGAAGAAAATTCTGAGGGGGAAAAGACACCAGCGTCGGATGTTGTGATTGATGAGATAAAAACTATGCAGGCTGGGTTTGAAAAGCTTGATGAGCCTGTATACGTGCATAAAGCTCAGGCAATGTGCTACGGATATATATATGCCCTTCAAAAATCTCTTGAAAATATAGGAATACAGATAACTTATATGGATGCAGATACAGAGCAGATTAAAAGGTTTAAGCAGGATTATACGTTTGAACAGATAAGTGAATGGTTTAACTCTTTAATAGCAAAATTTATGCGTTGGAGTGATTTTGTATTTGAATGGAGAAAGAAAAGACAACAGTCCATACAGAATATGCAGTTTCCTTTTGATTACAGGAAGGGCCAGAGGGACTTGGTTGTAAGCGTTTACAGATGTATAAGCAGCGGAGATAATCTGTATATACAGGCACCAACCGGAGTTGGAAAGACAATTTCTACTGTTTTTCCGGCAGTTGCGGCTATGGGTCAGGAATTTGCCGATAAAATATTTTATCTTACATCAAAGTCAATAACGAGGACTGTCGCAAAAGATACATTTTTGATTCTTAAAAATAATGGCCTTAATATAAGGACGGTAACGCTGACGGCGCGTGATAAAATATGCTGCATGGATGAAAGAAAATGTGAGCCTGACAAGTGTCCTTATGCGAAAGGGCATTTTGACAGGGTAAATGACGCTGTATATGATTTGATTACAAACTGTGATGATATAGACAGAAATGAGATTTTATTATACGCAGAAAAATATAATGTATGTCCTTTTGAGATGGCACTTGATGTCTCGTACTGGTGTGATGCGATAATATGCGATTATAATTATGTATTTGACCCTAATGTTGCATTAAAAAGATATTTTGCATCTGCCGCAAAGGCCGATTATATTTTCCTTGTAGATGAAGCTCATAATCTTGTGGACAGAGCACGTGAAATGTACAGCGCGGCGATAAAAAAAGAAGATTTTCTTAAGGTAAAAAGAAAAGTTAAGGATTGGGATAGGAAGCTTGCATCGCAGCTTGAACGATGTAATAAAGAAATGCTTGCTATGAAAAGACAGTGTGATACGTATAAGGTAATAGATGTATTAGGCAGGCTTCCTGAGTATTTAACATATGCGTATACGGGATTTCAAAAATTTCTTGAAAGAAACAGGGGCAATCAGATACCGCAGGAAATAATGGACTTATTTTTTTCAATAAGGCATTTTCTTAATATGTATGATTGTTCAGATACGGGTTATGTAATTTATTCTGAGCATAATGCTGAGGGAGAGTTCCTCGTAAGATTATACTGTGTTGACCCGTCGAATAATATAAAAGAAAGGCTGGCACAGGGAAGAAGTACGGTGTTTTTTTCGGCGACTCTTCTTCCTGTAAATTATTTTAAGGAAATGTTGTCAGGTAATATTAATGATTATGCAGTATATGCACTGTCGCCGTTTGATACTGGCAACAGGTGCGTTATTGTCGGAAGAGACGTAAGCAGCAGATATACAAGGCGCGGAATTAAGGAATATGAAAAAATAAGCAGATATATTGAACATATTGTTAAGGCTCACCCCGGAAAGTATATGGTATTTTTTCCGTCATATACATATATGGAAGCTGTTTATGAGCAATTTTTTGCAATGTATTCAGATAAAATAAGAGTGGTTATGCAGGACCGTTTTATGAAGGAAAGCGACAAGGAGGAGTTTCTTTCACTGTTTAGCGACAGCGATATAGAAGGCTCACTTATAGGCTTTTGTGTAAATGGGGGAATATTTTCAGAGGGGATTGATTTAAAAAATGAAAGTCTTATAGGAACTGTTATAGTGGGAACAGGATTGCCTATGGTCTGCCGTGAGCGCGAAATACTTAAAAATTATTTTGATGAGTGCGGCAGAGACGGTTATGCTTATTCTTATATTTATCCCGGGATGAATAAGGTGCTGCAGGCAGCAGGACGCGTCATTAGAACAGAGCAGGATAAGGGTGTTATAATTTTGCTTGATGACAGATTCCTTACGCGCGATTACGTCAACCTGTATCCGAGAGAGTGGGATAAGATACACAATACGACGCTTGAAAATGTTGGCTGTTTATTGTCAGATTTTTGGAAAAATTTAGTGCAATAAACAGACATTTATTGTATAATATATATAACTATTAACGTGTTGTTTTAATTTTGGGGAAATTCATATGGATGAAAAGATTAAAGAACAATTTTCAGGGTTTGACAGTCTGCAGCAGATAGAGATTGAGAAAGGCTTGAAAAGCGGTGTTGATATCAGCCTTTATGCAGCAGATGAATTTGATGCCGCACAGATGAAGGTTATAAGACTGGCACTTGAAGCAGGGCTTGATGCTGGCAGATTTGCAAAGCCTGAGTATGATTACATGCAGATGGAAGAATTAAAAAATGCTGTTTCACAGGGCAAAAATATAGATTTTATGTGCAATCCTGCATATGATTATACCGTTATGAGAGAAATAAGGCTGTCAGATGACGAGGGATATGATGTTACGGAATTTGCAAAGCAGGGCTTTAGCGGTGCAGTGTTAAGGCAGATTAGATTTGCAATGCGTTCAGATGTTGATATAACATTTTTTGTCATGGAAGGTTATGATGAATATCAGCTTAATGAGATTCGTACAGGGATTGAACATTGTGTTGATGTTACAAGATTTATTCTGCATGAATTTAACGGTGAGCAGATGAAGCAGTTAAGGCTGGGACTTGAGTCGGGAGTTGACATTGATAAGTATGGTATGCTTGGCTTTTCGTCATCTCAGATGGAGCAGGTAAGATTGGGGCTTGAGTCAGGTGTTGATGTTGATGTGTATGCTGACCCTTTTGTTGATGCTTTAGAGATGGAAAAGATACGTCTGCGTCTGGAGGGCAAAAGTGATGATAAGGAGCTTGATGTTCTGCAGACAAAGGAGATACTTTTGGGACTGCAGCATGGTATAGATGTAAGCGTTTATGCGAATGCAGAGTTTGACCATAAAAAGATGGAAAAGATAAGAGTCGCACTTGAAAAAAATGCGGATGTTACGAATTTACTTGTGTAGTGTCAGTATAATCTGACAGGTGTCTTGTATGTGTGCAGAAACAGGTCTGCGGAATGGAGATTTATATGATAAAATCTGAATATGGAAATGTGCAACAATTAAATGATACAGCGGTTTATGTATATATTGATGCGGACTCCATGACTGCATATATGTGTCTTCCTGCGCCTGTTGATGAAAAGCATGAGTATAGCTATGATGAGGTAAAAGCTGCTATAGATAAAGCCGGAGTTAAGATGGGGGTAATTAATGAGAGAATACATGAGGCATTATTAAAAAAGCAATATGACAGAAATATTGTAATCGCAAAAGGAAAGCCTGTGGAGAATGGGGAGGACGGAAAATATGAGCTTTTCTTTGATACGGATATTTCGGGTAAGCCAAAGGTTAAGTCTGATGGTTCTGTTGATTATTTTAACATAAAACTGTTTGAGCTTGTAAAAAAAGATGATAAGCTTGCAGAGTATATTCCGGATACAAGAGGTGAATTTGGATATGATGTAAAAGGAAAGCTTCTTGTTCCGAAGCCAGGGCGTTCTAAGCCTCCTCTTCGCGGAAAAGGTTTTTATGTATCGGAGGACGGAAATACATACTATGCTTCGATAGACGGAAAAGTGGAGTATAGAAATACAGATTTAAATGTGCTTAATGTGCTTGAGATTACAGGAGATGTTGATTTAAATATCGGAAATATAGATTTCAGCGGAGATGTTAATATATCAGGAAATGTTATAAGCGGTGTTACGATAAATGCAATGGGTGATGTATATATTGGCGGATATGTCGAGGGAGCTTACATTTATTCAGATAAGGATATAGTATTTGCCGATGGTGTAAACGGTAAAGGAAACGGAAAGATAGAAGCAAAGGGTAATATACGGGCAAGATTTTTGGAAAATGTAACTGTTATTTCAAAAGGCGATATTAGTGCAGATTATATACTTAATTCAAATGTAATGGCATATGGTAAGATTAATATTTCAGGCAAAAGGGGCGGAATTCACGGTGGTGATGTGTCAGGTGTGCTTGGGGTGGAAGCAGCCATAATAGGTAATTCATCTTACTCTCCGACGACAGTGCGTGTTGGAGCGTTAAAGCAGATGCGTGATGAGTATGCAGATATTATGGCACAGCTCAGAGAAGTTACGGCACAGATAGATACATTTAATCTTATAATAGAAAAGTATGATAAGCTTAAAACTATAAAACCTGAAAAATTTGATGCTGTAAGTTATAGAAAGGTTTTACAATCAAAGATTGTAAAAAATTCACAAAAAACTAAATATGAAATGCAGGCGAGAGAGCTTTACAGTATTTTGCAGGAAGCACAAAGGGCTGTTGTAAGAGTTGATAAGGATATTTATCCAGGAGCAAATATTTACATAAACGGATTGAAATATCAGCCGGAAAGCCAGCTTGTGCATGTGGAAATATGTGCAGTTGAAGAAAAGATACATGCAAGGGACTATTGAAAATACGGTCAGAACAGAATCGGATTTTTGATTACACGGATTGTTACGTAAAAGTGGGCTTACTACCTTTTGACACTGTAATCATCAAAATAATATAATTGTGTATTTTATAAGTTTATGTTAAAATGTTTTTTACTGTGGGAATATTCTCGCTTTATTATTAAAAATGTACTTAATTAGTATGTAGGAGGAAAAAAATGAACGGTGTAAAACGAGTTTTTGTTGAAAAAAAGAAACCTTATGCAGTAAATGCAAAAGAATTACATGATGAAATTACAGGATATCTTGGTATATCCACAATTTCTGACGTAAGGGTTTTAATTCGTTATGACATAGAAAATCTTTCGGAGGAAACATACAAAAAGGCGCTTACGACTGTATTTTCAGAACCACCTGTAGATGATGTTTATGAGATGCAGTTTGATTGTAATGATGATGATTTTGTGTTTTCGGTTGAATATCTTCCGGGTCAGTTTGACCAGAGGGCAGATTCCGCAGAACAGTGCGTTAAATTCTTTGATGAAAACGAGATGCCGGTCATTAAGACTGCTACAACTTATGTTATATCAGGACAGTTATCTGATGAACAGAAGTCACAGATAAAGGAACTTTGTATAAATCCTGTAGATTCAAGAGAGGCATCAAGTGAAATTCCGGATACTCTTGTGACTGAATTTGCAGTTCCTGATGATGTTAAGATTCTTGACGGATTTAAGGATATGGCAGAGGAAAGTCTTAAAGAACTTTATGATTCACTTGGGCTTGCCATGACATTTAAGGATTTTAAATTTATTCAGGAGCATTTCCTTAATGAAGAAAAAAGAGATCCTTCAATGACAGAGATAAGAGTGCTTGATACATATTGGTCAGATCATTGTCGTCATACAACTTTTGCAACAGAATTAAAGAATGTTGAATTTAAAGAAGGATTTTATAAAACTCCTATGGAAGCTACATATAATAAGTATCTGGCTGACAGAGAGAGTATTTATAAGGGACGTAAGGACAAGTTTGTATGCCTTATGGATCTTGCCCTTATGGCTATGAAGAAATTAAAGGCAGAGGGAAAGCTTGCTGACCAAGAAGAGTCAGAAGAGATAAATGCCTGCAGTATAGTGGTTCCTGTAGAGATAGACGGAAAGACAGAGGAATGGCTTGTCAACTTTAAGAATGAGACACATAATCACCCTACTGAAATAGAGCCTTTTGGTGGTGCTGCAACATGTCTTGGTGGTGCGATAAGAGATCCGTTGTCAGGACGTACTTATGTATATCAGGCTATGCGTATAACAGGTGCTGCTGACCCTACCGTACCTATAAGTGATACACTTCACGGAAAGCTTCCGCAGAAGAAGCTTGTAACAGGTGCTGCACACGGTTACAGCTCATACGGTAACCAGATAGGACTTGCAACAGGTTATGTTAAGGAAATATATCACCCTGATTATGTTGCAAAGAGAATGGAGATAGGTGCCGTTATTGCTGCTGCTCCAAGAAGCGCAGTAAAAAGAGAAACATCTGATCCGGGCGATATAATCATACTTTTGGGCGGACGTACAGGACGTGACGGCTGCGGCGGTGCTACAGGTTCTTCTAAGGTTCATACAACAGAATCTATAGAAACATGCGGAGCTGAGGTTCAGAAAGGTAATGCGCCTACAGAGCGTAAGATGCAGAGACTTTTCAGACGTCCGGAGGTTACTAAGCTTATTAAAAAATGTAATGATTTCGGAGCCGGCGGTGTTTCAGTAGCTATAGGTGAGCTTGCTGCAGGTCTTAGAGTTTCACTTGATAAAGTACCTAAGAAATATGAGGGTCTTGACGGAACAGAATTGTCAATCTCTGAATCACAGGAAAGAATGGCTGTTGTTATTGATCCTAAGGATGTTAAATCGTTCCTGGAGTATGCAGCAGAAGAAAACCTTGAGGCTGTAGAGGTTGCTGTTGTAACAGAGGAACCAAGACTTGTACTTGAGTGGAGAGGAAAGGAAATAGTAAATATTTCAAGAGCATTCCTTGATACAAACGGTGCTCATCAGGAAACATCAGTGCTTGTTGACATTCCTGAAAAAGAGGATTGTTACCTTAAAGAAACAGATGTAACAGATATTAAAGATAAATGGTTAAATACGCTTAATGATTTGAATGAATGTTCTCAGAAAGGTCTTGTTGAGCGTTTTGATGCTTCTATCGGAGCAGGTTCGGTATTTATGCCTTATGGCGGTAAATATCAGCTTACAGAGACACAGGCGATGGTTGCAAAGCTTCCTGTGCTTAAAGGAAAGTGCGATACTGTCACTATGATGTCATACGGATTTGATCCATATCTTTCAAAGTGGAGTCCATATCATGGCGCAATGTATGCAGTTGTCGATTCTGTAGCTAAGATTGTTGCCTCAGGCGGTGACTTTAATAAGATAAGATTTACGTTCCAAGAATATTTCAGAAGAATGACAGAGGATCCTTCACGCTGGAGCCAGCCATTTGCTGCACTTCTTGGTGCATATGAGGCACAAATCGGTTTTGGACTTCCTTCAATTGGAGGAAAGGACAGCATGTCAGGAACGTTTGAAAATATTGATGTTCCGCCTACATTATGTTCATTTGCGGTTGATGTTGCTAAGGAAGCTGATATTATCACACCTGAATTAAAGAAAGCCGGAAATGTATTAGTTAAGTTTAATATCGAAAAGGATGAATATGATTTGCCTGTATTTGACCAGATAAAGACGCTTTACGATGAAATTCATAAGCTTACGGGCAGCAGAGCTATAGTTTCTGCATATGTTCTTGATGCAAACGGTATTGTTCCTGCATTAAGCAAGATGGCTTTCGGTAACAGACTCGGTTTTGCTTTAAATGATGAGCTTGACAGTAAAGAACTGTTTTCACCTGCATATGGCTGCATAGTTGCAGAAGTTGATGCAGACAGACTTTCAGATATTACGGTTCCTTATACATTAGTTGGTAAGGTTACTGATAAAGAAGAATTTACATATAGAGATGTGTGCATAAGTATGGATGAAGCGCTTAATGTATGGAAAGAAAAGCTTGAAAAAGTGTTCCCTACAAAAGCAGAAAAGAGTGCTGAACCTGTTGATGCTAAACTTTACAATGCAGACAGTGTATATGTATGTAAGAATAAGGTTGCAAGGCCTACAGTATTTATACCGGTATTTCCGGGAACAAACTGCGAATATGACAGTACAAAGGCATTTGAAAGAGCAGGTGCCGATGTTATTGTTAAGGTATTTAAGAACCTTGATGCTGCAGGTATACGTGATTCTGTAGACGAATTTGAGAAAGCTATAAATAAAGCTCAGATTATAATGTTCCCTGGCGGTTTCTCAGCAGGTGATGAGCCTGACGGTTCTGCTAAATTCTTTGCAACTGCATTTAGAAATGCAAAGATGAAAGAGGCGGTGGAAAAGCTTCTTAACGAAAGAGACGGTCTCGCACTTGGTATATGTAACGGTTTCCAGGCACTTATAAAGCTTGGCCTTGTTCCAAACGGAGCTATAACAGGACAGGATGAAAATTCACCTACGCTTACATTTAATACAATCAACCGTCATATATCAAAGATGGTTTATACAAAGGTTGTTTCTAACAAGAGTCCATGGCTTTCAAAGGCACAGCTTGGCGGTGTGTACTGTAATCCTGCTTCACATGGAGAGGGACGTTTTGTAGCACCTAAGGAATGGATTGATAAGCTTTTTGCTAACGGTCAGGTTGCAACACAGTATTGTGATTTTGACGGTAATGTGACAATGGATGAGGAATGGAATGTTAACGGTTCATATATGGCTATTGAAGGTATTACAAGTCCTGACGGAAGATGTTTAGGAAAGATGGCGCACTCAGAGAGAAGAGGTGATTCAGTAGCTGTCAATATATACGGAGAACAGGATTTAAAGATATTTGAATCGGGTGTTGAATATTTCAAATAAATAATAGGTGATACCTTGTTTGACAGAGATAATGAATAGTTATATAATATTTTTTTGTTTGAAGAAATATTAAAATATGTTGGAAATCTTTTCGCAGAAAAGGGGAATAATTATGGAAAAAATTACAATGACTACTCCGCTTGTTGAGATGGATGGAGATGAGATGACAAGAGTACTCTGGAAGCTTATAAAGGAAGAGCTTCTTGAGCCGTTTGTTGATTTAAAGACAGAGTACTATGACTTAGGTCTTGTACACAGAAATGAAACTAATGATCAGGTTACGGTTGATTCTGCATTAGCTACGAAGAAATATGGTGTTGCTGTTAAATGTGCTACAATTACACCTAATGCCGCAAGAATGACAGAGTATAATTTAAAAGAAATGTACAAAAGTCCTAATGGTACAATCAGGGCAATGCTTGATGGTACGGTATTCAGAGCCCCTATTATTGTAAAAGGAATTGAGCCTTATGTTAAGACATGGAAGAAGCCTATAACTATAGCAAGACATGCTTACGGTGACGTATATAAAGCAACGGAGATGAAAGTTCCTTCTGCAGGAAAAGCAGAGCTTGTATTTACAGACGAGCAGGGCAACGAGACAAGAGAGCTTATTCATGACTTTAAGGGAGCAGGTATTCTTCAGGGAATGCACAATCTTGAATCATCAATAGAAAGCTTTGCAAGAAGCTGCTTTAATTTTGCACTTGATACAAAGCAGGATTTATGGTTTGCAACAAAAGATACCATATCAAAGAAATATGACCATACATTCAAGGATATATTCCAGGAAATATATGATAAGGAATATGATGAGAAATTTAAAGCTGCAGGTATAGAGTATTTTTATACTCTTATTGATGATGCAGTTGCCAGAGTTATGCGTTCAGAGGGCGGATATATCTGGGCATGTAAAAATTATGATGGTGATGTAATGAGTGATATGGTGGCGACAGCTTTTGGTTCACTTTCAATGATGACATCAGTACTCGTTTCTCCTGACGGATATTATGAGTATGAAGCTGCACATGGTACTGTTCAAAGACATTATTATAAGCATCTTAAGGGAGAAGAGACATCTACAAATCCTATCGCTACTATTTATGCATGGACAGGTGCATTAAGAAAGCGTGGTGAGCTTGACAAAATAAGCGCATTGTGTGATTTTGCAGATAAGCTTGAAAGAGCTTGTGTTGAAACAATAGAAAAAGGTCAGATGACAAAGGATTTAGCACTTATAACTACAATGCCAAATCCTGAGACTTTGAATACACAGGATTTTATTAAAGCAGTAAGATCCACTCTTGAAGATTTGATTTAGTACATTTTTAGTTTGTAACGAGGATATTTGCATGAGATTTAAGTTTGAGATGAAAGATTTAGTTAAGTTACCGAATATATTGTGTTATATAAGGATAGCCATGGTTCCGTGGTTTCTTTATGTTTATTTTACAGCTGTGGAACCTAAGGATTATTATTTTGCTACACTTATAGTTTTGGCTTCAGGACTTACAGACTTTTTAGATGGTCAGATAGCAAGAAGATGCAATATGATAACTGATCTTGGTAAACTGATAGACCCGATTGCAGATAAGATGATGCAGTTTGCAATGCTTCTTGCATTAACCCTAAAAATACAGTATATGTACCTGCTTGTGATTTATCTTATTTTAAAAGAAATAATTTCAGGTGTTATGGCGGCGATTATTATAAGAAAATATAAGCGCAGACTTAATGGCGCAAAATGGTATGGTAAAGTATGTACAGCAATTCTTTATGCTGTGATGCTTGTGCTTGTTGCATTTCCTAATATTGCGTATGGTGTAAAAAGCGTTCTTATGTTAGTATGTGCAGCTGCTTTGACATTAGCCTTTGTTATGTACATCAGATTGTATATTATTATGATAAATGATGCGAAAGAAGGAAAAGATGATAAGCTCTTATATTGATGAGTCGCTTAAGAAATGAGGATTAAAATGATTAATTATACTTTTCACGAGATGAATCCCGGACAATTTGCAGTATGGTTTTTTATTTACAGCTTTTTAGGCTGGTGTATGGAGTGTATAGTTATAAGACATCAGCTTGGCAGGTGGGAAAATAGAGGTTTTGCAAAGTTACCATTTTGCGTAATTTATGGTTTTGGTGCTTTTTTTGCATTGAATTTGTTTGAGCCTATCAAAAATAATTATTTACTTTTATATATAGCCAGCAGTATAGGCGCAACAGCCTTTGAGTTTGTTGTAGCAAAGGTTATGCTTAAGCTGTTTGGTGAAGTATGGTGGAATTATGAACATCTGCCTTTTAATTACAAAGGAATACTTTGTCTGCAGAGTACGCTTGGATGGGGATTTGTAGGTGTGTTTATCGTAGGCTTTTTAAATAAAGTTCTCGAAGCATTTGTTAAATCGCTTGATTTAAGATTTGTCACTGTTTTAGGTGCAGTACTCACAGTATCATATGTGATTGATTTTTCTTTTAATTTTACAAAGAGATTGTCAATAAAAAGGAGGCTTGCAAAAGATAAAAAAGTTGATAACGCACAGTTTGAATCGGAAAATGTGCAGGCTAATGCAGGCCAGGTTAAGTAAATAATGTGATTTAAGCATAATCGCTAAGTGTTGTAATTGACTTATGCGGTTATGCTTTTTTTGAAAGGTTATTAGTGTGAAAAATCATGTTGATACGATGATTTTTCACACAGCTATTTGTTTCT
>USBB01000017.1 GCA_900552795.1 uncultured Eubacterium sp.
ATACAATAATTGTATTGTAAATGGACAATTGTTAACTACTTTTGCTTTACCCTGCTTTAAGAGAACACGCACTTTTGCATGATTTTCCGTAGGCATCAGGGGCTGTCCGTTTTCATTTAATACGTAAACCATTACGCATCCTCCTTCTAAGATTTTTAAAAGCCTTAAGGCTTTAATTACTCACTCTAACGAGTGGTTAGTGTACCATCGCCAATGTTAATGAGAGGTTTTATATACCTGTGTCACTGTTTCTATACCTTAAACTGTTTAAACACAAGCCGTAGAGTCTAGAACTTGGTACTACATTCCAGAGTACCTATGTATTCTCTCTTAACGTAGCGCTCGAAGCACTTAGGCTACTCACATGGATTGCAGTATTTCTACTGCAACCCCACGGGCTTACCCGTGGGTATTAGTGAGTGCTGTGTAGTTGCAGAGTCTTCCCTCTTTAATGGCATCGTTAATAACACTCACGGTGTTGATTTTTGCCTGTACTATCTCATCAGGCTTTAAGTTATGTCCGTCAATGTCGATAAAAATGCCATTAATTGCAAAAAGGTTGCTGTTTTTTCTCTTAACTCCAGAAAACGAATTAACTGTTACATATGTATTGCCGTTATTAACAGTTGAAACAAGGGCTTCCGTTCTGCTGGACGCACTTGTCCTTTTAACCTTTTTCCCTGCTATGCTGTATTTAATTATATTTCCGCATTCAGGTCCCCTGCACAGCAGATTTAGAAATGCTGTCTGCTCAGCGGCCAGTGATGTTTCGCTAATCATTCAAATACCTCAATTACACAAAATGTTCCTATATATGTAATATTCCAAACGGCGGTTTTGTCCAAAATAACCTGTACTTAATAAAGAAACACTCTGTCTACTTACATTTCTCTCTACAATAAATATGAGTTTTGGTAAATAAACGGTAATAAATTGATTGCTCCATAATAAATTCATTCCGAAAAAAAAGAGCAGTCATATGACTACTCTTTTTGTGTTTACTTTTTGTGTTTACCTCCTTTTTTAAGAGAATAACGTTGCCTGAACAGAGTTCTTAACAAGTGCTTCGTACTCAGCCTTTTCCTTTGCGGTCATAGGTCTTGACTTAGCATTCATGTCAATGTTACTGTCATCATCCACTGCTTTGGCAGCTTTCTGTGCAGCTCTCTTCTCACGCGCCTTTCTGTTTCTCTCCTGACGACGCTCTTCCTCACGGATAGCTTTCATTGGATCGACTGGCACGTATGACTTAAGCTCAGGATCGACTATCTCATACAGTTCCTTGAGGAATCTGTTATAGATGTCACCATTCTTTTCGTCAGTACAGAACTTGTACTGGCCGGTTACGAACAGTTTTTCTTTTGCTCTTGTCATTGAAACGAAAAGCAGACGTCTCTTCTCCTCAACTTCATCCTGATGTCTTCCATAGAGGTATCTCTTGGAATCATAGCTTGAAATTGAATTGAAAATTACCTTCCACTCAAGACCTTTTGAAGAGTGAGCTGTTGTAAGAGCAACACCCTCATACTTCTGGTCCATCTTAAGCTCTGTGTTCTTGCCAAAACGTTTGAAATTCTGGATGAACTGAAGCTCAGACGGAAGATCCTCGTTTTCATAGACCTGCTCTAACCATTTCTGGTAGATTTCGTCTACTTTTTCAGGATCCAGTGCTTCGAGCATGTCGTGGAATGTTTTCTGCTGGAAATTAAACGCAGCATTATCAATTCCACTAAATGTTGAACGGAGCTCCTCTATCTCCTTGTTAATCTCATCATCGGTGAGTTCTTCAAGGATTTTGCCATCATACTTCGCTACAAGGTAGTTAAAATATGACTGAGTAGCCTCTGGTTCATAGAAGGCATCTGCTAATGACATTGCCGCCAGAACCCTGCTGTTTTCAATGACTTTTACCGGAGCCATCATTACCCAAGGAATTCCTTCCTTTGAAAATGCGGCTGCAAATTTCATCAATTCCTTTTTAGAGAATGTGATGATTGCAATGTCTTCCGGCTTATAGCCATCTTCAAGCAGCTTCTTGATGTTGTCAGCGATGTATTTCTGCTCATCAGGCTCATTGTAAAATCCCCTGACTGAAACAGTTCCGCCAGCACCCTTTGCTGCAACAAGCGGTTTGTCAATACGATTGACATTAAGTGCAACCAGCTTGTTTGCAAGGTCAATTATCTCCTCATATGAACGGTAGTTCTGTGTCATAAGAAGAGATGTTACCGGTTTGCCAAGCTTCTCCTGAAAGTGGATCATGTTGTCAGGATTGGCATTACGGAAACCGTAGATACTCTGGTTATCGTCACCGATTACCATAATATCCTTGACTGTCGGGCAGTCTGCAAAGAGTTTAATGAACTCCATCTGAATGTCTGATGAGTCCTGAAACTCGTCAACAACGATGTGTTCAAATCCAAACTTTGCAAGCTGGTCCGGATGCATATCAAGTACTGACAGTGCCATCGGCTCCTGATCCGCAAATGTAAGCAGTCCTTGTGATGTGAGAATCTGCTCATATTCCTGATACAGGTCTACCAGCTGCTCAATGCTCTGATCAGACATGTATTTGTACAGGTTTGCCGGTCTAAGGAACTTGTTAGCAAATTCCTCTGTTGCTCCCGGTTTGCTGAAGTCAATTCTGCTTGACTTTATCAGTTTAAATACTTTGATTGCAATTGTAAGTGCACCATACTGGGACTCAACTGCAACATTGTAGTTTAAGCCGTCAACCTTATCTCTTGTGATAAGGGGCAGAATACCCATTGCCTCTCTTGTAGGATTGGTATCTACAACAATCGGTATCTTCTGGAACTGAAGGTCTGCGTAGAACTCCTTTACGAGATCCATGGCAAATGAGTTAAATGTCATAGTTGGTATCTTTTCAGGGTCAATTTCGTAACCCTCTGTCAAAAATGCTCCTGCAAGACGTGTTTTCATCTCTGTTGCTGCTGCATCTGTGAAGGTTATAAGCAGGAACTTACTGAGTAAGTGCTGTACCCATGCATCCTTCATAGCCTTTGTAACTTCTCTATTCTTCATAATTTATTTCCTCCTTTATTATTTTTTATAATTATGAAAATTAGTTTCAGAATAAATATGGATTTTGGATTATGTATACGTAAAAAAAAGACAGCCAAAATGACTGTCTCTTTTTCTGGTTTACTTTACAAACGAAAATTCTCCATCCTCATCCATAAAATATAAATGGTCCGAAAGCACTTCTTCAGGTTTAACTTCACTGCGGTTTATTTCTTTAATCAATTCATTACCGGCTGCCATACAGCCTGTTTCATCAGTATAATCTTTGCCAATAAGCAGACATTCATGGATGGATGACGGGATGATGTAGCAGCCGCCGTGTTCTTTCGCAAAATTCTTCACATTCTGTGAGTATAGAACTTTAATAGCGCCATATGATATTAAGGAATTAGTGATAATCATTATGTCACTTTCTGCTTCTTCAAGGAACTCTTTGTAAAAGGCTTCTGAGACATACAGCATCTCCCATACCTTTTTGTTTTCCAGCTTTGCTATTGTTGGAAGTATTGGTCCAAATGCTTCTGGCATCAGGGCTGTATTGATTTCTGCCTGTCTGTAGAGCAGGTCTGTTTTGTTTCTGCCCCAGAGATTTGCATAAAACTCATCCAGCTGACCTGTAATATAAACAGAACTTTTCTCTAAAAGAATCCTGTAACCCATAACAATGTCGCCGCACACAGTTGTATGTGGGCCTGTTAGACGTTCCTCGTTCTCTTTTCTCTCCTTACTGATAAGAGCCGTAACGATATGACTTCTCACGAAATCATAATCGGTTATCAAACCTTTTACGTAGTCCTGTGTCAAAGTATTCTTTTCGTTATCATTTGCCATAATATTTTCCTCCTTTATTTATATGACATGTATTTTGTTACGCAATAAATATGAGTTTTAGAGGATAAAAAAAAGAAGCCCTGATAAAATCAGAGCCTCTCTTTTGTTTAGCTGGCAAGGAAGTCAGCTAAGGATCTTGTCTGTTCCTCGGCTGCAATCTCACTGTCAATATCCTCGCCATTTTCATAGCGGGTTATCATGTCAGCAAGTTCTTCCTCAATAATTGAAACAGTTCTCTGCTTGATTGCTGTCTCTGTCTTGCCTGAGCCTGCGCCTGCGTTAACAATGAAGATACCGTTTCTGGCATCAACGATTGCCTGCTGCTCGTCGTTAAGCTTATGTTTCTCTCTTGCCTTTACCTCAAGTTCCTTGGACTTTTCAGGTATTGGCTTGTAAAAACATACTGCATACTTCGGACAGTGTTTGCAGTCGCTTTCTTCATCAAGCTCATCTTTCTCATAGCCAACGGCATACTTGTCAAGCTGAGCTTTGAACAAAGTATCAAGCTCTGTCTCAGGTGCCTGAGGAATATTTGTATAATCCTCAATCAGGCTCCTCGTAGGTGCTGATGAGAAATAGTCATCATTATATGCTGATGCTGAAGTATCCTTCGGCTTTTTCATATAATAATATGACGATATTACTCTTCTTGTTTCACCCTCTGGAATCAGAGAACGAAGGGCTCTCAATCCCAGATACAGAGGAATTTCGTTATAAACGTTCCTCTTGGCTCTATTAGAAACACCAAGTTTTGGAGTGCCTGTCTTAAGGATTACTCCCTCAAGGTTTGCGCCATCATCAATAATAAAGTCGAACTTTACATTGATTTCTTCGACGCCATCAAACTGAGTTTCAACAAACCCTGACAGATCAATACTGATGGCTGCATCCGGGAAAGCAATCTTGCAGCTTTTGTGTCTTCGCTCTGACTTGCAGTAACGAAATATCTGCTTGGCAAGATTGTGCTCATAAGCTTCCTGTGAAACATCTACGTCATCAATTTCAACGTAGCTATCAGCAATTATCTGCTCCAGCTCTTTTACGGAACCAAACTGCAAATCGCCCTTGAGGTAATCTACAATGATTCCTTTCATGATGATTGCCTCATCGAGAAATCTATTCGCTCTCGACTGAAGTCTCATAACTCCGCCTGCATTATTTACGCAGGCATTCTTACGATTAAAACTGCTCATAGTTAATGACATAATCAATTCCTCCTTTATTATAAATGTCAATTTATAATTAAATACAGGATAAAAATGGATTTTAGACACAAAAATAAGGCATCTGTTTATCTTGCAAACGAAAATGCCTTATTTCAAAAGAGCTGATACCATCATGTGTCCAAATGTAGTAAGTTTCATAAATTCCGTCACAATAAATAATGCTGCAACAGTGGCAAATGCCCAGCGTACCCCCATTCTTATTTTCCATAATGTCTCTGATTTTCCAATAATTCCTTTGTATACCCAGCTTCCCATTTTAATTCCTTTCTTAGAATTACACGATCTGCATGCTGCTACAAGATTTTTAGTATCATTTACATTTTCTATTCCAAACTTTTTTGCCAGTTTTCTGGCTTTTTTACTGTACTGCATCTGATTAACCGGAATAATATGATCTACAGTAATATTTTTATAAGTGAATTTTCGCCCACAATAAGCACATCGGTATTTTGCTTCAACAGCAGGCTTTGCTACCTTAAAGAAGTCTTTTCGGTAATCAGCAGAACGGGTGAACTGCTCGGGAATTACATCACAGCGAAGTTTTTCCTTTTTGCAGTATAATTCCCACTCCCTGCCATCTTTTTCATCTGTTTTCTTCTCATAGAAGCTCTTATCGCCGGAACGCTTGTTGAATTCAAAGCCAGCCTGTCGCAGAATATATCTGTAGTCGTATATTTGATTTTTGTCATCAGATATTCTGATGAACACGTTTCCTGTATTGTCTTTCATTCCGTCTATTGGTGTCATCATCTTCATGCGGCAGGCCTCCTTCCTTTTTAAACGTTATTATGCTCTCTACAATTTAATGCCATTCTGCGCAAGAAAATTATTAATTTTATACATATTGTAATAAGCATCTTCTCTTTGCTCCGGCGCCAGTGAATAATGCGCATAGTCAAGAGGTGTCGGAAAACTTATTGTACAGATGTTCTTGAGCTTATTCTTTGTGAGAAATTCATTGCTTGTTTTCTTGTCAGCAAAATAACTGTAAAGCTCATCTACATTTTTAAATCTCCTTTCGCTGGTAAACAGCGCATGCTGCATAATGATTCTCGCTTTATCATTTCCATCAGGTGCATCAAAGTATTTCTTTGGGAATGATTTTCCTGATTCAAGCACCTTTTTATATCTCAGAATAATAAGATCTCTGTAATTAAACAGTGAACCCACTTCATCCGGATAACAGAGTTTTGCCATATAAAAGTAATCTCTTTTTGAAAACTCAGGCGGATAATCAATTGCTGAGTATGCTTTTGCCAGTTTTGCTTTATCAATTACATCCTTTGACAGATAATTGATAATTTCAAGCGGTGTCCACTGAACAAGCTTTTCAAAGAAATATTTAAACAGGATGATTGCACGTTCATTTTTTACTACTGCTGAACATCCGTTAAAATAAGTCTTTGGCATGTTTTTGTTTAAGCGCAGACATCTTTCATAGTCCTCAACCATAGCAAGATTGAATGATGATAATGTTGTAAAATCAGTCATTGAAAAACTTCCCTTTCTTTTGTATTAAGAAAATATCCTAAACACAGGATTTTTTATATTTTATAGTACTTTATGCTTGTATTATAGTACTGTGGTCACAAAATTCAATATAAAATATTATCTGTCTATATAATATTTAAAAAGCCGAATTTGTCCAAAGAAAAACCCGGCTTTTTTTTTAAATTATTTAAGCCATTTTGCAAATTTCGTTTTGTCCATGGTGCTTAAGATGTACCAAGTTTTGTGGTCCTTATCCCATCTGGCTCCAAGTGATTTAACCTCATCTTTGTCATCAAATGGCACTTTAATTGCTATTTTCTTTGCATTTGCTGCGCTTGCTGGCATTTTTGTGTTACCGTCTTTGGGGATCCATTTGCTGAAAGTGTTTTTGTCCATAGTGCTTAAGATGTACCAAGTTTTTCTGTCCTTATCCCATCTGGCGCCAAGACTCTTTACGGCGTCCTTATCTTCAAATGGCACATCCAGTCTGATTTTCTTCACAGTCTTTGCATTTGTAAGCCATTTTGCAAACGGTTCAGTAGATCTTCCTTTAGGCACGAACCACATTTTGTTTTTCATATCAAAGAAAGCACCGAGCTCTTTTACCTTATCCTTATCCTCATATGGAACATTCAGGTATGCTTCTGCTTCCACTTTTTTCTGGCCAGGCTTTTTCTTGGTTTCAATGTTAAAAGTCTTTATGTATGCAGAAAAGTCATCTGAAATAGTCATATTCTTGATGTCGTTGACTTTATTTCTTACATACTCATGGATTTTATTCTGATACTCATTTGGATTAACTTGTCCTTTTACAATTCCATTCAAGCCTTCTTCCCACTGTGCTGTAATCTTTGGGTTTAACAGCTCAGGAATGGAATTTTTAATGATTTCATAAATGGCAATGCCTGTGTCAGTTGGTGTCATTATCTGAGTTTTCTTGTTAATGCTTATATAGCCTATGTCATCCAGCTTCTTTATGATTGCTGCTCTTGTTGATGATGTTCCAATTCCACAGTCTTTGAGTACACCCTTTAAAGTCTCTTCTTCAAGAGAATTGCCTGCGTTCTCCATTGCTGTAATCATTGAACCTGATGTATAACGATTTGGAGGCGTTGTTTCTCCTGCAAATAAAGCTATCTGACATGGGAACTGCTGCCCCGGCTGTAATGACTCAACTGCTGCTGGAAGCTTGCTGCTGCCGTTTGGAATACCTGTAAGTGCCATATAACCCGGATCAATAAGTGTTGAACCACCTGCATAAAAACGTTCTCCGCCACAGTTCTCAACAAGCTCAACCTTTTTATATACTGCTGGCGGCATAAATATTGCTAAAAATCTTGATGCAATCAGATAGTAAATAGACTGGTCAATATCTGACATCGCAGAAAGTGCTGACAAGTTCTGTCCAGTCGGAATAATTGCATAGTGGTCTGAAATCTTGCTGTCATCAACATATCGTTTACTGCCAATAATTGATGTTGGATCGCCTGTAAGAATTTTGTTTGCAACATCTGTATACTTCGGAAGTCCCGACAATCCTGAAACGTTTCTGCCAATTTCCTTTGCAACCGCTGTTGATAATACTCTTGCATCAGTTCTTGGATATGTAGTAAGTTTCGCCTCATAAAGTCTCTGTGCTGTCTGTAATGTCTGGTCCGGAGAAATATGAAACAGCTTTGAACATGTGCTCTGTAAACTTGCAAGTGAAAACAGCTGGTCTACATATGAGTTTTTGTTTTTAATATCAAGATTTTCTATTGATAGCGTTCTTGGCAGTCCGGCAGCGAATTTCTCAGCATCCTCTTTGTTTAAAAATCCATTATTGCCATACATGTTGCTGTGCGGTTTTTCAGGACTTACTTTCCATTCTGCCTCGACATAGCCGTCTCCTACTGGGATACGTGATTTTACTTTGAAGAATTTTGTTGCGACAAAGTTTTTAATTTCTCTTTCTCTTTCCACAACCATTCCCTGTACACAGGTCATAACTCTGCCTACTGCAATTGAACCCTTAAGCCCAACACTTTCCTGATATTTACATGTAAGCACTCTTGAAATGTTGATACCTGTTGAATAATCCTCAATTGCACGGATAAATCCGCTTGCAGACATATTTGTATATGCAGACAGCGGTTTTGCTTCTCTTATACCTTTTCTGATTTCATCCATTGTCTGCGAATCAATCCATACAACAAGTTCTTTTGCGTTTGGATTGTGTCCAGCCATCATTCTGATAAGCATCTGTATGTAAAGTCCTTCTCTTGCAGAATCACCAGCATAATAGATTGCGTCAATGTCTGGCCTGTTATAGAGTCCCTTTATCACGTTGAACTGGTCTTTTGTGTTTGGGAGTGTTTCATATAAATATCTCTGCGGAATGAATGGCAGATCATCAAGATTCCAGTTTTTATATGCCTCATCATATTTTTCCGGATAAGACATTGTGACAAGATGTCCTACTGCCCATGTAACAATCCATTCATCACCTTCAAGATAACCGTCATATCTTAGTAATTGTGTATTTAAAGCTGCTGCATAGCTCATTGCAACCGATGGCTTCTCAGCAATAATTATTTTTTTGTGAGTTTTAGGAAATGTTGAGTTAACATTATTATTTGTGTTGTTCATGATATTTTTTCCTTTCTTTACTTAGGTAAACAAATATGCAAAGGTGCTTAGTATGGTTTTTGAATGATTAAATAATTGTCTCTTTTTAGAATGCTGATAAATTCAGTTGCAATGTTTTCACCATAGCCATAGCCTTCAAATTCTTCTATCAATGATTCTGTGGGTTCTTCTTTACAGTTATAACCTAAGATATAATGTAATGTCCGCAATTGTTCTGTGCTCAGAGTGTTGAGTTTTTCTTTTATAAGCAGTGGAATCCAAATAAGAAGTTCATTGCGTTCATTATCAAAAGAGACATTTATCTCTTTTAAATTATGTTTATTTTTCATAGATATTTCCTTTCTGTGGAGGATCTTCTATATAGTATTCTGATGATGCACCAGAGTTGAAGCTATCGTCAAAACAATCAGCATGTTTCATTAGTGCTTTATGTGAAATTTCTATTTGCTCTAATTCAAGACCACATGGATCATCTTTACAAGGTACTAAGGCATAACTTTTATAAGGTTCTACTTTAATGCCTTTTGCAGTTTGATGCAGACGAATCCAGAATCCTCCCTTTTTTGATAATTCAACTGTTATATTAAGTTTATTCCGCTCTGATATTTTTTCATTTGTCTTCACTTCGAATGCAAGTCCTTTTACCGTTCGACCTTGATATTGGAATTCTCTGCATTCAAAATCATATCCTAATATTAAGTAAGTCATTAAAATTCCTTTCTGCGGGAGTCTGTTTAAAGACTCCCATCCTTTCTATATCTCTTTACTAAAACTTGTTTACCATTGTATCTATAACGCTGTTCCAGTCTTTCTGAAGCTGTCCTGTAACTGCTGAAAAATCATGCTGTGGCAAGAATAAAATACTGTAACCATCCATTGCTGCCTCAATATCTTTCTGACGTTCTTTGTCTGTTACATGATTAAATACAAACAGCCAGTCGTATGCCTGATTCTCTTCTTCTGAAATAAACTTCGCTACATTTCCAAGATCTTCATATGTAACAGTCATAATATTGAGGTCAGCTCTTAACATATCTGAGTTGTCAACAGCATTGACTTTTACATTCTCATATGGCCCGCGGTCGTAAACAATAAGTCCGCTTTTATATGCTTCAAAACGATCTTCTTCCGTGCTAATGTCTTTAACCAGATAATCATCCGGCAGCGAGGCGTTGTTGTCGGCTCTATCAATATAGACTTCTCTGTTATATCTATTTGCAAGAGCTACTGCCAGTGAACCGGCTGTGTAGCTTGCCCCGCATCCGTGTCTGAAACTTGTAACAAATACTGAAATATGGCCAGAAAAATTGTTTTTAAGTTTTCTCGCACGTCCATGATTTTTGTCAGAGAATTTAGGCATTTTAATCAGTTCTTTAAGCGATGGTTTTTCTGACGTTTCCTTCTTAAGCCGCTTCATTTCAGCCTTTTCTTCTTTTTCCATGCGAAGCTGCTCTTTCTTTGCTTTCTGCTCAGCAAGTTTTTCTTCTCGCTCAGACTGCAGTTTTGCCATCTTTTCTTTATGTTCACGTTTCTGCTGTTCAAGTTTTTCCTGTCTTTTGGCTTCACGTTCAGCTTTTAGTCTAGCTTCTTCTTCAGCTTTTTCTTTACGGTGGGCTTCCTCTTCGGCCTTTTTCTTTTCAGCTTCTTCTTTTGCTCTTGCCGCTGCTTCTTCTCTTTCCTTTTTCTTTCTTTCAGCCTCTATTGCCTTCTGCTTTTCAGCTTCCTCTTTTTCCTTTTTACGTCTTTCTTCTTCTATGGCTTTCTGGCGAGCTCTTTCCGCCGCTTCTGCAGCTTCCTTCTTCTTACGCTCTTCTTCCTGCTTTTTCTTTAACTCTGCCTGTTTCTTTAATTCTGCCTGTCTTGCGGCTTCTTCTTCAGCTTTTTTCTTTTCGGCCAGTTCTTTTTCAGCCTGTTCCTTAAGCTGTTTTTGACGTGCTTCTTCTTCAGCAGCCTTTTTGAGTTCTTCTTGTCTCTTGAGTTCTTCCTGTCTGGCTTTCTCTTTTTCCTCAGCTTCTGCTTTTGCTTTAGCTTCAGCCTCTTCCTTTTTACGCTGTTCTTCTTCTTGTTTTTTCTTTTTCTCAGCAGCTTTTTCAGCAGCTCTCTGTTCCTTTTTACTAAGTTCAACTGCTATTTCCGGAGCTGGGACATCTTCAAAATCATCAAAGCTTCCAAACTCATTTGCTTTTACATGATACTTTTCTTCTGCAAGGCCTGCTTCTTCTCCCTCAGGTTCAATTTTAATCGGGACATTTTGAACAGAAGTATTTTCTTCTATTTTTTTATCTTTTATCTTTTTTCCAAATAAACTGCCGAAGAAACTTTTCTTTTCCTCTTTAACCTCTTCCTTTTTGAATGGAAGTGCATCATACGTCCAGTCTTTGTGATATACCGGGTCAACAATACCTTTTCGTCTTAAAGTGAGTCCAAGTTTTACAGCCAAGTCATATGGACATACCATTTCCTTTTTATCTGAAACGGCAATACATGTATATCCGTTGTTCTTAAACTCCTGAAATTCCTCCTTGCTTGCACCACTTAAAATAAGTTCACACTTTGCATTTGATTCTGTAAGATATTCTCCAATATCTGAAATGTTTGAGACATCACCTGATGTGCACAAATAAAGCATGTCATAGTTGTTGTCAAACTTCTGGAAAATAGTTACCTTGCCAAAATCATAAATTAAAATATCTTCTGTTGGCTCGGTCATGCATCCCTGCGGATAAAAATGAATGTTGTTAAATTCAAATGAACCATCTTCGTTCTTTTCTACCTGTACATCTGCATACTGGGGCTCCAAAACCGTGTCTGGTTCAATTACTGCAACAGAGTTATCTCCTCCGGCAATATAATTGGCAGCATGTATTGCGAAGCTGCTGCATCCTGTATGATCTTTTAATGAGAAAAATCCTATCTTGACTAAAGACACTTTTATTACCTGCCTTTCTTTATAAATGTATATATATAATCTTTAAAAATTCGATTTTGTCCAAACTAAATGGCAAAATTCTCTTAAATTAATATGGATTTTAAAGATTTTCACAAAAAAAAAGAGCAGTTAACAATAACTACTCTTCCTTTTACTTACATTGCAGCATCCAAAGCGGCTCTTACTTTATTAAGAGCAGTCTGCTTTATGTATGAGACGGATGATTTGCTCATTCCTATCTCATCAGCTGCCTGTCGAACTGTTACACCGTTTATGACAACAAGATTAATCACTTTCTTCTCATTGTCATTAAGCTGTTTGATAACTTCTCTTGCTTCTGCAAGAGTCTCTTTGTCAACAGCTATCTCTTCCGGTGTCTTAACAGTTGCAAGAGCTTTAGGCGAATACGTTTTATTTGTATCGTTGTTACTCTTTTCATCCATCATTACGTCCAGTGACGCAGGAATGAATGGATTTGAGTCCTTGCTCATTGCTTTGTACTTAAGCCTTGTTCTGTTTGACAGCTTAAGCCCGCCAGCAGAGTATTTTTTGTTTAATTCCACCATCACACGATACTTGATAGCAGAGTAAACATAATTACTCTTGTCCGAAAGATTTTTTCTTTCTGGATGTGCAGCATAGTCATTGAATACTGCAAGTACTGCAAGACAGCACTCCTGAAAGACGTCGTCATACTCAATACCGTTTGAAGAAAAACTCTTATAGACACCTCCTGTTATTTTATGCAGCAGGTTTGGCTGTTCCTCAATGAATGCCCCGCTGACTATTCCTGATGGCTGATTATTTTCAATCATTTGTAAATAATCAACCAGTTTCTTATCTTTATTCATAATCATTACCTCCTTTATTTGTTGACATATGAATAATTAAGTTCCATATAATAAAGGTGGGTTTTGATAAATGAACACCAATGAAAATTTCTGCACAAAAAAAAGAGACACATGAAAAATCATGCATCTCTGTGGCGGAAGTCCTTATGACTCCTTTACCTTGACAGCATACTGCTTGCCGTCTACGACCTGAACATCGAATGTTACATCTGCATTTGTATGAAGAGTCTTGAAAGACTTATCTGACTCAATCGCTGAAAAATGAACGAAATAATCCTGTCCATCCTCTCCTGTTACAAATCCATAGCCCTTGCGGTTGCTAAACCATTTTACTTTTCCTGTCATTTCTTTTAATTCCTTTCTTTTCTTATGCGGACCGTTTTTCTTGATCCTTGCACATATTTATGTAAGCGAGTCCAATCAGCTGCGAATCTGAAATATCGTCCTGACTGATCCCGGTTTTACCAATTGACCACTGTTTAAGTTCTTCTCTCTTGCGCGGCACCTTTTCGCCAGCATCTTTTACGAGAGAATGCCACTGGGATGGTGTAAATTCCCAGAATGTTGTATCATGCATCATTGCCCATGTTTCTACTGTTGCAATAGTTCTCTGCAACAGCTTATATGTTTTGATATTTTTTTTAAACGGAACATCTTCTATGACAATAATGTCAGGTTTTATCCTGTCTAAAAATCCAAGCAGCGTTTCTCTCATGTACTGGGTGTGATCTTTATATTTCTGCTTGTCATAAAAAAATCTGTCCTGTTCTGCGATTTCTGCATTATGCCATATTGTGTAGCCTGTTGATGCTGTTGCTGCATCTATTGATACCATTACGCATTTTTTGTTTGTGCCCATATATGTTACCTCACATTTTTTTTTCTATATTCTTATCCTACAATCACATTTTCGATGCCATAGTCTTCTCTCAAAGCTGCAATTATAAGCGGATAATCTTCATCATCATCTATGCTTAGTGATTTTATAAAGGATATAGCGCCTCTTTTTTCCACCTTATCAAGTACAAAAGTGTATTCTTCATCAGCATTTTCAACTGGAGTCAGCTGTCCGATAAACTCACACGAATATCCATACTCCATTGAAAATTCTATATCGTTATATCCTAACCGGCATGTTCTGTGAAAAAAGTCTTCCGGCTTAAATTCCTTATCTGTACTTACTGTTATCATAATAAAAACCTCTCTATATCAAATTATTAATTCCCCATAACACTATTGTTACTACATATGCCGCACACAGCATATACGGACAGAACGCTTTTGGAGTCTTAAGATTTATTCCTTTCTTCAAATTACCTTCTTTTGCATTAATTATTACCATCATTACTGCTGCCACAAATAATACCAAACACCAGTACATGATTGCTGATTCAATTGCTGACACTGTTGATGTTGAAATAAGCTTCAGATAACAGCAGTTTCCAATTAAATATGAAAATAAAATATCTCCACTGTTATATCCGTTTACAAAATATACTGCTGCTGCCAACAACAGTATAATCAAAGTAAAACATGAAAAATGTTTCAGTATAATGCTTTCACAAATAACTGATAGTGGCACGAGTATGTATATATATCCAAATGTCACTAATTGTGTCTTCTTATCAGTAATGGCTGCAATCTGCATATATGACATGCATATAATAAGGAAGATACTCGTTACAATATTTGTATTTATGACTACTGGAAATGAAATAACTGCTTTTATTGCCAGCCATATAAGTTCTTTTTTATTTAAGGTAATGTTAAAATCCTTATCATTTTTTATGCCATGTACGCCGTATGTTATAAGGCCTGCATACAAAACCGCTGAAATTACATTGTTCACAATATTCAATCTTATCTCATCTACATATTCACATCAGTAGACATTCCTTTACTGTTTTTTAGAAGTTTGTAAAAACCTTACATAATATATATGGATTTTAAAAACGAACAGCAATAAAAAAAGACATCCTTTTTTGAATGTCTTTTTTTTGCTGCTTTATTTAGTGCTATCTGCGGCTTCTGTACCTTCTACATTTTCTGTTGCTTCTACATTTTCTGTAGACTCAGCATTTTCTGTAGCTGGCTCTGCTGTCTTTTCTGTTTTTGCAGGAATGATAACTGATGCTGCATCTTTCTGGTTAATATCCTTCTTTACCATAAGAAGATCTCCCTGACTGATAGCATTCTTGAAGTTTGCTGCATCGTCTTCATCAAGTTTAACTAAAAATGTTGAAGCTACTGTTGCCTGATCTGCACTGTCAATTTTTACATATGATGAATCATAAGCGTTTTCGATATATACATTTTCTCTTGCAAGCTGATATGTTACTACATCATTAGTTGTTACAGAAGTGTAAATATCAACAATGTCTCCGCCACGGATTGTACCATTAACAGAGTTTTCTGCTGAGCCTGCTGCAAATGTGAGGCTTACAGGATTCTTAAGATTTCTTGTATCTTTTGTCTCGTAATATCTGTCTGATGTTACAATTTCTCCGGCAGCAACATTTGTGAGAAATTTTCCTTCAATGCTCTTAATATCTGTAATTGTTGATTTCGTAACAAGATCTGAATTTACATTTTCCTTCTTGAAGTAGTTTTCTGCATTATCTTTTGTGATAATAGTTCCCTGAGGAATATCAGCAGAAGCAATCACTACTGATGTTACATTTTTATCTGTAAGAATATATGACTCTACGAATGTAAGTCCTGTCCAGCCAATGATTGCTACAAGAATTGCAACAAGTGCTTTTGTAAGCGACTTATTCATTGGCTTTTTTTCTGTACGGGAACGTGTTTTTCCTTTTTTAAAAGCCATGTTTTATTTCCTTTCTGTATGTTTCTTTAACTAATACATATTATTTTTAAAGAAATACAGCCACCGGATATAGCGGCTGTATTAAAATAATACTATCTTAGTTGCCAGAATCAAAAATTGCACTCATTTTATCTGAAAGCTGCTTCATGATGGAATTATCTCCATAGTTTGTGTCTGAGTTACTTATCTGAGTCTTACCTGTTAAAATCCATGTTACGGCCCACTTAACGATCATAACGAGCGCTACGATAACTACCATGAAGATTACCTTACTGATAATATCTGAGTCTCCATTTTTCTTTGCAAAGAGTTTATCGCATACAGCGTCCTTTGCGAGATCCATTCTGATTTTTGCATTTACCATTGTCTTGTCTAATGTGTTCATCTTTTTTTTAATTCCTTTCTTTCATATAACATTTATAGTTTATTGTTTTATCAAAGTATCAGTTTGTTATAATACTGGTGCCCTTATATTAATTTTATTTCGCATGTTGCTTCCTCCTGACGTTTCCTTAAAGTGTTTGATTTTCAGTGTTTTCATTTTTCAAAACATATATGGGTTTTGAAAAATTACACTAATGTCTTTGCTTATTTGTTAGTGTTATTTTTTTTTGCCGCAATATATATGGATTTTAAAAATTTACACTAAAACTCTTTTGTCTGTGATACGCTTTTTATTGAAAGATTATTTACCCGATTCACATCAGGGTTTGTATCTGCAAATAAATGTGGCAGGCTTAATTCAAATGAAAATGTTGCACAGACTGTTGGAGACGGCTTTGATATATCTATTCCATCGGTTTGTACTTCGTCTTCTGTCGCCTGTTTCTTTGTAACAGTTAACCCATTGAAAGCATTATTTTCATTATTCTTAACAGCGTTAAGCTTTACGGCGTTTATTTCTCCGGTAACGGTATAACATATCCAAATTCTTTTTGTTTGCGAGTATTCATAAATCTTAAAATTGTCCAGTTTGAAATTTTGCGCTCCCAAAGCATTTGCTGCCCAGCCTACATTTCCGCCAGAAAAACTGTCTGTTTCTGCAGATTTTAATCCCATAGTGCTTATAAGGCTCTTTGCATATAAATTCAAATGTTTGTATACTTCGTTCTGTTCTGTTGTATTAGCTTTGTGATTATTTCTTTCTCCATTTGGATTGTTAAAATCTGTTGAGCCTATACAGTACAAATCTTTGTGATCTTTTCCATATTTATCAAGATCTACTGTTACAGCAGCCATTGTTGCCATATCTGCGTCATCTTTCATATTAATCTTCAATGTTTCTATTGCTTTCATGTAATAGCTAAAGAAAAATAAAACAAACAGTAGAAATACCATAAAGATTGCACCTATCATAGTAGAAAGACCTTTTTTCTTCTGTTTTAATAGCATAAGAACTCTCCTTTCTACTGTTTTGATGTTGATTCCAGATGAATTGTCATTTCTGATATTTCATTTTTAAATGATCCTATTGCGAACATATCAAAATCAGTCTTTTTATAAACCTTGATATTTAGCGTTACCGGATTTCCATAACCAGCTTCGGCAACAGTTGTATCTGTAAACGCATTATTAAACTCGGTATTGTCATGAGTATCGTTCTTACATGCATCACTTGTTCCATAAAAACCTTTATCCTTCAGTCTGTTTATCAGCTCAGTTTTCTCTGTTGTTGTAAGATATCCATCTGTTTCCATTTTTAACATAGATTCTCTTGCGATACCATTCAGATCGTTTTTAGTCTGAATCGCTGAATTCGTATTAATTGTCCATACTAAAAGTGTTACTGCCATAAAAATGAAAATTAAAAGAGGAAGAATTTCATCAATAGATGCTGTTTTCTTTTTTCTAAATTGTTTTAACATTTTTATTCCTCCTTTGCTTCTACTTCATAATGTCGCCAAGCGATTCCACAAGCTGATAACCTGTTATATAAATAATAAGTGCAGAAATTCCTACGAAAAATGCAATGTTCATCATTTTTGTCTGTCGCTGCATTTTTATCTTTTCCTGTTCTGTTCGCAGTTTATTAATATCTTCAATCTGTTTTGATACATCATCCAGCATATTTGCAATCTGGCCTGTTCGCAGTGACTGCCTCAGAATAACTGTCAGGTTATCAATCTGTTCATTATTAAATCTGGCGTTGAACAATTCAACTGAGTCTTCAAGAGTGAGTTTTCTTGAAAGGACGTTATTATTAAGCTCTGTGAGTCCTGCTTTTAAACGTCCGTTTGTTACAGAACGCTGGCATTCAACAAGTGAATCTGAGATAAATACTCCAGCTTTTGCATTAAGTTTCAATATTGTATAAATTGATACAATATCATCCTGCATAGCCTCATTATCTTTCTTATCTTTACTGTATATCATAAAATTTGGTATCATAAAACCGAGAATGAATGCTACAAGTGCACCTGTCAGTTTCCAGACAAGTCCCGGTGCAAATATCAAACATGCTAATGCAAGTGCTCCTCCAATAACAATTTTTTCAAGAATAAATGTTGATGCATCCAGTGCATAATCATTTCTGTGATATAATACACCCATTTTTGAAAGATAACCGTTAATACGTTCTCTGTTAAACAAATCACTTTTTGATTTTCCAATAGCATTGTCAACAGCTTCCTTTGACAGGGCAACAAATTTTGACTTATGATCAAGTCCAAATATTACCGCACTGTATCCATAAGCAATTACTATTGCAAAAAATACATATTTTGCGATTTTTACGAATGTAAATAAATTCATTTTTATCCCCCTATCTGCTCTGCTTCATGAGCTTCATAATTTCAATCAGAATAATAAGTAGAAGTCCTGCAAGAATTATTTGACCCGGAAGCGTATGAAATACAATATTTATTGCATTATCAACCATTGTTCCTACCATATAAACCATTACTACTCCTGCAATAGCAAGAATTACTGTTTCAAAAAGAGCATTCTTTATAATGTTTCTTTCTTCCTTTTTAAACATAATGTATGCTCTGACTGATTCACGGTTATCTTCTATTACTTCTGAGTAATTTTCATTATGGGTTGCGCATGATTTAAGCGAATTTAAAATCTGTTTAAGTTTCTTATGATTTGCTTTATCCGCCATATGTTTTAGTGCCAGCGGAACATTTCCATCAGTTTTTATTTCCGAATAACACTCTTCTGTCATTGATCTGAGTGGATCTTTTAAATACGGCGCTGTTCTATGAAGCATCTCACCGATTGTATTTTCTGATGAACTTACATTATCAAGCATATTGATGAACTTAACTATCTCATTCTCAGTGTTAATGTAATTACGGTTGATTGAAACCTGCATATATACAAATACAAGTATTCCCATAATTGCTGCCGCACCAAGCGAAATAATTGCAGCTTTTGTTATAATAAAAACAATAAGTCCAGTTATTCCACAAAGCAGAATTATTGTAAGAATAAAGTTGCTGGCATTAAGTTCTGGAAACTTATTCTTAAGACCTGACTCATTGAGCATTTTTGTAAGTTTATACATTCTCGAGTCATCTTCAAAATCTCCTTCAAGCAGTGATCTTTTTCTGTATTCTTCATTTCTTAACTCTTCCTGTTTCTTTACATCATTCTTGAACTTTGCCATTTTCTTTGCAAACCAGTTATGGTTTATCAAATATGTTACAATCAAAAATACTGCAATAAATACGAGAATGAATGTTCCGGCATGCATATATGCCAACATTTTGTTTGTACTCATTAAAGTATCAAACAGCGTTTTGATGAGTTCCATGCTTATACCTCCTTATTGTGTTCTTTGTTATATTTCTCCATAATTTCAAGGTATTTAGCTTTTTCCGGATGATCTGCATCAAAGATTGTATCGTAAATGAACTCACCGTTTTCATCAATTCCTCTTATTTCTGAAATCTCCTGAATTTTATACTGTTTCATAAAGATTACAACCTTCATAGCTGAGAGCATTTTGATTACTTCATGCCTATCATAACGTGTTGCACGGACAATGTAATCGACAAGCTTATTCATACCTTCTGTTGAACTCTGTCCATGAGAAGAAGTCCAGCATTTATGTCCTGTATATACAGCGTTCATGAATGATTCAGCCTCATCACCCTTAATCTCACCGATTACGTAATAATCAAGGTCGGTAAGAAGACCATTGGTACCAATCTTTTTGAGGTCGTAATTTATCTTGCCTTCGCCCTGAGACGCAACAATATGCTCAAACATAATATCCGGATGAATATTTGAGAAAAGTTCATCTGCTTCCTGAATAACTGCTGCTGAATTGTCAAATGGAATTTTATCAAGCATCGCATTCATAAGTGTTGATTTTCCTGATGCGCCTTTTCCTGTAAACAAAATTCCTGAATATTCTTTTGCAATCATTTTGAGGTATGGGATCATATCCCCCGGAATCATGCAGTTTTCTTCTTTTGTAGTAAGCAGCTCCAGATTTTTCTTATTCTTAAGAATCTTTCTGATATGTACTATTGGATAACCTGATGAATTGATAACTGGGCCTGTAATATTAAAACGAAGTCTTGCCTTATCATTTCCGGTTACATCTGTAAATTTAAGTATTGCATTAACATCTGTAAGAGAAACCTTATTCTTTGCACAGATATTGTCAACAAACTTAATGTAATCAGACTTATTTTTAAACCTGACATCTGTTCCAATTCTCTTACCGTATCGCTTTAATCTGATATTTCTTTCGTTGTAAATCTTAATATCTGAAATACGGTCATCATTGAGAAATTCTTCAATAATGTAATATCCCCAGATCCATTTAGTGAGCTGTCTCATTGCATCTGTAATCTGTTCTTCATCTGTTGAATATGTATGGAGCTCGTCATGAATAAGGTCAAGGAATTCTTCCTTTGAAATATTTCCTGACTGGATATTGGTTAAATATTTGTTTCCCGGAGCACTGGCTATTTCCATTGCTTTTTCAAATAAATCACCGTCATATCGTTTTTCGATTGCTTCTGTCTCAGAATCTGTCTGTTCTACTGGTTCATACTTTTTTCTAAATAAAGACATTTCTTTTCTGTGACTGCATATGCAGTACTCTCCTTTCAATTAATCTGAAATTTATATGGATTTTGCAAAATAACGGTAAATATCATTGATTTTGCTGGAATTAATATGGATTTTAGAAAATAACACAAAAAAAAGAGACTGGACTTATTCCAATCTCTAACGCTTATTAATAGGTAGAAACTCTATTTTACAAATATCATTTCTACCATATTTTCCTTGCCCGGCAAGGGTCTGGCAGCAATAAATGTTTCACCACTGCTCTCTTTAAGGTCGATATAAAAATCAACCTCATGCTTAAAAACTTTCATTTTGTACATATCTCATCCTCCTTTTTTTTGTACGAAAATAATCAAAATAAATATGGAGTCTGCACAAAAAGTAAGAGAGAATTATCTTTTTAGATATTCTCTCTTTGAAGTGTTATTCTACGAATTTGTTATAAACCATAATCTTTGAAACGGCTGATTTCCACTCAGGATGGGCGTTTGATACATCGCCTGACTTTGCAACTCCGTTTAACTTCTCTGTTTCTACAATAAATTCAGAGCAGCATCCTGATGCTACGGTAAATACATGTTCCGGATCAGTGTGTTCATCGGATTTTGTATCTCCCATAACACAGTGGATGACCGTACCGTTTTCAAGAATAAGGTCTATGTATTGTCCTATTCTTGCACCAAAAGCTGTTCCTACAGCTATACAGTATCTTCCATTAATCATTCTTATTCCATCATCATTATTTGTGTAGGCGACCGTGTTCTGAAGCTTATATTCATAAGTTCCTGTTGAAGTAATTGTCCTATAGTCCATATATGTTTTCTGTCCGTGATACGTTGGATAAAATGGAATCAGACTTGTGACAGGAGTTTCTACATTATCTGAGAAGCTTGACAATGGCACATATCCTGTCTGGTCATTTACTGTAACCTGTATTTCCGATGTAGACACCATGCCTGACACCTGTGCGGCATCATTATAGTTAAGAGTGAATAAAGGCTGCGTCATCTCTTTATCCGCATATACCTGACAGTAATTATTTGCATAAAGTACTGGTCCTGACCATTTAATCGCCTGCGATGATGCAGCCTCTGTAACCACTGGTGTATCATTTTGTTCGACACTGACCTCATGTTCATTGTCTACATCCAGAAATCCCGTATTCGGATGTGTTGATGTTATATAATCCGCATTATGTAAAGATGAAGCAATCATCTCCTGTGTAGCACATGCTTTTGTAAATCCTTTGAAATCCGGCTGTGGCATGTCCTTTTTGGGGGCATAAGCATTTCCATACAAAACCGCTGTTAATACAATCAGAGACACTGACTGCATGATTTTCTTTTTGTTTATCATAAAAATTACCTTTCATATATTACAAATTTGTTACAATATATATGGATTGTGTAAAATACACACAAAAATACCCGCAGCAAAACCGCGGGTTTTCTTGGTCATTTCCACGTAGCTAGTTCTCTCTTATACTTTGGATTCCTTAAAATTTTCAATGCCTGCGCCTCAATCTGTCTGATTCTTTCCCGGCTGACACCATATGACTGTGCAATTTCTTCAAGAGTTTCTATTCTACAGTTATCAAACCCAAAACGCCTTTTAATCACATCAATCATACGTTTTGTCTGCTCAACGCTTCTATTTGATTTTGCTGATGTTTTATTGTTGGCTTTTGAAAGAATTTCAATAATACGGTTTTGAAACTGGTTTACTTCTACTTTTTCAAAATCAACATTTCCTTTTGGATCAGGAACTATCTCTCCTACTTCAGTATCTCCCGGCTCTTCGGAGCCTTTGCTCATCGTACAGTCGAGAGAAATATAATTAGACTGACAGTCTATAATAATGAGGATATTTCTGACCTTTTCTTCCGATACATTAAGTTCCTTTGCAATATAATCTACAGGAGCATTGTTATCATGAGTCTGTCCCCACTTTCTCTGGGCCTTTTTAACTTTAATAATAAACTCATGAATATGTACAGGCTGTCTTATCAGGTCATTATCATTTGCGATTGACCTTGTGCATGCCTGATTAATCCACCAGTATGCATATGTGGAAAATTTATATCCCGTAGTGTAATCATATCTGTCAATTGCCTTGAGCAGACCTAATGATGCCTCATCAATAAGATCTATTGGCTCCATATGCTTCAAATTTTTATAATATCTTTTTGCTACATAAACTACGAGACGAATATTTCTGCTAAATATTTCATCTTTAAGCTGTTTTTTTTTGTCTTCTGATTCTGTTTCGCTTAATTCTTTAAAGACTTGTTTCTCTTCCTCTTCTGTAAAAGGCTGCCACTTTGACATTTCATACATGTACATGGATAACGGATCATTAATTCTTGAATCAATAACGTCATTTACATCTGCTTCTTTTATAAATTCATCAACTGCTTTATTTACGTCTTTTTCATCTATATTTGTGTTTAATGCCATAAGCTCATCTATTGTTGCCATAATAAATATCTCCTTCGTAATGTATCAAAATAGATTTGATACGCTATTTACTTTTATAATATATAAAATGTTAATTTTGTCCAAAAGAGTAACTTATTTTTGTGAAATTTTGATATTGATTTTTATAAAAAAAAGAAACTGTACAAAAATACAGTTTCTCTTTTTGTTTAGGCCACAATTCTTTTTTTAAAATTAGAAATCTCTTCTTTCCATGCAATCTCCCACATTTCAAGATTATTAAGAACAGCGTTTCTGACTGCCTCGTTATCTTTACTATCGGCAACTATTTTGTCACCCATAGCAACGACATTCTGCCAGTCCTCATCTGTCATTTTTAGAAGTCCTTTGTTTTCAATGTAAACATCCATCTCAAGAAGCTTCCTTTTGGTCCAAATAGTCTGTGCTTCGTTCATACTCAATTCCTCCTTTATGCATGATTCTGATATACCATAAAGGTGGATTTTGATTGTGCAGAAGAAAATCATTCCGCATTTTCATACTGGTCCATATTATTTCTATGTTCAATTTCATAATATACAATCTGATTTTCGTTCGCAGGTTTCATTCCCAGTTTCTGTGCTCTCTGTTTAATCTCATCCAGATTAATCCCACTTGTAAGTTCTTTGTATCTGGCATCATTGTCAGCCTTTAAATCTGCTATTTTACTTTCCAGCGCAGTTTTTTGCCTGCTGAAAATAATTGCAGATGATTGAATTTTTATAAGTTTGTCCATATTTGTACAAAAAAAAGAGACCACATTAATGTAGTCTCTTTAACTTTGTCTACTGGACTGTTTTCTGTTTATTGTTGTAGTCAATAGTCTTTTTACCTACAATATTTCCCACAATAATGCCAAACACAATACCAATAGTTACAACACCTAATGCAATTAATCCCATAATAATTACCTCCTTGTATCAATGTTAATCTTTTGTACGCATATATATGTAGTTTCATATATTGGGTACACGATTAAGAAATAGTTAATATATTTTACATTAACATATTCTTTAATATATTCGCTCACAAGTATTGTTTCTAAACATAATACTGCAGCTATCATTGCAGCTAAATGAATTATAAACGTTGGATTTTTGCTATCCGATTCAAGTGTTCTTGCTACTGATGATACTACGCATGGAGCAATATATATCAAACTTGTAACAACATTGAATTGATGGCAAACAATAATAAGAAATCCTATTATTAATACAACTAAAAGCATTGCGGGTTCTATTAATTCAGCTCGTTCTGCTCTCTGTTTCATAATATCAATATCTTTATTGTTTGTAAAGGCTTTTTCTGTAGGTTTTTCATTGTTAGTGTTCATAAAAATCATCCTCCTTTATTGTATAAAAATAATTTGTTATACAATAAAGGAGGGTTTCATATAATTTTTAAGAAAATACTTCCGGATAAATATACTATAAAAACATTTTATCCCCCACAGCATGTTTATTTTTCTACAGTTCTTCAATATCCTCTGTGCTGTTGTCTTCATCAGCAATGTCCTGTTCTTCTTTAATCTCGGCAATTGAGTCGGCAAGTGTTTTCTGATTGATGTTCGTATCATCAAAAATTTCAAATCCTGTTTTCTCAAGCAGTTCGCTCATAGCACTTACTGCTTCCATTTCAGTACATCCATCAAATGCACCAGCGCCAATGCTTTCAACATTATCTGGAATATATAAACCTTTCATGTCACTATTTTCAAATGCAAATGGCTTAATTTCTGTTTCTGATGCATTAATCATATATACATCTGATGACATTTCTTTTACATTGTTAAGCTCTTTTGTCGGATCAATTCCATGCTGCATGAACATATTTACATCCTCATAAAGCTTCTCATAATCTTTAAGCGGGAACGGTCCTTTATTTAAGTGTGTAAAATCAGCATTTTCAACCCATTTTTCATACTGTGGATCTGAGAAATGCATATACTTAAATGTGTTTTCCGCAAGATCCGGCATCTTTTCTTCAAGAATTGGCTTAATATTTTCCTCGAGCCACTGTCTATTGCACAGTATACCCTGTTCTTTATATATCTTTGCAGCAGCCACATATATAGCATGATCTTCATCCTTGAATATTGCTGCTCTGTCAGGACCTATTTTATCTCTTACATACTTATCATAAACAACGTCCTGCTTCAGGTGATCATCAATGCCTATATACATAATAGGGTTATCTGCTTTAAGCGTCTGATTGTGCTCTCTGTAAGTTTCGATATGAGTTTTTTGACCAAGAGGCCCCTTCTCAATATCATCAGCAAGTCTTGAGCGATCTCCCATCCACGCTTTTGTTTCATCAGCTGATATATCCATATGATTTGGAAATTCTATATATGAGACCTGCCCGTTTTTCGGATTTTCCTCAAAATGACTTAATTCCCTGTCTTTTATATATGCTCTTATAGCATCAGGAAATATTACTGCTGCAATATACTCTTTTTCGTCTGTAGTATGACCATTCATCATTGAAGTCATAATGTGTTCAATACTTAACATTCTTTTCCTCCTTTTACATATTCTGTTTTCTTTGCTCTGTAATCATAAGCAATATTGTCTGCTTGTCTTTCATTCTGAAACAGCATAACATCTTCCTTACTGCTGCCAAAATAGATTCTATGTGTTTTTGTCGAATAGCATAAATACTGTCCGTCCTTAACGATTACGTAATCCTTCTGTTCCTTCAAGTAAATACCCTTCCTTTCTTAAATATACTATATATATGGATTTTTTTTATAAATGATAATAAAAAGAACACAGTAATATACTGTGTTCTTTATTTGTTAATGTATCAGATGTGTACGAAATCTGTCAGTGATTTTAGTTATGTCATCATCGTTCGGATCATTAGGCTTCTTTTTATCAGTTCCACAATTAAACGCTGATTCTGATATATCATTTTCATTATTCTTATGCGCTGTTTCGACTGTGTTAATCTTAGTTTTCTTATACACAAGATTTTCAGTAGTCCAACCTATATCATGATTGAGAAAACTAATATTTGAATCACCAAGATATAATGGAACTGTAAAGTCATAATCATAAGTTCTAGTACAATCATTTGCTGTATATATATTGTCAAGATTTATTACAGGACTAACGGCTTTTCCAGAATCTGTTCCTGTAAGTTTATTTACTGTTCCCATAAGCTTGAGTGACTGACCTCTTGCAACATCAAGAAGAGATGCTTCCTGCAATGCTTTAGGAAATTCCACATCAACTGTACTTACATAGCCATATGTTATTATACGTACTTTTCCAGACTGTCCAAGCAGGAATTTAGGGCCATATTCATCAGATGATACTACCGGATAAACTGTGCCTGCTTTATTTACTGGAGAATTTTTATCATCTCTTTCAATGCGGCTGTAGATACTTATATTTCTTGATTCAATAATTTCCTTATTGTTATCAGGGTTTGGATCTGGCTGTGGATTTGTCTCCGGCTGTGGATCCAGTTTTTTCTCCCATGTGCCTTTATTTCCCGGCTCAGGTGTTTTAGGATTTATAACTTTTCCTGTAATATTTCTTACATTTCCAGCCTCATCACAAACATATATTTTTGCAGTAATTTTTGATGCATCCTTAAAATCCTTATAAAGATTTGGCAGCTTATCCACATTCTTATCAAATTCTACATTTGAGTCACGCAGAGTCTGCATATCCGATGCTCTAAGTTCTGTTGCTATATATACACCGTCGTACTTGTTACCTGATACTTTGTGACAAATATATGTAATGCCAATATCTTCTGACTTTGATGAATCATAAACATTCATCCATACATATTTAACACCTGATACATCTGTTGTTGCATTTCCATTTCCATTTTTATCAGTAACAGTTACTTTTAATTCAGTTCTCATTCCATCATCATTAACTGACATGGTTCCAGCTGTTTCATCAATCTGAAGACTGGTGCCGCTTCCTGCACAATAATTACTATTGAGAGCACTGATAAGAGTACCAGTTTTAATAGTATAATTTCCGTCAGGTGCGGTTTTATCTATTTTTGTTGTAAGAATTTTAGTTTCTGTAAGATTTGAAGATCTGTCTGTTGCAATACCGTAGTATGTTTCAGAACCCTCTGTTCTATCAATCTTATCATTCTTATTAGTAATATAAGATGAAACATCTTTTCTACTAATAGTAGGTTTGAATGTTGAATCATTCCAGTCTTTAAATTTGCTTATATTACTAAGGTCCTCAAGATCTGTATTATTCTTTGTTAACAGTCTCCTGATACCAGAACCTGTATCCATTGAATGAAAATCTATCATAAGATTTTTGTTTATCCATTGTGTAGACCAAGTATCAGTTGTGAGAGCTGTACCAAACAATACATTTGCATTGTCATTTCGAGTTATAGCTTCATGATTTGCAGTAGCAGTTGCATATACTTTACTGTTAATTGTTTCATCTGTCCTTGCCTGAAGATAAGTATCTTTATCATCAGTGCTTGGTCCACTGTTGTCTAACCAATGCGCATAAATTGTAACGCTGTCATCTTCTGAGTTTGTGTTATCATCTGCATAATAATCGTTACTAATAAGAATTTCTCCTTTGTTAGTAATAATTTCTTTACGATTTTTTACACTATTGTTATCTGCTTCAGAATTATCAGTTTCAGGCTTTTTGATATTAAAATAACCCTCAAGATCAAATCCTTCTCTTTTTGCAATAGCAGGAAGGTTTGTTATAAGCTCGCTGTCGAGACACTGGCCTTTTCCTGAATAAAAACCGTGGTCATAAACTTCGTGAATCAAAATTGTTCCATCGCTGTTTAAATTATCCTCTGTTGTATCTCTTGATAGTGCATTCTCTGTACTATTTGGGTTAAGACGTCTAGGATCAATATTGATATGATATGTTTTTGGATTCCAGTTTGCAGTAACAGTGATCTGCATATTTCCGTTGGCAATTAATTTCTTGATTTTTTCTATCTGACCTGAATTTCCATTAGGCTTGCTTGAGATATAAATCTGGTAATAATCATTAATCCATGACTCAATATCTGAAAGTTCATAGCCTCTGAGATAAAGTTTCATCTTATCGGCAGATTTAACATTCATTACATCATTACCATACACAAGAGTTGTCTGTAACGGTACAAAATTTCCATTTGCAGAACTACTTGTTAAAATAAGACCGTTTTCGTCAGTCTTATAATACATTCCATCTGTACCTTTTTGAGGAATATTCTTAAATCCTGCTTTTTTGCCGGTATCACTTACACCTGCATTATAATTAATAGTAAGTCCATATCTTGTATAGTAAAAATCAAATCTTGTTGTTCCATTCGCATTAATATTTTTTGTTTGCGAAACTGGAGTTTTCAATCCGTCTTCTGTATAAACATCAGGTGTTACAAATGTATCAGACGTTCCATAATAAGTATTTGACCATTCTTTTCTCAATTCATAATTATTTGAATCAAGAATGTCTGGATTTCCTGTTGGTTTCTGTACCCAATGATATACTTTGTATGCTGTATCATTTCTAGGAGTCCAATGTGCAGTAATAACAGTATCTTTGGCACCCATTGTAAATATTTTACTATTCATAACTGCAGCTGTATCGCCAGTCTGAATGTTTCCTTCTGAATCAGTTATCTCCCAGTATGCAAAATCATAACCATTTCTTACGGGTGTATTTATAATTCGATTTTCTTTGAAATCAAGATAAATCTCTTTACTTGCGCCTTGTTTAAAAGCACTGCCCTTTTCAGTTTCTTCTTTATCAGAATCATTCCAATAAACGGTGCTTGTTCTAATATTTTCAGTATCACTCTTTTCACGCGGAATAACTGTAAGCTTATAATTGCCTTTTTGAGCTGTAGCGGTAAGATAAACATCGTGAGCTGGCATATTAAGCTTAAGTTTCATTTTAGATAAATCAATACCAAGTTCTTTTTCTAAACTGGCTGCATCCTGCGATGTGGTCCATCCACGCCATCTATAGCCTATTTCTTCTTCTGCAGACGTTGTTACATCTGCACCATATTCATAGTTAAAATCTATACTTTTCTTTGTTTCAGCATCCTCTTTGGAAATACCAAGACTTTTTGGATCAATTCCTTCGTCTGCCGTCAGATGAAGCACATATGAATTTCTGTCATAATACAGATTAATTGTCATATTATTAACAACTGCCTGACTATCAGCTTCATATTGTACATAATGACATCCTTCAATGTTATCAATATAATCATTTATAAATGAACTTACTTTTGTACCGTATGTTTTGGCAATAGTCTTATCTTTTGATGCAATATGTGTATAATTATCTGATTGAATATCTCTGATAAAATATTTAAGTGCTATATTACAATCTGCGGCTGTCCATCTGGCCTCAAGTACAGTGTCTGCTGTAATGGTAAACTTATCACCATTATTATATGTTTTACTTACATCAGTGCCGACGGTTTCATACCACTTGCTAAAATTCCGTCCTGTCTGATTCATATCAAGACCATCTGGCGGATTAACAGTAACTTCAGTGTTTTTATCATATGTTTCTGTTTTAATTGCTCCATTTGCGCCAATATATGTCAGCGATACCTGTGATGCCGGAACTGGTGAATTTGTAAACTTGGCAAAAAGCGTAGTATCTTGACTAAATGTATCACTTCCCGGCAATACTCCATTTGAGCTGATGTACTTATAATTGCTGGCATCATCATATCTGTCAAATATATTATCTGTCTTGGCCGGTTTATCTATTGCTGTAATTTTTTCTACACTCATATCATAATCAGCATATGAAACCTTTATTGCACCGCTCTTCATATTAATGAACTGCGGTTGCTCACCTGATTTTAGTTCCCATATGGCGTATAATATAGAATCATCATTAGGTACTTTATATGTCGTGTCACCGCTTGAAGCGTTAGCATCAGTACTCCAGCCTTTAAAGGTATATCCCGGACGTTCCATAGTAAAATTCTTATCTTGTAAGAATGTTTTTGAAACGTCTACATTACTTCCTATCTGACAGCTTAATTTCTCCGTCATATCATCATGCAGTCCAAGGATTACGCCGCCATTAGGATTGATGGTAACATCCCTGTTTGCAAGTTTCCAATGGGCATAAATTGTAAGGTTTCCTGCATATTGCCACTGGTTTTTAAAATTCCAATAATCACCAACCACAAAATAACCATTTGAATTATAAACTTGAGTTCCTCCTTCAGGATCTGTATACCATCCTAAAAATGTATACCCATCTTTTTTAGCAGTACCCAGCGCATAATAATATGTTTGTTGTGCAGTAACTTTAACTGTATGACTATTTGACGTTCCAGCATTAGTACTAAAATTGCCTCCAACAAGTGTTCCTCCATTTGGATTACATGTTAGACTCCAGATATGTTTTTCATTGTTTTCAAATGTCCATGTAGCATGATCTCCTGCGCTATACCATCCAACTTTTTGACAGTCTGGATTATTATACATTGGCGCATACCAATTAGGTTTAGTAGAACTTGTAAATCCGGCATATGGAAGATCTATTGGTCCCATTGCTGTAGCTGTTATGGCAGAATATCCTTTCTTCGCTAATGTCATAGTAAATGTTGTTGCTCCGATATAATAATTGTCTCCTTCTGTAGTGCCTTCAGGATTATTTATTTTAAAAGAATTGTATATATCAGTTCCTGAATGAAAAGCAACTGATAAATGATATCTACCTGTATGTGCACTATTGCTGTCAATTGTAATACTTACTCGATAATAACCTGTTGCGTCTCCTGTATATCTTAAATAATAAAATCCAGAATTACTATCCCATAATTTAAAATCTCGCCAATTAGATGTATATACTTCATCTTTAAAATTAAAATCATTTTCAAGATGTTTTGCATATGACATTTCTGCTGACTCATTGGTTTCGCTATCAAAAACGCTTATATCCTGATTGAGGTAATGGCTCTTTTTTAGTACGTCTACTTTTTCAGCATCATTAAGTCCCTGCCAGAAATAAGCTATATGGTCTTCAGTGTCATTCTTGATAAGTTCATTCAAATCATCTGCTGACAATTCATTCCAGTTCTTATATTTCTTTTTTGTTTCTCTTTTAATTTTTTCAATTAAAGGTTCGTACTGCTCCTTTTTGTCTTCTATTTTCTTTTCTTCAACCTTATTGGTATTTACATTTTCAAGTGCAAGTATTCCTCTTCCTGTATACTGGCTATTCTTACCTGTATTAACAGCATATTTATCAAGAATTGTTTCAATATCATTTGTTGAATATGTTTTGTCAACACCTTTTAATAAAGAAACAATACCTGTAACCTTTGCTGCTGATATTGATGTGCCTGATGCCGTTTCGGTCTCGCCAATTGCAGCATAGTCAATACAGCTTCCATAGTTTGTAAACTCTGATGGATTGAGGTCATTATCAACTGATGAAACAGTAATAACTTCACTAATATTTGCAGGTGAATAATAATCTGTGTTTGTTCCATAGTTACCGGCGGCAGCAACAACTATTATTCCTGCATCCACTGCATCCTTAACTGCCTTTTTTATAAGTCCACTGTCACTTGATGCTGTAGCGACAGAAAGATTGATTACATCAACATCCTGCTCCACGGCATATTCTATTCCTTTATATAAGGAAGCAACCGTTCCACGGCCTGATGAGTCAATAACTTTGACCGGCATCAAATCTACATTGTCAGCAGTCATCTCTGAAATAATACCAGCCATGGCATTACCATGTCCATTATCATCCGAAAAATCATCACCACCTGTTGCTGAGAAATTAGCGCCCTTCAAGATTCTGTTGTCAGTGCCATATCCTGAAATACCCGAGTCAATCACAGCTACGCGTAAATCATTGCCTGTAGTATTTTCTCCATCAAGATATTTTTTCAAAGCAGACTCCTGACTGTCATACTCGTTTTTGATTTCAGAGCCTGCAGCATTTCCGCTTACAGTAATAACATCATCACTGTATGTTTCTGTAATATTTTCGTCAGTATAATCACTTGGAACCATATACATATTGTTTCCAAGCGATTTGACACTGTCTGACTCTTCCAAAGAAACTGCTGACTGTATAATCTTATGGGATGATACCTTGTTAAAATCATACATTTCATTTGTGATTTCTCTGGAGCCTGTATCTGACGATATATATTTGCCTTTGTCTGCAATCGTAATATTTTCTTTTGGAGAATTAGTCATGCATGCATAACCTAATCCAGCAATACCGCACACTGCAATAACAGCTGCTGATAAAAGCTTTTTTCTGTTAAGTTTTGCTTTTTCCTTTAAATTTGACATTTGTTTTCTCCTTTTTTTTTAGTTTGTGCTGTTGTATATCTTAATGGTTTCACCCTGTTTAAGTGTAACCTTTTTGGAATTTCCATTGCCGTCAGTAAATGTATATTCTCCGGTATATGGAGCTGTAAATGTTTCCCAGCCTCCTGTAAACTTTGATGAAGGTGTATCTTCTTTTGTAGCTCCGTTAGTGGATACCTTTGGAACATTGGCATAATTATAATAACCATACACTTCTGTGTACTTTGGTGTTCCATGTGATATATCAGCATCCTCTGAGCTTAATGTAATAGTAAATTCCTTTGGTACCCATAAAGCATAAAGAGTGGTATTCTTTGAAAAATCTGTACTGCTTAAATTGCTAAGGCTTCCATTGTCACCAATTTTTACGGTTCCATCAACAAGCCATTTATATGTGTTTTCAAGCATAGGTTCATCTGTATTCAGTGAATTGTTCTTCCTTGTCCAATATCCGCAGAATTTATATCCTGTTCTTTCAGGTATTTTTACTGAGAATATACCCTGATTGTGATTCTTGTCTGCATAATATCCGGTATTAAACCACTCATAAATAGCACCTGAACCTCCCCAGCCACCATTGTCATCCAGAGTTATTTTATACGTAGCAGGAATCCATGATGCATATACTGTACTGGTGGTATCTTCGTAATGAGGTTTACCGTCATTAATATCAATTTTGTCAGGGAAAAAATTATCAGAACATTTTATATTTCCATCTGTGTCAATAACGGCTGTTCCTGCATTGTTTTTCTCTGTGAAATAGCCATTGAACTTGTAGTTAACTCTTGATGGTACCTTAATTTTCTTGTCTTTGATCTTGTTCTTACAGTTTTCATCACTGTAAAATCCTGTGTCATATTTCTCATAAAAGAAGTCTGTTCCATTTTCACCGGCCATCTTTTCAAGATTAATCCTGTATTTGTTGGCTTCCCACTGTGCATAAAGTGTTATTGTTGCACCATTTGTTGACGTGAGATTTGTAACGGTCTGGCTGTTAGTATATGAATCTCCACTGCCATCAGCTTTTGTATTCCAGCCTGTGAATGTCCAGCCTGTAAGATTATACTGATTGTTGTCAAGTTCTTTTCCAGTGTCATATCTAAACTCTGTCCTTGCTGGCATTGTTCCTGTTACGTCATGCGATGCATTGCCCGGTTTATTAGGCTTGTATGTAACATAATACTTATTTGCTTCCCACTGTGCTGTCATAATAATCGAATTAAGCAGATGACCATCTTTCCAGTCTTTTGGATAATAATTGCTTCCGGCACTGTATTCTCCATCGTCTTCGGTTCTGTTACATCTCCATTTTGTAAACTGATAACCTGTTCTGCTTGGTGCTCCATGCAAGGTTACACCTATCTTGTCGCGATTAAACTTGTTTTCCTGCGTTGAATTGTTTCCCTGTCCGCCATTTAAGTCATAAGCTACATTAAATTTATACTGGTCAAATCTTACTTCCATTTCGGTACCAGTGAAGGAATAACCAATGTAAGCAAATAATTTATCATTAGCGTCAAGTGTTTCTTCAAGCTGTTTATATTCATTTGCTTTTACATTACAACCGTTATCATTATTCCATTTAGTGATACGTGCGCTAACAGGGTAGTAACCTTCATTATTATCTATAGATGCAAAAATACCTATATATGGTGTTTTATTTTTAACGTCAACATTACTCATCGTGACTTCATAATCAAAATAATTTCCGCCATCGTGATTTACTTGACCTTTAGATATTATAGTGATAGTACCATAACCACGATTGTTCCATTCCGGTTTCTTACTTTGACTAATCTTATCATCACTATAATAAGATTTTATTCTCACCGCATGTTCTGCATATACGTGAAATGTCTTATTCTTATAAATATGACTGGCCGCCTGCACTTCCTGCGGTTTTCCAATAGACATTGCTGAGACACAGGTAAATCCCAATACCAGTAATAACGCGGTTTTCTTTAAAATATTCTTGATTTTGCCGTGCATTTGTGAGTTAACCTCCTTATAAATTGAACTTCTATATAGTTGGATTTTGCAAAATTACAGATAAAAATATCTATTATGATAGAAAAACATCTGTTAACAATTTGAAAGAACCAAATTTTATAACAAAAAAAAGAGAACCTACATTTCTATAAGTTCTCTTTAAGGCAAATACTATTTAGTATCATAAGAATACGTCTTTTAAATTATGCTTAAAATAAAATGCAATTAATAATATCCAGCCGCTGTTAAATATCTCGAAGCATCTGTCTCAGTTCCATCACTATGCCAATTAGATGTTATATCATTAGATGTAATTGGTTCTCCATTTGCCCAAAGGCCATTACTTCCAAGTCTATTTGCTTCACTTAAATCATACTTCCACTTAGACTTGTCAACCTTAATTTTGTTTCCATCACAATCTGTCACATAATCACCCTCATCCTGTTTAGGTGTTTCTGCAGCACTGCTTCCGCCTGATGAACTGCCGCCACCATTAGAAGCCTGCTGACCACTGTTACTGCTGCCAGATGAGTGATGACTACCACCTGATGAGCCGTTGCTCTTATTGCTGCTGCCAGACGACTGGCTGCCTGAATTATTCTTCTTATGGTTCTTCTTGCCTGATGAACTGTTGCTTGAACCGCTTCCACCATTGTCAGCAACTGCCTGATTAGAATCTTCCTGAGGTTTGTTATTAACTGTTACGTTACTTGTTGCACTACTTGTAAGCCCATACTGGTCAGTAACCTTGTATGTAGCCTGATAGCTTCCAGCAGTGTCAGTTTTTACAGCAGAGCTGTCAACAGTAACTGAGCTTGTTATATCAGCGCCTTTACCGTCTGTTGCTGTAACACCTGCCATGTAGTCAATTGATTCGCCAGCAGTGATAGTCTTATCTGTAACTCCATTAATAGTTGGAGGTGCAATCACAGAAATCTTGACAGGCACTTCTGACTCGTTGCCCGCATTGTCTGTTACAACAATACTGTTGTCATAGTCTCCTGCTTCTACATATGTAATCTCATCATTGCTTGAAAGAGACACGTCTCCAATAGCATATACTGCCGAACTTGCATCCTTTTCTGTGCTTGCAGCACTTTCAGTACCTGAATCGTCCGATGCAGTTGTCTCTGTTGATGTCTCTGTTGTTACCTGTGCTGCTGTGTCAGGCTTTGTCTTGAATTTGGCATCCGCCACACCTGATGCTTCCTTGATTTCAGATATACAGTCAGTTACTCTTACAGGATTACCTGTCTGCACTACTATCGAATCTTTTACTGTTGCTTCCGGTGCCACGGTATCCTTAATCTTCACTGTTACCTTGTACTCTTTCTTGTCATAGGTAATAGTGGCTTCATATTTGCCTTCCTTGTTGAAATTAACTTTCTTTGCATCAATCTTTGCAGACTTGGCCTCATCCTTTGAGATGTCAAGTATATCTGTTACCTTGATGCCTTTTTCGTTTCCAAGTTCCACTGTTACCGATTTTGAAAGCTGCTTTGGTCCTCCACAGGCGGTAAGTGTAGCTATAGTCATTGCTGCTATGAATGCAGCTGCTGTTTGTTTCTTCATTGTTTATACTCCTTTACATCTAACTATATATTGTGTTTACTATTAGTTCTTACATATATATAGTATTCATTTATTTTATTTTGTCCAAAGACAATGATGATTTTTATATATGATATTAGTATAACATTTTTCCACGTAGGAGTATAGGACTAATATGAAGAATTTTATAATATATTTATGTGTATAAATATATGTATAATTATGTGTATAATTATATGTATAATTATGTGTATAATTATATGTACACAAATAAAAAGAACACAGCATTTCTGCCATGTCCTTAAAATTGTTTAGTTTACCAGATGGGTATGAAGCTTATCGGTAATTGATATTATCTGTTTGCTTGCGTAATCCTTTGCACAATAGAATGATGCTGTTGTTCTCAGATCACATTCGTTCTTATTGTAAGGCTCTATAGGAACTGTTGCTCCTGATACTGTTCTGCTTCCCTTATATGGAATTTCAACTGTATCAACAGTTTTAATGTCATAAGTTCCATCAGCCTTTTTCGGCATATAGGTGTTTGCCGTTGGTATATAAGCTGGAAATTTTATTCCATTTGTTATTCCATCTAGCCATTTGTCACCGTTTGTTTCATACGCCTTAACACTTGTATCATCCAGATAAAGCGGAACAATAAACGGATAATCTGTTATTCTTGCACAGTCTCCGCTTAATGCAAGTCTGTTGTCCACATAAGCACCATCCACATTTGCAATAGTACCAAGATTCTTTACAGTCTGTCCCTTTGCAACATCAGTCTGTGCTGCTGCCTGAAGTGCAGGTGGGAAACTTACATCAACGGCTTCTACATATCCATATGTTACAATATGAACTTTACCGGACTGATTGAGTAAGAATGCAGGTCCTTCTGCTGAATGACCGTCTTTATCTTTTCCATCCTTGCCAATAGCATATGATGTATCTGGTACTTCCTTGTCATCTCTTATAATCTGACTCCACATACTGATGTTTGTAACAATATTGTTCTCCGGGTCAGATGAAGGTGGAGTTACTGACGTTGGTTTATTTGGATCATTGCTTGGCTCTCTGTCCTTATAGACACTTATGTTGCCAGCTTCATCGCAGGCATATACTTTAACCTTAAGTTTTCTACTTGTACTAAAATCTTCGTAAAGATTTGGCTTGTTTCCGCTTTCGTCCACTGCGATGTATGTGCCATTATATTTGTCACCGGATATGCGATTACACTTATAAGATTTGGAAATATTTACATTTTCCATATCAGTCACAACCGCCCAGACATGCTTAACTCCTGAAACAGAATTCTCATTTCCATTATCAGAAATTGTTGCTGTAATTTCTGTTCTCATTCCTTCCGGATTAACTCCTGTCACCATTCCATTACTGTCATAAATCATACTTGTGGTTCCAGCTAAAGGATTCTTAAGTGTGCCGGTCTTTACTATAAAGTTTCCGGTTGGCGCCTTAGTGTCTATCTTGACTGTTATTGCTCTAGTTGTTGTCTTATTACCTGACTTATCTGCAGCAGTACCATTAAACTTTGTAGCTTTGTTTGTGCTAAACGCCTTATTATTGGTTTCTATGGTACTTACATTATCATAGATGTTTGTAAATGACGTTCTTTCATAATACTTAGAACCGTTCTCTGTCAGATTGTAAACAGTGAGACGATCAATTCCGGAGCCTTTGTCGTGTGAGTAAAGATTTATGTATACAGGGTTGTTGAGCCATTGTGTATCCCATGAATCAGTCCATGGGCTGACATTCTTAACGCTGACATCATTCTTATATGTATAAAGAGTGCCTTTATTCCTGTCCTTTGCATAAGCCTTGTCAGAATATACTGTCTGTCCATTTCTGTCAGTTACCTGTAAATAAGTCTCATTTTTATCAGGAGCAGTGTCATCTTTCCATCTTGTATAGATAATAACCTTTCCCTTATCTTTCTCTGTAAGATTACTTACTAACTCTTCATCATCGTATGATGTCTTTTTAGGCTCATATTCGTCCCAGCCATTAAATGTCCATCCTTCAAGAGTATATTTATTCTTTTCCAGAGCTTTTTTCGGATCGTCATACTTAAAATCTGTTGCTGGCATAGTTCCATTAATCTTGCTGTCATGATTTACACCAGTTGGATATTTAGCATGATACTCTACAGTGTAGGTATTCTGTCTCCACTGGGCATACAGTATAACAGTTGCATTATTTTCTGATGTAAGGTTCTTAATGCTTGCTTTATTTTCATAAGGAGTTCCACTACCATCTGCTTTTGTGTTCCAGCCTGTGAATGTCCATCCGGTAAGCTTATATTTATTTTCATCCAGATTTTTATTCTTATCATATGTCATTGGCTGATTGTTCATGGTACCCTTTACATCATTACTTGCCAGAACATACTTATTATTCTGGGCTTTATTTTCTGGATCTGGTTTATTTTTATCAAATACTATTACGTACTCGTTTGGCTTCCACTGTGCATACAATTTAACATCATGAGCATAATTCCAATTAAACGGCTTGCCAATTCTTCCAGTCCAGTCTTCACCAGTACCGTCTGTCTTTGTATTCCAGCCGTTAAAAGTATAACCAGTCTTTTTAAATCCCTCATTGTTTCTTGTTGTATAAGGACTGTCATATGTAGCTGTATCAGATTTCATTGTTCCAGTACCACTGTTTGCATCATAGCTTACAGTATATGTATTTGGAGTCCAGTGTGCATACAATATTGCATTACCAGCATAATGCCATTTGTTGTCTTTCCAGTATGTTCCATCGTTTCTGCATTTACCAGTCTTATCATATATCTGTGTTCCATTGTTCTTTGTGGTATACCAGCCTTCAAAGGTATAGCCGGTTCTCTGCGGATTTAGATTTCCTACATCATTAAACGTTGTTTTGTCATACGTTGGTGATAATGTTGCAACTGTATTTGCTTTTCCGTCTTCAAGAGCTCCGCCGTCCAGATATCCGCCATTTGCATCCAGCGTAAGGGTATAATTATTAGCTTTCCAGTGTGCATATACCGTAACATTGGATTCCTTAATCCATTTACTGTCTTTCCAGTGAATTCCATTGTTACTGCAATTACCCTGAGCATTATATACCTGAATTTCTCCGTCTGAGCCATCTTCATTCTTAACTTTTTCGTACCATCCAATAAAAGTATAACCAGTCTTTACAGGATTTAATGATGAAACATTATTATTATCCTCATGATTATACTTCACTGTACGCTGAGCAGTTGTTACAGATTTATTATTATCTGTAATATTTCCACTGTTTGCATTAAATGTTACAGTAAATGTTCTTGGAATATAATAAACTTTAATAGGATTTTCCTTTGGTATATTTCCGGTAACTGTAAATGAGTTCACATTTCCAAATCCCGGAACAGCTATTTTATCAAGTTTATATCCTGTGAGATTACATTTCTTAAGGTCAAGGCCTTTAACCGTGTACTGCTCATTGTAGTAAGCATTCTCAGCAAAAGTATCATACAATACACCGTCCACATAACGTTCTGTAACTATCTTATACTGCAGTCTGTCATAATAAACATTAACAGTTGTATCTTTTGTTACAATAAAACCGTTAGATAAATCCTCTCCCGTTAATGCGTTTTTCATTTCTTTTGGATAATATCCACTATTTATGAGAGTCTTATATTTAGGTGTGTATATAACATTTTCTTCTATATACTCTTTTGTTGTATCTTCACTATGAATATCGTATCCACCGGAGCTATTTTGATAATAATGATTTATTGTTATTGTGTGTTTCGGCACTATTGTTGGTGGATTTTCAATATCTCCCGGAGGAGTTGGAATCTTTTCTGAATAAGCAGTCAGCGTGACAGTTCCGTATAATTCAAAAGTTGTATTGTAAACAGTATTTGCTTGCGTTGAATAAGTAATATAAGATCCTTTCATCCATTTTGAAAATTTATATCCTGATTTTACCCATGCATCTATGTTTACGTCTTCTCCATATTTATATGTACCAGCTCCATATAACTTGTAAGATCCATCATCATTTTGCTGAAATCCTTCATCTCCATCTGCAACTTTAAGAATTAATGTATATGTTTGTGCTGTATAATAATAATTAATAACAGTTTTTCTGTCTGGTCTTATTTTTACAATAAAGGAACCATAGGATTTTGAATTATAGCTTTTTGTATCGCAGTATGATTTTTCATTATTTAGTATATAACCTGTATCATCAAAAATAGTTTTATCCGTTGTCGGTGTAGCAATGACAATGCTATCGGATTTAGCTGTTCGTATTTCTGTGGCATCAGGTTCATTGCTATACGAATCATCAGATTTCTGTTTGAAATAGTTTATTGTATAGTTAACATCATTAGGTTCCCAATAAGCATATGCCGTAATACTCTTTTTATAAGGATAATTGAGTTTTTGATTAACATCCCATAATTTTATATATGTATCTGGATCGCTACTCCATCCTTTAAATTTATATCCATCTCTTTTGAATGGATTATCTCGTACTGTGTATGATTGATTATAATAAATATTACTATCAGTTACAGACAAGGTATTATGATTCGGATAGTATCCACCGTTTGCGACATAAGTAATATTATATTTATCATTTTCTGTCCAACTTGCGTAAACTGTTGTATCTTTTGTAAAGTAACTTGCTGGTGTTGTTATCTGAGCATCAGCGCCTACAATGAGATCTCCGGTTCCATTTTTGTCTGTATAATATCCATTAAAAGTATAATTTGCTTTCTTAGGAAGAATTATTTTGGTAGATGAATTTGTGGTAGTTTTTACTTCTTTATATGTTATCTTAACAGAGCCATTACCGGTATATCTGGATTCATTTGTCCATATGCCAATCGTTGTTAATTCTCCATTGGTTATATCTTTTCCTATAAATCCAGAACCACCGCCGCCACTGTTTCCTGTGCATGTTGATCCGCCACCATAGTAACCTCCTCCTCCTCCTGCGCCATAACTATCTTTTATTGGATCATATTTTAAAGGAAGATATTCTGAGTTATTTTCGTCATAATATTTTTTTAGAGCAGTATTATATGCATTTACCAATGTTGTGGATTTTTTCGCATTACCTCCTTTTCCAAAACTTCCATTTTCACCTAACGCAGAAGAATTATTTATCGCTGTTATTCCTGCTGTTCCTCCATTCGTTTGAGAACCACCTCCAGCTGGTTTACTATTAATAATATTGTATAAAATATCATTTGTTTTTGCACTTTCTCCGCTAGTGCCTCCTCCATTTCCGCCCTCAATATAAGCTGGCCATACAATGTAACTTATATCGTCATACCACATTGTAGAACCGCCACCTCCTCCTGCAACTAAAATTAAATCGTCTACATGATTTTTATAATTGCTTAAGGTTCCTCTACCTATTTTTGCTATATGAGTAGCTCCTCCGCCCGAATATCCATATAATCCAGAAGCGCCTCCACCGTTGTAGCCACCTTTTGTGTCATTTTCTGAACCGGCACCACCGACATAAATATATAAAATATCACCTTCGTTAAGTTTTATTGTACCGGATGCACCTCCACCACAGCCAAATTTAAAATATTTTTCATTATCTATAGCGTCCTTTTGTCCACCCCAAGCTCCTGCTGCTTCAATTTGATATTCGCCTGTGGCTGGTGCTATAAAATATTGCGCAGCACCTGTATAATTAAAATATTCACATACGTTTTTTGCGCCCCATGAATCTCCAGTTGTTTTTGATGTTGTATAATTAAAATGATCATACTTCTCATAAAATGCACTGGAACCTTTAGATATGTCAGCTCCCTGACTATCAAGTGTGACAGTATAATCGTTTGGAATCCATTTCGCATATAATTTTGAATTTTCAACAAACTTAGTATTTACATTATTGATAGTACCGTCGTTATTAATAATCTTTTCGCCTAATGATGTTTCCCATGTATTCTGTTTTGTCCAATAACCAGCAAATGTATAATTAGATTTTGCAGGAATAGTTATTTTATCGTTTGTAAATTTTGTAGTTGTAACACTGTTAGAGAAAAATCCTACACTATATTTTTCATACATTGCTTTTGTTCCTGCTATTGTAGCGTCTTGATTGTCAAGATCTACTTTATAAGTAGCAGGCGTCCATTGAGCGTATACGTATAAATATTGTGAGTCAAAGGCATGATCTGAGGCAAGTATATTGCCTTTATCATCAATATATTTTGTACCTGTTCCATCTTCTTTTGTGTTATATCCTTTAAATTCCATACCTACTTTTTTTGGAATAGTAATGTTTGTTATCTTATTTTTAGTGTCTTGATCGTTATACCAGCCATGATCATATTTTTCATAAATCATTAATGACCCCGGAGTTGTAGCATCTTCATCTTCAAAAAGAAGCATATATATATTGGGTTCCCACTGTGCATATAATGTAACAACCTCTCCGTTTTTCTCAGTGAGATTCTTTATATTACTATTATTTGAATATGATACGCCCGTTCCATCAGCTTTAGTATTCCAGTTTTTAAAACTCCAACCTTTTAAACTAAATTGATTAGAACTTAAACAGTTTGAATATCCATTTCCACTAATACCATTATCATAAGCATGTTTAGAATTAGTCATAATTCCTGACACATCATGACTTGCCTTACCCGGTTTATTCTTGTTATATGAAACATAATATGTAATTGGTGTCCAATGCGCAGTCAGTACTGTATCAGCATCAGTTCCAAAAGATGATCCCGGATAATAAGTGCCACCATCGCTTCCATCCCAGTAATTAAAGATATATCCTGTTCTGGTAGGTTTTTGAGACGAAAGAGTTAAAACATAACCATATGTCTTAATCTGATTTCCCGGTGCACCTGTACCGCCATTTGCATTGTAAGAAACAGTATATGTCTGAGGTTTTCCGTAAGCGGTATAGCTTAAATCACTTGTAACTTTGACACCAAATGAGCTTGAACTGCTGCTACTGTTTGACCAGTAATTAAAATCATATCCTGTAGAGCATGTTGCACTGATTGTTGCCCAAGCACCGTAAACATAAGTACCGCTTCCTGATACACTTGAAATGCCTGTTCCTTTATAAACATATACATTTCTGTATAATCCTTCAGGAGATTTATTGTAATAATGTCTTAAATCATCAGGATGTCCCCAGCCTCTAGCTTTTGAAATACCTTCAAATGTATCATACACTTCGCCTGTTGTATTGCCCCAGTCGTTAATGGTACCATTAGGTGTATTTGAGTTTGCAGGCACTATACTCATTACAGCGTCAAAATACAGCGTACCGGCGCCACTATTGATGGCAGCCTGATTACTGAAACGCGATTTAAGGCTATCGAAGTTTATATAATATAAATTATATTCAGTACCATTTGAATTTGAACTTGGAAATTTATTGATATAGTTTCCGTTTAAACTACAATAAACAGATTCCTGATAATTTCCATTCTGATATAGACTTACTTTCCAGCCAATAGTCCTGTATCTGGTGTGTCCTGCAACTGCTATTGTTCCAGCAGAGCCAAAATACACTCGAGGTTGTCCATTTACTACGGAAAATATACATCTGTCGCCATATGTATTGTAGTAATCGGCAGCATTGTCCCATGTTCCTGCCTTTACGTCAGTTTTCATGCCTATAATAAATGCTATTGCAAACATAAATACAGGTAGTAATACATTTAAGATTTTTCTTTTAGTAATTTTCATCATGACGGTTTCTCCTTGATACTATAGTGCATCAGCCTTTTAATCAGGTTGCTAAATTAATTCTGTTTACTATTTACAAACTTAGATTTTGTAAAATTACGGATATATATCCGCCGAGTCGTAAACAAAACGCTTTATAATATATATGGATTTCGATAAATGACAGAAAAAAACTATCAGTTAGTGATTTAAAAAGACAAATCATTTTAACAGGAAAATCTGTTAACAATTTGAAAAGGCCAAGTTATTTGGATAAAAAAAAAAGAGTCCTTCTTTTACAAAGAACTCTTTTAAAATATCTATTTTTACTGAGATATACTGAAATTTGTTATATATGCAATTCTATCGTCGCCATTCATTTCGCCAGTGGTGTATAACTTACCATAATAATAAAGACCATATGCTTTACCGTTAAGAGTATAATTAGCGCCATTTGGAACGACTATTAATGCGTCCTTACAACTATCTGAAGAACTAATGCTATATCCTCTACTTATCAAATAATTGCCAGCTTCATTTTCAGCATCAGCTCCGCTGCATCCGCCACTAAGCCATTTCTGTACAATACCATCAATGTGTGATTTTTCTTCAGCAGTAATACCGTGGGCAACTGAACCATCATACAAAGTTTCAGCTACACCAGCTTTAGGATTAGCTGGCTGACTTGCTGCTGAACCACCGCCATTAGATGATGACTGTGAGCCAGAAGAACTGCCTGCTGATGAACTGCTACCTGATGAAGAATTTTTCTTTGAGCTTTTATTCTTTCTGCTTGAACCTTTATTGCTCTTATTGTCAGAAGTTCCTGCATTGCCATTATCTGTATCACCAGAATTATCAGAAGATTTTTCTGCTGGAGCGTTTACAGTAATATTGCTGACAGCGCTATTATGCAAGCCATTGTCATCAACAACAGTATATGCTGCCTGATATGTTCCAACTGCACCTGTATTTACTGCCGAACTATCTACCTGCACTGAACTTGTTATATCAGCACCTTTGCCATCAGTTGCTGTGACACCAGCCATGTAATCAATTGTATCGCCTACAGTAATAGTCTTGTCAGTAACTCCATTTATGGTAGGTGCATTGATAACAGAAATCTTTACAGGCACTTTTGTCTCGTTACCGGCATCATCTGTAACAACAATATTGTTGTCATAATCTCCTGCTGTAACATATGTAATCTCATCATTGCTTGAAAGATTTACGTCACCTACAGAAATTGCCTGTGCTTCTGTTGATTCTGCTGTTTCTGTAGACTCAGTGGTCTCTGTTCCCTGAGCATTGTTTGCCTCAGGCTTTGTTTCAAACTCAGCCTTTATATTGCCTGATGCCTCAGTGACTTTATCCAGACAGTCTGTTACATGAACTGCAGTTCCTGTCTGTACTGTAATGCTCTCCTTGGCTGTTGCTTCCGGTGCCACTGTATCCTTAATCTTAACAGTTATCTTATACTCCTTCTTGTCGTAAGTAAGTGTTGCGTCATACTTACCCTCTTTGTAAAAGTTTACTTTCTTGGTGTCAACTTTTACATCCTTAGCCTTGTCTTTGCTTACATCAAGTATATCTGTTACCTTGATGCCGTCTTTCTTACCAAGCTCCACTGTTACAGACTTTGAAAGCTGTTTAGGCCCTCCACAGGCCGTAAGTGTTGTAATTGTCATTGCTGCTATGAATGCAGCTGCCGTTCGTTTCTTCATGTGTTTATGCTCCTTTTTAATAAAATATATATGTAATCCTATATATTGTGTTTGTTATTAGTTCTTACATATATATAGTATTCCACTATTTAATTTTGTCCAAAGAGAAATGGAATTTTTGTGTATTTTATTATAGCACGTTTAGAGATAGGAGTATAGACCTATTCGAGGAGAAATTTATAATATGTTTATGTGTATATTTATATGTATATTTATGGTTAGTTTTATGTGTATGTCAGTTAAAAAAAATAAATACCGCAAAGACTTTTATCTCTACGGTATTTATTCTTCTTTATTTCTTTGTCAGCGTGAGTCCAATGTTAAAACTTCCACTCCAGCATCCGGCCGATAATCCGTTTTGAGTCGTTATATTATATACGCAAACTTTGTTAGTCGGTGTAATAGTATTGTTACCACTTTTTGCTGTTATTGCGGCTGTCACGTTAGCCTTGCCTGACTGCTTATACAGAAAGCTGTTTGGAACTGATATTTTGATATTGCCAGCTTTAAGATCATCACATTTAACACGGAATTGTGATGATCCAGCATGATTTGCGATAAGTACCTGAGGCACTTTGACGCTTACTGGGTTGTATGACCAATGTGCCGTCAGAGTCTTGTTGCCAGTGGTTCTTTTGGCAAGCTTAGCATACAAATCATTGACGCTGCTGAATGTAGCATTGCATCCTTCATTTATACCTGTAATTTTATTACCATTTTCATCATACCAACCTGTGAACGTATATTCTGTTCTAGTTGGAGCTTTAAGGCTTACTCCGTAAAGTACATTGTATGTTGATGGGTTTAAGCTATTATTTATGCCACCGTTCAGGTTGTAGGTTATTGAGTAATTTACCGGATAATAATAGTATTCAAAATACATATCAAACGCTTTTTGTTGTATTATCGTACCTAATGAATAGATTTTCCACATACCATCATCAATTGCAGGTGTATTAAAGTCTTTGCCTAGATTAAATCCATTAGGAATTTTAACAGCTTTGGTAGAGTCCATAGTAAACTTTCTTCCATACGGTGACTGAAATTTTATTGTGTTCAACTTAAATGCGTCATTTTCGCCACCATTATTACCTTCATGATTTTCAAATCCACCAGCCCAATGTCCTATACTGTTTGTATACACATTTGCTGTCCACTGGGCAGTAAGGACAGCATCCTCATCTCCCATTACAAATGTTCTGTCATTCAATTCACTTTCATTTCCTTGTAGATTCCATGTAGTAAATGTATATCCTGCCTTGGCAGATGGATCTTCAATAGTTGTTGCGCCTTCAAAATATATTGATGATGTTTTAGTCGTTTCTGTATCGCTATTTATATTTTGAGTTAAAGTGAATTTTTTCCTGTCAATATAATATGTAAATTCATTGATTTTTATCTGTTTATAATTACCATTTTTCAAAGCCAGATTTTGTTGCTGAACACAGCTTCCTTCTGCATTTGTATTAATAAACAATCCTTTTGAATTATAAATCTGCTTATTTACGTAATCTGTATCTGCATTTATCGTCTTTTCTTTTAGGGGATTTATTTGGTCATTGCCATCTCCAACTTTGATATTGTTTACTGTGTTTCCTATATAATCATAAGAGCCATTAGTGTTCATTCTATACACATTTGTTACAACATTCAAGCCGTTAAGATAATATAATCCATTACTATAAAGGCCATCTTTCTCGTATGACGTTGGATTTTTTATCGTTGTCCAAGACAATCCGCCATGTTCACTTATGCCGGGATTTACGCTGCCCTCTTGACTATCTGAATAGTACCATCCGCCACTGCTGTCTCGAAGCCATCCTGTTTGTAATCTACCACTTCCGTCAAAATAAAAATAACCATGTTTATCTGAAGCTTTATAATTTGAATCTACACATCTTGTATGTAACCACATATTAGTGTATGTGCACCCTTCATTATCTAAATAGTACCAGACTATATCTTTTCCCTCGCGTACCGGCATCCATCCATTATATCGAGTAATATAATTGCCTGAAGTTGTTTGAACACCATCAAACAATAAAGCCCATTTCGAATTTCCGTTTTTATCTTTGACTCCCAACCACCATGCTTCATGATCTTTTCTATTCCACCATAATATTGTTTTCCCAGATCCGTTAATAGTATACCCTTTGTTAATATACCAATTTTTCCAACTATTCCATGAACCACTACTACTCCAACAAGGACCTGAACCAACAGTTTCTACTATTTTAGTATCATCAGCCATTACAGTTACAGGGTTTTGTCCTCCAAAAATCAATATTATAAAACTTAATATCAATCCCATTACTATTAATCTTCGCTTTACATTCATGATTTATGTCACTCCTTTCGTTAGATTTGTTTTTGTGCCCATATGATAAATATGGAATGCGTAGAATGACAGGAATAATGTATGAATATTAATACTTATTGATTTTTTCATAATTTTGAATATAATGAAAATATAATGAACTGGAGGATTAATATATGTTTAAAACTGAAAATAGTATAAATATTTCAACCACTCAAATTTCAATCCCATCTGCAAATAAAGAAAAAGTTGTTTTTACTATGCCTCAAAATGTTACAAAAGAAGATGTACAATATATTTTTGATGCGCTTAAGATTATATTATCAAGACAGTATGGAATTAATGTATAAAAAAAGATAAGAAAATTAATTCTTATCTTTTTTTATTATAGAATATAAATCCACTGATCTAAAACATTTTATATATATCATATTTTTTTCTATTTTGCAACACTTATTTTTTTTGCACCCTCATCTCCAATATCAAACAGTCCATTCTCCAGATTAATTATGTCTTTCTTGGTAAAATTATATTCGTTTCCATCTTTTTGGACTGCCATTTTAATGGTTTTTTCTTTGTCATATTCAATGGCTCACAATCAGCCATAAAGTTTTTGTTTCAAAGCTTCCTGTAACAGCTGAGAAAAATTAATACCAGTTTTTTCTGCATCGGCATTCAAACGGTATGGTATAGTGCAATTCTTTTTAACTGTACGATTTTCATATTTATTTCTATAGTCAGTTATATCAATATCTACAAGTGTTAAAATATCATCATCCTGCACTTGAAAATATTGTGAATATGGTTCTGGGACTGTTACGTTATTAGCTTCAAGCTGTAAAACATTAAGTCCAATTGCATCTCTGGCCATAGCAATCGCATCTGCAATATTTTTTCCTTCAGTATTGATAGTAAAATCAGGTACTGTGACGAAATATCCGTCACCGTTTTTAGATAGAATTACCGGATATACTAATATATTTGTTCCCATAATATTCCTCCAAATGTCTTTTTCTTCTTTTTCCTGTTTAGCCTATAATCAATATTTATCTTCTGCACTCTCGCTACCAATATCAAACAGTCCATTTTCCAGATTAGCCATGCCTTTCTTGGCAAAATTATATTCTTTTCCGTCTTTCTGGACTGCCATTTTAATGGTTTCTTCTTTGTCATACTTTATATCAGACTCGCATACCTGCTTTATTTGTTTGCTCATTAGTATAACTCTGTCATTGTAATCCATGCTGCCTGCTTCCACTTCAGTCATCTTAGATATTGCTTTGTCAAATTTATCCATTGCTGGCTTGAATATGTTTGCCTTTTTGCAGGTAACTGTTACAGAATAAATATCTTCAGTAGTCTGACTTACGTCTGTTACAGTAAAATCAGCTTTACTGTAAGCTGCTTCCACTGCACTCTTATAGGCCTTCTTTGCTTTATCAGACATTTTATTATCATCACCTAATGCTGACTGGAGAGCTGTAACTTCTTCTTTAATGTATTTGTCATGCAGCTTTTGGCATTCATCTTTATCCATGTCAGACACCTTTGTTAATGCTTTTGTGTCATTATGATATATATTTTCAAGATACCCGGCAACACATTCCTTTGTAGTTGGTTTGTAAATGCAGCCTGTAAGTAGCAGTCCTGCTGACAGAAATACTGCTGCAGTAAATAGTTTACGTTTTTTCATTTATACACTTCCTTTATGCAGATTTTGGCATAACGTTATATTCAAGCAGATCCCATGGTGAAACTTTAAGCACCTGAGCAAGTATTCCAACACATGTAAGATCTGGCAGGTTGTGTCCATTCTCCCATTTTGTTATTGAACTTGGTGCAATGCTTGTTGCTTTTGCCAACCCTCTTACTGTATATCCCTTTGCAAGTCTTACTTTTTTGCCAACGTATTTAATAGTGCCTGACTGTATACCGGCAGGCAGTGGTCTTCTAGTTACTTTCATTTTGTATTTGTAATGCTCCTTTATGCAAATTATTCCCTTTATATGTCTAAATTAATGTATCCAACTGATATTAATAACAATATGCCGATAATACATGGATATAAAAACGACAGTAATGCTATTGCTGTTAATCCTTTATACGATTTTCTGGTACCAGACGCTTTTTCTACTTTTTTATAGTACAATCCAAAACCGGTAATCAATATAATTGTCAACACCCATACTTCTGAAATGAAAATTATCAGCGGAAATTCTCTTTCCATGTTCTTCTCCTTATGTTTATACCACTCTGACTACTCTCACAGGCAAGCCTGTGGGGTTCTTACTGCCAAGTTTAGCCTGTAATCGTACATCATTTTCAGACTTTGGCTTACAAGTATAAGTCTGTTTACATAAGAACTTTTATTACCAAGCAGTCCTGTGACCACATTAACGGTAAATTTCTATCTTTTGATAAGGAAGTGTAGTCAATCTCCCTATGGTAAATTATTAAGTGTAAATACATGTGACTTTTATCCCACAAACAAGCTTGCGGGTTTTCGCCACTAATTCTATAATATTTAAAACTCTAAATTTGTCCAAAATAATACGAAAATAATTTTATGCTGCCACATGACGCTGTATTCTGCTCATTATGACGTTTTGAACAGTTCTGCGATAAAATATTCGTAAAAAGTATTTCAGACACTAATATGGGCATTCTACAACTCGTTCTTTTGTTTGGATTTTGTGCGAATTGATTTTATACACATAAATATATGTATTTTTATATTACAAACATACATATATTTATGTTGATATTTGTAATATATTTATATACATATTTATATACATATTTATATACATATTTATATACATATTTATA
>USBB01000018.1 GCA_900552795.1 uncultured Eubacterium sp.
GTGAATCTGTTGCAGGCTGAGTCTGTGTTTCCTCTGCAGAATTTGAAGCAGTTTCTGTTTCAGACTGCTGGCCTGTCTGAGTCTCTCCTTCACCTGCTGTATTATCATCAGATTCATCACTGTTTGTCACATTACTGCCGTCACCGACATAATTTACAATTCTGTCTGCCCTTGCGACATTATTATGCTTATCTTTTGCAACATACTTTACTCTCGCTGAGTTTCCGTTTTCCATAACAATAACAGATTCAACCATAACATATGATGAAACGTCACCATCTTTATCATCAATTGCAGTCACTCCTTCAAGAAGCACCGATCTGTCCTCTCCCTGATGATATGTTATTGTATTTTGACTTACAGTGATTTCAGGAGCTTTCTTATCTCCCGACGTTATTGAAAACACACCAAAGCACAAAAGTATAACTATAACAATAAGGCATACTGTAATATATATTTTACTTTTCAACCTTACCCTCCACTCATATCTTTCAAATTAATCTAAATGTATTTATTTCTTTACCATTGTGCTGCTCTTTACAGATTGCGCTGTTTTGACCTGGGAAACCGGTGTTGTTTTAAGTTTTTTCTCATCATTTCCATAATATTTACCATAATACTTGCCATAGTATTTACCGTAATATTTACCATAATATCCGTTCTCGCTTAAATCAACCTTATTAAGAACAGTACCTATAATCCTTATCTTTGTCTTCTTAAGCTGCTCCATTACATTCTGTGCAAACTTATAACTTACTGAATTTGCTGCGATAACAACAACTGCCGCATCACATGACTGCGCAATTATGGCTGCATCTATAACACTTCCGAGCGGCGGCGTATCCACAATTATATATTCATAATTTGCCTTAAGTCTTCTCATCATATCCCTGAAATAATCGCTGTCAAGAAGCTCTGCAGGATTTGGAGGTACAGGACCAGATAAAACCATATCAAGACCCGTGTTATTTGTGTGGTAAATAACCTCTGACAAATCACACTGTCCTGCAAGATAATGCGTCACACCTTTAATTGCCTTACGGATTTTATATCTTCCTACAAGAACTGATTTTCTTAAATCAAGATCAAGAAAAAGGACTTTTTTACCACTCTCTGCCATAGATAAAGCAAGATTAAACGAAACTGTTGACTTACCCTCGTTAGGAGAACAGCTTGTAAACATAATCACCCTGTTTTCCTTACCGCTAAGCATTATATTAGTTCTTAAATTTTTATAGCTTTCCTGTGACTGATAATCTGTTCTTTTTAACTTCTCTATATTGATAGTTTCCATCAGTGCTTAGCCTCTCTTTCCAAATAAACCTATCTTTTTGCTTTTTTTCATACCATTATATTCTTCTTCCGTTATAGGAATAAGAGCAAGAGTACTTGTTCCAAGATACTTTTCTACATCATCAGAATTTTTTATTGTATCATCAAGCAAAAATCTTATAATGATAACTGCCATTGCTGCAACTGCTCCAAGAATTGCACCAATTGCCGCGTTTTTTGTTGTATTAGGACTTGATGGTGCTGACGGTACACGTCCATACTGTATTACCTCAACGCCCTCTATCTTCATTACTGATGTAATTCGCTTTGCAGATACATCTGCTATTGCATCAACAAGCTGTTTTGCAAGATATGGATCCTCATCTGTAACTGTTACCGTAAGAACTCGTGAATCAGTCTCAATCTTACAGTTTATCTTACTTATAAGTTCATCAGATGTCATGTCAATTCCCAAATCACTTATAACCTGATCTACAACCGGAAGACTTGTCACAAGAACCTTGTAATCCTTTACAAGCTGTGTAGAAGCATTAATATCATTTACTGTTGTAGTAGTACTGTTCTGTCTGTTAACAATATATAATCTTGTATATGACTGATAAAGAGGTGTAATAAACGCTTTTGTGCCTATTATAGCTACAGTTCCCAAAATAAGCGCAGCCAATATAATAATCCATAACTTTGATACTAACAGCCTCATTATCTGCATCAAATCGATTTCAACTTCTCCATCAAATTTTTCCTGTTTTTCCATGAATTCCTCCTGCAATTATTATGTAAAATCTATGCATAAAATTCCACTTATAAGCATACCATATAATTATACTCAATTTTCAAAAAAACGCAACTGATTTTTATGCAAAGAATGCGGCAGTTTTAATTTAAAACTGCCGCACTTTGATTTAAGATTATTTAATTGGCTGACGTAGCATTTTTCTTGGTTTCGGCCTCAACAGCCTTTGCATCTATAACTTCATTATTGTGAATTTTTTCAAATAAAGTCTTTGCAGTAGCTATTGTATCTTCATAAGGTATTAATACCGATGATCTTAAGCTTGAAGAGTATGTGCTTTTTGAATCACCATATCCATCAACGCTGTATGTCTGGAAATCCCATGATGGATTTTCAGATAACTGCATCTTTGCTAAATCTGATATCTCACTGTATGGCATATCTGTCGCAATATTTTCTGATACTGCATTTAAGATACCTGTATAATTCTTAAGTATGGCAGGTGAACACAGCTTATTAATAAGAGCCTCTATAATAATCATATTATTCTTACCGCGCTGCTTATCTCCCTCTCCAAAGGAATATCTCTCTCTCGCAAATCCTAAGGCCTGCTCACCATTTAAGTGATTCTCGCCTTTTACAATGTGAGTGTTATAATGGAGTGTATCAAATTCATAATCCGAATTCACCGTAATTCCTCCAAGTTTATCAATAATCTCAATAAAACCTGAAAAATTAACTCTTACATAATAATCAATATTGATACCGTATAGCATACTCAACGTATCTACAGACACGTTTACGCCATATGAACCTGCATGTGTAAGCTTATCACGCACACCTTTAGAGATACTCAACGGAACATAATAATCTCTCGGCGTATTTACAAGAAAAATCTGATGTGTCTTAAAATTAATCGTCGCAATAATATTGACATCACTTCTGCTGTTAACGCTCGGCTTTCCCTTTACGTCGACACCGCTTATGTAAACTGTCATTATATCTTTGTTAAGTCTTACATTTTCGTCATCATCTTTATCATTTTTTATCTCGAATTCTTTTGAAAATATAACACGTGTCTTATTCTCAAAATCTTCATATCCCTCCATCTGACTTATAACGCCCACATGTGCTTCGTCTAACAAAACTGCATCGACCTTTTTGTCGTAAAGAGCGTCAGCCACATCTGTAATACCGGAATAATCCTTATATGTAAGCTTCACAGAAGAGTCCTTTTTAATTTCATTCATCATAAGCTCTGTAGTATGATTATTGACATCTTCTATCTTGCCGCATGTTTTATTGTTTAAGTCTTTAAGTTCATTTACTGTGCTGTCCTTTAACACATATATGCTTACCTTTGAAGTTGTTGTATCTTCACCGGACATCTTCTCAAGCGCACCCTTTGTTACATTCAGATAAACACAACCTGTAATAAGAACTATTGTCATAACCAAAGAAAGTATCTTTGTCATAATTCCCGGCACTTTCCATCTCTGTGTTATAAACACCAGAACTGACATAAGCACCAAAACAATGCCAATCAGCACCTCATAAACCATAGGCACTAACGATACCACATGCAAAAACACCATAAATATTATAGAAACCATGAGCTGTATAAGACTCATTCCAATGCCTGTTATAGTTAGCATCTTCTTGATTTTCTGCTGTCTTGCACGCTCTCTTCTTGACATTTTTTTCTTTTTACTCATCACTAACCCTCGATTTTGCTTAATAATGTAAATAATTAGAAACTAAGTATACTACTTTTATTCCATTTTGTCCATTATACATCGTAAGTTTTATCAATCATTTTTAATTCTCTGAAAGTATCAATTTCTATTATATCATCAAATAAACATTCACGAATTTCAACACTGTATTCCGAGCCAAAAAACGCAAAAGGAACCTGATCCCAGTAACGTTCTTTTCCGCCGGGCATATCGAAAACCTTCTGTATATGTCCTGACAGCTTTTTACCATCCTCCTTAGACCAGTAAGAAATGCCTACTTCCTGATAAAGCTCTCTTCCGCTGTCCTTCATTTTTTCTGATATTTCACCGCCAACTTTCTGCTCCTGAATAATTCCGTTCTTAACCGTAAATATCCAGTCATCAGAACGCTCAACAGGTATTCCTAAGAAATTTGACGTATACTGATATTTTTTAATAAGCTTTTTATTATGCAAAAGTAAATCCGCTTCAAGCACATACGCATTTTCAAGAAGATCCTTTACACACATCGCTGATGATATATTGTTAGCTTCATTATATGCCGGATTTTCGATGAATTTTATCATAGGATACTTATATAAAAGCTGGTCAAACTGCTCTGCAAGATAACCTCTTACAATATATATTTCCTCAATCCCGGCTTCAACTATGGCATCAAGCAGGCCGTCGATAATACGGCTTCCGTTTACCCTTACCAGCGGCTTAGGTGTATTTAATGTTATCGGCACAAGCCTTGAACCAAAGCCTGCTGCTATTATAATAGCTCTCTTGACCTTATATGGCTCTAATGCCTCAATACCCTTATCTGTAACTGCACCATCTGTTACATAACCTGACTCATCAAGTTCTTTTAAAACCTTATTAACTGTACCGAGTCCGTAGCCGGTTATTTTGGCAAGCTCTCTTTGTGAAATTTTATCTTTTTCTTCAATCAATACGGTCATTATGTCAAATTGCTTTCTTGTCAGCTTACTGCTTTCTGTCTGATTGCTTACACTCATCTCCATTTTTTATCTCCATTCCCTATTTAATTTCAATAAATGAAAAATACCTTTTATTATTAAGTTAACTGCAAGAATCATAAGTGATACTATTGCTGCACATTCAAGCTGAAGCTGAGCTTCAAACTGATTTATCATAAGCGCAACCGGCTTATTTGCAGTATTTGCTAAAAATGATACCGCAGAAATTGTAATCATACAGTTTACAAAGAAATATGAAAACATTTCAAACAGTGTATTTTTGCACATAGGTAAAAATACATCTTTTATCATATGTATTCTGTTGATTCCAAGCGTAAATGCAACTGCCTCAAGATTTTCATTAACCTTTGACAATGAATTATAAATCATCAAATACGGTGATGCTATAAAATGCACAAGGTTTACCATAACTAGTATAATAATCGTTCCATAAACAGGACTTCCCTTAAATGTAAGCACATATGAAAGGCCGAGAACAATTCCCGGTATCGCTGCTGACGTCATCGCTGACAAATGAAGAAGCATAGAAGTCTTTGATTTCATTCTCGCAGACATATAAGCCGTAAGGAACGAAATAACTATACCTGCTAAGGAAACAAGAAGTGCGATTATTATAGAATTCAAAAGATAATCGTCTGCCCTAAGCCTTATTGCCTTCTGAAAATTATCAAGCGTAAAGCTCATATTATTAGGATAATCCTTTGCGAAAGCAAGTACTATAAATGAAAATATAGGAAGCAACGTATATAATGCACAAAGTCCGCAAATCACATATGAAACGACTTTTTTAAGTTTTCCATTTGAAGGCTCATATTTTCTTGCAACAAAAGCACTGTTTCCTCTGTCCCTGTTTATAATATCAATAATAAATGCTATAACTGCAGGTATAAGCAAGATTGAGCCATATACCGAACCCTTTCCGAAATCAAGCTGGCCTATTACCTGCTGATACATAACTACAGGAACAGTCGTAAACTTGCCTCCGACCATAAGCGGTACACCGTAATCTGTAACTATAAGCGTAAACGTTGAAAATATTACCGTTATAAGCGGCTTTCTCATATACGGAAGCGTAATTGCCATAAACTGTCTTATTTTTGATAATCCAAGCACTTTTGCAGCCTCATAAGGAGTTCCATCCTCATATTTTATTACGTCTGAAAACATAAGAAATGCCACAGGAAATGCGTAAAGCACAGATCCAAGCACAATTCCCTTAAGCCCGTATATTCCGAAATTCACATTAAACAGCTTTGTAAATATACCGTTATTTCCAAAAAGTATTACAAGCCCCATACCATTTGATATTGACGGAACAAGCATAGGAAGCACAAATAATATTGAAAAAAGTCCCTTAAACTTAATTTTTGTTCTCTCAACGCATATTGCCGCAACAAAAGCCAAAATTATTGTAATTACTGTCGCAATAACGGTTGCTATTAGTGAATTGCATACCGATGACGCAAAATTAGGCGAAGATAAAACCCCACTTATACTTTTTGCATCCATATGTAAAAACATTCTTATGAGAGGCAGAAATACCATTGATATAAAAATTGCCGCCAAAAGCAGCTTTGTTGTATCAGCCTTTCCAAAATGCAGTCCCTTTTTTCTTACTGCAATTTCTTTATTATTTCCATTCATATTTACGACCTCACATACTTAATAAGAGAGTCAACCTTTGTCTGAATATTATCAAGAACAAATTCCTTAATATAATCATCTGCCGGATTCTTAACTATATTTTCAGGAGTATCTATCTGTACAACTTTTGATTTTCTCATAACCATTATTCTGTCAGACATTGCAAATGCCTCCTCCTGATCATGTGTGATATAAATCATTGTTGTACCGAATTCTTTCTGAATATCCTTAAGAACCTTTCTTAAAGATATTCTTGTTGCGGCGTCAAGTGCAGACATCGGCTCATCAAATAAAATTACATCCGGATTCATAACAAGTGTTCTTGCAATAGCTACTCTCTGCTGCTGTCCTCCTGATAACTGAATCGGCTTTTTATTTATATATTCCTTCAAACCCATATGTTCAATCATATCCATAACACGACTGCGCACTTTTGCCTTAGCTTCGGCAGATTTATTTTCTTTTCTGATTTTAAGTGCATACTCTATATTTTCAAGTACAGTCATATTTTCAAACAGAGCATAATTCTGGAACACAATGCCTATACCTCTCTCGTAAGGCTTTGCATATGTTATGTCTTTTCCATCCTTAAGCACAGTTCCGCCTGTAGGCTCCAATAATCCCATAAGTATTCTTAAAATAGTAGTTTTTCCGCATCCCGACGGACCGAGTATTGATAAAAATTCACCCTTCATAACATTAAAGCTAACATTATCAAGTGCACACTTTTCACCATACTGCATTAAAAGACTGTCTGCTGAAATTTTAACCTTTTCCATAATAATCATACCTCTTTTATTAATACTTCCACTTATCAAGCAGACGTTCTTTCTCTTCTATCGTATTGCTGCTCATGTCTGCGTATTTTATATCAGACGGATAATTGTCAAGCTTGTTATCAATATCCGTAAATACCTTTTCAGGGAAAAACTTTTCATTTGTCTCATAAATAAACTTATTTACAAGAAAATCATACACTTTTTTAACGCTCGCATTTGTCTCTTTGCCTTTTATAACTGACTGTCCATACAATGTATAAGGAGAGCCCTCATCAAAAAACAATATCTTCAAAGGTGCGCCCTCATTAATCTTTACAACCGCATTACTTGTCATTCCAAGTCCGATTGCAGCTTCCTTTTGTACAAGTGAATTTACAGGGCCTGAACCTGATGAAGTGTACTGTAAAATGTTTGGTGTAAGCTTATCAAAATATTCAAATGCTGCTTGCTCTCCCATTGCATTAACAAGACTTTTAAGGAACATATATCCTGTACCTGATGACTTTGGATTCGGCATTGAAATAAGTCCTTTATATTCAGGCTTTAATAAATCCTCATAGCTTTTTGGCTCTGCAACACCTTTTTCCTTAAGAAGCTCTGTATTTACAATAATACCTCCGCCGACACGTATTTCCGGCATATAGTTATCACTTGCTTTAGTATCTTCAACATATTTGCTTCTGTCATACGAAGACAGATCAGCTAAAATTCCGGCATTGTCAAGCTGTGCCAGATAACCATATTCAAGCTCTGCAATAATATCACAATCCGTTGAAGTTCCCTCCGCCACAAGCTTGGCTGCAAGATTTCCGGTAGACATATATTCAACAGTCACGTCAATATCAGGAAACTCTTCCTTAAGTCTCTTATTAAGATATTCAACAACATAGTCCTCTGAACTTGTGTATACAAGAACCTTTTCCTTATTGCTTCCGCATCCTGCAAGAAGCGTTGGTACAGCTACCGCAGTCAATAAAGCTGCCGCAAAAAATTTCTTTGCTTTTTCAAATAATCTCATTATTTACCTCATTTTCAATCACTTTTTCTTGAATTATTAATACTTCCACTTACCCAGCAGACGTTCTTTCTCTTCAATAGTATTGTTGCTCATGTCTGCGTATTTTATATTTTCAGGATGATTTTCAAGTTTATTATTTACATCCTTAAATATTTTTTCAGGATAAAACTTTTCATTCACCTCATAGACGTATTTATTCACAAGGAAATCATATACCTTTTTAACGCTCTCATTTGTCTCTTTGCCCTTTATAATTGACTGACCATAAAGGGTGTATGGAGAACCTTCGTCAAAAAATAATATCTTTAACGGTGCTCCCTCATTAATCTTTACAACTGCATTGCTCGTTATACCAAGACCTATCACTGCTTCCTTTTGTACAAGTGCATTTACAGGGCCTGAGCCTGATGAAGTGTACTGTAAGATATTCGGTGTAAGCTTATCAAAATATTCAAATGCTGATTCTTCTCCGATTGCATTAACAAGACTTTTAAGGAACATATATCCTGTGCCTGATGATTTAGGATTAGGCATTGAAATAAGACCTTTATATTCAGGCTTTAATAAATCCTCATAGCTCTTTGGCTCTGCAAGACCTTTCTCTTTAAGAAGCTCGGTATTAACTATAATTCCGCCGCCGCTTCTTATTTCAACTGTATAATTATCACTCACGTATGTATCTTCCATATATATACTTCTGTCATATGAAGATAAATCAGCCAAAACTCCAGAATTATCAAGCTGTGCCAGATAACCGTACTCAAGCTCTCCAATAATATCACAGTCTGTTGAAGTCCCCTCTGCTGCGAGCTTGGCTGCTAAATTTCCTGTTGACATATACTCAACATTAACATCAATATCAGGAAACTCTTCTGAAAGTCTCTTATTAAGATATTCAACAACATAGTCCTCTGAACTTGTGTATATAAGAACTTTTTCCTTACTGCCTCCGCATCCTGTAAAAACAGTGGCTGTCATTGCAAGCAAAAATACTGAAACAAATGCTTTCTTTAAATTCTTTAATAATTTCATAACTTTACCCCTTAATAAAAATTGTCAATTAATATTTAATTGTCTCTTTTGTTCAAATAGTATGTTTTAACCAATTTGATTGAACATCGAATTCATTTTACATATATGCTCATATATTGTCAATACTTTGAACAAAAAGGAGAGGAGCAAACCTTTACTTTTAAAGGCTTGTTCCTCTGCTTACACAATACCAGTAGAAATCTTTAAGCAAGTCCTCGGTATAATTATTTTTGATAATATCAGGAACATTTGTTGTTCTTATATACCCATTTTTATCGTAAAATCTTACAGCCCTGGCATTTTTATATGAAACACACCAATAAACTTCTTCAAGTTGATATTCTTTAAATGCAATATCAATTATCTGCTTCATAGCCCATGATGAAAATCCTTTGCCCGTAGCACAGCTTCGTATTGTTATAGCAAACTCAGCATTTTTATTTTGTCTGTCAATATGCTTTAAGCTTACTGTACCCATATACTCATCTTCATCATTTACGACTGCAAGGTTTAAATTCTTTGAAGTATCTTCACTCATCTTAATAAAGCACTCACAATCATCTATTGTCTTGCTCATAAAATCAGTATATAAATCCTTTACAATATCCTCATCGTGCATCCATTCATACATTAACGGTGCATCTTTTTTCTCTAACTTTCTAAGTCTCACTTATTGCTCCAATCTTTAACAATTTCCTGCACTATCATGCTGGCAGGATTATCCAATGATTTACCGAAAAGTTCCTGTATAATATGCTGTCTTTTATCAAAAAGCTCATCTTCACCTCTTTTTAACTTATCAAGACGCACTTCAAGCTCCGCCGCGTTATTTACTATATAACAGCCGCTAAGCAGCATTTTAGTATGCTCGACAATATGCAGTTCCATGTTTGACGCACAGTAAATAATCGGTTTACCAGTCACAAAATATTCAGGCATAACTCCTGATATGTCACTTACCAAAACGCTTGATTCCCACATTGTACCAACATATTCTTTCTGTTTATCAAGCGATACGTTAGGTGTCTGTTCACAGCGTTTCTTATATTCCGCCACCTCTTCTTCAGTCATCTCACCTGTCTTTATAAAATTATCAAAAGCAAGCGGGTGCGGTCTGAACAGAAAATCTGCATCGCGGTTTTTATCCGCATAATCAAAAAACCAATCTTTATAAGTAAAGAAATTACTTCCGCCAAGCTTCGGATCCGTCGTCCATCTCGGCGTCCACATTACCCTGAACTTATTATCTGAAAAGCTCCATGATTCCGACTTTTCATCTGCAGCATCAGCTATCATTTTAAGAGCGGGCATACCATGATAAACTGTTTTTTGCAAACCGAGCCAATGTGTAAGCCTGAATGACTTTTTGTTTTTTTCCTCAACAGCCTTGGTTTCGGCAAAATACATATATACATTTCTGAAAAAATTTCTGTTTACAGCCACAATCATGTCTTCTTTTGAAAATACCATTCCATACAGTACAATACAAACCTTAGCATATTTACATACTGTACTTGCCCTGTAAACTTCCGGAAGATGCTCATCATACGGTCTTAAATAAAAAACATAATCAGGATTTATACTCTTAAGTTCCTTATAAGTTCCATCTTCATTAAGTGAGTTTACCGCTTCGTAATTATTATTTATATAATAATCATAAGTATCATTATCACTGTTTTCAAATTTCTTATCACCCGCAATTCCCGGCACACACAATAAAGAAACCTCGAACCGTGAATTGTTTTTCATTTCATTGTATATACTTACAGCCTTATTCCACGCAGGTATATACTGGCAGATAAATACAACTCTTATTTTATCTCCCTTTTTATCACGCATTTTTTTCTTTAAACACACAAGATTAGAAAATGATTTGGCATCAAGATATTTTTTTAATAACCAGTCTTTTATATTCATCAGTTTACCCCCGCCTTTTTATAAATCTGCTCTTAAGATAAGCAAATTCATCAGTCTTTCTGTAAATAAGTATATTACTTGCAATCACCACAACACAGCATATAATACCTTTTACTATTATCTGAATAAACTTTGAATCCAACACAACAAACTGAAGTGCAAAATACAGAATTACGTACTGCGCAATAAACACAATACCATATCCAATCATTTTCTTTACATACTCACCAAAATACTCTCTGTAATATTTATAAAGCACTGAATAAAATCTGAAAATTGTCGTAAATATATCTACAGTCAATGTACCTATTATAGGGCCCACTATACCGAAAGGTATTACAAGACCTATTGATACAACTATATTTAATATCATTGAAAATATTTCCTGATTCTTTAATGATTTAAATTCGCCGAGTACCTCAAGCATCATTGACAACGGCTGATACATACTGTGTATAAAGAAATCAATCGTTAAAGCAACGACACAATAAATTGATATAATATACTCACTTCCGTAAAGATATCCTACGAAATCATCAAGCAGACAGAACATAGCTACACCGCATATTGACGAATAGAAAAACTGAAGCAGCTGGTAACCGTGCAGGAAAAATATATGCTTTGACCTGTCACCGCTTTCCTGCAAAACATTACCGAAAGACACCTTAAATACATTTGCAACCATCGATGCCATCATGAATACCTGCAGAACTATACTTGAATAATTTGTATATAACGCCACTCCCGAAAGTCCGACAAAAGCTGAAATTATAGTATTATCAGTGTTTGAAAATACATAGCTGCTTATCTTATTAGGTATAAGCTGTCTTATATTTGCAAACAAAGCACTCATTTCACTCTTAGTATAACCCGTTACTTTCTTAAGATAAGGGTACTTTTTATTGCATACGAAATTTACAAATAAATTTGAAGCAAATGCCTGAACTGCTCCTATGATAATAAACAGATAATAATTTTTGAATACTGCAACTGCCGCAATTTTTAAAACAGAGCCTGCAATGCTCATAATTATATCTACAATATTTGTAAGATGAATATCTTCGCATGCAGTCATAAACAAACGTTTATGCACAAAAAAGTATGTTGACGCGCTGCTTATAACATTTATTATAAAAACTATTCTTAAAAAATTTAAATCATACGGATTATCCTTAATAAGATATTGGATAAACAGACTTAAAACAATACCTGCAACAATCATGCCGACACCGACTACATTGTATATTCGTTTTGCAGCATTAAGTATCCTGCCTGTCTTTTCCTCATCTTTTTCTGCAATAGGCTTGTACAGGTTAAACATAACTGCTACGCCAAGTCCCATATCTGCCAGATTCAAAAGTCCTAAAAGGTCAGTTAATAATGAATTCAAACCAAGCAGTTCATCGCTCAAAAACATAATAAACAGTTTTCTTGTGACAAATCCAAGCAGAATCGTTATAATTCTGCTTCCGAAGCTAAATATTGTATTCCTGAATATTTTTTTACTATGCGACATAAATCATGCTCCTAAACTTTAAAGAATACGCTGTATTACTTTTTATATACTTTATAAAAATGATGAGGCGTCTGCTCTGACTTTGGCGGAAGCTGCATATAATCTCCGAATGTATGTCTTAATACCTTATCATATTCCTTTGGAATTCTAAACTTTGCGTCCTCAAAATCCATCATAATATAATCATCAAACCATTCTCTTTGAAAGATATCTTTCTCTCCGCCGGTAAGCCATACGACACATGCAGCGTACTCACTTGATTCATAATCATACCTCCCGGCAAGATTTTCAAGCTTTCGTCTGTAATGCTCTTTTCCCATTATCTTTGAAATAATAAATACAGGGAATTTTATAATATTTCTTATGATTGATTTTGTGTTCTTTGTTGTGTATCTTAATCTTGTCGACTGAAAACATGCAGAAGAAAGCCTGTCTCCCTTAAGCGCATATTTTACCGCACCTGCATAATCGGTTCCAAGACCGTCATACGGATATATATCTACAAACACACCCATTCCGCAGTCTTTTTCATTATCTGTGTCAATATAATATCTTGTGTCACAAAGCCTTGATATCATATACGGATAATCTGCGCACGTATCCATATTAAAAAGCTTAAATACACTGTCTTTGCTGTCATGCGCTTTATAATATTCAAGCAGCTTATCATAATCTTTTCTTGGCATCATAACATCAATATCATCATCCCACGGAATAAAACCGTTATGACGTACAGCACCTATAAGAGTGCCATACACAAGAAAATATCTTAAATTCTGCTCCTCGCATACTCTTGCAAATTCTTTTAATACTTCAAGAGCCGCACTCTGCATCTCTCGCATTTCTACAATCTGCTTCATTTTTCTCTCCACAGTCTATATTTTAATCACCGCTGTTAATTAAAATTATTAACAGCATCTATAACATATGAAATCTCTTCATCTGTCATATTATAATACATAGGAATACTAAGCACTGTTCTGCTTATTTCCTCTGCTATAGGCAGACTTCCCTCAGGAATATTTAATGACTCATATGCTTTCTGCATATGCATAGGTATAGGATAATGCTTAACTGTTCCTATGCCCTTATCATTAAGATATTTTTCGAGTTCATCTCTTCTGTCACATCTTATAACAAATACGTGATATATATGGTCATAATCCTTATCAGGCGCAACAGGCAGCTTTATAAGAGGATTTTTTATTTCTGAAAGGTATCTTTCTGCAACCTGCTTTCTTGCGTCATTCCATTTTTCAAGGCACGGAAGCTTTACTCTTAAAAATGCTGCCTGCATCTCATCCAATCTGCTGTTTGTTCCCTGATAGATATGATGATACTTATAATCAGAACCATAATTTCCAAGTGCTCTCACCTTTGAAGCGATATCGTCATCATTAGTCACAACACACCCTCCGTCGCCCAAAGCTCCGAGATTCTTTCCCGGATAAAAGCTGAAAGCCGCCGCATCAGACAATGCTCCTACTCTTCTGCCCTTATATTTTGTTCCGTGCGCCTGAGCTGCATCCTCTAAAACCTTAAGTCCATGCTTTTTTGCTATCTCATTTACTGCATCCATATCGGCAGGTCTGCCCTGCAGATGCACTGCAATAATCGCTTTGGTATTCGGAGTTATTTTTTCCTCTATTCTTGTTACATCTATATTGTACGTATCAATTTCAGGCTCCACAAACACAGGAGTTGCCCCGGTATATGAAACTGCAAGAGCTGTTGCTATAAATGTATTTGATGGCACAATAACTTCGTCACCAGTCTTAATATCCATAGCCTTAAGAATAAGATATATCGCATCAAGCCCGGTCGCAACCCCGACACAGTGCTTTGCACCGCAATAATCCGCAAATTCCTGCTCAAACTGCTTACATTCATTTCCCTGTATAAAATAATTGCTGTCCATAACTCTTTTGTAAGCTTCATCAAGCTCTTTTCTTATTTCATTATGCATTGGCTCAAATGTGGCAAATGGTACTTTCATATCCGTCTCCTTTTTATGATATACTCTTCTTTTTTATTGCAATAATTTTACAACATAAACTTGTAAATTTCACGAATAACACATAAGTTATTTACTTTCGATGCCGACGTACTTTAAAAACTCATCGTAATCTCTTATGTAATCCTCTTCATCGTAAAGCTCAGATGCCAAAACCATCAACACTGCGTCGTCCGAAAAATCAAACATTTCTCTCCACATATCATTTGATACATACAATCCTTCGTAAGGCTTTTCCAACGGAACAACCTTTTTTTCCCTGCCATTGTCCAGACGTATCTTGCAGCTTCCATGAATACAGATAAGTATCTGTTCAAGCTTTTTGTGTGCATGATATCCCCTTGTAACACCTTTGGCTGTATCATACATATAATAAACCCTCTTTATTTCAAAAGGGATATCCTTGAACTCTTCCAAAGCAACAAGCTGTCCCCTGTCATCTCCATGTGGCTGAAAAACATATTTTACTACCTGCATATTTTTCCCTCCTGTTTTTTGCATTCATTATTTATCTAACAATTTTTCGATAAAGTCAAGTCTGATTTGAGTATTCGTATAATTTTTTTTAATTTTCCCTTTTAAAAGCCAGTAAAAACTTGAAGGAAATACTGCAATCTTACATAATGCCTGAGGCATTCTGCTCTTCTTAATTTTTGATAAATACTTTGAATATTTCTTCATAAATTTATCACTGCACCGCTCTAATATTATATCATCGACCGCATCCTGGTCCTTTTTTATAAGAGCAGCCCACTTATCATTACTTCCAGTCGATATACCTATACCGTACTCATACCATATTACATCACGCCCGTAATGCCAAAGTCTTATATTATCAGCAAGCATTATCTTATACATAAAATCTTCTGCATATTTAACTTTGCCTGATATAACAGCAAAATACTTTTTCATAATATCGGTACACGCCATAAAAGTTGCACCGACTGAGGTATCACACATAAGTATATAGTTAAGCTTTGCCCTGTCAAAATTAAAATCTTTAGCACCATATAATGACAGCCTCTGCGGATGATTAAGCTGTTTTAAAACCTTTACATTATAGTTTTCCATATGATAATACACAGCATTACCAAAGCTGATCTCTGACTGATTTTCTTCCATAAAATTCACCCAGTCACATAATGTATTATCATCATACAGATAATCTCCCGGCGATATAAGCTTAATGTATTTTCCCTCTGCTGCATTTACTGCATCTTCCATATTTTTGCAGGTTCCTGCATTAACCTCATGCTCTATAAGCTTATAACGCTCAAAATTATTCTCAGCAAAAAACTTTCTTATTTCATTAAAATGATTCTGCTTTGAACCATCATCAGTGACTATTATATCAACATCAACACTTTTCTGAGTAATAATCGACTTTAAAGTATTTATAAGCTTATCTGTCTGAGGATTGTATGTTGCAACTATAACTGTCACACTTGCACTCATAATCATATTTCTCCTTCAATTCCATGTATGCATAAATCAGTGCTATAAACAGCCAAAAAACCTTGGCATCCATAAACGCTGACGCCACATTTAATATTACATACAAAGCTATAAGATACATTGATAAATGCATAAATGTGTATGCTCTCACGCTCTTTATTCTGTTTAAGCATTTGGCAAATAAATTAGCCAGATATCCGAAATACGTTGTCAGACCTAGCAACCCTGCCTCTGTCGCAATTCTTACAAAGCCTACATCAAGCGTAGTCGCAACTGTCCAAAAGCCAAACTGTCTGTAAAAATATCTCAGACACCCTCTGACATATGCAAGATATCCGTATCCGAACAAGCCTTTTCCCTCATTAACCATATACGAAACTGCTGTCCATTGTACTGTTCTTGAATAAGAGGCATTATTCGCATTCAAGCCAAAATCATCTGAAAGCTTAAAATCTGCTCCCAACACATTAAGACATGACTTAATAACTTCTATTATACTATCAAACATTGACGGTTTAATTATATAAGCACCGACAATCGCTAATATTATAAATGGGAAAAACTTTATATACTTTTTTATAAACTTGGCATTTCTTATTACAATCATCATAAACATTATTATACACAATGCAAGAAGTGAACTTCTCGACATTGTAAGTATAAGTGCTGCAAGGTCAGCCAAAGCAAAAATAATGTATTTAAATCTTCTTTCCCTTTCATACATATAAAGTATTATCGGAAACATAAATGCACAATAACAGCCATAACCTATTGCATTTGTTGTGCCGTATGCTCTTGTCATATTCATACGGTCAGTAAGCAGTGTTTCCGATGAAGATTCTACGATATTTAATACTGATGCCGGATTTAAATCAAGCAGACTCTGACACGCTCCTATCACAGCGAGCGCGACACATCCGTATATCATGAAATCTATACAGTTTTTAAATACTTCCCTGTCATTTATAAGCTCTTTTAATATAATAACAAGCAGGAACTGCTCCAAAACAATACCAAAAACTCTGTTAACCTCCCCAAAGCCATTGCTTATATTGATAACAGAAATCATTATATTTATGAACACAAACACGGCAAGTCCTCTCGGAATGCTTACATTATGTGTAACTATCACTCGCCTTACCCAAAATACCATAACTATAAGTATAAGTATTCTTGAACCGGTAAGAAGAGGAAGTGAAGATGATATCTCTATAGCAAAGCTGTCCGGCAGTATAGGATAAAATGCGAAGAGCAGATACAAGTACCATTCTTTTTTCTTAACAGCCAAATATACTATCGGCGCAAATAAAACTAAAAGTACTATAAGCTCCATCACTCTCTCCTTTCTATCTGTTTCCTAATAATATTGATGCTCTTATTTTAAATGCCATATTCTTTGACACATATTTTGTCTTTAACGAGCATGCAAGTTTAATTCTTGAGAAAACTGACTTATCATAATCGGCCACCTTCTCAAGCCATTTTTTATTATTTTCAGAAATTTTCACAACATCTGCTGCAGCAAGCACAGTTTTTGCCTGCACAGCAATACTTACCTTTGATTTTGTTGTTATATCTTTTAATCTGCCTTTAATTTTTCCAATAATTCCGTATGAAACACCGACTACATTATTACCATGCTGTCTGTATTTCATCTGCGGATTTTCGTCATATATAATTCTGCCACCCAAAGCCTTACACAAAACAGCCGCGTAAAAATCATGCATAACTATAGGCCCTGAAAGCTGTATTTTTCTTATAAAATGTGCAAGATTATCGTTCATCACCATAGTACAGCCAAGCAGACCGCCCGCACATACAAGCGTACAAAAATCAGTCCCAGGCTGCGCTTTATATACATTTCTTCCAAGCGAAGAAAGCTTACTGTCAACAAGCGATGCATTTGCAAAATATAATACAGGAAGCTTAGATGAACCTGATTTTACTATATTTTGTACAGCATTCTTAAGCTTTTCTTTCTCCCAAAAATCATCCTGGTCTGCAAAAGAATAATAATCACTCTCACCGCTGTGCTTTATCAAATCAATAAAGCTCAGCGCAGGCCCCATATTGCTTCCTGTATACCAGTTTAATTTTCCTTTTTCCTTATATTCATCGAGGATTTTTGTAGTATTATCTTTTGAGCCATCATCTCTGACTAAAAGCTCTAACTTAAAATTTCCCTCCTGATTTAAAATGGAATCGATTTGTTCTCTTAAATATTTTTCACCGTTAAATGTCGACATCAATACTGTTACTACTTTCACAGACAAACCTCCATATCAGTTTAATTTACTTGTGAAAATCACATCAAAATACGTATCTTTCTTCAATGCATTTTCCTTGTCAAACTTATAAGTCAACTTATGAATAGGAGTCATTTGCTTTACCGTATTCCATGTATTTTCATCAAACTCATCAAATAATCTTAACAGAAGAATATGAGGTACACTGTTGCTGAATGGTATTACCTTATCCCACTCCTCAGGGTATGTTTCAATAGAAAGCTCAACCATATCATGAAAAAGAAAATAATCTATAAGGCTGTCATTCTTTTTCCAATACTCATATAATAATGCTCTCGTAAGGAGCAAAATCGGATTATTAGAACATGAAGTTATAAACCAGCTGCTTATGCGGCAGCACTGTCCGTCAAGTCCCGGCTTAAGCATCTGAAACATAAATAAATCAGAATCTATCATATATTCAGGCACATTTTCTCCTGAGCAATACACAGTCGCATCGATCCATGTTCCGCCATATTTTATAAGAAGTTCCGTTCTTAATAAATCAGACATATGCGTTCTTGTTATAAGACCTCTGTCAATCTTATCCTGAATATAGTCAGGGAAGGTTATATAACTTTTATAGTTATCATCTGTTATAAGAACAATTTGCTTATGTGCAAAATTTAATTTTATCGATTCATAGCACTGCTTTACTACATCAGGTGCATTCTCAATCCCCTGAAACCAGCATATCCATATATAGTCAGAACGCTTCTGCTCTAATGTACTGCTATCGTTATTTTGAATATATTCAGCAATAAATTTTCTATATTTCTTTCTTAGCTTTCTAAGTATTCTGTTATTTACCGAATTTCTTACAAGCTCAAGTGATTTTCTTGAAAAGCCCTGCGAAAGTATCTGAAATACAGCAAAAAGTAATACATGTGCCTTAAGATACTGCTTAAAAAGTGCTTTTCCGCCAACTTTATTAAATAGCTTAACAAATTGCTTCATTTTGTTAACTCCGAACCTGATTAAAATATTTTCTCATAGTCATCAACTATCTTTTCCCAACTGAATGCTTCCTTTATTCTGTTTAAAGACTTTTCAGAAAGCTTTTGTATACGGCTGTTGTCCAATTTACAGCTCTCATTGATGACCTTGCTTAAATTACCTTCTGTCTTGTTCCAATAAAGTGCTCCGTCCTTTGCAACTTCCCTGTTAAAGCCAACATCAATCAAAAGATTTAAGTCTGTTGACGCAAGTGCCTCCAAAAGACTTGGATTTGTTCCGCCGACTTCATGGCCATGAAAATATGCGAATGCCTCCTCACGTATCTTCTTAAGAAGCTCCTGATTGTAAACAGTTCCCACAAACTTAATTCGTCTGTCTTTATCAAATCCTGTCTTTTTCTTTAATTCATCATAAAACTTGTTGTGTTCAACATTTGTAACTATAACAAAATCCTTAGTCGTGTCTGACATCATAAATTCTCTTATCATAGTCTCATAATTATTCTCTGGAACAAATCTGCCTACAACAAGAAAATATTCTTTTGCCTTTACGCTATGTTTATTACACCATTCTGTCCAGTCAGCCGACTCATCAGTTAATTCAGACTTTCTTACGTCTGCTCCATATGCAATATACGTAGTTTTAGGATTATATTTTTTATAATCCTGCTTTATATAATTCTCGATATTTTTAGAATCGCATATTAAAAGCTGCGCATGTTTTACCATAAGACGTTCAGAGACTTTCCAGTACTTTCTTATCATCCAGTTCCACTTTGCACGCTTCCACTCGTGTCCGTCAGGATTTACATATAACTTTCCGCCAAGCTTTGTAAGCTTGTCCTTATAATGCTTCACAAACGGTCCTATTCTGCATGCAAGTACATAAACAACTGCATCCTGTATATTATTTTTTTCAATATAACGGTTACAGTACTTAAATGCCGTCATATCATAATAAACCGCTTTTGCTGGTCCTATTGCTGGAACTTTTACATTAAAGCAGTGGGCACCATTGTACTCAAATTCATTATCGTTATCAGAAAGACATGCAACATGGTATTTTATATCATTTCTTACCTGTCCTCCGGTCAATTTATCTACAAATGTCTCAAACCCGCCATATTTAGCCGGTATTCCTTTTGAACCAATAATAAAAATGTGTTTCATAGCAATCTCCATCCCGTCAAATTAATCTACTGTAAAATAACCTACAACTTCAACATTCTGATGTTCGCACATCAAAAGTTCCTGATTAATGTTTCTTATTCTTGACTTACCAATCTGCTCTGCAAGTATAACTTTCTTACTTTTGCAAAGCATATCAATTGCGTCGGCATTTCCAAGAATATCTCCGATAATTTCACATTTGATACCGCGCTCGTTTACTTTTTCTACTATTTTACTGATCTCATCTGATACAGAATCATTAAATGCACCAACAACAGCTATCTCATCAAGTTCTATATTTCTCACTGTAGAAGCAATCTTAGACAAAATCAGTTTTTCCTGAAGCATAACATCTGAAGGATAATCGCTGTAGAACCATTTATCAGAAAGCTTTTTAAAGTAGTTCTTCTTTGAAACGCTCAATCCGCCGAAACATCTCATTCCGTAGCGCACCTGAAGCTCATTGATATATTTCAATTTACCGCTAACAATATAAGCTATAACAATAACCGCTAATGAAAGAAATGCTCCGAGTGCAAAACCAAGCACAAAATATTTTACAACACCGCTCATAACTGATGTTTTTGTCTGCACTGCTTCACTTTCCCCATTCTCTGCACCGTCTTCCTTTGCAAGCAGTTCCTTTATCTTTGCAAGCTGCGCCGCACTAAAATCATCATCCATATCGCCTATCAGTTCTGATGTTTCAATCAATGTATCAAGGTTGTCCTTTTGTCTTTTATCTAACGAGATATCCGTAGTCTTACTGTAAGACATTTCAATCTGCTCTAAATCATGTGACTTAACGCTTTCAGAAAGTGTTTTCTGATATGCTTTCAATACATCTGCTGTCTTATTTGCAATATTATAACACTCTTGCTTATCTGCGGCATAAATTATAACATTAAAGATATTATTCTTAACTTCACTGTTATATGAAACACTGTCACATGTAACAAGCTCCTGAAGATAATTCTCTTCAATTGAAATACCCGAATTCTTTAAAGCTGACACAAGTCCGCCTCTTATTATAAAATTGCGGTATGCAATAACAAGCTCCTGTGAAACACTTTCATCTGCATTTACATAATACTGAATATTAATTGTATCAATATTGTGAGCATCAACCTTCATAGAAGGTGATTCTTCCATATATTTTTTCATTTTTTCAAGGTCATTTACCTTTAAAAGATATTCATTAACACCTGCCAGCTCTTGCTGCGATAACACAATTTCATTCTGTGTGTCGCTTCCGGCTTTGTATGCCTTAACATTCTTTACAGCCTTAACTCCAGCCATAAGCAACGCAAAAACAAGTGCTGTGATAAGAACATATTTTAATTTTCTTACACACTCTGCCAATAAGTCTTTTAAGTTTACATTAAAATTATCTTCTTTTACATTTCGCATTTCCATATAATTTCCCATAAGATAAATTTATACCTTTCTAAAAAATTTTTCTCAAATAGCATGAAACCTATACAATTCCATAAATTACATATTAACATTATATCCAATAAAGGTCAACAAAAAGCTGTTTTTGTACATTCTTCCAAATAAACTTTCTTTCTATTTTACCATTTTTATATTTCTTTTATTTAGTAAACACACTTTGCTCACATTTAACATATATAGTATTACTTGGATAGCAAGATATTCTTTCTATCTCCCCTCATATTTTTTATATAAAAGGCATCGCCATTGGAACCTACTTCATTCCTTTGGCGATGTTTTTGTTTTAATCTAAAATGTAATAAAAAAGTGTCGTTCACGACGCTTGCAAGATTTGCTTCGCAAACTTGTTATCAGAATGCGTCTTCGACGCAATTTCCTATAAAGTAAAAAACATGCCGCATAAAACAGCTCTCATTCTGCTGTAATTATGCGGCATATTATAAATATTAAAATCATCATATATTCTGATAATTCTATATTTTTAAAACATCTTCATTTATCAATGCTTTGCAGATTCCATCACCTGAAATTTGTAACTCTTACGGTACATGTAAGTGTCTTGTTATGTGTCACAGCTGTCACAGTTGTAGTTCCTGCCTTTCTTGCAACAACCTCACCGCTTTGAGACACAGTACATACTCTCGGGTTACTGCTTCGCCATCTTACCTTGTCACCCTCTTCAATTCCAAGCACATCAAGCCAGAACTTATCATATTGCTCCAGTGTAATACTTGATTTGCTTATTCCAAGTGAATGTACTATACACGTCGACATAACGCCTTTTGAATTACTTTCAACATATACTTCGGCTGTTCCTGGACCAACTGTAGTTATAAGTCCCTTACCGTCAACAATAACCGTTCCTGTATCTGAAGAATACCAGTCATAGCTGTCAGTATTTATTGCAGGCCTTACTCTTACACTGAGCTGTCTTGATTTGCCTGCAAGCATGTATATTTCTGAAGAATTAATCTTTAATGAAGTTATATCAACTACCGGTGTTACATATACCCAGCAGACGCCTTTAACTTCATTGCCGTCTGTTGACTGTGCTGTTATCTTAACTTTACCCGGTGACAATGCAAACACTTCTCCGGCTTCATCAACTACAGCAATTTTTTCATCAGAAGAAATCCATTTTACATCTTTTATTGATGCATTTTCAGGATATATGTTTGCTTTAAGTATTTTTGACTCTCCTACAAGCAGGTGAAGTGTAGAAGGCTCAACCGAAATTGAAAGTACCGGATTTACAACTCTTACAATACACGTTGCACTAACACCGCTTCCATCAGCTGCCGTAGCAGTAATAACTGCTGTTCCCGGTGTATGTCCGATAATATTTCCGCTCGAATCCACTGAACATATATCATTATTTGATGATGACCATGTAATATTTTTATTTGTCGCAGTTGCTGCTCCTACTTTAGCTGTAAGCGTGCCTGATGCCCCAACATTTAAATATTTATAAGTCTCGCTAAGCTCGATAGATGATACATATTCCTTAACCTCTATAGTACATGCTGCGGTGAGCTTACATTCCTCTGTCGTTACCTCAATAACGCAGCTTCCGCCCTTAAGAGCAGTTACTATACCATTTTCATCAACTGAAGCCACGGTAGGATCGCTTGACAAATATGTAACATTCTTATTCTCTGCATCAGCTGGCTCTATTATAGGTATAATAGCATATTTCGCACCTACCCACAAAAGCTGGTAATCTGAGTTAAGCGTAATGCCCGTTACCGGCTGCGTAACTGTAACGGTACAAAATGCAGTTACTCCCGAATCAACACTCGTTGCAATAATTGATGTTGTACCGGCTCCTGTAGCTGTAACCTTACCATCGCTTTCAACAGTACATACATCCTCATCGCGGCTCATCCATGTAAGCTGCTTATTGTCTGCATTTTCCGGAAGACATGTTCCGTTAAGCCAGAACACCTGTCCTTTTCTTACGGTAATATCTGTTGTACTCAGAACAATGCTTGTTACAGGCTGTTTTACGAATATTTCACACATTGCAGTCATTCCGCCATCGGCTGACTTACAAAGAATTGTACATGAACCTGTTCCTACTGCCTGAACAAGACCGTTAGAATCTACAACACAGATATTTGTGTTTGAAGATTCCCAGTAAAGAGTTTTATCTGAAGCTGTAACAGGCAGAACCTCCGCTGAAATCCTTAATTTATCACCTACTGACAATGTAGCCTTTGTAGTATCAAGCTTAATATGCTCAACCGGAATACTTATAAAGAACTCACATGTTGCCTGATAGTTTTTGCCACCGTCAACGACATTACATATAATCGTAGCATGTCCTGGTTTTACAAATGTTACAAGACCATTTTTATCAACCTTTATAATCTCGGTATTTGATGATGTCCATGTCACGTCTCTGTTAACTCCGTCTCCATCAGGTGTTACTGTCGCAGTTAACTGGAACTTTCCTATTGCCATTGTTGAATTTACTGATGTTTCATTAAGTGTAACTCCCGTTACCGGTTCTCTTACATAGACTGAACAGTTTGCAACTTTCATACCGTCCTGAGATATTACGGTAATTGTAGCATTACCACCTGAAACAGCAGTGATTGTAGCCTTATAACTGTCACCCTCAACGGTTGCAACCTCCGGATTTGAGCTGCCCCAAATTACAGTGGAGTTTGTCGGTCCCTCCGGCTCAAAATGAAGCTGGACAACATCAGTCTTACCACGTTCAATTGTTATTGAAGATGGATCTATATACATATCTCTTACAGGGTTTGTTACGTAGACAACGCACATAGCTGACTTTGTAACTCCATTTACTGTCTGTGTACCTGTAATATGTACAGTACCTGACTGCACACCTGTGATAGAAAGTTTTTTACCGTCCTGCGAAACTTTTACAAGATCTTGTGTAGGCACAGTTCCGTCTTCCCTCGGCTGATTTTCAACCTTGAATGTTACAGGATTTTTTTCAAGATCCTCTGATGTAACAAGTGCTTCCAAAGTAACTGTCTCGTCCACATTAACTGTAAGATTATTGCTGCTTAAGCCAAATCCGTCAATTACCGTAATCTTATATGTAAGCTCATATGGCAAATCATATATTGATGATAAATCATCTGACGGACTTCTTGTCGCCGTAATTGTTGCAGTTCCCGCTTTCAATGCTTTAACCTCACCTGTAGCCGCATCAAGCTCTACAATATCTTTATCAGATGTATACCACAACGTACCATCATTATCAGAGGTCATAAGCTGTGTCTTATCTCCTACATTCATAGTAGTTATTTCATTGCCGAGTTTCTTATAAGGAACTACAACCTTAAGTTTTACAACACTGAAAGGAACTTCATTACCTGCTGAATCATATCCGTAAACGCCGGCTGAAACCTGTGTAACACCAGCTCTTATACCTACAATATTACCAGCTTTTATAGTAGCGATTTTCTCATTCTCACTTCTGAATAGCGCACCTGACAGCGCAGGATATTTAATATTAGTCGGAAGTTCTTCCATTGCGAATGGCTTATATGGTGTATCATCAAGAACCATATATTTTATACCATCTTTTTCTTTTATAATAACGTTTCCATTCTGGTCAGTTCTGCTCTCGTCAAGATAAATACGTGCGTTAACCGTAAAAGCATAATTCAATAAATCAATTTTATTACCATTTGCATCCAGTCCGTCCTCAGTTCTTACATTAAGTCTTGTAACACCGCCTCCGATAACTTCAACTGTTACCATGTCATAAGTTGACTCTTCAGGCACAATCTTAACAACACCGGCTGCCGGCGCATTTCCATCCTGCTGCGTAACAACCAGTCCGTTGCCTGAATATGTATTAGCCTTGAAACGTATCTTTTCTCCCGGTTCAAATACTCTTGTGTTAATATCTGTTATAGGCGTACCATTTCCATCTGTGACTGTAATTGTAGCCTTTGTAACAACAGTTGCTGAAGCATTGCATAATTCAACTTTAGCTCCAGTATCAGGGTCAACCTGATAATACCTTCCGGTAACAACAGTTCTTCCGGCATTCTGCCCCATAATAACAGGATTAGCTCCCGTTGTAGTTGTACTTATGGTTCCGCCTTCTTTTACAAAAAGTGCAACACTCTCGTTCCTTACTTCCCACTCAATATTATCAGGATTTAATGCTGCCGGGTCATCACCACCTCTAAGCGAAGCAGTAAGCTGTATTGACGTAGCTCCTCCTTCAACACTGATTGTACTTGTATTAAGAGACATAGTTACTTTACCGTCAGCGTTGGCATATACCATATAACCTCCGACAATCAAAAGTGCTGCAATAACAGCACCAACAATCTTCCAGCCTTGCCTAAGCTTCAGCTTGCCTATAGAAGCCACAATAACATTGAACTTATTACTTATCCTTTTTTTATCCATAAGAGCACTCTCCCTCATATAATATCTGTATGTTAAATAATATAGAACCTCAACCACAGGTATAATCTGACTTTTTGCTTCTGTAATCAGCTTTATATTATCTATCGACATTTAATCTATTTAATAATACCCTATTTAGGATATTTTTTCAACATATACAGGGATTTTTTGTATTTTTTAACGGATTTTGTACGTTTTTGCGTCTTTGGCACTTTCTATCAAAGTAAAAAGAGTCTCACAGTCGTAAGCAAGCTTACTTTGTGAGACTCTTTCTATTTATGCACCGCTACTTATGTTTGCGATGATTATCTCTGTACACGTCCTGAAGCATCTCCGCCTGCAAGTGTTTCAACTTCCTTGCGTGATACAAGGTTGAAGTCACCAGGGATTGTATGCTTAAGAGCTGATGCAGCAACACCATATTCAAGAGCATCCTTGAAGTTCTTACCGTCTACTAATCCGCAGATTGTACCAGCTGCAAATGAATCACCACCACCAACACGGTCTACGATTGGGTGAATGCTGTATTCCTTTGAATGATAGAATTCCTTTGTATCTCTTGAGTAAATGCAAGCTGACCAGCCATTATCTGAAGCTGAGTGACTTACACGAAGTGAAGAAATGCAATATTCAAAGTTGTAATCAGCTACCATCTGTTCAAAGATTGACTTGTAACCTGCAAGTTCAAGATCACCGCTTGTTACGTCTGTATTACCAGGCTTGTAACCTAATACAAGTTCAGCATCCTCTTCGTTACCGATACATACATCAACATACTGCATAAGGTTCTTCATAACCTTCTGAGCCTTCTCTGAAGACCATAATTTCTTACGGAAGTTTAAGTCAACTGAAACCTTAACACCATGCTTCTTAGCAGCCTTAAGAGCTTCCTCTGTCAATACAGCTGCTGAATCTGAAACAGCTGGTGTAATACCTGTGAAGTGGAACCAGTCAGCACCTTCGAAAATCTTATCAAAATCAAAGTCAGCTGCTGTTGCTGTAGAAATTGATGAATGAGCTCTGTCATAAACAACCTTTGAAGGTCTCATTGAAGAACCTGACTCAAGGTAATAGATACCAAGTCTTTCACCACACTTAGCAATGTTATCAGTCTTTACATTATACTTTCTTAATGCAGCTACTGCACACTCACCGATTTCATTATCAGGAACTGCTGTAACGAACTCTGCATCATGTCCATAGTTAGCAAGTGAAACTGCAACGTTAGCCTCACCACCACCATAGCATACATCAAATTCATCAGCCTGGATAAATTTTTCATTGTTTGGTGTAGATAATCTTAACATAATCTCACCCATTGTTACTACTTTTGCCATTTTTAAAAATCTCCTTTAGAATTTAATATTCATTCCGGCGGATTTAAACCGCCGGATGATTACAGTTAAAATTACAGAATTTTGTAAAATTAATTACTTCTGTACAAGATGCATAGCAAATCCGCCGAATTCACCCTTGAAGTAGATAGCTTTCATCTTGCCATCCTTAACTACTGCTGAATCCATATCGAATTCAAAGCCTCTCTTCTCGAGATGATAGATTGCTCTCTCAATATAGTTAGTTGCAATAGCAATATGTCCGTTAGCACCACGACCCGGCTTTTTCATTAATTCAAAACCTGTACCTGCAAATACTGAGCTGTTGCCGACTTTCTTCTCAAAGCTGAACATCTTCTCAAATGTATCTGCCAATTCCTCAGCAGCTTCGCCGCTTTCCATATTAACGCCTACATGTTTAACTTCAAAACCAAGCATAGCGTCAACAGCCTGCTTTGTAAGGTTCTTAATACCTTCAAAGTCACCTGCTGCAACCATGTCTTTCTTAACCATCCAAGAACCGCCGCAGCATACAATCTTACCGAAGTCAAGGTATGACTTTAAATTACCTGCGTTAATACCGCCCGTTGGCATAAACTTCATGTTTGTATAAGGTGCTGCCATAGACTTAATCATGTTAAGACCGCCTGCAGCTTCAGCAGGGAAGAATTTAACTACATCAAGACCTAATTCAATAGCAACTTCAACATCTGAAGGGTTGCTTGTACCAGGTACGATTGGATATCCCTTATCTATGCAGTGCTTAACCACCTTAGGGTTAAGGCCAGGGCTAACGATAAACTTTGCTCCAGCGTTCATAGCTCTGTCTGCCTGCTCTGGTGTAAGTACTGTACCTGCACCAACTACTAATTCAGGATACTTTGAAGCCATAATTCTGATTGACTCTTCTGCTGCAGCTGTTCTGAATGTAACCTCTGCACAAGGAAGTCCGCCTTCGATTAATGCCTTTGCTAATGGTTCTGCATCCTTAGCATCGTCAAGTGCTATAACAGGAACAATACCAATTTTACCAAGTTCTTCTACAACTTTGTTCATTTTAAAATTTCTCCTTCTTAATCAATGATACTTTTATTATAATTTTTAGTATTTCTTTTGTCAATTCATATTAATTACAATGTTACACCCTGCTTAAATATTGCAAAATCATGGAATCCTTCCTCTTCAGCCTTAACTTTCTTGCCTGAAGCAACATCCAAAACAAGCTGGAACAGTTCTTTTGCAAGGTCTTCCTTGCTCATATCTTCCACCATTCTTCCTGCATTAAAATCAATCCAGTTAGATTTTCTGTCTGCCATAAGAGAATTTGTTGCAATCTTAACTGTAGGTACAGGTGAAGCAAATGGTGTACCGCGTCCTGTAGTAAAGAGCACAATCTGCGCTCCTGCCGCAGCACATGCTGTTGAAGCAACAAGGTCATTTCCCGGTGCACTTAAAAGATTAAGTCCCTTTGTCTCGACTCTTTCACCATATTCAAGTACACCTTTTACAAGTGCTGAACCTGATTTCTGTGTACAACCAAGAGACTTATCTTCAAGTGTTGATATACCGCCCTTTTTATTACCCGGTGACGGATTTTCATATATTGTCTGTCCGTTTTTCTGGAAATACTCTTTAAAGTTATTGATAAGCTTTACAGTCTTGTCAAATATCTTCTCATCAACGCATCTATCCATAAGAAGTGTCTCTGCACCGAACATTTCCGGAACCTCTGTAAGAATTGTAGTACCGCCCTTTGAAACAAGCATATCTGAAAACGCACCAACAATAGGATTTGCAGTAATACCTGATAAACCGTCAGAACCTCCGCACTTCATACCTATAATAAGTTCCTTTGCACTGACCTTTTCTCTCTTAAATGCAGCAGCATAAGCCATAAGCTCATCAAGCATCTTGCCTGCAACTTCCTGCTCATCTTCTACATCCTGTACTGAAAGGAATTTAACTCTGTCAGGGTTAACCTCTCCGATATATTCCTTAAGCACTCCGATATTGCTGTTCTCACATCCAAGACCAAGCACAAGTACTGCACCTGCATTAGGATGATTAATCAAATCTGCAAGAATTGTTCTTGTATTTTCCTGATCATCGCTCATCTGTGAACAACCATATGGATGAGTAAATGCTACAACTTCATCAACACCTTCTGGTTTTTTAGCTCTTGCAGCAGTCTCAATAGCTCTTGCAATTGAATTAACGCAGCCAACTGTAGGAACTATCCAAACTTCATTACGGACACCAACTTTTCCGTTTTCTCTCATATAACCTTCAAAAAATGCTTCTTCTGTAGGCTTAACATCAACACCTGTAGGGTTATATGTATACTCAAGAAGTTCTCCTAGCGCTGTCTTTAAATTGTGTGTATGTATCCACGCACCAGTCTCCACATCTTCCTGCGCATAACCGATTCTAAAGCCGTATTTAACAACTTCTTCACCCTTAGCAACAGGCTTTATCGCAAATTTGTGTCCCTGTGGGATATCCTCAACAGTTGTAACTGCATTGCCGCATACATCGAGTGATGTTCCTTTTGCAATGGGCTTTAAAGCCACAGCAACATTGTCGTTGTCATTAATTCTTATAAAATCCTGCATAATCCGCCTCCTTTTTATATTTTATTTATTACAGTGTCAAAATTCTGATAAAAAGATTGCGTTTTACGCAATCTTAAGCGCGCGAGCGGTTCGCAAAGCGATAATTTCATTGCCGCGAGCTGCGCATTATCACACGCAGTGTGTTGTTTATGCAATAGGAAATTTCATCAAAATTTCATATTGCATAAACAAAGCGGATGCCAGCACCCGCTTTGTATGTAAAAATTAATTATTTACTAAATCTGTAACAACAGCTCTCATACCTCTTGCTCTGATATCTGCGACATAAGAAGAAACTGCTTCCTCAAGGCCTTCAACCTTTGTTAAATCCTCTCCGCCGAAGAACTTTGTATTGCTAAGGTAAGCATGTGTAAATTCTTCAGGAGATTTAGCTGAATTTTCCTTGAAGAAATCAAGTACAAACTTATCATCACGAATATTGTACTTCTCACCATTTCTGTCACCAACAAGACAAATACCGCCATTAAACTCTGCTTCTTCCTGTGTTGAATAAAAGCTCATAAGTGCCGCAATTGAGAATGTAAGATACTTAGGCAGCTTATTAAACTTCTTAACATAACCTAATAATGAAGGAAGGCATCTTGCTTCCCACTTAGAAACTGAGTTCAATGAAATATCAAGAAGCTGATGCTTAACAAATGGATTTAAGAATCTGTCTATAACAGCCTTTGCAAATGTCTCGCAATCTTCCTTTGATAATGAAAGTGTAGGAATTACTTCATCAAACAATGTTTCTTCCATATACTTTCTTATTGTAGGGTCATCCATAGATTCTTTAACAATATTGTTTCCTGCAAGGAATGACGCAAGTACAAATGATGTATGAGAACCATTAAGGATTCTAACCTTTCTTTCCTTGTATGGATGATGATCCTTTGTAAATACTACATTAAGTCCTGCTTCTTTAAATGGAAGTTCTTTCTCAAGCTGCTCCAAAGGAAGGTTTTCATCACTTTCAACAACCCAAAGACCAAATGTCTCTGCTCTGTCGATAAGCTGATCCTCATAACCCCACTCTTCACAAAGTGCAGCTGCATCTTCTCTTGGATAACCAGGTACAATTCTGTCTACAAGTGTAGGACAGAATGAACATGCTGAATTAACCCAAGTCTTAAATTCATCTTCAAGCTTCCAAAGTTCAATAAACTTCATAATGCACTTCTTTAACTCGATACCATTATCTGCAATAAGCTCACATGGAAGTATGATTAAGCCCTTATCCGCAGCTCCGTTAAACTTCTTATATCTTTCATAAAGAAGCTTTGTAAGCTTACCCGGATATGTCTTAGGAGGACATGCATTAAAATCATCTGTCTCATCAAATACAATACCTGCCTCTGTTGTGTTTGAAACGATGAAACGAAGTGTTTCACTTGTACCATATTCCATGAACTTGTCATAATCTTCGATTGCTGCAACAGCATCAACTACAGATGTTATCTGACGTGTTATCTCCTTAGGCTGTCCATTTTCAAAGCCTCTTAACTGAAGTGTATACTGGCACTCCTGATCATGAAATCTTTCCAGTGTACCAAATTCGATTGGCTTAACGATAACAATGCCGCCATTGAAATCTGTCTTTTCATTAGTAACATCGAAGATATAATCAACGAACGCTCTAAGGAAATTACCTTCACCGAACTGCATAACCTTAACAGGTCTGTCAACTGCATGTGTAATACTCTTGTTTAATCTTTGCATCTTAAATCTCCTTTATTTATCGGGAATATCCCATTTTTTCACCAGTAACGGCAATGAAAATAAGCGCAGATGTATCTGATTTAAATAAAATGTAACATCACACTTGTTTTTATCATAATACCATTGTATAATTAATTTATCAATATGTAAGTGCTTACATTTTTTATTTTTTAAAATTAAGTTTATCATATTGTACGATTTTACTTGCTGCATACGCGGCGGAATGGTTTGTAATATGAATATTTATGACGTATCAAAAAAAGCAGGCGTTTCTATTGCCACTGTGTCAAGAGTTATAAACGGCAACAGCAATGTAAGTGAAAAAACACAGCGAAAGGTGCTTGCTGCCATAAAAGAATTGAATTACACTCCCAATGTATTTGCAAGAGGTTTGGGACTCAACACAATGAAAACCATCGGTATCATGTGCACTGATTCTTCGGATATTTACCTTGCTAATGCCGTCTACTATCTTGAACAGGAATTAAGACGCAACGGTTACGATTCAATTCTTTGCTGTACAGGAAATGTATATGATACGAAAAAAAAATATCTCAATCTGCTTATGAGCAAGCGCGTGGACGGTATAATTCTTGCTGGCTCACAATTTGTTCCAAATACAGAAGATGCTGACAACAGCTACATTACCGAGGCTGCTAAATCTGTGCCTATAGTTCTTGTCAATGGATTTTTAAAGGGCTGCAATATTTATTCAGTCATGTGTGATGATAAAGAGGCTGTTTATGATGCAACTAACAGATTGATTACATCCGGTCATAGTGATATTATCTACCTGTATACCAGTACTTCCTACAGCGGAACGAATAAGCTAAATGGTTATCTTACAGCCATGGCTGATTCCGGATTTACCGTAAAGCCGGAATATTACCACCTTTGCACCAAAAGCATAACTAAAGCAAGAGATTATCTTGATATGCTTTACAGCAAAAGAATACATTTTGATGCAGTTATAACCTCAGATGATTCCCTGGCTGTAGGTGCTGTAAAATTTGCTTACAAAAGAGGTATCAGAATTCCTGATGAACTTGAAATTATAGGTTATAACAATTCTGTGCTGAGCAGCTGTACAGAACCCGAATTAACCTCTATCGACAATAAGGTTGAACAGCTTGCGGTAACTGCTGTCAGCCTTTTAATGAAGGTTTTATGCGGAGAGCGTGTTGAACAGTTGAACACGGTTTCTGCCAATTTAATAAAACGCAACACAACAAAAATTTAATTTTAGGAGGACTAACCATGAAACAATTTATGGACAAAGACTTTTTACTCTCAACACCTACTGCACAGCATCTTTATCATGACTATGCAGCAAAAATGCCTGTACTTGACTACCACTGTCACATTAACCCAAGAGAAATAGCTGAGGACAGAAAGTTCGAGAACATAACACAGGTATGGCTTGGCGGTGACCATTACAAATGGCGTCAGATGAGAACTAACGGTGTTGATGAAAAGTACATCACAGGTGATGCCACAGACAGAGAAAAATTCCAGAAATGGGCCGAAACACTTGAGATGGCTATCGGTAATCCGCTTTACCACTGGAGTCACCTTGAATTACAAAGATATTTCGGATACAATGGCGTATTAAACGGCGATACTGCTGAAGAAGTATGGAATCTTTGCAATGCAAAGCTTGCAGAAGCTGACATGTCAGTAAGAAATCTTATCAAAAAATCAAATGTTACTTTAATCTGCACAACAGATGACCCTGTTGATTCTCTTGAATGGCATAAGGTTATCGCAGAGGATGACACTTTTGATGTACAGGTTCTTCCTGCATGGAGACCTGACAAGGCAATGAACCTTGAAAAACCTGAATATCTTGATTACTTAAAGACATTATCTGATGTAAGCGGCGTTTCAATCAACTCATTTGCCGCTTTAAAGGATGCTTTAAGAAAGAGAATGGAATTCTTTGCTTCTATGGGCTGCTCTGTTTCTGACCATGCTCTTGAATATGTTATGTACAAGCCTTACACAGATGATGAAATCGAAGCTATTTTTGCAAAGAGATTATCAGGTGCTTCTGTTACTGCAGATGAAATGAATAAATTCAAGACTGCTTTCATGGTATTTGTAGGTAAAGAATACAATAAACTCAACTGGGTAATGCAGCTTCACTATGGTACAATCCGTGATAACAACACATTAAGATACAATCAGTTGGGACCTGATACAGGTTATGACTGCATCAATACTTATGACTGCTCAGCAGAGATGGCTCAGTTCCTTAATGCACTCAATATTACAGACGAGCTTCCAAAGACTATTATTTACTCACTCAATCCTTCTGTTAATGCAGCAATCGGTACAGTACTTGGCTGTTTCCAGGATTCAAAGGCTATTGGCAAGATACAGCAGGGTTCAGCATGGTGGTTCAACGATCACAAGGTTGGTATGACAAATCAGATGACAAGCCTTGCTAACTTAAGTCTTTTAGGCAACTTTATCGGTATGCTCACAGACTCAAGAAGCTTCTTATCTTATACAAGACATGAGTACTTCAGAAGAATCATGTGCGAACTTATCGGCGGCTGGGTTGAAAATGGTGAGTATCCTGCTGACGAGAAAGCTCTTGAAAAAATCGTTAAAGGTATATCTTACAACAATGCAGTAAGATATTTCGGATTTGACCTTTAATTAAACTGTGCGAATACAACACACGAAACAATCCATGTAATCATAATTACACAAAAAGGTGCCGCTTTACGAAATTCTATTCGTTAAAGCGGCACCTTTTTATTTTGGTATACAGTTTTTTCCGATATTTACTTTATCTTCTATTATTTTTTTCTCTTCTAAGCTTTTCTGCCTTGTCAAGATAGTGCATTTTGCCTTCTTTGTATCTTGGCTTTTCTCCAACCTCAGGCATATACATAACCTGACCTATATTTTTTGTTATCTTAAGCATACAGTCAGGACAATATCTTCCGTATCTGATATCGGTACCACAGCTCTGGCACTTGATATACATATCTGAACCATCAGGTATCTCAACTCTTCCCTCCCTTAAAAAGGCATCTATAACATCAAGAGGCACACCTGTCTCCTGTGAAATAATAACAGCCGGCTGAGGGCCTGCCTTATCAAGAAAATCCCTTACCTTTCCGAAATCAGATAATTCTTTATAGCCGCAAAACGGACACTCAAATATTTCTCCATAAATATACTTCATATTATTACTGCATCTCGGACATTTTTTTACCCTCTCGTATGTACGTCCAACATTCTGTCTTTGTTCACGCAATTTATTCATCTTTTGCAGTATACGCTTATCATCTATCATAATAATCACATCTTCTTTCCGCTATGAATTTGTTTAAACACATCACGTCTTTCAACTTTTTCGACGTCACTTATATTTCTTTTAAAATCTGAGTTATAATTTCCTTTTCTTTTGTCTTCCCCGCCAAGCGCCGCCTTAAGAGTTGAATTATTTGTCTCTTTCAAAGACTGTCTCATCTTTTCATGCAGCTTGTAATCATCATTTTCCCTTTTCATTGAAAGCTGCTGTCTCTGCTTTATATTGATATACTGAGGAAGCAGCTCATTTTCCACACTTAATCTGCACCCATATACTATTTTATTCTCTGAAATTTCCACCTTTCTTACAACAATACCCATAAGACTGAAGTTTTTGTTTAAATCTGTAAACACCATTCTCACCGGCATATTTATAACTTCTCCAAAGTCCCTGTCGCTCACAAAAGAAAAACCTGTCTGACTTACATCCTTTACTATAATGTCTAAAGCCCTGTTGTTTATCCCCATCTGCGCCACTCCGCTTATGCCTAAAAAAAGTCTGAAAGCTTCCCTCCTGTTTCTTTCAATTCCTTCCGATGATGACGTAATTCGATATAATGCTTTTCCATTTTCGGAAAATGTCTCACACATTATACCTCTCCAAAAAAACGGTGCTTTTCCATCTCTTATATATGACATATCAAGCTTTACATTATCACCTGAAAAACTTACAACCTTATTATTTATTTTAATGGTTTCAGCAACTGCACTTTCCTTGTTTACATATAACACAACAGAAGAAAAATCTGCAAATTTTCCGTCTATGTTAACATGCAGTATAATATTACTTCCCTGCTCCAATTCTGATAATTTCATAAAATTTCTCCATTTCACAGAATAATTTGTATTTTTCACGATAATATATATTAAATATATCATTAAATGCTATAAAATGGAAGTGGTTCAGGTAAAAAAATATGTACCTGCAAAAAATCCTCACAGGTACACATATTTTAAATTATATAAAATTTATCATGAAAACATTATTCATGTCACCATTTAATCTTCCTGACTATCCGGCTCATTCCAGTTATGATATACATTTTGTACATCATCCTCATCATCAAGAAGACTAAGAATTTTTCTCATTTTCTTTAAATCTTCATCTGATGTCAAATCAACATAAGTCTGAGGAATCATTGTCACCTCTGCTGACGCAAACGTAATTCCTGCATCTGAAAGAGCACTGCTGACAGCATCAAAATCATCTGGTGCTGTAGTAACTTCAAAGCAGTCTTCCTCCTCGTTAAAATCATCTGCTCCGGCATCAAGAGCTAACATCATAAGCTCATCTGCATCTTTATCACACTCTTCCTTAGCAATGATAATCTGGCCCTTGTTATCAAACATAAATGAAACGCAGCCCGGAGTACCTACATTACCGCCGCCCTTAGTAAACGCATTACGGATATTTGAAGCAGCTCTGTTTCTGTTGTCTGTGAGTGCCTCAACAATAATTGCAGTTCCATTAGGACCATATCCTTCATATGTCACAGATTCATAATTTGACATATCAGAGCTGGCAGCTTTCTTGATACTTCTCTCGATTGTATCATTAGGCATATTTGCAGCCTTGGCTTTTGTAACTACCTGTCTTAACTTTGAATTGTTATTTACATCAGGTCCGCCCTCTTTAACTGCAACCATAATTTCTTTTCCGAGTCTTGTAAAAATTTTACCCTTTGCTGCATCATTTGCAGCCTTTTTATGTGCTATATTAGCAAATTTTGAATGTCCTGACATTATTAAAACTCCTTAAATCCTTTAAAGATTCTCTTTAATCTTTTCAATCATTTCAGTATATTCTTCATCCGAAAGATACTTTTTATCAGGGTTCATAAGAAATACTCCGCCCCATTCAAATTCATCCTTATACTTCGGACAAAGATGAAAATGAAGATGATGGCCTGTATCACCATATGCACCGTAATTAACCTTGTCAGGGTGAAATGCTGCCATAATTGCTCTTGCTACTCTTGCAACATCCTCAAAATAAGCAGCTCTCTCCTCTGCAGTAAGTTCATTCATATCACCTACATGCTTCTTATGTGCAACTATACATCTGCCAGGATGACTCTGCTCCTTAAAAAGATATACTTTAGAAGTCTCAAGCTCACAGATTTTAATACCAAACTTTGCAACAAGTTCTCCCTCAACGCAATATGCGCAATTATTATCTATCATAATGTATCCTCCATTCATATACTGAATTTAAATTGCTGCTTGTGTATTTATATACTTTGAGTACAAAAATTAATCACACGTTAATTTTACTGGGCATCCTTGATTGAAAAGCTTATTCTTCCCATCTTATCTTTGCCCATGCACTTACATTTAACCTTATCACCAAGTGTAAGAACATCCTCCACATGGTTAATTCTTTCGTTAGTAACCTTTGAAATGTGGACCATTCCTTCCTTGCCCGGTGCAAACTCAATAAATGCTCCAAATTCCTTGATGCTTACAACTTTACCTTCGTATATTTTGCCCTCTTCAAAATCCTCAGCAATTGTCTTGATATATTTCATTGCCAAATCCATACCAGCCTGCTCAACACCGCATACTGATACAAATCCGTCATCTGTAATATCAATCTTAACGCCGCACTCTTCAATAATGGCATTTATAACCTTACCGCGCTGTCCTACAACCTCGCCGATTTTTGCAGGGTCAATAGTTGTCTGAATAATCTTAGGAGCATACTCGCCTACAGTTTCTCTTGGTTTGTCAATAGCAGGCTTCATACATGTATCCATAATAAACAATCTTGCCTGTCTCGTTCTTGCTATTGCCTCTTCAACTATAGGTCTTGTAAGTCCGTGAATCTTAATATCCATCTGGATTGCTGTAATACCGTCTGTAGTACCTGTTACCTTAAAATCCATATCGCCGAAGAAGTCCTCAAGACCCTGAATATCTGTAAGAACAATATAATCATCATCTGTATCACCTGTAACAAGACCGCATGAAATACCTGCTACCATCTTCTTTATAGGAACACCTGCTGCCATAAGTGACATACATGATGCACATGTAGATGCCATAGATGTAGAACCGTTTGATTCAAATGTCTCTGAAACAGCACGTATGCTGTATGGGAACTCTTCTTCTGTCGGAAGTACAGGTATGAGAGCTTTCTCTGCCAGAGCACCATGTCCTATTTCACGACGTCCCGGTCCTCTTGAAGGCTTTGTCTCACCTACAGAGTAAGATGGGAAGTTATACTGATGAATATATCTTTTTGTTGTAACATTATCATCAAGACCGTCAACCTTCTGCGCTTCTGATAAAGGTGCAAGTGTAACAACGTCACAAATCTGTGTCTGACCTCTTGTAAACATCGCAGAACCATGTACTCTCGGAATCAAATCAACCTCTGCCTTAAGAGTTCTGATTTCATCAATAGCACGTCCGTCAGGTCTCTTATGGTCTTTTAATATCATCTTTCTTACAGTCTTTTTCTGGTACTGATATACAGCCTCACCAAGTACTGCAAGCCATTCTTCATTATCAGCAAAGGCATCTTTCATCTTCTCTGTGATGGCATCTATATTCTTTTCTCTTGTCTGCTTGTCATCAGTAAATACAGCAGTTTCCATCTCCTCTGGAGAAACAACCTGCTTCATTGCCTCAAACATTTCAGCAGGAACCGAACAGCTTACATAAGAATGTTTCTCCTTACCTACTTCTTCAACAATCTTATCAATAAATGCAATAACAGTCTGGTTAATGTCATGTGCCATATAAATAGCTTCAATCATCTTATCTTCAGGAATTTCATTTGCTCCAGCTTCAATCATAATAACCTTCTGCTTTGTTGAAGCGACAGTAAGCTGAAGATCTCCTTCTGACCACTGTGTCTGTGACGGATTGACAACAAACTCACCGTTTATCATACCAATCTGTGTAGTTGCACAAGGGCCGTCAAAAGGAATATCCGAAATAGATGTCGCAATAGCTGAACCAAGCATAGCAAGAAGCTCAGGACGACATTCTGTATCAACAGACATTACCATATTATTCAATGTAACATCATTTCTGTAATCTTTAGGGAAGAGAGGTCTCATAGGTCTGTCTATAACTCTTGATGTAAGAATGGCATTTTCACTCGCCTTACCCTCACGTTTATTAAAACCACCCGGTATCTTACCTACCGCATACATTTTCTCCTCATACTCAACGCTGAGCGGGAAAAAATCAATCCCCTCTCTCGGCTCTTTTGATGCTGTCGCAGTTGAAAGAACTACTGTATCGCCATAGTGCATCATGGCAGCACCATTAGCCTGTGCACAAACTCGACCTATATCTACACGCAGTGTTCTGCCGGCTAATTCCATTGTAAACTGTTTAAACATATTTTCTCCAATCCGTTGCATACGCAACTAAACTTTTCCATATCTTTAAAAAAACTTGTTATTAAAATGCGTATTTGACGCATTACCACACGCAGTGTATTTGTTCTTTAATAGGGAATTTCATCGAAATTCCCTATTAAAGAACAAAAGGCGGAGAATTTACTCCGCCCTTTAAATTACTTTCTTATACCTAAACGTGCGATAAGATCTCTATATGCCTCTATATCGTTCTTTTTAAGGTACTCAAGTAAAGCTCTTCTCTTACCAACCATCTTTAAAAGACCTCTTCTTGAATGATGGTCTTTCTGGTTAACCTTTAAATGCTCTGTGAGCTCTGCAATTCTTGCTGTAAGGATTGCTACCTGAACTTCCGGTGAACCTGTATCGCCAGGCTTTCTTCCATAAGTTGCAATAATTTCTGATTTCTTTTCCTTTGATATCATCTTTTATATCCTCCTTAAAATAACCACCTGTTACTAAGAAGCAGGTCGGAGTTTCCCACATCTGAGTAACGGTTAACATACTTTATTAATCTATCATACTATTTGCCAAATTGCAAGTATTGATTTATTAATTATCACTTTCTAACAGAAACATACTTTTTGCAAAAGCAGAATCTTTCTCCATCTGACTCCTTAATGCTTCAACCGAATCAAATTTCATCTCAGGCCTTATAAAATACATAAGTCTTACTTCTATCTGCTTTCCGTATGCATCACCATCATAGCCGAACACATTTGTCTCGACTGCAACCTGCATACTGTCACTTACAGTCGGCTTCGTTCCGATATTCGTTACTCCGTAATATGTCTTATCATCAAGAAGCGTAACTGAAGCATACACTCCATTAGGTGGCAGAAGCTTGCTCTTTGGCGGATAAATATTCATCGTCGGCATATTCATCTGTCTGCCGAGCTGATTTCCGGGACACACTATACCATGTACATCGAACGGCCTTGCAAGAAGCACATTTGCTGTTTCCATATGCCCCTCACACAACTCTTCCCTGATATATGTACTGCTGATTTCGCGGTCCTGATACTTTTCTTTTTCAACAATAATTGTCTCGAAACCATATTCTGGCCCTTTATTCTGCAAAAGCTTCGCATCTCCTGCCCTGTTCTTTCCGAAATGATAATCGGTTCCAACGACAACAACCTTTGCATTAAGCTTGTCTATTATTATTTTTTGTATAAATTCTTCCGGTTCTGTATTCATCAGCTCTTCCGTAAAAGGATATTCTATCTCCACATCAAGCCCGAAGGATTCCATAAGCTTTCTTCGCTCGCTGTTTGTAGTAATAAAATGCTGCTGCTTCTGAGGGCAGATACTTAATGGTATTCTGTCAAACGTAAAAGCTGCTGCCAGTAGATTATTTTCTTTTGCTTTCTGCTTAACTATGGATATAAGCTTCTGATGTCCTGCATGAACACCGTCAAATTTACCGAGTGTAACTGCAGTAGGCTTAGCAAGCTTTATATCTGTCGAACCATGAATGTATTCCATCCTGCACCACCTCACATTTCATCCGCTTTTCCTGTATAAAACATTTTTACGGGCTTAAGCAATTCATCCGTCATAGTGTATATGCCTATAAATTGTCCTCTTACATCATATACACAGTAATAATTCTGAATCTGAAATTCCTGCTCCTCTTTTTCAAATACCACGGCTTCTGACGGAAGTGCATTTCCATTGTACAGTAATTTATTATATTCTTCTTTAATAACAATATGAGAATAATCAAAAACTGTATCTACGTCAGTAATTCTTTTTTCAAACTCTCCTTTTAAACAAAGTGCCGCAATCTGATTTAACGTAAGTGAATCGTCTATTCCGAATTTTCCCACCTGTGTTCTTGTAAGCTGAAGCATACATGCTCCGCATCCAAGTTTTTTACCTATATCATCACAAAGAGAACGTATATAAGTTCCTTTTGAACATTCAACCGTAAATGTAACACACTTTTGTTCATCACTAAGATTCATCTCATTGATGATTATAGATTTTATATTTACCCTTCGCGGCTTTCTTTCAATTTCAATGCCCTCCCTTGCCAGCTCATAAAGCTTTTTTCCGTTATGCTTTAAGGCTGAATACATAGGAGGTATCTGGTCATATTCTCCAAGAAATGACATAACGGTATCAACAACTTCCCGCTCATTTACATTTACAGGCTTAGTTTCAATAACATTTCCCGTAATATCAAGCGTGTCAGTAGTTGTACCAAGAAGCATAACAGCCTCGTACGTTTTGCTCCACTCCGTTATCATGCCGCAAAGCTTTGTACCGGCTCCAAGACAAACCGGCAAAACTCCAACCGCATCCGGGTCAAGAGTTCCGGTGTGTCCGATTTTTTTCATATGAAGAATGCCTCGCAGCTTTGCCACCACATCATGTGATGTAAAGCCTTTCTCTTTATAAACATTTATTATTCCATCCATAGAAATGCACGTTCTCCTGATTATTTAACAGAATTATACTGCTCCTCTATAAGGGCACCGATACTGTTAATTATTGAATGTACAGAACCTGTTGCGCTGAATCCCGCCGCTCTTACATGTCCGCCGCCACCGAATTTGACTGCTATTGCCGCAACATCTATAAGTTTTTTTGAGCGCATGCTGACTTTATACTCCTGCTCTCCAGTTTCATATAGGAATATTGCAACTTCAACACCATCTGTCAATCGGAGCTGCTCTATAATTCCTCCTAATTCTCTTCCCGTTACGCCATAAAACTGCATATCCTTTGCAGTCACACTTGAAAATATACATTTTCCATCATAAAACAGTACACTTTCCAAAAGTGCTCTTCCTAATATCTGATTTTGAACATATGTCTTTTTGTAAAAACTGTTATCAATAATATCTGAATAATCTATACCCTTTTCCATCATTTTGCCTGCAATTTCCATAGTCCTTGCAGATGTACAGCTATATTTAAACACTCCTGTATCATGGATAATTCCTGTATAAATACACTCAGCTACATTTTTTGAAACTTTCTGCTCATCTAAGACTGTGTACAAAACCTCACATGAAGAGCTTGCATCAGCGTCTACAACATTTATATCCGCAAAATCTGTGTTGCTTATATGATGATCTATACATACCGTCTTTTTTGCATTATTAAAACACTTGGCAAAAGGCTCTATCCGGTCGGATGAGCTGCAGTCAAGCACAAAAAACACATCGTAAACAACGTCTTTTTCAGCCTCAGTTTTTATCTTATCAATATTTTTTAAATATCTGAACTCTTCACCCGGCTGTTCAAGATATATATCAACCATTATATCCGGTCTGTTCTCAACAATATAATTGTAAAGTCCAAGCGTAGAACCCATACAATCACCGTCGGGTCTTATGTGTCCTGTAATACCAACTTTCTCAGTTCCTGCAAGCACTTCATCTAATATCATATTATCTAAGCCCTTTCACTGTCTTTTTTGGTGACCTCATCAATAAGTTTTGACATATTTACGCCATACTCTATTGACTGGTCCAAAATAAATGTTATAACAGGGGTATTTCGCAGATTAAGATTAGAAGCAAGCTGCCTTCTTATAAATCCCTCCGCGCTCTTTAATCCCTTTATTGTGTCCTGCTGCGATTCTTCATCGCCCAGAACACTTATATATGCCTTACACGTCTTTAAATCCGCAGCCACCTCGCATGCAACTACAGAAGTCATGGGATTAACTCTCGGATCCTTGATTTCACTGCGGATTATATTACTTAATTCTTTTAAAACCTCACCGTTTATTCTGGTGTTTTTAACACTGTTTTTACGCATTTTCTACTCCTTTGAAAGCCGGTAAAAATTAGCGCGGAACCTCAACCATCTCGTAAGCCTCTACCATATCATCTTCCTGTATGTCATTGAACTTCTCGAATACAAGACCACACTCGTAACCAGCCTTAACTTCCTTAACATCATCTTTAAATCTCTTAAGTGTTGCTATAGGTCCTTCGTAAATCTGCTCTCCGTCTCTTGAAATTCTGACTGTTGCATTCTTTGTAATCTTACCGTCAACAACAAGTGAACCTGCGATATTACCAACGCCTGAAGCCTTAAATATCTGGCGTATCTGTGCATGACCGATAACCTGTTCCTCGTAAATAGGTTCAAGCATACCCTTAAGAGCAGCCTCAACATCTTCTATAGCATTATAGATTACAGTATAAAGTCTTAAATCAACCTTTTCTCTATCAGCTACTATTCTTGCCTGATTATCAGGCTTTACATTAAATCCGATAATAATAGCATTTGAAGCTGATGCAAGCACAACGTCAGACTCATTGATATTACCAACACCGCCATGAATAACCTTAACTACAACTTCTTCATTTGAAAGCTTAATAAGACTCTGCTTTACAGCTTCAACAGAACCCTGGACATCAGCCTTTATGATAATTCCAAGTTCTTTTACATTGCCCGCCTGAATCTGCTCAAACAACGCATCCAAAGATACCTTATGCTTAGTATCATCAAGAAGCTTCTTTCTGCCTTCACTGATAAATGTTTCTGCAACACTTCGTGCCTCTTTATCTGAATCCATAGCCATAATGATTTCACCTGCATTCGGCACATCATTCAAACCAAGAATCTCAACAGGCATAGAAGGGCCCGCTTCTTTTACTCTCTCACCCTTATCATCTATCATAGCTCTTATCTTACCGTAGCATGCACCTGCTGCCACATTATCGCCGACTCTTAATGTACCCTTCTGAACAAGGATAGTTGCAACAGAACCTCTGCCCTTATCAAGCTCAGCCTCAATAACAATACCTCTTGCCTTTCTGTCAGGGTTAGCCTTAAGTTCATGCACTTCAGCAGTTAATAATATCATTTCAAGAAGGTCATCTATACCCTCCTTAGTATGTGCAGAAACAGGCACGAATATTGTAGAACCACCCCAGTCTTCCGGTATAAGTTCATACTCTGTCAGCTCTTGTTTAACCTTTTCAATATTTGCACTCGGCTTATCAATCTTATTTACAGCAACGATTATTTCTACACCTGCTGCCTTTGCATGATTTATAGCTTCTATTGTCTGTGGCATGACACCGTCGTCAGCAGCAACAACAAGAATAGCTATATCTGTTGCCTGCGCACCGCGCATTCTCATAGCAGTAAATGCTTCATGTCCCGGTGTATCAAGGAAAGTAATTGCATTACCATTTACCTCTACAGTATACGCACCGATTTTCTGTGTGATACCGCCTGATTCTCTTGCTGTTACATGTGTCTCTCTGATTGCATCAAGAAGTGATGTTTTACCGTGGTCTACATGACCCATTACGCATACTACAGGTGGTCTTGGCACTAATGTTTCTTCTGCTTCTTCATCTTCCTTTAAAAGCTCCGCTATTACATCGACCTTTTCCTCATGATCACATATACAGTTAAATTCCAAAGCAATTTCTTCTGCTGTATCATAATCTATTTCCTGATTAATTGTAACAATTTTACCCTGCATAAAAAGCTTCTTTACAACAACTGAAGGCTGCACTTTCATTTTATCTGCAAGCTCCTTGATTGTAAGACTGTCAGGAAGTATAAGCTGCTTGATTGTCTCTTCCTGCTTTTCTTCTTTCTTTGCAGGCTTCTTAATCTGCTGGTTGGCAAATTTAATATTTTCTTTTACATCGATATCTTTCTTTCTGTCATTCTTCCGGCTGTCTTTTCTTGCATCCGGTCTTCTTGAATCAGGCTTTGTCTCAAAAATAAAATCGTCCTTTGGAGCGCTGTCTCTTCTGTCATTTCTTCTTCCCTGACCGTTAAAATTAGAGCGAGAATCACGTCCGTCCTTGTTAAAGCCATCCTTATTGAAGCTGCTCTGTCCGCCACGATTATCTCTGTTGTCATTGTTTCTTTGACCAAAGTTTCTGTTCTGTCCGCCGCGATTATCTCTGTTATCATTTCTGTAACCGCCCTGTGCGCCACGGTTATCTCTGTTATCCTTTCTGTTGTCGTTTCTGTAACCGTTCTGACTGCTGCGATTATCTCTGTTATCGTTTCTATTGTCGTTTCTGTAACCGTTCTGTCCGCCGCGGTTATCTCTGTTATCATTTCTGTTGTCGTTTCTGTAACCGTTCTGACTGCCGCGGTTATCTCTGTTGTCGTTTCTGTAACCGCTCTGTCCGCTGCGGTTATCTCTTATGTTTCCGTTATTTCTATTATTATGTCCATCATTTCTTGAAGAATTCTGATGTCTTTCATTTCCTTTTGAACTGTTTTGCGGAAAGAATACCTGCGAAATATGTGACTTTTTATCGTCATTTCTTTTCACTTCCTTTGTATTAGCCGCATCTTTAGACGCTTCCTTAACAGTTTCTTTAGTATTTTCCTTAACAGTTTCCTTAGGTGCTTCCTTAAGCTTATTATCCTGTGGTTTTGTTGTCATTTTCTGTTCCTTTGATTTATCAAATCTGGCTTTTATCCTTGCCACTTCTGCGTCATTTAAACCGCTCATAGGCTTATAGCTCTTTTCTTCGGTACTTAAAATATCTGTTATCTCTTTATTAGTTATATTTAACTCTTTTGCTAATTCATGAACTCTCATATTCGCCATCTAACCTCTCTTCCGGATAATCATAAGATTATCCCTAAACAATTTCCAAATGCTTTTTAATAGTATTTCCAAAGCCTTCATCTAATACTGCAAGCGATGCTCTGAACTGTTTTCCAATAGAATGTCCCAGTGTTTCTTTGTTGCTGTAAAAATATATAGGCACATTGTAATATCTGCACATGTCAGAAAACATTTTCTTCGTATTATCAGATGAATCATCCGCAACTATAACTAAAGCTGCTTTACCTGTTTTTACTGCTTTTTCCGTGGAAAACTCTCCGCTTGCCACCTTGCCTGCACGCTGTGCCATACCTATCATTGCCAATGCTTTATCTTGCTTCAAAACTTTTCAGCTCCTTTTCAAGGCTCTCATAAACGCTCTTATCTACAGGTGCCTTAAAGGAACGTTCAAGCCCCTTTGATTCAACTGCTTTTCTCAAACAGTCGGCATTAGGACATATATATGCCCCTCTTCCGTTTTTCTTGCCTGTCTCATCGATTATGATGCCATCATCTGTTTTAAGAATTCTTATTAATTCTTTTTTGTTTTTCATTTCCCGGCAGCCTACACACTGTCTTTGCGGTATCTTCTTTGTCAAACCCAAATTAAATCACTCCCAGCATAAGATATTTACTCTTCTGTTACAATGACTTCATCGTCCATGTTATCAGATTCTATATTATCCATATCATTATATTCTTCAATAATTTCCGCGTCAGCATCTTTAAGCATATCGTCTTTTGTTTCATCACTGCTTTCTGCGTTAACTTCCTCATTCAATAAAGCTTCACTCTTTATATCAATTCCAAATCCTGTAAGCTTTGCAGCAAGTCTTACATTCTGCCCTGACTTACCGATTGCAAGTGAAAGCTGCTGCTCTGAAACTATAATCTTAGCCTTCTTCTCAACATCATCTGCCATAGCAGATACAACCTTTGCAGGACTTAAGGCATTAACTATAAGCTGTGCAGGATTTTCATCCCACTCTATAATATCAATCTGCTCATTGCCAAGCTCATCCACGATAGCCTTTACTCTCGCACCGCTTATACCAACACATGCTCCGACAGGATCAATGTTAGGAACATTTGCTCTTACAGCCATCTTTGTTCTTGAACCTGCTTCTCTTGCAATTCCCATAATTTCCACAACACCGTCTCGTATTTCAGCAACCTCCTGCTCAAATAAACGCTCAACAAGCATAGGTGATGTTCTTGAAATTTTAATTACAGGTTTTTCTTTATTTGTAACACTTACAACGTATACCTTAATTTTATCACCCGGCTTAAATACCTCACCCTTAACCTGATCGGCTGTTCTAAGCTTAGTCTG
>USBB01000019.1 GCA_900552795.1 uncultured Eubacterium sp.
CATATCCTCCTGCCGGATTATCGATTAAAACGTGTGTTACTGCACCTATAATCTTGTCGTCCTGTATTATCGGACATCCGCTCATTCACGTGTCAAGTAGGGAGCAACATTTTTCTGCAAATTTTGAAGTTTTTCTCCATAAATGACGATACCACTCCTAAATTCTGTGCATTGCACGAAATTTAGGAGTGGCATTTGCAACACTATTAACGTAAAAGCCTTAGATTTTCTCCGCTGCTTTTACAATCAACATTCACTGCTCTATATCTAAAACCATATTTACTAATTCTATGATACATTTCAGATTCGATTATCTGTTTAAAATACTTTCTAATTTCATTGCTTTTTCTATCAAACAATTCAAATAAGACTAAATAGTTTTTTTCGATAAAACTCTTATCAATATTTTTCTTCCGTAAATCCACCTTATTATATGCCTCTAAAATATACATTATAGACTGCACTTCGAATTTGTCTGCGTAATGACGTAAAGCAATAGTTACATTACCTTTATCCAAACTTTCATAAAAATCTATATTCACTAAATTACCTGTAATTACATATAATTCTTTTAATATAAGACATAGTTTATATATATTTGTTAAAATAGACTCATTATCATCTTTTGACCAATAAAGAAAATATTCTATACTACAAGTGTCTTCATCCCATTCCATAACAGAAAGTTCTATCTCACCCCCTTGTACCATCAGTTTAATTTCCGCCAAATCATCTTTGTCAATTAATCTATAATGTTTAGCATTAAATCTTTTATCAATTTCTGTTCTTATTGTTTTTCGTATTTTTTTAACCATATCTAATTCTTTCATTTTTCCTCACTCTATGAAATCATCTCATATATTTTTTTATTTCATTGAATCATCTATATGAAACTTTTCTTATCACCTTTCTTTAACGGATAAACACTTACGTATCCTTCCTCAATATTCCCAAATACGCCTCATACGCAAACACCCTGTTTCTCGCAGCATTGGTTGTTTCCTGCAAAATACCAAGTTCCACAAGTTTCTTCACAGCCGTAGCTGCTGTATTATAACTAATATCTAATTCCTTTGCAGTTCTCTTAATATCAATAATCGGATACTGCTCAATATAATCGAAAACTGCTCGTAAATTATCTTTACTTCGAGTTGTCTTTGGAAGTTTTTCTATATTTGTATCATGCAGTGAAGAAAGCTGACGAATTGCTTCTAAAGAATCCGATGCTGCTTTACTCACCGCCTCCAAAAAAAATTTTATCCATTGTTCAAAGTTACCGCTTCTTCTGACTTCACTAATTCGATCATAATATTCTATCTGGTTCTTTTTCAAAAAATAAGATATATAAATGACCGGTTTAGCAAGCAATCCCTGCTCCATCAGATAAAGGAGTATCAATAGTCTTCCGATTCTACCGTTGCCGTCCAAAAACGGATGTATTGTTTCAAACTGATAATGAATCAATGCAACTCTAATCAATGGATCATAATCTGTATTCTCATTAATATATTTCTCCAAATCAGACATGGCATCTTGCATATCCTCTACATTCGGCGGAATATATCTTGCATCCTTTAATGCGCAATTGGCAGGTCCAATCCAATTTTGAGAATGTCTAAACTCTCCCGGAGTCTTATCCTGTCCACGAACATTTTCCATTAATACTTCATGTATTTCCCTTATTAATCTGCAACATAACGGTAATCTCTCCAGACGATTCAATGCATACTGTGTTGCTTTCACATAATTAATAACATCAGAAACGTCAAGATTTGCATTCGCTTCCACTTCCGGGTCTAATACATCATCAAGAGTACACTGTGTTCCTTCTATTTGTGAAGAAATCAATGCTTCTTTTCTAACATACATTGATATAAACAAATCTGCATTGGAAATCAACTGTGATGCAGTATCAAGTTTTACAAGTTGTTTATTGGCATCTACTAAAAGTTTTACAATCTCCTCATCTATTTCAATTTCCGGCATAGGTGGTAATGGATTTGGTTTAAAAGATTGATAAGTAGCCTCTCCTGTTAAATTATCAACATATATTCCTGCTCGATTCATATAATTCTCCTTGTTTTGCTTCTTTTTGAAATAACTATACTCAGTATACCCTTTTTATTTCAAAAAGTCATTATGTTTTTGAAATAAAAAAGCTTGTTCCTGTGTTTTGTTTCAAAAAGTCTTTTTCACAAACGTTATAATTGCTGTTCTTCTCAAATACTCCTTCTCAATATCTAATTCTCCGTTCGGTTTTCTAATCCTAAAATATTCATTAAATATATCCTTTGTCATAATAACTAATTTAAGTTCTCCATTTCTGTTTACCACTACAGGCTCGCCTGTCTTTTTACATAATTCAACAATTCCTGCCGTATCCTTTAAACTTGATAATGGTATAAATTTATTCATTTTTCTCCTCCATAGAATGGGCGAATTTTTGTTGCTCCCAACATAACTCGTCCCTAGTTTTTTAATCTTTTTTATATTATTGTCCATTATCTTGAACTAATATATTAAACAAAGCAGATACTACAACAGCTCGCAAAGCCTTGTAATATCTGCTCATTTCTTAATTATGATCCATCATATTTTCTATATAAATTCCATATCCTCCTGCCGGATTATCGATTAAAACGTGTGTTACTGCACCTATAATCTTATCATCCTGTATTATCGGACAGCCACTCATTCCCTGCACGATACCGTTAGTTTTTTCAAGCAGTTCCTCAGAAGTAACTTCAAACGTTATATTCTTTTTTTCTCCGCCGCTTAAATGAGTTATATTTATATCATAATCTTTAAATTCAGAACCATTATAAAACCTTACATATGCTTTTCCGCATTTGACATTGCTGCTAAACATAACTTCTGTCTGCTTTAATTTATAACCTCTTATGGTTTCTAAATCTATTTTCCCGTATATTCCCTCTTTTGTATTTTCGTTGATAGTTCCTATTTTATTCATATCACTGTACAGTATGCTTCCGAGAAGTTCTCCGGGTGAACCATTACTTCCGCGTATTATCTTAAATATCTTTGTTTTATATATACTTCCGTTTTTTACTTCGATGAGCTTGTTCACATCAGAATCACTTATCCCATGTCCGAGCGCACCAAATTTTCCGTCCTGAGTCACATATGTGACAGTTCCGATTCCCTGCGTATCATCCTTTACCCAGATTCCGATTCTGCAATCCCCATCCTCATCTGTTACAGGCTTAATCTGATAATCAATATAATTTCCATCACGCCTTACAAGCACCTCCAGTGTTTCGCCGCCGCTGTCTGCCACAATTTTATTAAGCTGCTTTTTTGAATTTATATGAATATTATTTACAGACACAATATAATCCCCTGTTTGTAATTTATCTTCACATGGATTCTGCATATTACCATCAGCATCCTTAATTTCACTTATCCCGGAAACAAGAACTCCGTCCATCTTAAAATACATTCCAACCTGAAATCCGCCTGAATATACCATTTTAGTGTCAACAACGTTAACATTTACCGTTTTTACATCAAACAGGTTAAAAAGTTTTATTTTAATTCTGTATTTACCAAGCTCATTCCCGACAAATGTAACAGGCTTGCTGAAATCTATATCTGATGACACAGCATTATTTGACACTGTCTTACATTCCCCTGTAACAGGTATATTTAAATCAAGCGTGGCAGTCTCATTTTTAAGTACAAAAACATTTTTCGGAACCTTATTAATGCAATAATTTATATAAGCCCCGGCAATTACGATTGACAGCAAAACTAATACCATAATAAATATATTTTTTATTATTCTGTTTTTCTTAACTTTTTCCTGCCGCCGGTTTTTGTTAAACCTAAAAAAAATACTATTCATAAAGCATCTCTCCTCTTCATGAATAGTATCTGCAATTAAGCCTAATTAATTATAGGTTATTATTGTAAATTATCTTTATATTCCTGCGCAAGATTTTTCATTTCTTTAGCATTTTGCAATGAAGTATCCGTAATTGTACTTCCGCCCAAAAGTCTTGCAAGCTCCTTAATTATATCCTGATTATTAATATCTGAAATTGTTGTAACCGTGGAATCATCAACAACATTTTTTTCTATAACAAAATGTGAATCTGCCATCGCTGCAATCTGAATAAGGTGTGTTATACATATAACCTGACAATTTCTTGATATCTGCGACAGCTTTTCTGCCACTTTCTGGGCTGTCTTTCCGCTTATACCGGCATCAATCTCATCAAATATCAGTGTATCCGTCTTGTCTTTCCCCGCAATACACGTCTTAATCGCAAGCATTATTCTTGACAATTCACCGCCTGAAGCAACTTTCGCCAATGGCTTTAAATCCTCCCCAACATTCGTTGAAATCATAAAATGCATCTCATCAAATCCATTTGCGCTATATCTGTCTGTTTTTTCAAATAATGCATCAAACTCAGTGTTAAGGAAATTTAGTTCTGAAAGACTATTCGAAACCGAAGCACAAAAATCTTTTGCTGCTTCTTTTCTTAAATCACTAAGCTCACAGCAAAGCTTTTCAAGTATTTTACAGCTTTCATCAAGCTTATTTTTCAACGCATTAGTCTTTTCGTCAAATCTTAATATTTCATCAAGCTCAACCTGCTTTGTGCTGCAATAATCCAATATACCCGGTATTGTTTTGGCATATTTTAACTTAAAAGAATTTATAAGATCAAGTCTGTCTGTCACATATTTGTAATCGGCTTCATCATATTCACACTTGTCTGCATAATCGGAAATCACACGAACTGCCTCTGATATCAAATCTGCTACTGATGACAATGTATCAGTAACATCTGAGAGTGTTTCGTCATAAACAGCAGCATTTGCCACACAACGCTCCGCGATACCGACAAAATTCTGCGCATTCTCTTCCCCCTGCGAAAGCATACAGCTTGCCGATGATATATCGCTTAGTATCTTCTGGGAATTATTCATCCTTCTAAAACGAGCCTCAAGCTCATCATCCTCCCCGTCAGTAAGTTCCGCACCTGTTATCTCATTAATCTCATACTCCAAAAATGAAATTCTGCGCCTTTTTTCTTCCTCATCAATATCCATTTCCTGAAGCTGTCTTTTTATCTCAAGATATTTCAAATATTCGCTCTTAAGCTTACGCTTAACAGGCATAATCTTATCTTCCCCAAACAAATCAATAATATCAAGATGTGTCGATTCCTTTAAAAGAAGCTGATTATCATGCTGTCCGTGTATATCTATAAGAAGTGAAGCAATACGCCTTACCTGAGAAGCTGTGGTCGTAACCCCGTTTACTTTAATCTGTGAACGGTTAGGCATTATCTTTCGTGAAATTATTACATCTTTATCTTCCAGATCTTCGATATCAAACTCTCTTAACGCATTAAGCTTATCCTCATCTTCAACATGAAATATAAGCTCCGTAAGGGCGTAATCACAACCCTTTCTAATAATATCAGAAGAAGCTTTGCCTCCGAGTGCAATATTAACAGAGCCAAGAACTATAGATTTACCTGCCCCTGTCTCTCCTGTAATAATATTAAGTCCATTTTCAAAATTAATATCAGCCTCTTCAATCAAAGCCAGATTTTTCACATGTAAATTAGTTAACATAATCCTCCATACCAGAAATATTATTCAGACAATATCTTTTTTAATTTTCCCATAAGTTTAACAGTATCATCAACACTTCTTACCGCTACCATAATAGTATCATCGCCTGCAATAGAACCGACAACCTCATGCCAGTGCATAGAATCTATAGCCGCACATACTGCCATAGCCATTCCTGACACAGTCTTAATCACAAGAATATTCTGCGCCATGTCCATAGCAACAAAGCCTTCCTTCAGCACTCTTATAAACTTGTCTGACATATGAGGAGCATGTGAATGATAAACAACATACTTCTGCTTTCCGTCAATAGTCGTCTTCGTAAGATTAAGCTCTCTTATATCTCTTGAAACAGTGGCCTGCGTAACATTAAAACCTGCAGCCTCAAGAGCTGACGCAAGCTCCTCCTGCGTACCTATCTCATCCTTTTTAATGAGTTCAAGAATCTTTCTTTGTCTTTCTGTTTTCATAAAAATCTCCATTTCTGCAGACGCATCTGCGCCTGACATTACATCATTTTTTCACGCACTCTCTGTAAGAAACTCGCCTTATTTGTTTTAATAAATTTTGATACTCTGTCCGACTTTTTTATAACTATCTTATCGTCTGTAACTACTCTGCAAAATTCCTCACCGTCAAACGAGGCTACTCTTTCCTCATCAATTCCTCTGTCGTCTCTCATTACAATAGTAATTGTATCATTTGAATCAAAAATAATGCTTCTCATATTAAGTGTATGAGGACATATCGGTGTAATCATCATAAGCTGCGCATTAGGCTGTAAAATAGGTCCTCCTGCCGACAGACTGTAGGCAGTTGACCCTGTAGGCGTCGCAACTATAACACCATCCGCAGAATAAGAGCTTAAATACTCGTCATTAACAATAACATCAAAATTTATTACTCTAAGATTTCCGCATCTGTTTATTACAATATCATTTAACGCAACGCTTTCATATATTACCTCGCCTTTTCTGTAAACGCACCCGTCAAGCATCATCCGTACATCAATTTCATATTCTCCGTTAAGTATACTTAACAACGCTTCCTCTACATTTTCCATGTCAGTATCGGTAAGAAATCCGAGTGTTCCCAGATTAACACCAAAAAGCGGAATATCAAGACAGTTAAGATCTATTGATGCCTGAAGAAGTGTTCCGTCGCCTCCGAGCACTATTATGCACTCCGTATCCTTTGGTATAAGTGCTGCATCGGTATATCTGAAATCTGCCGCAACATTTTCTTTTGAAAAATCCTGACATTCACAAAATGCGCCCTGCTCTGTCAGAAACTTTTTTATTCTCCCGGCATATTCCTGATGCTCATCTTTTATTTTATTAGAAATAATATAAAACTTTTTCATAATCACACATGCCGCCTACATCAATGTCTCGTGCGCACTCCTAACCACATCTTCTGCCTTAAATGAAATTTGCGGATATACTCCCTCCGTATGCTTTTGCAGATGCAAAAGATACTCAATATTGCCCTCCGGCCCCTTTACAGGTGAAAACTCAAGATTAAGTGCCTCAAATCCTATCGAAACGGCATATTCAATAACCTTTAATATAACCTCAAGATGAACGGAAGCATCCCTTACAACACCATGCTTGCCGACTTTTTCTCTTCCGGCCTCAAACTGCGGCTTTATAAGGCATACAATCTGTCCGTCATCAGTCAGAAGTTCCTTAACAGGCCCCAGTACCTTAGTCAAAGAAATAAATGAAACATCTATGCTCGAAAAATCAATTCTGTCTGCTATGTCCTGCGGTGTGACATATCTTATATTAGTTTTTTCCATGCACACAACGCGCTCATCGTTTCTTAATTTCCAATCAAGCTGTCCATGTCCTACATCTACCGCATATACCTTTACCGCACCGTTTTGAAGCATACAGTCTGTAAAACCGCCTGTAGATGACCCCACATCCATACAGACTTTCCCCTGTATTTCAACATCAAAGCACTCCATGGCTTTCTCAAGCTTTAAACCTCCGCGGCTTACGTATTTTAACGTATTTCCTCTGACTTCAATAACCGCATTTTCATTAAAATTCGAACCGGCCTTGTCCTCCTTTTGTCCGTCAACATACACATTTCCCGACATAATTATAGCTTTTGCTTTTTCCCTTGACGCTGCAAGTCCTCTGTTTACCAAAAGAACATCAAGTCTTTCTTTTGCCATTACCTTCCTCCTTATAGAAGTCATTGCTTAAATATTTTTATAAAAAGAAACAATTCTTTCTGTCACACTTGTCGTATCAATACCTGACTCCGCTCTTAAAATATCTACACTTCCATGCTCAACATAATCGTCAGGCAATGAGATATTAAGCACCTTTATATTCATCTGAGTCTCATTTACATATTCGCAGATACCCTCTCCAAATCCGCCTTTTTGAACATTTTCTTCCATTGTGACAAGAAGCTTATGATGTATATCACTGCTTCTTACCAAAAGCTCATCAAAAGGCTTTACGAATCTTACATTTACAAGTGAAACATTGTATCCTTTTTCCTTAAGATTCTTTCTTACCATATCGGCAGTCTTTACCATATTTCCGACCGCAAATATTATAATATCCTTTTCAAGATACATAATCTCGGCTTTTTTAAATACTACAGGCGTATTAAATTCCTCAAAATCTTCAACAGCCTCTCCTCTCGGATATCTTATTGCAATAGGCCCGAAATGCGTGAAAATAGCATAATCAAGACCGGCTTTTAATTCCCATCCGTTTTTAGGAGCAAATATAGTCATATTCGGAATATTTCTCAAATACGATATATCAAATATTCCCTGATGTGTCTCGCCATCACTTCCGACAAGTCCCGAACGGTCTATCGCAAATACAACATGAAGCTGCTGTATACAGACATCATGCAGTATCTGGTCGTAAGCCCTCTGCAAAAACGAAGAATATACAGCAAAAACAGGCTTCATACCTCCTGCTGCCAGTCCTGCCGCAAACGTAACAGCATGCTCCTCTGCAATTCCTACATCAAAAAATCTGTCAGGATATCCCTTTGAAAATTTTGTAAGTCCTGTGCCGCCCGGCATCGCCGCAGTTATAGCCACAACGTTTTCATCCTTTTTGGCAGCAGTACATATACCTTCTGAAAAATAGTCGGTATAAGTTTTTCTATTTTCTTTATCAAGCACTTGTCCTGTTCTTACATCAAATGGTGCAATTCCATGAAACTTGCTCGGATTTTTCTCAGCCAGCTTATATCCCTGCCCTTTTTTTGTAAGGACATGTACAATTACGGCATGATCAACACGCTTAGCCACATTAAAAATTTTTATAAGCTTACCTATATCATGCCCGTCAACAGGACCTAAGTATGTTATACCCATACTCTCAAATATCTTATTAGGCAGAATCAACTGCTTAATATTTGATTTTGTCTGCTTAATTTTATTTATCAGTTTCTGACCATTCGGCAGCTTACTCAACGTATTTGTAACATTTTCTTTCAAATCATAATATGAATTTGATGTTCTTATATTACCAAGCAGCTTTGATACTCCGCCTACATTTTTAGAAATAGACATATTATTATCATTTAAAACAATAATGAAATTACCCTTGACCTGCGAAGCGTTATTGAGCGCTTCATACGCCATTCCGCCAGTCAGTGCACCGTCTCCGATAACTGATATCACATTATAATCTTCATTTTTGATATCTCTTGCCATCACATAGCCGAGGCCGGCCGAAATGGACGTTGAACTGTGGCCTGTATCAAAAGCATCATAATCACTTTCGTTTCTTTTAGGAAAACCACTCATTCCGCCAAATTTTCTAAGCTTATCAAACTGCTGTTTTCTTCCTGTCAATATTTTATGTGTATATGACTGGTGTCCGACATCCCATATAAGCTTGTCATCAGGCAGATTAAAAACAATGTGCAGTGCCATTGTAAGCTCCACAACTCCTAAATTTGATGCAAGATGACCACCGGTCTTACTGATATTTTCAATCAAAAATCGGCGTATCTCCCATGCAAGTTGCTCATACTCTCCCGGTTTTATTTTTTTTATATCATTAGGTTTGTTTATTTTATCAAGAATCATAATTACTTTTCCCTGTTAATAAGTTTATAAATGAGTTTTTCCAAAAACTCATTATCTCCTGTCTGTTTAACAATCTCTATTGCAGCTTCCGACATTCTTTCAACATCACTTAAGGCTTTATCCATTCCATATAATGTAACATATGTCGTTTTATTATTCTTCTTATCACTAAACACCGGCTTTCCAAGTACATCCTGGGTACTTGTCACATCAAGAATATCATCCTTAATCTGAAACGCCACTCCTACTAAATTTCCTGCTTTTCTTAAATTCTGTATTTGTATTTCATCTGCTCCCGCAAGCATCGCACCTGCCATAAAAGCAGCCTCTATAAGTGCACCTGTCTTTAAATCAAATATAAATTCAAGATCTTCTTTGCTCATATCCTTATCGGTAAGCCAGACATCAAGTGTCTGCCCTCCTACCATTCCGTAAATTCCTGCCTTTTGTGCAATAATATTGGCGGCCTTCACCATCCTCTGTGACATAGACAACTCTCTGCACTCGCATGCAGCATTAATCATAACCTCATATGCATAATTTAAAAGTGCATCTCCGCAAAGTATTGCGATATCTTCCCCATATTTCTTATGAGTTGTAAGCTGTCCTCTCCTGTAGTCATCGTTATCCATAGCCGGAAGATCGTCATGCACAAGCGAATATGTATGAATAAACTCAAGTGCTGCCATAAAAGGAGCAATACTGTCAAAATCCGTACCACCGCACAATCTGTAAGTTTCTGATAATATAAGCGGACGTATTCTCTTGCCTCCTGCACTTACACTGTAGCCCATGGCATCAAGCACCTGTTTCTGTCGTCCCGTACAAGCCGGAAGATATTCGTTTAGCACTGTATCAATATCTTTAACTTTATCCTTTAAAATGTCATTAAATCCCATTATCCGTATCCTCTTCCTGCTCAAGAACAACTATTTTCTTTTCAACCTTATCAAGCTGTGCATTGCAGTTTTTTACAAGCTTCATTCCGTCATTGTACAGCTTAAATGCTTCTTCCAATGAAGTATTGCCATCCTCAAGCATATTTATAATACCCTCAATTTTTTCAAATGATTCTTCAAGAGTCTGTGATTTTGCCATCAATTACCTCCGTTACCTTTGCCTTTAACGAACCGTCTTTTAAATGTATAAATAAATCTTTATTAACATCAATAGTTTTTACGCTTGATATCCTGCTGCCGTCTTCATCTGATACAAATGCGTAACCCTGACTTAACTTATCAAGAGGCGATAATCCGTGAAGTCTGTATGCGTAAACCTCAAGCATATGCCTTTTATTTTTAAAAATATTTAACATCACATTGTTCAGTCTGTCAGCAAGCTGCACACATGCATGTCGTTTTTCGTTAATCTGTGCCGATGGGCTTAAGATTTTAAGCCTAAGTGCATAAGTTTCAAGCATATATCTTAAATCGTCTGTCTTTTTATAAATTGCACTATCTAAGGCTTCCCTGTATCTTTTTATCCTATCCTCAACAACCGCAAGCTCAGCAACTGCAAGTTCTGCTGCTGCCGATGGAGTAGGTGCCCTCAGATCTGCAACAAAATCAGCAATCGTAAAATCTGTTTCATGTCCTACTGCAGAAATAACAGGCGTGCCGGCATTAAATATAGCCTCAGCAACAATCTCTTCATTAAATGCCCATAAATCCTCTATTGAACCGCCTCCGCGTCCGACTATAATAACGTCCGGATGTATTGTATCAAGAACCTCTATGCCTTTTACAATGCTTTCTGCAGCATCTGCCCCCTGAACAATAGCCGGGTACAGTATAAGCTCAACATAAGGATTTCTCCTGTATGCGATATTGCATATATCATGTATTGCAGCACCTGTCGAAGCTGTGACAATACCAATCTTTTTTGCAAAAAACGGAATTTTTCTTTTATACTGCTCCTCAAAATATCCCATCTCGCAAAACCTTGCTTTAAGCTCTTCAAATCTCTTGTATAAATCGCCTATACCATCCTGCTCCATACTCAATGCATAAAGCTGATACTTTCCGTCGCGTTCATATACATCAATTCTTCCGCTTACCACAACCTGCATTCCATTTTCAATCCGGAAATCAAGATTTCCCGCATTTGACGCAAACATTACGCAAGAAAGCGTACCACCATCATCCTTAAGTGTAAAATAAATATGTCCTGAAGTATGATACTTGCAATTAGATATCTCGCCTCTTACACTGATTCTGTTAAGAACAAAATCCTGCCTGAACATATTTTTAATGTAAGAATTCATCTGGGTAACCGTATATGTTGAAGCCACTTAAATACCTCCGCTTAAAAAATAATTTAATTTATAAGCTTAGCAAGAATTCCGTTAACAAATGAAGGTGCACTGTCCGCACCATACTTTTTAGCAAGTTCAACAGCTTCGTTAATTGCAACGTTTACCGGAATTTCATCATCATACTTAATCTCATAAAGTGCAAGTCTTAAAATTGACAGCTCTGCCTTTCCTATTCTTGTGGTCGGCCAGCCCTCCGATACATTGTCTATTGCCTCATCTATCTGTGAAACCATATTAAAAACAGCGTTCACCTTACTGTAAATATACTCTGAATCCTTTTCCGAGATATCTTTATTTTCTTCAAGATAAAGTCTTACCTGTTCCTCAAAATCAGACTGTTCATAAAATTCTGCTCTGAAAAGAATTTTAAAAATGTGTTCTCTTATGATAGTTCTTGTCATTTTTTCCTCCATGTCGAAGCATTTTTAATCAAAATGCCAGACCGGACAATCCGATCTGGCGTTTTAACCTGATGCAATTATTCAGCTTCAATGTTCACGCCTGCTATACTTATATTTACAGCAGATACTTCTAATCCTGTCATAGTTTCTATTGCTGATTTAACCTTTTCCTGAACCTTTTCAGATACAGAAGGTATCTCGTAACCATACTTAATATTGATTGAAACGTCAACTCTTACGCTGTCCTCACTTACGAAAACCTTGATTCCTTTAGAAAGGTTCTTCATACCAAGTCTGCTTACAAGTTCATTTGTAATATTGCCGGCCATTGATGCAACACCATCAACTTCTGTCGCAGCAAGTCCTGCAATAATAGCGACAACTTCATCAGCAACCTTTACTTCTCCAATATTAACATTTTCACATATTGTATAGTTATTACCTTTATTTTCAAACTCTTTAGTCATTACAAACCTCCTATTATCGTAAATGTACTTATTGCCTATTATAATCAATTATTAAGATTATTGCAAATATTTATTGTAATCTTATCGGCTGTCACGCCTGTTTTCCTTTTAACTATATCTTCAATCTGCGCTCTCTGCGTGTCAGTAAGCTGTGACATATTCACCACCACATCCACATTTCCGTCAAGCATTGATACCACAACTCCGCCAAAACCTTTAGCCTCCAAAAGCAGCTCAGCTGCTATTTCCTTTTCTGAATTTTCTGTGATAACCGAAAGCTTATTAACAGCCTCCTCCTTTGCGTCTTTTGCCAAATCCTCATTATTTATTATCTCCAAAAGACTTTCTTTATTCTTTGCACGAACCTGTTCACGATTCAATTTTGCTGTTGAAATAACACTGTCTGAGACACCGGTACCAGATGTAAGAATCACATCTCCCGGTGTTTCCCCGTCAGTTAAATCGGGTTCTGCGTCATTACTTAATATTTCATCAGTATTTTCATCAACGCTGCCGCTCACCTCATCTGTATTTTCTTTATCTTTCACTGATATAAGGTCTGACAGGTTCCCTGAATAATTTATGTAACCTGCCACTGCAATCATGATTGCCAACGCAGTTATAATCACCTGATTTTTCTTAATTTTTTTCACATCAAACTCCATTTCCGCTGCTTTGCAGCATATTATGACTTTTAAGACATTTTCAACACTTTAATCTTATGAACCGGTATCCCAAGCAATGCTTCCACCGCCGAGGTAATTCCTGCTGCAATTTCTCCGTTACCACCTCCCTTTGCAACAATAATCACGCCCTCAATCTCCGGCATATTCTCTAATGTAACATACGGTTCACTGCCATTTAACGTATCGTAAAAAATGTTTGAGCTTTTGTTGTTATTTGTAACGGAAATTCTTTTTCCGCCGTCACCGTCATCTTCCTCAATCTGCTCTGAAACATTTTCATCATCTGTAGCAAGGACTTTTTGTGAAGTCGTTTTTAACGATACAGAAACACACACTTCACCCACTCCATCCACCTTCTTAAGCGTACTTTCAAGCTTTTTTTCCAAATATTCCCCGTACTCTGAATAAGAAAGCGAAGCTGTCATATCATGGTTCTTTTCATCAGTTGTCACCTTACTGCCGCTTCCTGATTTTTTCGTCGGTAATGCAATTACCATCAGAAGAATTCCTATAAGTACTATTATTGTTATTTTGTCTTTCCCTGATTTATTCAAAAAAACATCAAAAATTTTCTTATTCATATGTTTTAAAGAAATATCCTTTCAAAAAATTAAAATTTCTGCCTTTATAAAATGCAGTCTAAATACAAAAACATGATTAATATTTTAATTTAATATTTACATTGCTTATATTTATATCAAAATATTCAGCCATATCTTTCTTAAATTCTGCTATATTGCAGGCACTCTCCTTAACAGTAACCTCCATATTGATTTTTTGTACCGCTCCGTAATCTGTGCTTTCCTCATCTGAATCTATCAATACCTCTGTTTTTGACGGATACAGTTCATAGTCCAAAGCCTTTTGTTCAACTGTCTTTACGATTCCTTCTTTGTAACGTGTCATCATTTCTCCCTGTGCATCTTTTGCAGAAAATTTTATTTCCTGCTTAAGCGATGCAATACTTTGAGTATTAAAAATGTCCTGCGTTATTTTTTTTGCATTATTGTCACCTGAAATAAATGAAAATACCGGACTTATACATATCCATGTAAGAATCATCGTACAGACAAATTTTATATACCTCTGATATTTTTCATCAGGCACAAAATACATTAAAAGATTTGAAAATATAGCAACAGAAAAAATCTTTTTTGCCCATACAATAACACTCTCCATAATTTCCCCTTTATTTTACGCCATAGTTTGTACAAATACATATTATTGCGGTCATTAACAAAAACAAACTCATCGCAGTGAGCGTTATAATACATAAAAGCCCTATCGCAGTACTTACATTACCGACTGCTTTCACTATTCTTTTGTCCGCAACCGGCTCTATAGCTGCTGCAGTAACCTTAAAAATCACAGTCAGCGACACAAGTTTCATAACAGGCATACAGCATACAGCCATAATAACGATTATTGCAGCAACGCCTACTGCATTTTTAATAACTGCTCCGGCTCCTGCAACCGTCGATGAAACCGTATCAACTCCGTTTCCTATACCGGGAATTATTTTTAAAGTCTTATAAATCACACTCTTTTTTGCTTCGTCGCTTATCGGATTAATCATTCCTTTAAGTCCTGCCACACCCGAAAATGCAACAAGTGATAATTTACAGCCCCATTTTATTACAGTAAGTATAAGTTCCATTGCCTGAGAAAATGGGCTTTTTTTCATAAGCAGATCCGCAAAGCCAAGCAAAAGATACACCTTTACCATTCTTAATATCACATTTTTTAATATGTCATTAACAAATGCGATTGCAATCAGAACAACCTCATAATATGCCGCACTTGTAATACTCCCTGATGCAAATGTCACCGCTGAAAAAAATGCCGGAATCAGCGATTTATATATATCAATAAATCCCTGTATAGTATCTGTACTTGTTATGACCGCGCTGTAAAACGATGCCATCAGCAATGTGATAAGCATAATCTCTATAATCATATGGGCTGTATCATTTATCATGCCTTTATTTAACACCGGAGCAAAACTTGATATAAATGCTGACAGAACAGCAAGTATTATTATGTTTATTACCACATCCTTGTGCGCAGTAAATGAATTTATAAAAATATCTGCAACATCCCTGAAAACGCCCTTATCTCCTGAATTCTCTCCATTTACAAGCTTTAAAACAAGTTCCTTAAACGAGCCTATATAATCCTGTGCTTCATTTTCTTTAATGCTCCTGTCGACATCGGAAAAATCGTAATCTTTAACCTCTGCACCACTACAGTTTACCGGAGCTGACAAAGCAGATATAATAAACACAAATACTGATATCAGACACATATAAATACATTTTTTACTTATATGCTTCTGTCCTTTCACATACATTTTGCCACCGTTTCAAACAAAACAAGCACAACCGGCAGGCTTAATGCTGCTATGGTTATTTTGCAAAATGTTTCAATCTGAGTTGCGACAACTGAATTTCCCGCGTCCTTGCATATATCCGATGCAAACTGCGATACGTATGTAATTCCTATAATCTTTAAAAGCAAAACTATATACTCATTTCCAATAGAAATATATCTGTTAAGACTTTTTATCTGCGCAACTATACCTGTCAGCCTTATCACTATATATGACATAATAATTACTGCTGCCGCCACAGATATAAAAACATATAACCTGCTCGATGTTGTCTGCAAAATCATTGCAAGAAGCACGCCGCATATACCAATCATAATAACTTTAAATACGTCCACATTTTCTCCCCTTTCTGCATTTTAAATCATCAATATTTTTAGCTATTCTTTTTTCAGCTATCTGCATTCTTATAGTTCAAACATTCTTTTCATTGTTTCAAACAAATCGAGAATATACGGTATAATCCAGTACAATACCAGCAGCAGACCTGCAAGGCTTGTAAGAAATGCCTGCTCCTCTCTTCCGCTGTGTTTTAAAACCTGTCCCAATACCGAAACAAGAATACCTACAGCCGCTATTTTAAATATCAAACTTACTTCCACTTTACACCTCATTTTTAAACGCTATATCTCATAACCGTCAGATTAGTATCAGCACCAAAAATACTCCGAGACCAAAGCCTAAATATTTATACATTTTATTTTTTTCTCTGCTCTGTGCTGAAAGTTCATTTATCCTTTCGTCAAGAAGCTTTGTCCTCTCCGAAATAAACGACACCTGCGAGTTTGACTCAAGGTATATCGGAAGTCCTGCAAATCCCATAATTATCTGTATATCTGCATTTTTAACAATATTATCCGTAAAATGTTTCTGTACATTTTTTTCCCATGCATCAGCGAAGCTGTATCCCTCATTTTTTGACAATTCCTTATACATATCGCTGTAAAAGGACGCCACCGTCTTATTATAAATACTTGCGGATATGCTGCTAAACGCATAGGGAATACTCGAATATTCCTGCTGTATATAACCTGACAAAAGCTCCAGTGATGTCTTAAAGGTTCTTAGAAGCTGTATATGCGAATTATTCATAAACACCAGTCTTATACCATACGAAGTCGTACCTGCGATTATAAGTACTATGCCTAAAATTTTCATATATCCTCCTTATACAAATCTGAGTAAGTATTACAATTCGATCAGATTTTCTACAGTTCCGACACCATATCTTTTAGATAAAACTATAATTCTTTCAAACATACCCGGCGCAATAAACTGTGAAACATATTTTTCTTTCATAATACTTTCCAAATCAAAACCATGTATTGTCGCAAAACAAAGAACTCCGCAGCTCATGATTTGCTTTACGGCCTCAAAATCTTTTTTTGCACCGAGTTCGTCAACAGCTATAATCTGCGGCGACATTGAGCGTAAAAGTATCAACATTCCCTGTGGTTTACATGCCTGATCAAACACATCCGTTCTCATACCAAGATTTTTTTGCGGAACTCCCTCAAAACAGGCACCAAGCTCTGACCGCTCATCCACGACACATATATTTGCGCTGACTCCCCTTTCGCCATCTGATATCTGTCTTATAATGTCCCTTAAAAGAGTTGTTTTTCCACACCCCGGAGGTGAAATCACAAGTGTATTTTTAATAACCAGATTTCGGCAGACAAAATCCATCACTTTATCAGCACAGCCCTTAACCTCATGCGCCACTCTTATATTTATAAAAGATATATTTTTCTGCCCTTCAATACCAGTATCATTCAGTACAGCCTGTCCTATAATTCCTACTCTGTGTCCGCCTCTTACAGTTATAAATCCGTTCCTTATATCCTCCTTATGCACATATAACGAATATTGGCTTATAAGCTGCATACAGTGTCTTATCTTAAGTATGTCAACAACAGTATTTTCATAAATATATTCCCTGTTATTACATAATACCAATAAAGGCTTGTTTACCCGCAGTCTGATTTCCTGCAGACCTTTATCAGAAAGCTTCTCTCCTATAACGCTGCTTATTTCCTTAGGCAGTATACTGCTAAGCTGCTCTGCAATATTATTATCCTCTATGCTTACCTCCTGTCTGCAGTCATAAAAATCACACGGATTAAGATTACACGGATTGTTTCGTGCTTCGCACTTCCACAACATAAAAAAGACTGCCTGTTCATTGTTTTTCACAATATATGAACAGACAGTCCTTAATATGATTTAAATTAAATTTAAAATTATTCAATTGATTTTAAAGATTCTACCATTGGAACTTTTTTAAGTTTTCCATACATAACAAGATTAACTATAATAGAAAATACCATCGTAAGTATGAAAGAATAAACAAATGATATCGGACTCTTATAATTACCGAACATTACATTGTCAAGCTCAACCGTTTTCATAATGTAGCCATGTAAAAACGTTCCGAGAACAAGCCCCACAGCCGCACCAATCATAGATATAATAACGTTTTCCTTATACACATACAACGCAACTTCACCGTTATAAAATCCGAGTACTTTAATTGTCGCAATTTCCCTTATTCGCTCAGAAATATTTACATTTGTAAGATTATATACAACTACAAATGTAAGCGCTGCTGCAGAAAGTATAAGTATATATGTGACAAGATTTAACGCATCTATCATGTTGGTAAATTTGGTAATATTTGATGAGAAAAATGTTATGCCATTAACACCGGAAACTTCCATATATTCGGTTCCTATCTGGGCTTCTGTATCATTATCAGTATTTTTTATAATACCCAGCAGACAATTATCACTGTATTCCTCGCCAAATGTATCATTATAAAGCTGCTTCGTCATATATACATAATGTCCTGAATACATTTCAACGACCTTTGCAATTTTAACCTGTGCAGACGTTCCTTCACCGCTCTCTATATAAAGCGTATCTCCGGCTTTTAAACCTAAATCATTAGCTGCTTTTTCAGTAATATATACTCCTTCATCACCAATTTTATATTCCTCTTTTGAATTTCTTTTCCTAAGAGAAATATATTTGTCGAAGTTTTCTTTGTCTGATATAACATTTACCACAATATCTTCCTTTAACTGTGAATCCTTATCAGTTATATTCTCAGTTGTCTTAATATCTGCCTTATAGCTGTACACAGACATACTTTCCTCAAACCTGTCATCCTCATCAACTTTTTCCTTAACAGTCTCATCATCATAATTAATACTTACATCGTATTTTGTTATATCATTAAACTGCTTGTCTATCAGCGCTGTTATGCTGTCCTTTATTCCGAAGCCTGCCATCATAAGCGCACACCCGCCTGCAACTCCCACAACTGTCATAAAGAAACGCTTCTTATATCTTAACAGATTTCTGGCAGTAACTTTATTTGAAAATGACATTCTCTTCCAGATAAATTTTATTCTTTCAAGTAAAATTTTCTTTCCCTTCTTAGGTGCCTTCGGTCTCATAAGCGCTGACGGAACCTCCATAAGGGAATCGTAGCATGCAAAAATTGTGGATAAAACTATCACTGCAGTTATTGTACCTATTGCAATTATTGATAAGAGTATATGACTGTCATATGTGATTGGCGGCATGTCATAAAGAATATTCCAGCTGTTATATATAATTTTCGGAAACAGTTTTAAGCCCACAATACAACCCAAAAAACTTCCTAACAGCGACGTTATAACAGAATATAGCACGTATATCATCGCTATAGCAGATTTTCTGTAACCTAACGCCTTAAATGTTCCGATTAACTCTCTTTGCTCATCTACCATTCGTGTCATTGTTGTAAGACACACCAGACCTGCAACTATAACAAAAAACAGCGGAAAAACAACCGCAATGGCTTCCATTCTCTTCGCACTTGACTTGTAGTCCATGAATGAATACTGCTGATTCCTGTCAAGCACATGCCATTCCCAGTCCTCTGACTGTTTATCAATCTCTTCTGCAGCCTCATCAAATGATGATTCTATGCCGGATTTATCGAACTGCTCAAGCGCCTTTGCCACTGTGCTTTCAATCATAGGCTCAACTATATGCGTTACATCTCTGCCCGGATAATATCTTTTATATGTGTCATATAATTGCTGCGTAGCTTTCTGCCTTATATTTTCTTCAGCCTCAGCTATTGCCTCTTCCTTTTGGCTTTCAAGCTCAGACTTTAACTCATCTTTTCTTTCATCAAGTCTTACATGTGCAAGAGCTTCCAGTCTGCCGGTAACTTTTCCCACTTCATCAAAATACCTATCACTGTATGTATCAAGCTCCTTCACACCATCAACTGTCGCAAACACTTCCGTATAATAATCAGACAAAAATTCGCTGTCCAGTATATTTATGCAAAATCCGATATTTCCTGTTCCAACATTACTCTGACCGACATCAATGCTAAGATAATAAGGTGTATAAATAATACCTACTACAGTATACTCTGTATTTTTAATATTATCTGCAATATCTGATTCATCGCCAGATGATAACTTTAACACATCTCCGACATGTATATCATCTTTTAAAGTCTCGGTATATTTTACAACACACTCGCCCTCTTTTTCAGGAAGTCTTCCCTCCTTAATTCTTAACCTGTTTATGTAGTCTTCATCATCATCACTTAAAGCTGTACCGGAAAGCCCGTTAATCCTTATAGTTGACTGCTTGTCATTGTAGCCTGCCACTGCATCGAGCATATACGATGCGTGGACTCCCTTAATTCCGTCAATCTGTCTTATGGCTTCAATATCATCGTCGGTAAAACCGACGTTTGATAAGAGCCTTATATCATTTAAATTATATTCATCATAATAACAATCCGAAGAATGTCTCATATCTCCCGGTGCTGCTGTTACTCCGGCAAAAAAAGCAACTCCTATAGCCACTATGGCAAATATTGCAAAAAAACGTCCAAACGAACTCTTGATTTGCCTGAACACATTTTTTAATATTATTTTTAACATAATTACCACTCAATCCTTTCAATTGGTTTAGGATTTTCATTTATCTTTATGTCCGAAACAACTCCGTTTTTAACCTTTATTACTTTGTTTCCCATATCTGTAAGAGCCATGTTATGTGTAATTACTACAACGGTAACGTTATTTTTCTGACATGTATCCTGAAGAAGCTTAAGTACTGACTTTCCTGTCTGATAATCAAGTGCTCCAGTAGGCTCATCACATAAAAGAATCTTAGGATTTTTAGCCAAAGCTCTTGCAATAGCCACTCTTTGCTGTTCACCGCCTGAAAGCTGTGCCGGGAAATTATTAATCCTGTCCTTTAACCCCACAGCCTCTATAGTCTCATCAATATCAAGCGGATTCTTACATATCTGTGCCGCAAGTTCTACATTTTCCCTCACTGTAAGGTTTTGAACAAGATTATAAAACTGGAACACAAATCCTATATCATATCGTCTGTATGTTGTAAGCTGTTTTTCATTATATGAATCAACATGTGCCGAATCGACTATAATTTCTCCTGTAGTACATGTATCCATACCACCCAGAAGATTTAATATTGTACTTTTTCCGGCACCGCTCGGACCGGCTATCACAGCAAAATCTCCCTTATCAATCTTAAAATCAACACCTGCAAGTGCTTTTATCTTTACGTCGCCCATTTTATATATTTTTTTAACATTATTAAATTCTATATAACTCATAAACACCTCCACGTATTACTACTCATAATTACACGCATCATTACATATCTTTACATTAATTATTATAGCAGATATCCTATATATGAAAAATAAAATTTTAAGAAATTATATATTAAACTTTACGATTTTCATCTTAGTGTCTGCATATATATTGTGCAGCATAAAAATACCGGTTAACGCAGCTGATGACAATTCTGCCTTATTAAATAAACTGCATGCAAAATATGCGGTTCTTATGGATGCGGATAATGGACGTGTGCTCTGCGGTAAAAATCCCGACACGCAGGTTCCTATGGCAAGCACCACAAAAATAATGACCTGCATAATAGCTCTCGAATTCGGTGATGAGGATTTAATTTGTACCACCTCCTCTTACGCAGCATCAATGCCTGATGTACAGCTTAACGCAGTCAAAGGCCAGCAGTTTAGGCTTAACGACCTGTTATATTCACTCATGTTAAAATCACATAATGATACAGCAGTTATAATTGCTGAAAATGTCGCTTACCATTACATTTTTAACGTATTTTCAGGTAATAATGATTCATCTGTTCTTAAAAAATACAACATAAATCCCAACTTATATGAATTTGTCAAAAAAGACAATATTGACACTGAATTTATCAAAAATATTTCAAAGGAACAGAGTAAACTTCTTGTAAGATTATTTACAACTCTTATGAATGAAAAAGCCCGTACTCTTGGCTGTACAAATACTCATTTTGTCACGCCTAACGGTCTTGACGGAGCAGATGAAAACGGTATACATTCAACAACTGCCAGAGAGCTTGCAATTATTATGTCATACTGCATAAAAAATGATAATTTTTTAAATATATGCCAGACAAAAAGCCATTCCTTTGACAAATATACTATAGGAAACAGCAACGCATTTTTAAATATGTACGATCATATTATAGCCGGCAAAACCGGATTCACTGCTGACGCCGGATACTGTTATGTATGTACCTACAGCCATGAGGGTCGTACCTTTATAGTCACTCTTTTAGCATGCGGATGGCCAAACAATAAAAACTACAAATGGCATGATTCAAGAATCCTTTTAGACTATGCCAGAGAAGCATATTTTAAAAGAAGCGTAGACATAAACGACTATATTTCTGTACAGCCCTCAGACCTTAGGATAAATGTCACTGATTCAAACACTGATTCCATAGGTGTTTCTTACGAAAACAAACTGTCTCTGCTGCTTTCGGATTCTGACGTGATAAACTGCAATTTATCTCTTCCAGACACAATAACAGCTCCCGTGTCAATCGGCGAAACAATAGGCCATATTGATGTTTTCATAAATGACTCACTCTATAAAAGTGTCGCTGTAATCGCTGACGACAACGTATCAAAAAACGACTTTTTATATTACTGTATCGATTTATTAAAAAAATATATGTTTATCGACAAATAAGACTCTTTGATATATAATATTCCTTGTTGTAATTGGGGTTTTAAGCTCCTGATATTACTGTTACAGTAATTATATAAAGAGAAATGAAAAATTCAATTATTAGAATGGAGATTATGATGAACAAAATTTACAAAGCCTTTCCCGGCGGAAAGCACAAAGTTTTAACATTAAGTTATGATGACGGAAAAATTGAAGACCGCCGCCTTGTAAATATTTTTAATAAAAACGGAATAAAAGCAACCTTTAACTTAAATTCAGGTCTTTCAGACATGGATATAAGAATTCCGAAAGAAGAATGGAAAGAATTGTATGCAGGTCATGAAGTCGCTGCTCACACCTGCACACACCCTACACTCGCCAGATGTCCTGTCACTGAAATTGCACAGGAATTGTTAAATGACCGCATTGAACTTGAAAAAGTTATGGGATACCCTGTACGCGGCCTTGCTTTTCCCAACGGTTCGTATGACAACAGATGCTGTCAGATTGCTTCAGATTTAGGAATCAAATATGCACGTATTGCCGCTGACCGCTACGCAGATGTCTATACTGCCATGGAGGGTGCAAAATCGGCTGATGGACCTATTCTTTTAGGCGACGCGACCGGTTTTGAAATGCCTTCTGATTACATGCGATGGCTTCCTACATGCCACCACAATCACAATCTTATAGAATTTGGAAAGCGTTTTCTTTCTTTAAAGAAAACACAGTATCTTTATATGATGTATGTATGGGGACACAGCTTTGAATTTGAACGCAACGATAACTGGAATATTATTGAGCAGTTCTGTGAAATGATGGGCAGACAGGACGATATCTGGTATGCAACCAATATAGAAATTGTAGATTACAATGATTTATTTGATCGTCTTATCTTTGCCGCAGACAATAGCTTTGTATATAATCCGAGTGCTGCCTCTGCATGGATTTGTGTTAATGATAAATCCATAGTCGAAATAAAAGGCGGAGAAACAATATTTTTATAAATTCCGGAGTCACTATTGTAAAGAAATCAAAAATCCCTGTGGGACTAAGTATAAAAAAATACTTAGTCCCACAGGGATTTTGTTATCTTATTTGTTATTTTATAATAGCAAACAATTATTTATTAAGATTCTTTTTGTCTTATACTCTTTATTGCATTTTTAAGTTTAATAGGATTACCATATCTTAATGTTCCCATTCTGTATATCTTTGAACCTATAAGTCCCATAACTATAGTACTTGCAACAAGAATTACAAATGAAAGCACTATCTCCCACATCGCTACATTTCCCATTGCAACACGTGCAAACATTGCACTATAAGAACTTATAGGAAGGAATGATGCAACCTTTATTACTATTCCGTCGACATTCATAAGCTGGAACAATACAGCAAAGTAAACTATCATTATAACCATCTGCACTCCGCCTGCAGATTTATTGATATCCTCTGTCTTAGAAACAAGTGCTCCCATCGCTCCGTAAATAAATGTATAGAATAAAAATCCGCCGATTCCGAAGAAAGCAAATGTAATAAGTACTTCTGCCGGTATGTCTAAGAGCATATCGAGCATTCCGCCCCATGCTTCCTGATTAATTTTATATGAAATAAGAACAGAAGCCATAATAACACCGCACTGTGCAAGTGCCGCCACAGCACCTGCGATAACCTTACCAAAAAACAGACAATTTGTATTTACACTTGTCACAAGCACCTCTATAGTTCTGTTGCTCTTCTCCTGTGTAACAGATGTTGCAACCATTACTCCATAAACTATTATTATCATAAATATAACAATTACAAACATATAGCAATACCAGTAATTACTTGCCATATCCTTACCGAGTACTGTTGTTTCCGATTCAATTACCGGATTAAATGCTGCCTGAATCTGTTCATAATCAAGATTATTCTCCTGACAGTAAATAATCTGATTCATTGTTACCATAATGCTGTCAAACATCTGCTTATTTACATCTGTCATATCCTTGTTATAAACATAATATTCGTATGACGTCATTGAATTTACCACAAAACCTGCGGCATTTTCATTTTCCTCTACCTTTTTCTTTAAATCCTCTTCACTCGATGCTTTTTCCCATTTAGTACCAGCAAAAGAATTCTCAAGAATTGTAAGATCTGTAAATGCACCTGTTTTATCGCATATTAACATCATATCTGCATTTTCGTCTGAATCCTCAGAAGCATCTGTATCCTGTGACTGCTCTGTTGCCGCATTTTCCTTTGATGAATCTGACGTTCCAAGCATCCCTGACATATCAAACACATTAGGAATAAACATAACTGCCGCAGCGATAACAGCTACAATTAATGTTGTTATAACAAAACTCTTATTCTTTAAATAGTTTAATAATTCATACTCAAATACAACTAAAAATCTTTTCATGCCTGCTCACCTGCCTTCTTTTCTTCTGTTTCCTCTTCTCCAACCTGTGAAACAAATATGTCATTCAAAGAAGGTTTATATGTCTCAAAACGTTCAATATCAACATCAAGCTCAAGCAGTCTGTTAAGAATATTCTTTCTTGCAACACCGCTGTTTGCACGAACTATAATTTCTTCTTTAGTCTGTCCTGTAACATTTATAATATCTGATAAAGATTTATTTACGAGATTTTCAAGCTCATCACGATTTAAATTTCTTGCAGATATAACAAGCTGATTTTCACCGAATCTCGTCTTAATCTCATTAAGATTACCTGACAAAACGACCTCACCCTTATTAATAATAGCTATATCCTCACAAAATTCCTCTACATAGCTCATCTGATGGCTCGAAAATATTACTATCTTATTATCATTTATCAATTCTCTTACAACATCCTGCAAAATCCTTGAATTGACAGGGTCAAGACCGCTGAACGGTTCATCAAGTATAACTATATCCGGATCACACACCAATGTAGATGCAAGCTGCACTTTCTGCTGGTTACCTTTAGATAATGTCTCAAGCTTACGATTCTCGTACTCAGACACTTCAAGCCTTTTAAGCCATTTTTTTGCATTTGCAGTAGCCGTCTGCTTTGAAACACCTCTTATTCTCCCAAGATATACAAGCTGTTCAAGGCATGTTTTCTTAGGATAAAGACCTCTTTCCTCCGGAAGATATCCTATCTGCACATCCTTCTGATTAAATTTTCTGCCATCCAGATACAACTCTCCTGAATTTGCACGGAATACATCCATAATAATTCTTATGGTAGTGGTCTTACCTGCACCATTACGTCCTAAAAGGCCAAGCGCTTTACCGCTTTCAACCTGAAAAGAGACTCCATGTAAGACTTCATTATCACCAAATTTTTTAGTGATATCTTTTACTTCAAGTATCATACGCCCCTCCATATTTAATTTAATATATCTTAAGTAAATCAAGCGGCTGCTCTGCACACATTTGATTTGCTTTTAAAGCTGTAAGTTTTTTAATAACTGCACATATTATCTGTATATTCCTATATTTACAGCAAAATTTTAAAAAACTTGTTAACAGTATAAATAAATTCTAAAATAAAGTCAACTAAAAAAGTTTTTATGCTATATGGAATTTCATCTAAATCCCTTATCACATAAAAAACTTCCATGAAACAAACTAATCTGTCTCATGGAAGCTTTAAAAAATATTCACATTTTCATATAACTAATTATAATCCGTATGACCATATCATAAATAGACATGATTATAAATTACTCTGGCTGCTTTCCGATGTAAGCAAGAATACCGCCATCAACGTAAAGAATATGTCCGTTAACTGCATCTGAAGCCTCAGAAGCAAGGAATACTGCAGGACCTGCCAATTCTTCAGGCTTAAGCCATCTTTCAGCTGGAGTCTTTGCTACGATAAATGAATCGAATGGGTGTCTTGAACCATCAGGCTGACGCTCTCTTAATGGAGCTGTCTGAGGTGTCTCAATGTATCCAGGTCCGATACCATTACACTGAATGTTATACTTACCATACTCTGAGCAGATGTTTCTTGTTAACATCTTTAAACCACCCTTAGCTGCTGCGTATGCAGAAACTGTCTCACGACCAAGCTCTGACATCATTGAGCAGATGTTGATAATCTTACCATGACCTCTTTCAATCATTGATGGAATTACTGCCTTAGAAACAATGAAAGGTGCATTAAGGTCTACATCGATAACCTGTCTGAATTCAGCTGCTGTCATTTCACACATAGGAATTCTCTTGATGATACCTGCGTTATTTACAAGGATATCAATAGGAGCTACTTCCTTAGAAATCTTCTCAACCATTTCGTTAACCTGCTCTTCGTTAGTTACGTCACAAACATAACCATGAGCATCAATACCAGCCTCTTTATAAGCTGCTATACCCTTATCTACTAATTCCTGCTTAATATCGTTAAAAACGATTGTTGCACCAGCTTTAGCCATACCTGAAGCAATGGCAAAACCAATACCATATGAAGCACCAGTAACTAAAGCAACTTTGCCTTCAAGTGAAAAATTTACTGACATTTTTAAATTCTCCTTTTCTTAGTAATATATAAATGAAATCCTAATCGGATGACATTCCTTAAAAATTATTCAAGACTATTTATCTTAAATCCTTCATATCAACATGATCCATGTCATCAAAATCCTGATTCTCGCCAACCATACCCCATATAAATGTATAAGCATGTGTAGCTGAAGCTGAATGAATTGACCAGCTTGGTGAAATAACAGCTTCTTCATTTCTCATAACAATATGACGTGTCTCTGTCGGCTCACCCATATAATGGAAAACAACTGCATCATCAGGCACTTCAAAATACAAATAAACTTCCATTCTTCTGTCATGTGTATGACAAGGCATTGTATTCCATACGCTGCCCGGCTCAAGGCATGTCATACCCATCTCAAGCTGACAGCTTTCAACCTGTCCAGGAAGAATATATTTATTGATTGTTCTGTGATTTGCGCTCTCAAGACAACCAAGCTCCTTTTTATTTTCAGGAAGAATATCCTTGTCAGGATCAATAAATACTGTAGGATATGTCATATGAGCAGGTGCACTGTTAAAATAGAACTTAGCCGGATTTGAAGCATCTGCACTTGAGAACTTAATCTCCTTTGCTCCCATACCTATGTACATACCGTCCTTATACTTAAAGTTATATTCCTTACCGTCAACAGTAACAGTACCGGCACCGCCAATATTGATAATACCCATCTCTCGTCTCTCAAGGAAATACTGTGCACGAAGTTCTGCACCAGCCTCAAGTGTAAGTATCTTATCTGTCGGTGTAGCCGCTCCTACTATAATTCTATCAATCTGACTGTAAATTGTCTTAATCTCATTTGCAACAAACAAATCCTGAATAAGAAAATCATGTCTCAATCTGTCTGTATCGTAATTCTTTACATCTGCTGGATTTGCTCCCGGTCTTACTTCCATCACTAATCTCCTTTTTACTAAAAATTTCATATATTCATATGTTACCACAAAAGCATGTCAATTACAACCAAAAATATGTTCTTGTTTCACAATTATCAAATATTGATTAATCTTTCACAATCTTTTGCAGTGATAACTCTTTTTATAAGCTTGTGCGGCAAAACTTTGTTTTCTGAAAATTCATATGCTGCAGTAATAATCCTTTCTGCTTCCTGCGTTTTTTTAGGATTATTTGAAAATATTTTTGCAATCACATCGCCTTTGTTTACATAATCGCCTATTTTTTTATAAACCTCTAATCCAACCGATAAATCTATTTTATCGTCCTTTGTCTGCCTGCCACCGCCAAGAATCATTGAAGCCTTTCCTATCTCATCCGATTTTATAAGACTTACAAAGCCCTGCTCGCTTGATTTTACCTCAACTTCCTCACTGCATTTTGGCAGAATGTTTTCATAATCATATACATACTTTTGCTTAGACCCCTGCGCTTCAACAAATTCAGCAAATTTCTTTAAAGCCGCGCCGCTTTTTACTGCATCTTCAAGCATATTTTGTGCCTCTTCTGCCGTTGCAGCCCTTTTTGCTGCCATTAGTATATTAACTCCGAGGCAGATGCAAAGATTGTACAAATCATCCGGCCCCTCTCCTTTAAGTGTCATTATTGCTTCTTTTACTTCGATTGCATTTCCAACTGCATGTCCAAGCGGCTGATTCATGTCAGACACTACAGCTATTGTATTTCTGCCTGCACCATTTCCTATTTTTACCATCTCTTCTGCAAGAAGAAGTGCGTCTTTTTCATTTTTCATAAAAGCACCGCTTCCTGACTTTACATCAAGAACTATTAACTCAGCCCCCGCCGCAAGCTTTTTGCTCATAATACTGCTCGCTATAAGTGAAATATTATCAACCGTAGCAGTTACATCTCTTAACGCATATAACTTTTTATCTGCCGGAGCAAGGTTGCCTGTCTGTCCTGTTATCGCAAATCCGATATTATTTACGTTTGAAATAAACGCTTCCTCAGAAAGAGCTGTTGAAAATCCCGGAAAACTTTCAAGCTTATCAATCGTACCTCCGGTATGACCAAGCCCCCGACCGCTCATTTTTGCCATTTTGACGCCACATGCCGCAATCATAGGTGCAAGAACAAGTGATGTCTTGTCACCTACTCCGCCTGTGCTGTGCTTATCTGCTTTTATGCCCGATATTCCCGATAAGTCAAGCTTATCACCGCTTTCAGACATGGCAAGCGTCAGATTCAGAGTCTCGTCGTATGACATTTTCTTAAAATAAATTGCCATAAGAAGCGCTGACGCCTGATAATCAGGAATTAAGCCCTGCGTATAACCTTCTATAAAATAGTCAATTTCTTCTTTTGTCAACACACCGCCATCCCGCTTTTTCATTATCAAATCATACATTCTCATAATAATCCTCATTCCTGAGCAACTTTTTTGCGAAGAGGCCAGAGAAATTCGCATAGGCGATTTCTCTGTTGCCATAAGAGCTATTTGTTTTTGCCCAGAAACAAATAGCTGTGTAAAAAATCATCGTATCAACATGATTTTTCACACTAATCCTCAATTCACAGACAGTATATCATGCGCCCGACTCCTGCCTATATCAGTTTTTTCAAGCCCGAAAATATCAGCTAACGTCTGCGCTATATCGGCAAATGTCTTTGAAGTACCTAAGTTTACTCCCTTTTTCAAATTTTTCCCATAGTACAGTACAGGAACATATTCTCTTGAATGGTCTGTACTAGGTGTCGTCGGGTCACAACCATGGTCTGCGGTAATTATCAGCAAATCATCATCTCTCATATTGGAAAATATCTCTGGCAGCCTTTCATCAAACTCCTCAAGCCCCTTTGCATACCCCTTATAATCGTTTCTATGACCCCAAAGCATATCAAATTCAACAAGATTTGTATAAATAATACCTTTATTTTCCTGCTTCATGTACTTTATTGTCACATCTATTCCATCCTGATTATCTTTTGTGTGCACAGCTTCTGTTATTCCGACTCCTGCAAATATATCCTCAATTTTACCTACAGCAATAACATCCATTCCGGCTTTTGAAACTCTGCTCAAAATATTATCATCGGACGGTCTTAACGAAAAATCCCTCCTGTTGGCAGTTCTTTTATAATTGCCGCTGCTTCCGATAAATGGTCTTGCTATGACTCTTGCAACCGCATTATCACCGCACAAAATTTTTCTTGCAGCAATACATATATCATAAAGCTTTGACACAGGTATAATGTCCTCATGCGCCGCCACCTGAAATACCGAATCAGCTGATGTATAAACTATCGGCTTACCCGTTGCTACGTGCTCATCACCCAATTCTTTTATTATTTCTGTTCCAGAAGCTGCAACATTCCCAAGAACACCCGGAAGTTCACCGCTTTCAACAAATTGCTCAATTATATCTTTTGGAAATCCATCCGGATATACCGGAAATCTTTTCGGCGTATATATTCCTGCCATCTCCCAATGGCCTATAGTCGTATCTTTTCCCGCCGAAAGTTCAGCCATTCTCCCAAAACAACCCATAGGCTCACTACACTCTTCCAGATTCTTTACACCATCAATATTTCCAAATCCAAGCTTAGTAAGATTTTTTATTAAAAGACCTCCCGCTGCTTTTGCAGTATTCCCGACAGTATCACTCCCAACATCACCAAAATCTGCAGCGTCAGGAAGTTCTCCTATACCGACACTGTCCAAAACAATCCATATAGCCCTGTTAATTTTTCTTTCCATAAAATGCCCCCTTTTCTATAATCGCCGCTTTAGCGGCGCAAGGCGAATTGTCGCCTTTGATTTCACCTGATATGGTAACGACAGAATTAATAAGCTGTCTTTGACAGCGACAGATGTGCCATGCACATCTGGATTCTGGAGTTATTATACCACATTTTCGTCATTCTTTTCACCATTAATATTTACTTTTTACATACAATATATTATAATCCTTAAATCAAAAATTTTTATAAAATATAAAAGGAGTGACTAAAGAAAATGAGTTTTAATTTTATAAGATTATTACCTTCTCCGCAGGAAATCAAAGAACAATATCCTGTTCCGGAACGCATTGCCAGACTTAAGCAGGAAAGAGATCAGGAAATCAAAGATATTATCACTGGAAAATCCGACAAATTTATTGCCATAATAGGACCTTGTTCCGCAGACAATGAAGATGCAGTACTTGACTACTCGTTAAGACTTAAAAAAGTGCAGGAAAAAATAAAAGATAAAGTCATAATCATTCCAAGAGTATATACAAATAAACCACGTACAACAGGAACGGGCTACAAGGGAATGCTACACCAGCCCGACCCTGAAAAAAAGCCCGATTTACTTGCAGGTCTTATAGCTATCAGAAAAATGCATATACGCGTTATGGAAGAGACTGAACTTATGCCTGCTGACGAAATGCTCTACCCTGAAAATTACTGGTTCCTCTCAGACGTACTCTCATACGTTGCAGTAGGCGCACGTTCTGTCGAAGATCAGCAGCACAGGCTTACAGTAAGTGGTATGGAAGTTCCTGCCGGAATGAAAAACCCTACAAGCGGCGATTTTTCAGTAATGTTAAATTCAGTTGTAGCTGCACAGGCTAACCAGTCTTTCATATACAGAAACTGGGAAGTTGAGACAAACGGTAACCCGCTGGCCCACACAATTCTTCGTGGTGCTGTTAATAAACACGGTCAGAATATACCTAACTATCACTATGAGGATTTAATCCGTCTGTACAATATGTATCAGAAAAAAGACCTTAAAAATCCTGCTGTTATAGTAGATGCAAACCATAGCAACTCTGGAAAAATGTATCAGGAGCAAATAAGAATTACTAAAGAAATTCTACATAGCTGCAAACATTCATCTGATGTAAAAAGCCTTGTCAAAGGTGTAATGATTGAAAGCTATATAGAACCGGGATGCCAGAAAGTCGGTGAAGGAGTATACGGAAAATCAATAACAGACCCTTGCCTTGGCTGGAATGACTCTGAAAAACTTCTTATGGAAATTGCTGAATACTTTTAATCATTTAAGCCTTAAACAATTTTTTATGTAACAGGGAATTCCAATGAAATTCCCTATTGCATAAAAACACACTCTTTTTCATTTATTTGCATAAGCACAATGTTCCCCTTTTACACTGTAATCTTAAAAAATTTCAATAAATCAAATAATAAATATTTTTTAAAATAACCGGATTTACATAGCTTTCAAAATATGTACCAATAATAACTATAATAAATGCAAGTACTATCAAAAGCCACATTTTTGTTCTGTGAAAATTTTTCTTATACATAGCCTTTACCATTATGTACAGAGCAGTCATATAGAAAATGTACTGCGGAAATATTGATACCACATAAATTAAGATTCCCGTAAATCCATATCTCATAACATCAAAACTTAACAATGTTCCGCTGCATATTCCAAGCATCACAAATACAGCAATAAAAACAGGCTTACAAAGACCTGTCAAACCTAATATAATCATTAGTAAAAAATCCTTGAGCCTGTTTTTACAAACATATCCCCATAATATTAAGCTGTTTATCGTAACTTCATCATATACTGACAAAAAATCATCTGTAAAAATATTTTTGTTATAAGTGCCATATTTGTACATGAGATTTGCATAGCAAGTCCCAAATACAACACCGGCTAAAATCAAAAGTAAAAACCTGTACCGAATTAAAATATTTTTTAAATACACTTATTTTTCTGCCTGTCTTTATTTATTGCTATTTATATGCACGTATTTATTAATATATGACATAACTGCGGCTATTGTTTTTGCATCAATTATGGTTCCATCCAAAATCATATCTGTAATTTCTTTAGCAGTAAAGCAAAAAACATCTATAAACTCATCCTCATCAAGATTCTGCTTTGAGTTCTCTAAATTCCTCGCTATATAAATATCAATTTTTTCGTTACAGAAAGCAACCGCTGTTGCAAGTGTAAAGAAAAACTCAAGATTGTTACTTTTATAACCGGCTTCCTCCTCAAGTTCTCTGGACGCTGCCATTTTCGTATCCTCGCCAGGTTCAATACCTCCGGCAGGTATTTCATATGTAACTGCATCCAAAGCATTTCTATACTGCCTTACAAGTACTATCCTGCCATCAGGCAGTACCGGAATAACTGCGGCAGCTCCGTTATGATTTATAAAATCCCATTTTGCAATATGTCCGTTAGGGTTTTTTACTGTATCGCAATAAATATCAAGCATTGTGCCTTTATATTTTAAATCTCTTGAAATACGTTCAATATGCTCCATATATTTTTCTCACTAACCTCCATTTCACAGATAGGCCGCTAACCCACCGTTGCGAAATCACAGGTGAATTCAGACCTTTTGACACTGTAATCACTTTATTTTATTGCAAGCCTCAAAACATGCGTCTGTTGCCTTAAACAAAGCATTTCTTAAGCCATTCTCCTCAAGTGCTGCTACGCCCTTTATAGTCGTTCCGCCAGGCGAACACACGTTATCTTTTAATTTACCCGGATGCTCTCCTGTTTCAAGCACCATTTTTGCCGAACCCAAAACAGTTTGGGCAACAAGCGTATATGCATCTTTTCTTTGAATTCCGTATTTGACAACACTGTCAGCCAACGCTTCAATAAACATATATACATAAGCCGGAGAACTGCCGCTTGCACACACTATTGAACTTATAAGGTTTTCAGGCACAGTTATCACTTTTCCGAAAGAACTGAAAAACTGCTCAATAAAATCACGTTCATCAAATGTAAATTCTTTTGCATCGTAGCTTATTCCTGTCATTCCTTCTCCTATAAGTGCAGGTGTGTTAGGCATTGCCCTCACAACTCTTGCACATGACCCAAGCTTATTTTTAATATCATCAATAGATATGCCAGGAGCCAATGATATAATTACGCTCTCAGGCGTAACTATATCGTGTATATTTTTAAGAACGACATCATAAACCTGCGGTTTAACGGCAAGAATTATGTATTTCGCATTATTTGCACATTCCGCATTACTTTCAATATAACGCACTCCCATTTGTGAACTTATCTCTTCACCTCTCGTTTTACTCGGACAGGTAAAAATGATTTTGTCTGCCCCGAAACTATTTAAAGCACCTTTAAGCATTGCATATCCCATGTTGCCCATACCTATAAAACCAATCTTAGCCATAATCTTTCTCCATTTCGTTAAATAAAATAATCATCAAATTAAATAATCCGCTAAATAAAATAACCCATTCCAAAATATTTATGCTAAATCTGAAATGGGTTAAAACTTATTATATTTTACTTATTTTCAAGTATTTTTTCAATACTTACAATCTTTACGCATAAAACAAATAAATCAGCAGCCATAGCCATCTCCTCAGGTGTAGGGAATGATGGTGCAATTCTTATATTACTGTCTTTAGGGTCCTTTCCATATGGGAATGTTGCGCCAGCATTTGTAAGTGTAACTCCTGCTTCCTTACATTTTGCAACAATTTTCTTTGCACATCCCTCCATAGCATCGAAAGAAATAAAATATCCTCCCTTTGGATTTGACCATTCACCAATACCACAGCCGCCAAGCTCCTCGTCAAACACTTTAAGCACAGCTTCAAATTTCGGTCTCATCTCGTCCGCATGTTTCATCATATGAACTTTAAGCCCGTCAATATTTTTGAAATATTTTACATGTCTCAACTGATTAATCTTATCATGACCTATAGTCTGAATTGTAAGCTGCTTCTTAATATCATCAATGTTTGCTTTTGATGCTGCAAGTGCTGCTATACCTGAACCTGGAAAACTTACCTTTGATGTTGAGGCAAACTCAAATACCATATCAGGATTTCCTGCTTTTTCACATTCTGATATTATGTCAAGAAGAGTATCAGCACCTTCTGCATATAAATCATGAATTGCATATGCATTATCCCAGAAAATTCTGAAATCTTTTGCTGCCGGCTTAAGAGCAGCCATTCTCTTTACAGTATCATCTGAATATGTGTAACCCTGTGGATTAGAATATTTAGGAACACACCATATACCCTTAATGCTGTCATCTTCGCTGACTAAATTCTCTATCATATCCATATCAGGGCCTGTCTCTGACATAGGTATGTTAATCATCTCAAAACCAAATCTCTCAGTTATGGCAAAATGTCTGTCATATCCAGGTACAGGACACAAAAATTTAACCTTATCAAGCTTACACCACGGTGTGCTTCCTAAAATACCATGTGTATAGGCTCTTGAAATCTGATCATACATAATACTTAAGCTGGCGTTACCATACACAATAACATGTTCAGGAGTTGTATTCATCATCTCTGCCATAAGTCTTTTTGCTTCAGGAATACCGTCTAAAACACCGTAATTTCTGCAATCAGTTCCATTCTCAGAAATTAATTCTGATGAACTATTTATCACATCAAGCATATCAAGCGATACATTAAGCTGCTTTGCTGATGGCTTACCTCTTGACATATCAAGAGCCAATCCCTTTGACTTAGCTTCTTCGTATCTTTCATCAAGCTCACTTTTTAACTGCAATAATTCTTCTTTACTCATTTCCTTGTACTGCATATATGTCCTCCTAAAATTATTCATATAGTAAACCTTATGTATTTTACACTGAAAAAGCATTTATTGCAAGGAAATACATAAAAAATCCCAAAAGACCGACAATTTTATCTGTCTTTTGGGATTAATTTAATCATGAACTATAATTATTCTACTTGGCATAATCAACAACTCTTGATTCGCGAATTACGCTAATCTTAATTTGTCCAGGATAATCCATTTGATCTTCAATCTGCTTAGATATATCCCTTGCCATAAGTACCATATCTGAATCAGTAACAACTTCAGGAACAACCATAACTCGAATCTCTCTACCCGCCTGAATGGCAAATGATTTTTCAACTCCCTTAAAGGAATTGGTAATATCTTCTAATTGTTTAAGTCTGTTTGTATAAGTTTCTAACGTTTCTCTTCTTGCACCCGGTCTTGCTGCTGAAATTGTATCCGCAGCCTGTACAATACAAGCAATTAAGCTTTCCGGTTCAACGTCACCATGATGTGCTTCTACAGCATTAATTACGATTGGAGATTCTTTGTATTTTCTGCAAAGATCAACACCAATCTGAATATGTGAGCCCTCTGTCTCATGATCAATAGATTTACCTATATCATGCAATAAACCGGCACGCTTAGCCATCTTTATATCAACGCCAATTTCACCGGCCAACAAACCAGAGAGCTGTGCCACTTCTATAGAATGCTTTAATGCATTCTGTCCGTAGCTTGTTCTAAAACGCATTCTACCCAGTAATCTTACTAATTCTGGATGGATACCATGAACACCAACTTCTAAAGTTGCGGCTTCACCTTCTTCTTTAATTAAAACTTCTACTTCTTTTTGAGCTTTCTCCACCATTTCTTCAATTCTTGCCGGATGAATACGACCGTCAAGAATTAATTTTTCAAGTGCAATTCTTGCAACCTCTCTTCTGATTGGATCAAAGCCTGATAAAACTACAGCCTCAGGAGTATCATCAATAATAAGCTCCACCCCTGTAAGCGTCTCTAAAGTACGAATATTACGTCCTTCACGACCTATAATACGGCCTTTCATTTCATCACTTGGAAGCTGAACTACAGAAATAGTTGTCTCTGCCACATGGTCAGCAGCGCATCTTTGAATTGCTGAAACAACATACTCCTTAGCTTTCTTATCTGCTTCCTCTTTTGCCCTGCTCTCTAATGTTTTAATCATCACAGCAGTATCATGTTTAACTTCGTCTTCAACAGTCTTTAATAGATATTCTTTTGCCTGTTCGGAGGTTAATCCTGAGATTCTTTCTAATTCCTGTTGCCTTTTCTGTCCAAGTTCATCTACCTTCTGCTTCATTCTACCAAGTTCTTCTTCTTTCTTGGTAATGCTCAAGTCACGCTTTTCAACAGCTTCAATCTTCTTGTCAAGAGTTTCTTCCTTAGAAAGTACACGCTTCTCATACTTCTGTAATTCAGCACGTCTCTCCTTAGTCTCTTTATCAAGCTCATTTCTTGTTCTTAAAGATTCCTCTTTAACTTCCAAAAGAGCTTCTTTCTTCTTTGCTTCAGCTGTCTTTAATGCTTCATCTATTATTTCTCTGGCCTTATCATTAGCGTTACCAATCTTGGTATCGTTAGCTTTCTTCTGAATATTAGAAGATATAAGCCATGAAACAGGTGCGACTATCACTATTGTAGCGAATACAGCGATAATAACTGGTAGCACAGGAGCACCTCCTTATTTAGTTTTCATTGTACAAACATACAATAAGCTAATTTTATACTTATTTTTTTACATTGTCAAGAAAATTAGGTGTTTAATCAATAGTTAACCACAACATCAAGTACTTTTTTGATAATATCAACCTGAAAACCTTTTCTGTAAAAATATGCTATAATTTTTTGTTTTTCTTTATAATCCAAATTTTTATCGTCATACTTTTGTATTTTCTTTTTCATCTGTTTTAAAACAATATCATATTCATAATTATCTATATCATCGCCGCCAAAAAAATCAGAAAAAGCTTTTTCTATTATACTGTCATCTATCTCCTTACTTTTAAGAAATGATTTAATCATCTTTCGACTCTTTGATGACGACTTAAAAGTTATATAATTGAAGGAATATCTGTAATCATCTATATATCCATACTTTTCCACATAGCTTATAGCTGCATCTATACAATTATCAGGATAATAACCTTTTTTTAGCTTATTTATAAGTTCTGCCCTTGTGTAATCTTTATTTTTTAAAAGCGACATAGCCCTTATAACTGCTCGCTTGGATAATAACTTTATAAGCTCGTCATAAGTACTATCATCAATTATTCTCTGTACACTTATATTAAACTTCCTAAGCTCTCCCTTATAAACCGAAAAAGCTTCTTTATAGTCAATATAAACCAAAACTTTCTTAGCTGTAAGCTCCTTTATATCTGTTACAATACCACTCATATTAACCACTAATACTTATCAGGCTTCTTCCTTCTTCTTTGCAGACTTTGCTTTAGTTTTTTCATCATTATCTTCATCTGAAACAGATTCTTCCAATATATCGTCACTAAAATAATGGGCTCTTACCTGACTTTCAATCTCCTGCATTATATCAGGATGTCCGCTTAAGAATATCTTTGCGTTCTCCCTGCCCTGTCCTATCTTTTCACCATTATAAGCAAACCATGCTCCGCTCTTTTGCACAACATTAATTGCTGTTGCTAAATCAAGAATATCACCCTCTGTAGAAATGCCCTTTCCAAACATAATATCAAATTCAGCTTCCTTAAATGGAGGCGCCACCTTATTCTTAACAACCTTTACTCTTGTTCTGTTGCCGACTACCTCTCCACCCTGCTTTAATGTCTCAATTCTCCTTACGTCCATTCTTACCGACGCATAAAACTTCAATGCTCTTCCTCCTGTGGTAGTCTCAGGATTTCCGAACATTACTCCCACCTTTTCTCTTAACTGATTAATAAAAATAACAACACAATTATTCTTGCTGACAACAGGTGTAAGCTTCCTCAATGCCTGCGACATAAGACGTGCCTGTAAACCTACATGTGAATCTCCCATATCACCGTCAATCTCTGCCTTAGGCACAAGCGCGGCAACTGAATCCACTATAATAATATCAACCGCACCTGAGCGCACCATTGTCTCAGTTATCTCAAGTGCCTGCTCACCGCTGTCCGGCTGTGATATATATAAATTATCAATATCAACTCCGATATTCTTAGCATATACCGGATCAAGTGCATGTTCAGCATCTATGAAGCCTGCTATACCGCCTCTTTTCTGAACCTCTGCCACCATATGCAGTGCAACCGTAGTTTTACCGCTTGATTCCGGTCCGTATATTTCAACAACCCTTCCCTTAGGAACTCCTCCAAGACCTAATGCAATATCAAGACTGAGTGAACCTGTAGGAACAGATTCAACGTTCATATTAGCAGTCGATTCTCCCAGTTTCATAACCGACCCCTTACCAAACTGCTTCTCAATATTAGCTAATGCGGCATCCAATGCTTTCATCTTCTCTTCTTTTAACATATAAAAATCCTCCATCGTTATGAACATGCGTTCGTTATAAATATATTATATCATTTCAGCTATAATGTCAATACTTTTGCGAATATTTGTTCGGAAATTTGTGTCATTTTTCTTGATATATGATTACAGTGTCAAAAGGTCTTGAGCCCACTTGTGTTTTGCACTACCACTGTAATCTTAATATGATAATAACACATTCATATACGTTTGTAAATATATTTTTATTATTTTTAATATATAAACATGACATAGCTGCATTATAACCCTGTTATATAAAAAAGCGTCAATTGCAATATGAAGAATTTTGCCAGACAAAAAAGTCCAAACAAAACTTTCCACCACACATTGACGCTTTAATATATCATTTAATAATACGGCTTTAATATTGATATTTTATGCAAATCAAAGCATTGACGCTGCTGCTTCATCAACAAAAACTGTCACGTCAGGATGAAGCTGTAATACTGATGCCGGACACTGAGGTGTAACCGGGCCTTTGACCATATCATGTACAGCCTGAGCCTTAGCTTGACCGGTAGCAACAAGAATAATCTTTCTTGCTTTCATAATAGAACCAATCCCCATGCTTATTGCAAAACGCGGAACTTCTTCCTTATTTGAAAAAAATCTCTGATTCGCTTCAATAGTACTTTCTGTAAGAGCAACCTTATGTGTCAGCATAGGAAATTCATCACATGGCTCATTAAATGCAATGTGTCCGTTGTTGCCAATGCCAAGAATCTGGACATCTATTCCTCCTGCAGCATCAATCATTTTATCATAATTTACACCCTCACTATCTATGTCCTCTGCTGTGCCGCAAGGAACATGAACAGCGTCTTCATTAATATTAATTCCGCAAAATAAATTTTTCTGCATAAAATAATAATAGCTCTGAGGATGCTCATGTGTTAAACCGATATACTCATCAAGATTAAATGTTGTTACTTTAGAAAAATCAACAATCCCCTTTTTATACATTTCAATAAGACAATTATAAACCGGAATAGGTGAAGAACCTGTAGCAAGTCCTAAAACACTGTCCGGCTTAGATATAACCTGAGCGGCAAAAACACTCGCAGCAGCCTGTCCTATCCTCTGTTCATCCTTGTAAACTCCTACATTCATAATTTTTTACTCCTTACTATTTATTATATATTATTTATTTTTAATTTTTATCGGTTCAATTTCTGCTGCTGCCATTTTTGTGTTTTATTATTTTATGCAATCATATACTAAATTTAATGCTTCATAAGCAGCCTGATTCCTAATTTTCGCCCTGTCACCATCAAAATTAAATTTTTTTACTGTGACATATCCATTTACACAGCAACTGATGTAAACCAGTCCTACCGGCTTTCCATCCTCCGTATCAGGGCCTGCAACGCCTGTAACCGCAACACACACGTCTGCGGCGGCGGCATCAGCACCGCCTTTTGCCATCTCAAATGCAGTTTCTTTGCTGACTGCAAAATATTTTTTTAATGTTTGTTCTTTAACTCCCAAAAGCTCATGCTTTGCATTGTCTGAATACGTAATATAGCCCTGCTTAAATACAGATGATGCTCCTGCAACATTTACTATTGCAGAAGCCACAAGACCTGCTGTACATGATTCTGCTGTTGTTATCAGCATTTTTCTTTTTTTTAAGAGTTCTACAACCTTTTGCTCAATACTTTTTTGTTCAACAGATTCTTCTTTTGTATTTTCTGCCAAATCTGTCATTTTAATGAACCTTCCAAAAATACTTTATAGTTTTTCTTTATGTAATCAATCATTGATATTATTGTAAGTATAAGAGCTATATAAATAAGTACCTGATTAATAACATCCATATACGGTATCGGAGGATTCAAAATCAAACCAATAATCATAGCCATCTGGAATGTTGTCTTAAATTTTCCCCAATAGCTTGCCGCGATTACAACACCGCTGTCTGAAGCAACAAGTCTTAATCCACTTATTATAAATTCTCTCGCAATTATAATAATTACTATCCATGCAGGCACTTTTCCAAGTCCCACCAACGCTATAAGTGCAGAACACACAAGCAGCTTATCTGCAAGCGGATCCATAAATTTGCCGAAATTCGTTACAAGATTATATTTTCTTGCTATTTTTCCGTCAAGCAAATCCGTAAGGCTTGCTATAACAAATACCGCCACCGCAATATATGCGTTTGCCTTACCCCAGAAATCCGTGTACAAAAACACTAAAAACACTGGTATCAGCGCTGTTCTTAAAACTGTAAGTTTATTTGGTAAATTCATTATACTCCTCATTCCTGCGCAAACTTTTATTAATAATATGTTTATGTCAAATGCGCATTGACACAAATCAGACTATACTGCCTATTAAATCATATTCCTTTGCATGCTCAATATGAACCTTAACCATATCTCCGGACATAAGATTTTCTTTGGAATTTATAAAAACATAACCATCCACATTAGGCGCATCCTTATAAGAGCGACCCACATAGACATCATCATCCTCAATTTTTCCTTCTATTATACAGTCAACAATCTTTCCAATCATATCGTTTGCGATATCGATTGAGACCTCCTGCTGCAGCTGCATAATTTCATCTCTTCTTACAGCCTTTACATCCTCATCTATCTGTCCGTCCATCTGTGCCGCAGGCGTATTCTCCTCCGGTGAATATGTAAATACTCCGAGCCTGTCAAATTCCATCTCGTCAACAAACTCATATAGCTGCTCAAAATCCTGCTGTGTCTCAGTTGGAAAACCGGTTATAAGCGTTGTTCTGAGCGCAATATCAGGAATTTCGCGTCTAAGCTTTCCTATAATTTCTACAAGCTGCTGCTTGTTGGTTCTTCTGCCCATTTTCCTTAAAATATTGTCGCTTGCATGCTGTATCGGCATATCAAGATAATGACATACCTTAGGCTCATTTTTTATTACTTCAATAAGCTCATCGTCTATCTCCTCAGGATAACAGTAAAGTATACGTATCCATTTAAGTTCCTCTATCTTTGCAAGCTCCCTGATAAGCATAGGCAGGCTTTTCTTACCATACAAATCCACACCATACATGGTTGTTTCCTGCGCAACGAGAATCAGTTCCTTAACACCTGCATTCACAAGAAATTCAGCCTGTTTTACCAGATATTCAACAGTGTAGCTTCTGTAGCTTCCTCGTATCTTTGGTATAATACAATACGTGCAATGCTTATCACAACCCTCGGCAATTTTTAAATATTCATAAAAACCGCCTGTGGTTATAACTCTGTTCTCATTTGTGACAACCAGTCTGTCTGCATCGTCGGCACATCTGTAACCTTTTCCCTCAAGAACCGAAATTATTGCCTCACCTATCTTATCATAAGACGATGTACCAATAAACGCATCTACCTCCGGAATTTCTTTAATAATTTCATCCTGATATCTTTGCGCAAGACAGCCTGCAACAACAAGAGCTTTGCATACTCCGTCTTTTTTTCTTTCTGCCATCTGCAAAATAGTTTCAATACTCTCCTGCTTGGCATCATTTATAAAACAGCAGGTATTTATTGCAATAACATCTGCCTGCATTTCATCGTCAGTAAATTCAAACCCTTTTGTTCTTAATATACCAAGCATATTTTCAGTATCTACAAGGTTTTTATCACACCCTAATGATATAAACATTACCTTCATTAGTTTTCTCCATTTCTTAAACTTCTCAAAAAGCCTTTTTTCATTGCACTTACATCAACATTTCCGCGTATTCCGCTTACCGAACCTTTGCTTGTAAATTGCCACATATCAAAATGTCCTTTGTAAGTGCATGTATCATTATACTGAGCCACCCATATTTTACATATACCTGTTATGTTTGGCGTATCAATATAATCAGTAAGCCAGCTTTTGCTCGCATAAACCATAGGTGTATATCCTGCATCAGCTACAGTTTTAGCAAATGCATTAATAATAGCAGTTCTCTCGGACGGTGTATGTTTATCACCTCTTCCGTTACCTCCGTTTGCATATTCCACATCTATCGCAAGAGGAAGCGAAATATTATACCCCTCAACTGCTTTTACAATAAAGCTTGCCTCTTCAACAGCTTCCTGCGTATTTATAGCCTGTGTAAATACATATGCTCCAATCTTTATTCCGACACGTGAAGCTTCTTTTATATTTCTTTCAAACTGCTCATCCTTTACAAGCTTTCCGCTTCCGTAACCCCTGTATCCAACTCGTATCATCGCATATTCTATACCTGATGCCTTAACCTTATCCCAGTCGATGGTACCTTGAAATGTAGACACATCAATAACTAATTCTGAGCTTAATATTCCATCATCATCAAAATAATACTGTATTCCTTCAATTTGTTTCCAGCCTGTGCATGCAGTACCATTTTCATAATAGTACATATCACCTGCTATTTCCACCCAGCCGTCATGTGTAGTTTCAGGTTTTGTCGGCGGCTCTGCAGGCGCCTGCGTAGGTGCATCAGTTGACGGTTCACTTGGAATTTCTCCTGGATTTTCTGTTCCCGGCTCAGTCGAAGTATCAGTAGGCTTTTCTGTTGGTTTTTCCAATGGTTTTTCTGTCGGTACTTCTGTCGGTTTCTCCGATGGTTTTATCGGTACAATAACTCCGCCCTCTGAATTATCCTCCTGCGGTCTTTGTACCATATCTTCCTTGGCATTTTCTTCATTCTGTTCTTCTACTTTATCGAGAATATCCTGTTCAACCTCATACTTAACTACAGTTGCCTCTGCTGCATCAGGCAATGCAAAACCCTCCTTTTGACAAAGAACAACTGTATACGTTCCTACTGATAAATCTTTAATCACTACACTTCCGTCCATATCCTTATCAGAATATGTCTGTGCATCTATCTCCTTTGCCTTCTCTTCCTGCTGCGCAATATCATCCCCTGCTTCCTGAACTGTCTTTATATTTTTTTCATTATCTTTTTTAGAGCCTGTCATAAGATTTACGACAAAATCCTGTCCTTTAACTGTTTTTCTATTTTCATCGACTATATTTACAGTAATCGAATCTTCTTCACTTACAGTCTCAAGACTAATCAGAGTCAATTCAGGTGCTTCCGTCTCCTGTGTCTGTGACTCTGTCTGTGTTTCCTGCGTCTGAGTAACAGTTTCTTTTATCCCGTCTGCTGCAGCGCTTAATTCTGCATTTTTCCCTTTATTCCTGTTATGTACAACAAATGCTGTCACTCCTGCTGCCAAAATAAGCATCAGTGCAGCAACACATACCGCAATATTCCTTTTTTCCTTAAAAAACGATTTGATATTATCTAAAAATTTTTGTATATTATTCATACTTTGTTCCTGTTCCTGTTCTAAATTTATTAAGATTACAGTGTCAAAATCTCTGATTCCACTTATGCCTGCACAAAAGTATAATAAATCCATTGTGACACACCTCAATATTGAACATAATGCTAATATTGAAGCAGAAGATATTGTATCACAAATCTCTGATAATATCCATATCTAAATTTTGGCAAAAAGTCAGACAATATCTATGTCTGCAAGTTTTATAAATACTATTTCAAATGAAGTCTGAGCCACTTATAAACATCCTCAAACACAATATATCTGTCAGTTTCATTAATAATCTCATGTCTGTCTCCCGGATAAAGCTTACAGGTTATATCCTTAATTCCCACTGCCTTATACATTTTATAAGCTTTTTTGACACCTTTTCCCAAATCTCCTACAGGATCTTCCTCACCTGATATCATAAGCAAAGGCAAATCTTTTGGTATCTTCTTTGCATTCTTAATCTTCGCATCATACCCTACAGCACAAAATAATCCCATATATGCATTTAAAGTAAATATAAACCTGCATTCTTTTTTTGCATAATATTTTTTTACAATCTCCAAATCCTTTGTCAGCCAGTTTCTTTCAATATCTTTCCCTGTCAAATCATATTTTCTGTATGGTTTTGTATAGGTAAGCTGCTGTATAAAACTGCTTCTGTATCGCCAACCTTTAAAAACAGCCAATATTTTAGTAAGCATTTTTATAAAAATAACAGCCGGCTGCGCTATAAACCCTGTTCCGACTATTATTGCCCCATCAAGATTATCGCCATATATTGTAATATATTTTCTGAGCATATATGAACCCATGCTGTGTGCCAGCATAAAATACGGAATCCCCTGATTTTCATTCTGTATTTTAGTCCTAAGCTTATGCATATCCCTTACAAGTACATCACTCGGATTATTTCCATAATTCCCAAAATACCCAAAATCTTCCTCTTTTTCAGCAGATTTCCCATGACCTGCATGGTCATGTCCCACAACCAAAAATTCCCTGTCAGTCAAGAATTTTGCAAACTCTTCATACCTTTCAATATATTCAACCATTCCATGTGAAATCTGTACTACAGCTCTGTAATTCCCATCATCAGGAAGCCATTTCACAGCATAAAGCTTAGACTCTCCATTAGATGATTTAAAACAAATTTCTTCTTTGCGCATATCTTTTACCTCCAAGCAAAATATTCATAATAATCATTCATAATTTGCAGCACAATGCAGCTTATATTTACCGCCTCTGATTGCACTCAGTATAATTATTATAATATATTTAAAAGCCATGGTCAAAAGGTCATTAATACCTTTAATCCTATAAAGTAAAAAAGCGTCGTTCACGACGCTTGCAAGATTTGCTTCGCAAACTTG
>USBB01000020.1 GCA_900552795.1 uncultured Eubacterium sp.
TGTGCAGCGTTGTTTGCTTCGTTCTTAGCAGCGCCCTGTGACTTCATTGTCGGGAACAAAAGCACGTCCCTTATCGCTGCTGAATCTGTAAGAAGCATTACCATTCTGTCAATACCGAAACCGATTCCTCCGGTAGGCGGCATACCGTAAGCAAGGGCATTTAAGAAATCTTCATCAATGCTGTTTGCCTCCTCGTCACCTGCCGCTTTTAAAGCTTCCTGAGCTTCAAATCTTGCACGCTGGTCAATCGGGTCATTAAGCTCTGAATAAGCATTTGCCATCTCGCGTCCCGTAATAAACAACTCAAAACGTTCTGTATATTCAGGCGCATCAGGCTTTCTTTTTGTAAGCGGTGAAATATCAACAGGGTGATCCATAACAAATGTAGGCTGAACAAGTTTTTCTTCAACATATTCTTCAAAGAAAAGATTTAATATATCACCCTTCTTATGTCTTTCCTCAAATTCGATATTATGCTCTTTTGCAACAGCCTTAGCTTCCTCATCACTCTTAATCTGTGTAAAGTCAACACCTGAATATTTCTTAACTGCATCAAGCATTGTTATTCTCTCAAATGGCTTTGAAAGGTCAATCTCAACATCACCGTACTTAATCACTGCTGTTCCGTTAACTTTCTCACATACAGTTCTGTACATATTTTCAGCTAAATCCATCATTCCATAGTAATCTGTGTATGCCTGGTAGAGCTCCATAAGTGTAAATTCAGGATTATGTCTTGTATCCACACCCTCATTACGAAATACTCGCCCGATTTCGTAAACTCTTTCCATACCGCCTACTATAAGTCTTTTCAAGTATAATTCAAGAGAAATTCTTAAATTGATATCCTCATCAAGTGCATTGTAATGTGTTGTAAATGGTCTTGCAGCTGCACCTCCTGCATTTGCCACAAGCATAGGTGTCTCAACTTCCATAAAACCCTGTGCATCAAGGAAATTTCTTATTTCCTTAATTATCTGTGAACGCTTAACAAAAGTATCCTTTACTTCAGGATTTACAATGAGATCAACATATCTTTGCCTGTATCTCTGGTCTGTATCTTTAAGACCGTGATACTTTTCAGGCAGCACCTGAAGACTCTTCGTAAGAAGTGTTATTTCTGAAACGTGAATTGAAATTTCGCCTTTTTGAGTACGGAATACTTCACCCTTGACACCTACTATATCACCTATATCAAATTTCTTAAATGCTGCATATGGCTCTTCACCGACAGCATCCCTTGCAACATAAAGCTGAATATTTCCTTTAAGGTCTGCCACATTACAAAATGATGCTTTTCCCATAACACGCTTAGCCATGAGTCTGCCGGCAACAGAAACAGATTTGCCATCATACTCATCAAAATTGTCTTTTATATCCGATGTATGCTCTGTAACATCATATTTTGTTATCTGGAAAGGATCTTTTCCTGCTTCCTGTAATGTATTTAATTTATCCATACGGACCTTAATCTGCTCATTTACGTCCGGCATCTGTGTATTCTTATTATCAGCCAATTTCTTTCACCTCTTAAATTTTCTGTAATGATTAGGGTGTCAAAACACCATGATTATGATTACACAGATTGTTTCGTGCTTCGCACTCCCACAATCCTATAATTAATCGTTGTTTACTGCAACAATTTTGTATTCTATAACACCTACAGGTGCCTCTATCTTAACCTTATCTCCTACCTTTTTGCCGATAAGCGCTGCTCCAAGCGGAGATTCATTTGAAATCTTATTATTAAGGCTGTCTGCTTCTGAAGAACCTACAATGATATACTCAATATCCTCATCATATTCAATATCATGAAGCTTAACAACACTTTCCATCTTTACTGTATCTTTACTCTTATCGCCTGTATCCTGAATAATTTCTGCATTTTTCAAAATATTTTCAAGCTCTGTAATCTGTGTTTCAATATCACGCTGCTCATCTTTTGCAGCATCATATTCGGCATTTTCTGATAAATCGCCCTGTTCTCTGGCTTCTTTAAGCTTCTGAGCAACTTCCTTTCTTCTGACCACTTTAAGGTTTTCAAGTAATGCCACCCTTTCCTCATATCCTTTTTTTGTAAGAAACTGCTTCTCTTCCATCTCAAATAACACCTTTCACACATATATTTTTTGATTACAGTGTCACAAGGTCTGACTCCACCTTTGCCTGCGCAAGCATGAGCAGACATCTGACACCTTATTCTTACTAAGTAAAACCAGTCATAGTATTATACACTAACTGTTTAGTCATTGTCAATCGCGCATTTTATTCACAAGCTCCTCAAGCTGTTCTATATGCTCCACATGATTTACTTCATTGCGAAGAACTGCCGCATGCTTCATTCCTGCAGTATACCATGCAAAATGCTTGCGCATCTCACGTATTCCCGTATACTCTCCCTTAGCCTCAATAAGCATACCTGCATGCCGCATTATCATGTCACAGACTTCATTTGCCGAAGGTTTTGTAAATTCAGTACCGTTTGTCATATAATCATTTATCTGTTTAAATATCCACGGATTACCCTGCGCACCGCGTCCAATCATAACTGCATCGCATTTAGTCTGCTCAAACATCTTAACTGCGTCCTCGCCGCACAAAATATCACCGTTACCTATAACCGGAATACTTACAGCCTCTTTAACACGGCTTATTACATCCCAATCTGCATGTCCTGAATAATACTGCTGCCTCGTCCTGGCATGAACCGCAACAGCCGCTCCTCCTGATTCCTGTATCACATGAGCTATCTGAGGCGCATTTATGCTCGTCTCATCAAAACCTGCACGAATTTTAACAGTTACAGGCTTTTTGACCGCCTTTGCCATAGCCTCCACAATCTCACCGACAAGCTTGGGATTTTTTAACAGTGCCGAACCCTCTCCGTTATTTACAACTTTAGGAACGGGACAGCCCATATTAACATCTATAATATCAAATGGCCGTTCCTCTATTCTTTTTGCAATCTCGGACATAACCGCCGGTTCACTTCCAAATAGCTGGACAGCTATAGGATTTTCCTGCGGTGTAACTTTAAGCAGGGCCTCTGTATTTTTATTGTTATACATTATTGCCTTTGCACTTACCATTTCAGTATATAAAAGTCCGCAGCCCATTTCCTTGCACAGCAGTCTGAACGGTAAATCCGTAACTCCTGCCATCGGTGCCAGGACAACATTATTTTTAATCTCTACATTTCCAATAAACATTACGCTTCCCCGCCTAAAAAGAAAACTTTATAAAACATTTCAAGCGACTCCAAAAGCTCTATTTTTTCATATCTTAATTTCTTTATAAGCATACCGGCCGCAATATCATCATAAAGCAAATCGCCCTCATCAGCCTCAGTTTTAAATAAAAGATTTCCTTCTTCATCGTACTCTAATGTAAGAATTCCTCCTGCTTCCTCCGTAAAAAGCACACACATTATTTTAAGCTCATTTTTTATATCATCCGGAAGCTTTGAAAATTCTTCATTTAAATAGAATTTCTTTTCATATGCACTCGCCGCACACAAAACCACATTTTCATCAAACATAACTGTATAATCCTCTAACCGATACTTCTCCTGCCACAACACTGACTGTTTTGCCATTTGTGTCCTTTACAAGAAGTCGTCCTTCCTCATCTATTCCAAGCGCAGTTGCCTGCATAACATTTTCCGAAGTGCCATACACTTTAACTTCTTTTCCGGCATTTATAAGCTTTGAATTATATTCATCTATAAACTTATTAAGATTTTTAGTTTCCATAAATATTTTAAAATATCTCGTAAACTCATGTATAATCTCTGCAATTATCTCTGCCTTATCAAATTTTTGTCCCGTTTCGCAAAAAAGCGACGTAGCCTTATCGCTTATCTCATCGTCAAAATGAGTTGTATTAACATTTATTCCTATTCCTATTACAACAAATAAAATATTCCTGTCATTTGCCTGCATTTCTGTCAATATTCCGCAGACCTTTTTACCCGAAATCACTATATCGTTAGGCCATTTTATAAAGCTGTCAATACCTGTACAGTTTTTAATTGCAGCACTCACCGCAAGCGCTGTGACAAGTGTAAGCATTGATGCCTTATCAGCCTCAAGCTGAGGTCTTATAAGAAGTGACATCCATATACCGTCATCTGCATTTGAAACCCAGTTCCTTCCTCTGCTGCCTTTTCCTGCTGTCTGACATCCGGCAACATACAACACATTTCCCGGCGTACCGCTCTTTGCTGCAGCCTTTGCCTGATTATTGGTAGAGTCTGTCTCATCAAAATATATGACACTTTCAATAATATCATTCTTATTAAGTTTCTTGTTTATATCCGCCTGATTCATACAAATATACCAATCCTCATTTCTGAGCGACTTGTCGCGAAGAGGCGACGCAAATATTTTTCATAATATCTTTATTTTATCGCTTTATCACATGGCAAAAAAATCCAAAATCATTATAGTTTTACAATACTGCCATAAGACATAAAAGTGCCATAACAAGCATTACAAGCGCAACGCCCGCAAGCACTCCGCCTCTTACCTTCTGCTTGTCTATAAAAAGCTTCGCTGCACCAAAAGCATTCTGCAGTGTCCCTGCAAAAAATATAATCGGAAATATTATACCGCTTTTCTCACGCATAAACATTATAAATACAAACATTATAACTATTGCAAATGTAAGCACAATATTTGCGTAATCTATAAACATTTTAGTTTTTCTGTACGCACCGCTTGTCGTATAATACATAAACGTCTCCTTTATTTATACGCTCCCAATGTTGCAGCCATAACAGCCTTTATTGTGTGCATTCTGTTTTCTGCCTCATCAAATACTACTGACTGCGCTGACTCAAATACTTCATCAGTAACTTCCATCTCATCAATACCAAACTTATCATGAATCTGAGCACCGATTTTAGTTTTTAAATCGTGGAATGCAGGAAGACAGTGCATAAATATAGCATTATCTGCTGCATTGTCCATAACAGCCTTATTAATCTGATATGGCTTTAATGCTGCAATTCTCTCATTCCAAACCTCATCAGGCTCTCCCATTGATACCCACACATCTGTATATAAAACATTTGCATCTTTAGTCGCCTCTTTTACATCTTCTGATAATGTTACAGAACCGCCGCTCTCTTTTGCCCATTCACGACACTGTGAAACAAGCTCCTCGCATGGAAAATATTCCTTTGCAGTACATGCCGTAAAATGCAGACCAAGCTTTGCGCAAGCTATCATAAGGGAATTTCCCATATTATATCTTGCATCTCCCATGTATACAAACTTAATCCCCTTAAGTGTACCGAACTTTTCACGTATTGTAAGCATATCGGCAAGCATTTGTGTAGGATGATACTCATTTGTAAGTCCGTTCCATACCGGAACATCTGAATATTTTGCCAGATCTTCAACTATTGACTGCTCAAAGCCTCTGTACTCTATACCTTCAAACATTCTTGACAGAACTCTCGCAGTATCCGCAATACTTTCTTTCTTTCCTATCTGAGAACTCTGCGGATCAAGATATGTAACTCCCATACCAAGATCATGTGCTGCAACCTCAAATGAACATCTTGTTCTTGTGCTTGTCTTTTCAAATATCAAAGCAACATTTTTTCCTGCAAGAAGCTGCTTAACAATTCCGTTCTTTTTATCTTCCTTAAGCTTAGCAGCTAAATCAAGTAAAAACTCTATTTCCTGTGGTGTAAAATCCTTTAAAGTTAAAAAATCGCGACCTGTTAAATCCATTTGCATATCCTCCACATTCATAATAAAAATCGTTTTACATAATTATAAACGCATTAACTTAAAAAACGTTTATCAAGAATAATTTCTATTCTATCGCAAATAAATGATTAATACAAGCAAAAAATCGCCTCGGATATGAGATAATTTCATATCCGAGACGGTCTAAAATTTAATAAAAACAATGATTTCCTATAATTATATAACTTGCATATGCAGAATAATTTGCATGTGACAAAGCTCTGAACGAAAGATAACCCGGTACATTGTTATTGCCTGACAAAGCGTCCATAGCAGCCTTTATACATTCCGTACCCGGCCCCTTATCAAGTCTTGCCTGAAACTTTGCACTCGGTCCGCCGGCACCGTCAGACACACCTGAAAACTGCGACTTCTGATAAATAACACCTTTTATTGTGTTTGGGTATTTACTGCTTCTTACTCTGTTAAGCACCACATTTGCTACCGCAAGCTTCCCCTCATAGCTCTGATTTCCGGCTTCCCAATTAACTACCGTTGCAATAAGCCATATCTCTTCCTCTGTCGCTGACATTGTAGGACTATATTCTATATCAGCCTTTGATATGCCTGCCGAAATCTTAGCTGCTTTCGCTGCTGCCTCCTGCTCTGCTTTTCTTCTTCTCTCTTCCTCTGCAGCTTTTCTTGCAGCCTCCTTAGCCTCAGCCTCCTCGTTTGTGTAAGCGTTATCCAATCCGTAGCTTACACTTACATTCTCTGCAAGAATATATACCTTCTCACCTTCAAGCTCAAAAGCGATATATCCTGCTTTCTTTGCTGATGCACCAAACTGCTGATCCTTACTTACTTCTCCAGCTACCAAATCCGACCCCACAGCATCATAGACATTGGCCTTGTCGGCAGTAACTGTTAAAATAACATCTTCATCTTCATTTAAAATTGCTGCTTCCTCGCCAAAGCAAAGAGCACTTGTCTGCACATAGCCTGTAAGATTTCCTGATGAAATTTTTGTCCATTCATCTGTTGTCTCAATCACTTGTGCAATTCCGTTGCTGTAAATTCTTCCTAAAACCTCGGAAGCCTCATCTGCACCGGTGTAAACATCTATATATGGGTCGACAACTGCTATTGCCATTCCTTCATACATATCTGTTTCATTTGCTTCTTCATAACCTCTTGCAACTATGTCCGACACATTTTCTGTGTAGGACGCCTGTTTAAGTTCTGTTTCAATAGTTGTACTTTGCTGCTGCTCATAGGTAGTTTTTGCATCAACAACTTCCGGGATAATCGGCATAAGCAAACATACCATAGCTATCCCTGCGTTGACAGACGCTTTGCTACTTCTAAGTTTCATAAAGTTTTCCCTTTCCGGCAATGTTAATGCCTTGCAAAATGTTACAGAATTGTTACATTTTGTTGCGAAAGTATTGTAGCAAAGTTACACTTATTTGTCAAATTTGTTTCAAAACCGCATAAACAGTGGCTTTGAGCAGCATTTTTATAAAAGTTAATAATTTTTTTATTATTTTCTCTGTCTTACCGCCTCATATGTGAGTATAGTGCAGGCAATAGCGGCATTCAGCGATTCTACACTTCCTTTCATCGGAATTTTTATCAATGTATCCGCTGTCTGGGCAGCCATATCTGTAAGGCCATTTCCCTCATTTCCGATAAGAAATGCAGCAGGCTTTGTATAATCTGCTTCTGTGTAATCGCACTTTCCCTTAAGATGCGCTGCGTAAACTTTAACACCATTTTCCTTAAGCTTTCTTATCTCATCTGCAAAATCATCTGCGTATACAAAAGGCATCCTGTAAATTGAGCCCATAGTTGAGCGTATCGTCTTAGGATTATAGATATCTACGGCATTTGAACTTATCACAAAGCCTGTGACTCCGGCACCTTCACCCATTCTCACTATAGTTCCGAGGTTCCCCGGATCCTGCAGATTTTCAATCCCGATTATAAGGGCATTTTCGCCATAAATATCATCAATACCGTATTTGCGCATTTTCACAAGTGCCATAATGCCTTGCGGAGTCTGTGTATCCGACATATGCAAAAATATGTGGTCAGAAACAACCTCGACCTGTCCGTCATTAAGCTTTAAACCATCAATATATTCTTTATTACTCTTTAAAAATGTCTCGGAAGCATACACCTTTACAATCCTGTCTTTAGGAGCCTCCTCAACCATTTTTATACCTTCTACAACAAATTCCTGAAATTCTTTTCTCGCCTTTGATTTCTTCTGAATAAGCAACACGTGCTTAACCTGTCCGCTACTTGTACTTGTTATCATATTTATGTTTAATTCCTTTCATGATTTACGGGAGCAGAAGCCCCGGCTTTATAATAAATATCTCCCTATTATTAAAATGGGCAGCGTCAATCAATATCCACTGACGCTGCCCGTTCACTTCTTACTTAGAAAGTAAAGCACTCACATTAAATTCGTAATCATTTATATCCTTTGACATGGCAAGTGCCTCATCAATGTCAAAATCAACGAACTTGCCATCTCTGTATGCAACCACTCTGTTGCTTTTTCCTGCGCACAGCAAATCAACCGCATATGACCCCATAACTGAAGCATACATTCTATCCTTACATGTAGGAGCTCCGCCTCGCTGCATATATCCGAGAATTGTCGCTCTTGTCTCAATACCGGTGGCTGCCTCAATTCTTCTTGCCATACCTGTAGAATGGCCTATTCCCTCAGCATTAATTATAAGATGATGCTTTTTGCCTTTTTTTCTTCCCTCTATAATATGATTTATAAGCGTCTGCTCATCATTATCATATCTTTCAGGAAGAAGAATATCCTCGGCACCGTTGGCTATACCGCACCATAATGCTATATATCCGGCATTTCTTCCCATAACCTCAATAATACTGCATCTTTCATGCGAAGTTGAAGTATCACGTATTTTGTCTATAGCTTCCATAGCTGTATTTACCGCTGTGTCAAATCCTATTGTATAATCAGTACATGCCACATCAAGATCTATTGTTCCCGGAATACCTATTGCATTGACGCCATGCCTTACAAGTGCCTGTGCACCTCTGAACGAACCGTCACCTCCGATAACAACAATACCGTCAATTCCCTGCTTTTTACATGTTTCAGCAGCTTTCTGCTGGCCTTCCTCAGTCATAAATTCAAGACATCTTGCAGTATAAAGAATTGTGCCGCCTCTTTGAATAATATCTGACACACTCTTTTTTTCCATATCTATAACTTCATCATTAATAAGACCATTGTAGCCTTTCTGAATACCTTTTACCTTGACTCCTTTATTAAGAGCTGTTCTTACAACTGCTCTTATTGCTGCGTTCATGCCCGGGGCATCGCCTCCGCTTGTCAGGACACCTATAGTTTTTATCTCTTTCTTCATAAATAATCCTCCATACCGGAACACTCTCTTTCCCGGATACTGCTCTATCTCCTAATTACGATTACACGGATTGTTACGTGCTCCGCACTCATAATAATCTAATCAACATATGTTAATTTTATATCATTTATTATTGTATTTCAATATAATTTACTATGTGGTCTCAACATTTTTTTTGCCAAACAACGCTCTTAAATGTGACAAAAGCTCTGCACTAACCTTAACATTTCTGCTTGCAGGCAATTGTATTCTTTTATTTTCTTTTGTACAGTAAATAATAACGCTGTCATTTCCGTCTGATATATCAAGTGATGCAAATAATTTCTGCCTGCACAGTTCATATTCAGCCTCACTTTCAAAACGTACCCAAAGCTTTCTCGGAACACTGTCAAATGAAACAACTTTCTCACATATAAGCTTACCGTTCTCGTCAGCATTTGCAGAAACCCTGCCTGTTATAAAAAGCTTATCATTTTCATCAATGATGCTTCTGTATATCGAAAAATCTCTCGGGAACACTATAATCTCCAATGTTCCAACTAAATCCTCGATAGTTAAAAATGCCATAAGCTGTCCGTTTTTAGTTGTCTTTACAGTCTTATTCATAACCATTCCACCTACAGTCTGCTTTGTTCCGTCCAAAACTTTAGTTTCGCCCGTCTCATCATCAATCTCAAAATCAGTAGTTACAGCCGAAACATGACGTTTCCACATTGCGGCATACTCATCAAGAGGATGTCCGCTTACATAGACACCGAGCACCTCTTTTTCAAAATTAAGCATTTCTTCCTTTGAGTATTCTGCAACGTCAGGCATTTTTATTTCAAAATCCTCTTTAACGCTCTCATCAACAAAATCAAACAGTGACATCTGCCCTGAAATTGCATCTTTTCCCTGACGTATTTCATTATCCATCATCTGCGCATAAATAAACATCATCTGCCTGCGCTTATTCCCAAATGTGTCGAATGCACCTGATTTTATAAGATTCTCAACCGCCCTCTTATTCAAGTCACTGTATAGCCTGCTGATAAAATCCTGCATATTCTTAAAAACGCCAAGCGATTTTCTGCTTTTTAGAATCGCTTCAATAGTAGGTCTTCCCAGACTTTTAACTGCAGAAAGACCGAAACGGATTGCGTTATCCTCAACCGTAAAGCCAAAATCTGACATATTCACATCAGGAGGCAAAATTTTAATATTCATCTGTCTGCTTGCATATATATATCCTGCAACTTTATCTGTGTTATCTACAACAGAAGTCATAAGCGCCGCCATATACTCAACAGGGTAATGAGTCTTTAAAAATGCTGTCTGATACGCAACTACCGCATAACATGCGGCATGTGATTTATTGAACGCATATTTTGCAAAATCTATCATATCATCATAAATTTTGCCTGCAGTTTTCTCATCTATACCATTATTTACGCAGCCCCGTACCCCCTCTTCCTCATTACCGAAAATAAAGTTTTTGCGCTCTTTTTCCATGACAGAAGCTTTTTTCTTTGACATAGCTCTTCTTACGAGGTCACTTCGTCCGAGAGAATAGCCTGCCAAATCCCTTACTATCTGCATAACCTGTTCCTGATACACAATACATCCGTACGTAGGCTTAAGTATTGCTTCAAGCTGAGGGCAATCATATACAACCTTTTCAGGATTGTTTTTACCCTCTATATACTGAGGAATAAAATCCATAGGACCCGGTCTGTATAAAGAAATTCCAGCTATTAAATCTTCTATATTCTGAGGCTTCAATTCTTTCATAAACGACTTCATTCCGGCACTCTCAAGCTGGAAAATTCCGTCACATCTGCCTGTGCTTATAAGATCATAAACTGCTTTATCCTCATAATCAATTTTTTCCATATCAAAATCAGGATTTTTCTTTTTTATAAGCTCCTCGGCATCTCTTATAACAGTGAGTGTTCTAAGGCCCAAAAAGTCCATTTTTAACAGTCCCAATTCCTCAAGTGTCGTCATGACAAACTGGGCAACCACAACTCCGTCTGCTCCCGTTGCAACAGGAACATACTCATCGACAGCCTTCTGACTTATAAGAACTCCTGCGGCATGCATTGAAGCATGTCTCGGAAGTCCCTCAAGTCTCTTACTCTTATCAATCAAATCCTTAATCTGCGGATCCGAATCATAAGCATTTCTTAAATCAGGATTTTCCTTTAGCGCCTTATCTATGGTAATTCCTATTTCTCTCGGAACCATTTTTGCTATATTGTCAACCATTGCATAAGGCAAATCCAAAACCCTTCCGACATCCTTTATTACGGCTCTCGCTGCCATTGTACCGAAAGTTACAATCTGTACAACGCAGTCCTTGCCATACTTATCAACGACATAATCAATGACCTCCTGACGTCTCTCATAACAAAAATCAACATCAATATCGGGCATTGATACTCTCTCTGGATTAAGAAATCTTTCAAAAATAAGAGAATATTTTATAGGGTCAATATCTGTAATCCCAAGACAATAAGACACAATACTTCCGGCTGCGGAACCTCTTCCCGGTCCTACCGGAATACTGTTAGTTTTTGCGTAATTGATATAATCCCACACTATAAGGAAATAATCAACATAGCCCATTTCCCCGATAACCGAAAGCTCATATTGCAGTCTTTCATCTATAGATTTATCTGCATTCGGATAGCGCTTCTTTTTTCCCTCCTCGCACAGATATCTTAAATATCCCGGCGAATCAAAGCCTTGCGGCACTTCATATTTAGGGAGCTTAGTGACACCAAACTCTATCTCAACATTACATCGTTGTGCTATTTTATGCGTATTTTCAACAGCCTGCGGCGCATACGCAAACAGCTGCTCCATTTCCTGCGGCGATTTCAAATAATACTGACCGCCCTCATAACGCATTCTGTTCTCGTCCGATATCTTTTTTCCTGTCTGAATACATAAAAGAATATCGTGCGCATCAGCGTCATCAGCATATGTATAATGTACATCATTTGTCGCAACGAGGCCTATACCAAGCTCACCCGACATTCTTACAAGCTGCGGATTAACATATTTCTGCTCCGGAATACCATGATCCTGAAGTTCCAAAAAGAAATTGTCCTTACCAAAAATATTCTCATAACGCTTTGCAGATTCACATGCTACATCATACATTCCACGCGAAAGATATCTTTGCACCTCACCTGCAAGACAGGCACTCAGCGCAATTATGCCCTCATGAAATTCCTCAAGCACCTCATAATCAACACGCGGCTTATAATAAAAGCCTTCTGTAAATCCTCTTGAAACAATTTTTATGAGATTATTATATCCCTGATTATTCTGTGCAAGCAGCACAAGGTGATAATATCTGTCCTCAGATTCTCCCGGCTGTTTGTCATACCTTGACCCCGGCGCTACATAAACTTCGCAGCCAAGGATGGGCTTAATGCCCACCTCCCTGGCTGCCTTGTAAAAATCAATCACTCCGTACATAACACCATGGTCCGTAATAGCCAGGCTATCCATACCAAGCTCCTTTGCCCTTGCGGTTATTTCCTTAATTTTGCTTGAACCATCCAATAGCGAATACTCGGTATGGACATGTAAATGAGTGAAATCCATCGTTATCTCCATTCTTAAGTCTTTTTATTCTTCCTCTGTATCTTCTTTTGTATCTTCTTTCTTTGTCCAAAAGTCATCAACAGGCCCTTTTATAGTTGACGAATAACTTCCATCATCACTAAATGTCACGCTCTCCGCAACCTTTTCAGACTTAGTCATATTACTTGTATCAACAGGTTCAGGAATTCCCTTTACACGTCTGAAAATCTTCATAAATTCCTTACCTGTAATTGTTTCTTCATCATAAAGATATTTTGCAAGTTCATCAAGCACATCTCTGTTTCCTGCAAGCAGTTCTTTTGCTTCATCGAAACATTCTTTCAAAAGCTTCTTTACTTCCTCATCAATAATTGCCGCTGTCTCATCTGAACAATTAAGTCTTGCACTTCCGTCAAGATATTTGCTCTCAACTGTTTCAAGACTCATAAGACCAAACCTGTCAGACATACCGTACTGAGTTATCATCGCTCTTGCTATCTCTGTAGCTTTCTCTATATCATTTGAAGCACCTGTAGTAACAGTATCAAAAACAATTTCTTCTGCTGCCCTGCCGCCTAAAAGCGTAACAAGCCTTGTCTTTAACTCATCTTTTGTCATAAGATACTTCTCTTCTTCAGGAACCTGCATTACATAACCCAAAGATCCCATTGTTCTTGGAACAATAGTGATTTTCTGAACCGGTTCTGCCTCTTTCTTTAATGCAGTTATAAGTGCGTGTCCTATCTCATGGTAGGCAACGGTTCTCTTCTCTTCCCTGCTTAAAATTCTGTCTTTCTTTTCTTTACCTGCAATTACTACCTCAACCGCCTCAAACAAATCCTTCTGCGTAACGACTGTTCTTCCGTCCTTAACTGCAGAAATGGCAGCCTCGTTAATCATATTTGCAAGATCAGAACCTACTGCACCGCTTGTTGCAAGACCTATTGCCTCAAGATCAACTGTATCATCCATAAGCACATCCTTTGAATGTACCTTTAATGTATCAATTCTTCCCTTCAAATCCGGTTTGTCAACTATAATTCTCCTGTCAAAACGCCCCGGTCTTAAAAGTGCCTTATCAAGAACTTCCGGACGGTTAGTTGCAGCAAGTATAAAAAGTCCCTTTGAAGAATCAAAACCATCCATCTCTGCAAGAAGCTGGTTCAAAGTCTGTTCTCGCTCGTCATTTCCTCCACCGTATCTTGAATCCCTGCTCTTACCTATGGCATCAATCTCATCGATAAATATAATACATGGTGCCTGCTTCTGCGCTTCCTTAAATAAATCTCTTACTCTTGACGCACCTACACCTACAAACATTTCCACAAAATCGGAACCTGCAAGAGAGAAGAAAGGAACATTCGCCTCTCCCGCTACAGCCTTTGCAAGAAGTGTTTTACCTGTTCCCGGAGGGCCTACAAGCAATGCACCCTTTGGAAGCTTTGCACCAATTCTTGCATATTTTGCAGGATTGTGCAGGAAATCAACTATTTCAGTCAGAGATTCCTTAGCTTCATCCTGTCCCGCTACATCCTTGAAAGTAACACCTGTCTTTTTCTGAACGTAGACTTTGGCTGTATTTTTTCCGACACTCATGCCGCCCATCATACCGCCGCCCTTTGCAATCTTTCTGTAAACAAAAGAGAACATAAATACGACTATCAGAATAGGCAGTATATAAACCATTATAAACTCAACTATCGATGCACTCGAATCAGGAATATATCCTGCAAACTCCACACCTTTTTCCTTGAGCAGTCCGGTAAGCTCCTCGTCATTTACATAACCTGTATAATATGTGTAGCGTATTACTTCCTTTTTATCACTGTCAGAATTTTTCTCTGCAGGTGTAATTACAATTCTGTCCGAATCAAACTTAACCTTTTCAATTTTACCTTCATTGACCATCGTAATAAATTCAGAATATGATATTTCTTTATATGTTGCGCTTCTTAACATACTGTTAAGAACCGTAATTCCAAGAAATGTCACTACACCCGCTATTATCAGGAAAATAATAGCACTGAAATTTTTAGGTTTTTTATTATTGTTATTATTATTGTTGTTATTCTGACCATTACGGTTATTATATCCATTCGGTCCGCCATTATATCCATTTGGACCTCCGTTGTATCCGTTCGGACCTCCGCTATATCCGTTTGGACCTCCGTTGTATCCATTTGGATTCGGCCCTCCGTTATATCCGTTTGGTCGGCCCTGTCCGGCATTATTGCCTTGTGCAAAATAACTGTAATCATCAATATCTCGAATTAATTTTTCCATTTTTCTTTCTCCTGTTGAAAATGAGCTGAACCTGCTATCAATTATATAGAGTAAAATTTTATAAATCAACCAAAATACTCTAATTAATAATATATTAATAAATGTGTTTTTATCTGTTGCTCCTGTAAACATACATCATTAACAAAGCCTTTTATTTTAAGCTTTTATCTATTCAGTAACTACAGTAATATAATAATCTTCAAATTTATAATTAAACATCCTGTTTTCATTTAATTCAGGATATTGTATTTCTTTTAATCCTCTCGCAATTCCTATCCCGGTAAGCTTGACGCAAGCCTCTTTCATTGTCCAGAATTTAAAGAAAAGATTGTTTTTTTCCTCATCTGATAACGCCTCTTTTATCATTTTAACTTCCGAATCCTTAAAAAAACGCTCTGCCACGCGCAAATCCGCATCGCGTCCGCCCTCAATGTCAACTCCGACGTCCGCATCTGACAAGGTACACACGACAAATTTTCCCGAATGTGAAATATTAAAATACAGTTCCGGGTAATCTGCAAAATATGGTTTTTCATTATCATGCGCAATCACTTTATAATTGTAAGAAATATCATAAGAAGCCATAGCTTTAGTCAAATCAACATTCAATAATCCCTGTGCTTCCTTCAAATCACCGTTTTTATCTATCGCACGAGCAATCTTTAACAGATGACCTAAAAGAATTCCTGCTCCAACACATCTTTTCTTATCTTCAAAGCTCTTATATTTACAGGCCTTACATCTTCTGTCCTCACCAACCAAAAAATAAGCCTTATTATAATTATGTTCATCATTCAGCGATTCAACCGAAGCAATCGCAGTTATCAAAAAAGTTTTTTTCATTTTTTATCAGATTTATTATCAAAAATACCTAAAATAATCCTTTCTTAATTCTATTCCTATTAATTCTATCAGAAAAATAACATAATAGCAATCACACAAAATCCCTATTATACGTCTCCTTGTATGCTCTGCAAATAAATGTTAAAATATACAAATACACTTTTCAGAAATGGGGATTTTAATGAACAATTTAGTAATAGGAATGCTTGCTCATGTAGACGCAGGAAAAACAACTTTATCAGAAGCCTTACTCTATTCAACAGGCACTATACGCAAATTAGGCAGAGTAGATATGGGAAATGCCTTTCTTGATACTGACACAATGGAACGAAAAAGAGGCATAACAATATTTTCCAAACAGGCACAGCTAAAATTAGGTAATATGTCTGTCACTCTGCTTGATACGCCGGGACACGTTGATTTTAGTGCAGAAATGGAACGTACACTTCAGGTTCTTGATTACGCCATTCTTATTGTAAGCGCGGCGGACGGAATTCAAAGCCATACTGTAACCCTATGGAGACTTTTGTCACGCTATCATATACCTGTCTTTATTTTTGTAAACAAGACAGACCAGCCAGGCATAAATAAAGCTCATATTTTTGAACAGCTAAAGCTGCGTCTTTCAAATTCCATAGTAAACTTTACAAACCCCGATTTTGAGGAAATTGCCCTCTGTGATGAAGATGTATTAAATAATTATCTCGAAACCGGACATATTGATGATACCTGTATTGCAAACCTTATCAGCGCACGAAAGCTTTTCCCATGCTTTTTCGGCTCCGCACTTAAAATGACAGGCATTGATGAATTTATAAAAGGCATCGAAAAATATACGATTTTCAAAAAATATCCTGACAAATTTGGCGCAAAAGTATTTAAAATATCAAGAGACGCTCAGGGAAACCGTCTTGCATTTTTAAAAATCACAGGTGGTAGTCTTAAAGTAAAAATGCCTGTAAATGATACAGAAAAAATCAATCAGATACGCATTTATTCCGGCGAAAAATTTACGACGTCAGATGAACTGTCATCCGGTTGCATATGTGCGGTAACAGGACTTGAGAGCAGTATGGCAGGCGATTCTTTAGGCATTGAAAACAATTCCTGCATACCTTTGCTTGAACCCGTACTTACCTATAAACTTCTTCTGCCTGACGGAGTTGACGCTCTTGAGATGCTCCCGAAGCTTCGTATGCTTGAAGAAGAACACCCTGAACTTCATGTAGTATGGAATGAACTGCTAAAGGAAATCCAAATACAGATTATGGGAGCAGTGCAGATTGAAATTGTTAAGGACATCATCCTTAAGCGCTTCAATGTTGACGTATCATTCGGTCAGGGAAATATTATATATAAGGAAACAATTAAAAATACCGTTGAGGGCGTCGGACACTTTGAACCTCTTCGACACTACGCCGAAGTTCATCTCATAATCGAGCCTAAAGAACCCGGAAGCGGCATAGAATATGCAGCAGAATGCAGTGAGGACATTCTTGATAAAAACTGGCAGCGTCTTATACTTTCACACCTTTATGAAAAAAATCAGACAGGAGTTCTTACAGGTTCTCCGCTTACCGATGTAAAAATAACTCTTGTCAGCGGCCGCGCCCACCAAAAACATACCGAAGGCGGAGATTTCAGACAGGCAACATACCGGGCTGTCCGTCAGGGACTTATGCAGGCGGAATCCGTTCTGCTTGAACCGTTTTACTCATTTACACTTGAAATACCGCGAAACTGCGTAGGTCGTGCCATGACAGATTTAGAGCGCATGAAAGCCTCTTTTTCTTTAGAAAATCTTTCATCTGAAGGTGATAATACGGAAAAAGCTATTATATCAGGGAGCTGTCCTGCCGCAGCAATCGGTGATTACCAGACTCAGGTTATCGCATACACAAAAGGCATGGGACACTTAAGCCTTAGAATGAAAGGATATGAGCCTTGTCACAATGCAGACGAAGTAATTGAAAAATTTGCTTATAACCCTGACGCAGACACACTAAACCCATCAGGTTCGGTATTCTGCTCACACGGTTCAGGTATAAATGTAACATGGGACGACGTTTTTAACCACATGCACATTGAGAGCGTGCTTGCACAGCGAAATAAATTTTCGGGTGATAACGAATATGATTTATCAAATAATACTAAACGCTCAGGCAGAACCGTATCAGATGAAATTCTCGGCACTGAGGAGGTCGATGCCATACTGCACCAGACTTATTATGCAAACAGTCGAAAGGACAATACGTCAAAAAAGCGCAGTCACGGTAAAAAAATAATACAATCCCCTGACTTTGCCTACAAAGGTAAAGAAACAACTGTAAATGACAGAATACCTTATCTCTTAGTTGACGGTTACAACATAATTTATGCCTGGAACGAACTAAAGGAGCTTGCGGATATCAATATGGATTCAGCAAGAGGCCGCCTTATGGACATTTTATGCAATTATCAGGCCATGACTAAATGCAGCCTTATTGTTGTATTTGATGCTTACAGGGTTAAAGGACATGACACAGAAATATACGATTACCACAATATACATGTGGTCTTCACAAAAGAAGCAGAAACCGCAGACCAATATATAGAAAAATTTGCACACGAAAATGGCAGAAAATATTATATACGGGTGGCAACCTCCGACGGACTCGAACAAATAATAATAAGGGGTCAGGGCTGCCATCTCGTATCTGCAAGAGAATTTGAGCAGGAAGTTCTTTCTTTAGAGGAACAACTTCGTGTAAATTATAATCTGTAAAAAATTTCTTATATCATAAAATAATAGTATGGCAGCAGCATTTTAGACATATATTCTGCTGCCGGTATTATATTTGCAATATTGATAAATACCGGGCAAAAGAAAATACAAGCCAGCGCAAAAACAGGTATCAGCGACACAAAAAGTTTTTCACTTTTTATAAAAAATGTCAGAACTGCAGTAAATACTATTACCGCAAAATCATATACCAACATTTTCAAAACTTCCAACGGAAATGCACCTGTTCCTGTAATAAGCATTGCAATTACAGCCGACACAGAAAACAAAATTACAGGAACCGATATATAAAGCCAGCGGCTTAATCTTTTTAGTCTCCCGGTCAGTGCCAAAAATACTCCGTCATTTTTGTCTGACAACCACCACACTCCGCCATACAGCCCCGATATAAATACAAGTATCACAAGCACTCCTTTTATCGGGAACACCGTAGCCTTAGCTTTTAACTGTGTTGTACCGCCATCTGCATCAAGCATTTCAAAGTTTACCTTAAACGTATCTTTTCCTTCACCGTAAACTTCATAATTATTTTCTACTATCTCAACTGCACTCTCCCTTACATTTTTAAACATTTCCTCCTGACGAATATAATCCGCTGCAATATTAACGGCATATGCCCTGAGAAGCTGTGAAAAAAATATCTCATTAGTGATTGCATAAACATAATTTGATTTACCCTTAAGAAGCTTTACACAGCCGTTATATTTTCCCAAATTGAGTTTATCCGTAAGATTTTTTGAAATAACATAACCATGCAAAGTTTTACCCTCTGCTATGTCAGACTTCAGCTTAGAAAGGTCTGTTTCCTTATAAAATTCAACGCTGTATGAATTTTCCAAAAGAAGCCTTGCCGTCTTTATGGCTGTTTCGTCCTCATCCTCCAAAATAATTGCGACACGCATTTCATTATTATCTGTCATGGCAGGAAGCTTGGTACATATAAAACATACAGCAGGCATCCCAAGCAGAAAAGCAATCATAATCTTTGATTTAAGCTGACTTTTTATAAGAAGGCGCAGCCATAATAAAAATTTCTTCATAATCACACCTCCCGGCTTCTGCAAATAATTTTTTCAACTGCTGCCGAAAGCGCCAGAAATAACGCCGAATACGCCAGATTAACCAAAACAGCATCGATGCTGACACCACCTGCAATAATCTGTCCGCACAGCTTAAAATACCAGTATGTCGGTAAAACACGCCCCACATCAGCCAACATTTCAGGAAGCATTGATACAGGAACAAAGCAGCCTGACGCAAACATCATAATAAGTGACAAAATAAAAATGAGTATTACTCCTGTAACTGCCTTATCCGATATTTTCAATATAAATCCTGCAAATGAAAATACGGAAATCATCAAAAGACCTATGCATAAAAAACTCACAAAAAAGCCTGTCAATGCCGTATCATTCATGATTTCATAGACGCTGTCCGCTTCCGGATTTCCAACAACCGTAAAAAAACTTCCCATCTGTGAAAATCTCATTACCGAAAGACACCCGAATAAAAACACTATTCCAAAAACTATCCAATATACCAATGAAACTCCTATGACCTTAAAACAATGCCCGCTGCCCTGTGCCACTCCACTTCTTTTCAAAGCTCTCTCAAGCACAATCCCGTCTGACTTAAATATTCCGACACATGTTATTGAGCTTAATAACAGCACCATAACAATGGCTGTTGAAGCATAATACTGCGGCACTGTAAAATTATCTTCAGTTCTTATGTCTACAGATTCAAAATATACATTTCTGTCAAGCGCATAGGCCAGATATTTCGCATTAAGATAGGCTTCCGCCTTAAACTGCGCTCCATTTTCAAGTACAAAAGTACTGCACACATCATCTACAGCATAAATTCCTGCCTGCACCGTACTTAAATCAGAAGCCGCCGCCCTTATAAGGTCCATGAACATTTCAGATGATGTTGTAACACCACTCTCCTCATATATAATTCTCGCCGGTCTGTTCTCACCTGTAAGAATTGAGCTTATAAATTTCTCAGGAATAACTATAACTGTTCCTACTTTAGCTTTTGACAAATCTTCTATAGCTTCATTTTCACTGTCAAACATAACAAATTCGCACTTTTTGTTTACTGCCTCTACCTGGCTTAATGCTTCAAATGCCTTTTTTATGTAACGCCCCTCAAAATCAGCTTCCTTTCCTTCAGATATGACAACTGCCACACTCAATTTATCCGGCTGTGAATTTTTCATTGCGACACTCCCCATACCTGCAGCCGCAAATGCCATAACTGCTGCAAATGCAACCGTCCCCGCAATAATTGCCGTTACTGACAAAAATACTGATTTTATCTGAAGTTTAAAAAACATTAAATATTTTTTCATATTTCTCTCCAAGCTCTGACGCTTTACCATCTTTTAACAGATACATTCTGTCACACAAAGACAATTCTCCCTCCTCATGACTCGTTATAATAACCGTTCCGCCATTTCTCATATAATCTTTAAGATATTTCTTTATATCAGACTTGCACACGATATCAAGCGCGGCTCCGGGCTCATCAAGAATAAGAATCTCGGGATTTTTGGCAAGTGCACACACAATACTCAGACGCTTCTTCATTCCTCCGGAAAGCTTATCTGCTCTTGTATAAATATACTCATTCAACCCAAAATAGGAAATAATCCCATTTGTCAGATCATCGTTCAAATTTCTTGCACTGTCGCAATACCAGAATTTCAGATTATCAAGCACTGTAAGTTTAAGCATAAGCGGATTTTCCTGCGGAACATATCCTATAACCTCATCAAAAATCCTGGATTTTTTTCCTGTATCAATACCATTTATAAATACCTTGCCCTTATCGGCTTTCATGCTTCCTGAGAGTATACTAAGAAGGGTTGATTTGCCGCAGCCGTTTACCCCGATAATACCTACGCACTCACCCTTTGATACATTTATAGAAACTGAGTCCAGCACCTGCTTTTTCCCATATTTCTTGGAAATTTCCTTTACCTCCATAATATATGACATATTAACCTCCATTCCGCAGTCACACCCTTAAAAATGATTTCAACGAATTTATACTGTAACACCGCTTTTTTTCAAAAAAATTGCTATACTGTTCATAATTTGTATATGAATGTTCAAACTGTCTTGAATATAGATGTGCCATATCAATCTGTTCATGTTTACTTAACGTGCCTGCGTTTTTATGCCATACACACACATCCAAATGCTTTAATACTATATATCCGACAAGCGCATTTTTTACCTTTAAAAGCAAATTGTAATCATAGACTGAATCAAGAAAATATCTGAAAGTGTAATACATAAGAAGCTGCCTATATTCAAAAGTTCTTTTCTCATAATATGTATCAAATTGTGCAATACATTTTTTATAATATTCCTCTCCGCCGGAATTCTCACAATTTTCCATAAATTTCTTTTGTATCTTAAGGCACTTATACCAGTCCTTATTAATAACTTCCATACCTTTAAACTCTTCAAAATACTTATCTATCTTAGAGTATCCTAAATCACTTCCAGCTGCTTTATCAAGAATTTTTCTGCAGTAATCCTTTTCAAGAAAGGCATAAACCACATTTTCTATTAAATAATCCTTTTCCTTATCCATGTGCTTTTGGATACGTGACGCAAATTCAAGCAAAAGATAACAGACCTCATCCACGGTAAAATCTTCATCCTGTATTATCTTATATGCAGCTTCTCTCGCCCTCAAAAGCTGCATGTATAAATATCCGTCAATATCGTTATAAGACGTAACCGTCTCTCCGTCATCTTCAATATCAAATGTAAGCTTCTTATTATAATTAAATATAAGCTCGCCTGCAGTTATACATGATGGAGCTATCCCTATTTCCCTCACATTTCCGTATTCATTTATAAACCTCGGAAACTCGGCACATGTCTCGCAAAGTTTATCCTCTCCAAGCTCGGTATATAAGTCGCATAAGTTTTCATCATTTAAAAATGGGCACCTTCCGCCCTCTTTAAGCGTAAAAGTACACCCTCCGTCATCTGATGCAACCATAACGCTTTTCAATCTTTTTCCGAACTTGCCCTTAACCTTTTTATAATACCCATAAGATTTTTCATCAACATCAACATCCCAGCCTGCGCAGCATGTATCAGTGCAATCCCCTGCAATACATTTAAAATCTTTATAATAATGCGGTGTCCTTATCTTCATTTTTTCACTACTCCTAATTCTTAAGCAGATTTTTAATTTTTCCTGCTGCTACCTATAATTTAACAATGTTGAAATAATATTACAACTATTTCATGAATAATCATTGTTCAAAATTACATTTTGATGTATAATATACAGCAATATACATTAGAAAGGATAATATTTATGCAAACTATTAATCGCAGGCACAATTTCAGACGCAGTATTATCAGTGTTCTTCTCATAATAATGTGCACTTTACCGATAGTTTCACTTACAGGGTGCAAGGCCAAAGTTCCTGAAAATACTGTTTTTTCAGTAGATGACCTTACCGGTAAGGCTATCGGCGTACAGTTAGGAACCACCGGTGATACTCTCGTAAGTGATTATGAAGGAGATGAAGCAGGCACTAAGGTCGAACGTTTCAGCAAAGGGTCAGATGCAATTCAGGCATTAAAGCTTGGCAAGCTTGACGCTGTCGTTATAGATGTTCAGCCTGCAAACGAATTTGTTAAGGTAAATAATGACTTAACTATTCTTGAGGAGGATTTTGTTGAAGAGGATTATGCTATATGTATAGCTAAAGGAAATGACAGCCTTACCGCTTCAATAAACGAAGCTCTTGATGCACTTTCAGCAAACGGAACTATTCAGAAAATTCTCGACAACTATATCGGTGAAAATTTAGGAAAAAATCCTTATGTATCACCTGAACACACAGATCGAAGCAACGGTACCCTCACAATGGCTACAAATGCTTATTTCAAACCTTATGAATACTATGAAAACGGACAGGTTGTCGGTATCGATGTAGATATAGCTACAGCTATTGCAGATTACCTCGGAATGTCACTCAAAGTAGTTGACATGGATTTTGACTCCATAATTACTGCTGTTTCAACTGGTAAAGCTGATTTCGGTGCAGCCGGAATGACAGTTACAGAGGAACGTCTTAAAAACATTAATTTCTCAAATACATACACAACCTCAAAGCAGGTAGTTGTTGTAAGAGATAATGAGGCAATAGCTAATCAAAGCAGCTTTATCGAGAAATTCAAAAATGACTTTATAGAAGATAACCGTTATCAGTATATCCTTACAGGTCTTAAAAATACTCTTATTATAGCTTTATTTGCAGCTATAATCGGTATAATCATCGGTTTCCTTGTAGCTGTTGTCCGCTCAAGCCATGATAAGACAGGCAACATGAAAGTATTAAACTTTATATGCAGTCTTTACCTCACAATAATACGTGGCACTCCTGCAATGATACAGCTTCTTATTATTTACTATATCATTTTAGGATCTGTAGATATTAATAAAATCTTTGTTGCTATTCTTGCATTCGGTATAAATTCCGGTGCTTATGTAGCTGAAATATTCCGTTCGGGTATAATGTCTATTGATAACGGACAGTTTGAAGCTGCAAGAAGCCTCGGACTTAACTACAGACAGACCATGATAAAGGTTATTCTTCCGCAGGCATTTAAAAATGTACTTCCTGCACTTGCCAACGAGTTTATAGTACTTCTTAAAGAAACATCTATAAGCGGTTATATAGGATTAAACGATCTTACACGAGGCGGAGATATTATAAGAAGTATTACATACGACGCAATGCTTCCTTTATTCGGAGTAGCTGCTGTTTACCTCACTCTTGTAATGATTTTATCATCTTTAGTTAAAAAACTGGAAAGGAGATTAAGAAGCAATGAACGCAGATAACACAAATTATACAGACAGCAATGTAATAATAGAAGTCAAAGGACTCAAAAAAGTCTTTCATAATCACGTTGTTTTGGAAAATATCAACACAACAGTAAGCAAAGGCGAAGTTATTGCAATTATCGGTCCTTCAGGCTGCGGTAAATCAACATTTTTACGTTCTTTAAATATGCTTGAAACTCCTACTGAGGGTCATATCCTCTTCCACGGAACAGATCTTACTGACAAAAAGGTTGATATAAACAGTATACGTGAGAAAATAGGAATGGTTTTCCAGCACTTTAATCTTTTTCCAAACATGACTGTTCGTGAAAACATTATGCTTGCGCCTGTTCAGTTAAAGTTGATGACAAAAGATGAAGCATTTAAAAAAGCTGATGAGCTTTTGGAGAGAGTCGGATTAAAAGAAAAAGCCGACGCATATCCTGACATGCTCTCCGGCGGACAAAAACAGCGTATTGCGATTGCAAGAGCTCTGGCTATGAACCCTGAGGTAATGCTCTTTGATGAACCGACATCAGCGCTTGACCCTGAAATGGTCGGTGAAGTTCTTGCAATCATAAAAGAGCTTGCCGAATCCGGCATGACTATGCTTATAGTTACACATGAAATGGGATTTGCAAAGGAAGTGGCCACACGCTGCATGTTCTTCGCAGACACAAAAATCATGGAGGAAAATGAGCCTAAGGCTTTCTTTGAAAACCCTCAGACACCAAGATTAAAAGATTTCCTTTCAAGAGTTTTATAAACATAAAAAAAGACATACCCGGTATTATTTAAGATACTTAAATCTCTTATAATAAACCGGATATGTCTTTTTAATTTTTAGCTTCGCTTTTAAGCTTCTTTCTGTTTAATATCATAATTAAAGCTCCGCCTGCCACAATCAATATTGAAATAAACTGAGATGTAGATAAAAATCCTATCTCACCTCGATAATCATTTCTTAAAAACTCTATTAAAAATCTTCCAACTCCATATACAAACATATATGTACAGCCTATATCTCCTGCAACATGCCCATACTTCAAAGATTTCTTCGCTCCCTTAAAAACTATATCTGCAAGAACAATAAGAACTATTACAATCACAAAATCACCAACAGCTGATATAAGCTGTGTCGGAATTAATTTAATTCCTGAAGGAGACATACTTTCAGGCGGAAATACAACGCCAAACCACGAATCCGTCTCACGCCCGTAACAGCAGCCTGCAAGAAAACAGCCTATTCTTCCAAAACCCTGTGCTAGTGCTATTTCAGGCATAATAAGGTCGAAATACTCCATAAAAGATAACTTTTTAATATGGGTATAAAGCCACCCGACAAAAACTCCTGCAATAACGCCTCCATACAATACAAAACCTGACGAACCCAGTACTGCAAGAGGATCCTTTAAAAAGTCGCCAAAATCTACTATAACATACAGCAGCTTAGCTCCGAGAAAGCCGCATAAACCAGCAAGAATCGCAATATCTATGACAGCCTCATCAGACATCTGCTTCTTTTTGGCCCGATAGCACCCCAGAAACAATGCCGCAATAAAGCCTATTCCAATCATTAATCCATAACCATGTACAGACAATCCGCCTATTTTAAATAATTCCGGTCTCATTAACTTAGTCCTTTCTTTAAAGTATATTTACTAATTAATCCCCAACATATGATACGCTTCGTAAAGCCTTTCCTTAAACTGTACAAAAAAGTCTTTATCAAAATTATATCCTGTCATATAGAACGTTTTTAAGGTATACATGCATATAGTCTTAACCTGCGTAGCCGCAAGCTGACTGTCAGATGTCTGCATACACTCATTTATTGCCGCGCTTATTCTTTTTATGTACTTATGCCATAAGACTACATACTCATCATACTCTTTAATATTATCGCAATCAATCCACTTTTTTACTTTTATTTTCGATAAATTACTCTTCTTACACTGACCTGTCTGCAGTATATAATGAAATGTCTCCTCATCAGCCCAGTATCTTCCAAGCGGAAAAAGTCTGCACATAGCAGGTCGTGCGCCATGTACCGTGCACCTTTCTTCTTCATTTAAAAATGCACATCCGCCTGTCTTTTCATCCATCTTTAAATTCGGCAGCAAGACATCATCGACTTTATTTATAGCAATTTTATCCGCAAGAAGCTGCTCAAATGTTTGTCCAAGATGCTTCTCAAGTCTGTATACATCATATGGATCAAGTACTATAGTATCTCCCATTCCGTAGCAGCACTTTGTCGTACATCCGCTGCAGCCGGCAGTGTCTGCCTTTACAAGATCATTCAGATCATATAGTCTGCCATCCGAAATTTCCTCAAGACTGCAATTTCTAATCATGCTCCGTCACTCCATTCTTAGCGCATATATCATTTAAACAGCATTCCTTACAAAACGGTTTTGTTCTTGCAGTACATACAATTCTGCCATGCTCGACAAATCTATGGCATAGGTCACTGCCCTCCTCTTTCGGAACGATCTTTAAAAGCGCCATTTCCACTTTCTTCGGTTCTTTTATATCTTTAACAAGTCCTATTCTGTTAGAAAGTCTTATACAATGCGTATCAGTCACTATAGCAGGCTTACCGAAAACATCTCCCATAATAAGATTCGCGCTTTTTCTTCCAACTCCCGGCAAAAGCAGAAGTTCGTCAAAATCATCCGGCACTTTATCATCATACTTTTCATGCAGCATCTTCATACATAAGCTTATATCACGTGCCTTACTCTTCCCAAGACCGCATGGTCTTACTATTTCTTCTATATCATTCACATCAGCCGATGCCAGCGACTCTATTGATGGATATTTTTCAAACAATCCCGCCACAACCACATTCACTCTGGCATCAGTGCACTGTGCTGCAAGCCTGACACTCACAAGGAGCTTCCATGCCTCGTCATAGTCTAGTGTGCAGCCGGCATCCGGATATTCTTTCTTTAATCTATCTATTACCTCAAGTACTAATTGCTTCTTAGTCATAAATCTTTACCCACTGTTAAAGGTTTTCTATAATCTTTGTACAACCACAGGAAGTGCACTGAGGGTATCGATTCTGCGCCCCTCGTTAGTCTCAAATGCGTTCAGCATTGTGTCCGCAACAACCTGTGATACTTTTGTAATATAATTATAATCGCTTGAAAATCCATGCACATCTGAATTAAGATATTCGTTATGTGTCTTCTCTATCCAGTCGCACAATTTCTTCGCTGATGTTATATCTATGTCATTTTCAGGCAAATTATCATCTAAAGCACGAATATATGAACAAAAATCAACTTCATACACGCAATGCTGTGCAAGCGTTCCATCATAAATATTATTATGCGGATACGTAAAATAATCCTCTATATAATGAAGTGCATATCCGAGCTTAAGATATGAGCGCCAGTTCATAGCTCCCCACTGCTCCAAATTATAAAGCTTCTTGCATGTTTTCTCTATTGTTGCATCCCATGTATGCCCTACATAATATGTATGCACAAGCAAATCTGGCGTAATACTTCCAAGTAGCAGCCAGAATTTACCTGCTGCAGAAAGGTTAGTTGACAATCTCTTTGTAATCTTAATATGACTTATTTTATTCATCATTTACTCCAAAATATAAAAACCACACACCAAGTTACCGATTAAACAGATTTAACCAAATAGCATTATAACACTATAGCTTAATTATCTCAACTTAATTCCAGCAAAGTATCAATAAGTTTTATAAGTTTTTTAAAATCAATTGGTTTTGACAAATATCCGCTCATTCCACACCTTTTCGCTTCTTTCTTATCCTCATAAAAAGCATTTGCAGTCATTGCAACCACAGGTATATTTCTTATATCATCCCTGTCCATCTGCCTTATTTTTGTTGTAGCAGCATATCCGTCAAGCACAGGCATTTTTATATCCATAAGTACTATATCATAATAATTTTTATCACTTTCTGACAGTTTTTCTATTGCTATCATTCCGTCTGCTGCCTCTTCAACCTTAAATCCTGCTTCCTTTAAAAATACTCCTGCAATCTCCCGGTTCATATCGTTATCCTCTACAAGCAGTACTCTCTTATCCGTTCTGCTGTCTTTTCTTTGAAGAACAGACTCATCACAATCAAATTTTGAACCCTCAACTATATTATTAACTATATGTTTACGTTTTCTTAAATTTATGCGTATTATAAACTTGGTACCGCTTCCTTCCTGACTCTCCACACTAATCTCACCACCCATAAGTTTTAACATATTCTTTGTTATTGATAGGCCAAGACCTGTTCCTGCAATTTTACTTTCAGTAGAATCCTTTTCTCTTTCAAAAGGATCAAAAATATAAGTAAGAAACTCTTTGGATACTCCTATACCATTATCAGCTATTATAAATTCGTATCTTCCATAATTCTTTTGGAAGCTTTCAAGTTCATGAAGACTTAATGTAACCTGACCGCCCTCTGCTGTATATTTTATTGCATTGCCTAAAACATTTATCATAATCTGTTCTAATTTCAGTTCATCAACATAAACATCCGCTTCCTTTATCTGCTCAATATCCGTCACCAGATTTATATTTTTGCTTTTTGCCTGATTTTTGGTCATATCAACAAGATCGTTTATAAGCTTTAACAAATTACACTGTTTTTCCCTTATCTTCATTCTTCCGCTTTCTATAAAACTCATATCCAGAACATCGTTTATAAGCTTCAAAAGATGTTCGCTTGACATTCCTATTTTTTCAAGACATGATCTCACATTATCCTCATCATTAATATTTGCAAGAGCTATATTTTTATAACCGATAATTGCATTCATAGGCGTTCTCATATCATGCGACATATTTGATAAAAATTTGCTTTTTGCTTCATTTGCACGTTTCTCCCTTTCCATCGTTTCTTTTAACTTATCATTTAAATTCTGCTCTGCATTAAGCTTTGCTTTCTCCTCCAATTTTATTCTTGATATATCTACAATCTGCAAAGACTGTATTACAAGTGTTGATGTAATTCCTATTATAATAACAATTCTTTCCGGAAACATATTGAATCCGAAATTCACACCTTCTATTACAAACGCAAGCGTCATAGGTACAAAACCTAAAAATACAAATTTAAGTTCATAATTTTTCCGGCTGATAATTTCATTTATTATACACATAAACATTACTATAATTACAGGCACCGCCACAATAATAGTATATCCGTAGCTTATATACACATCACCTATGCCTAAAAGCTGAAATGCCATCATAAGACAAAGGTTAAGCACAAGAATGATATTGCACACAAAAATCACTTTTTGCGGTTTTGAACTTTCAATATAATTTAACATATGGCATCCCCATACTATCAGCACAAGATGGAGCGGCATAACCCACACAAGATTGCAGACTATTGGATTTTTGACTATAACAGGCAAATATATGGAAACTTCATTTACAAATAAAAGGAAAGCTGCTGCCAGTTCAAAAAAGAACAACGAAAGCCCTGCCTTTGTGGTTGCTTTATGATTCAGCTTATGGCTTAAGTAAAATGATATTGAAAATATTGCCATGACAACAATCCCCAAAAATATAAGAATCATCCTGCCGCACTTTGCATCAACAAAATCATACATCGCATAGCCTTTTCCGCTGCACATCTGTCCAAACAACACCTTATAAGCATCAAGCGATCTCGTTCCGTAATAATTTCTTATCTTAATTTGTATATGATCTGATGTCCTGATACCCTTATTTTCAACAAAGCCAACTGCCATTCCCGGTGCTTTTGAAAATGAAGGATAAGTTCCTGGCATGCCAAAATCATAAACATTTTTTCCGTTTATTCTGACTTCTATTGATAAATTATTTACGAACAAGAATAGCATTTCATCAACCGGAATATCCTCTGCTACATGTCCGCGTATAATGACATTATCATATTCTGTTAAATTTTTAAGCGAATTTTTGTCGAGATTTTCCCAATTAACGCCGTCATAACTGTATTTGCCTGTGATATCGACCGGCTTCAGCTCACCACGCGGCTTAACATCATATCCAAATGATATAATACTCATTATTCCAATTAATGCGGCAAGCACAATAATTGATGATATCAAAACCACTTCCAATTTTCTTCTTTTAAAGAATTCGTCCATAATAAGTTACCTTCATTTCCTAATTTAGTCTTATAATCTTATTTTCCGGGTAATTATAGCATTTTAATAATATACATGGTATAATGTACGCGAACACGACGAACCGAGCGGCTGCGAGCAGACATCTGCCGCTGTCAAAAACAGCTCACTGATTCTATTTCTATTACGCCGCTAATGCGTCTATTATCTGAGAGGGGACCTGCGTATGAAAATAAAAAATACATTTGCTATAAAAAATATAAATAACAAAACTTTCTTAATTCCTTTCGGACAGTCTGTCGCCGCACAACAACGTGCTTTGGAATTAAACAGTACAGGTGTTTTTATATGTAACGCCTTAAAAAATGACTTGTCAGATGACGAGCTGCTGTCTCTAATCATTAATGAATACCATCCTGACAATGAAGATATTAAAAATATTGCAGCAGATATACGCAGCTTCCTTCAGATTTTAAAGGCATACAATACACTTGAATGTAATGACGATACATTTTTTATTCCGACCGGTATCCCTTTTATCCAATACATGAAAATAGCCGGTATAACCATAAAGCTTACTGCACCAAAAGCACTTATTCATCCTGACTTTGAAAGCTTCAAAATCGACGAAAAAGATATTGATAATAACAGTGCATCTGAAGTTACCTGTGCAGATTTATGTATTGACGTCACCGATTGTATGAGCCCGATTAAACCCACCGGAAATATATTAATTCGCAGCGAAGAACTCATGATTATTGATTCCCACAGCGAATATATTTGTATTTACCTTAATTGTAACAGATTAAAAGAGTGGCATTTGTCGAAAAATCTGCAAAATTGTAAAATTTTTTGCTCTGATGTCGACTTTTGTGCCAGAGATGAACTTTTTAATGCAATAAGAATGATTTTCCTTGTAAAAGCACAATCGAAAAATCTGTTTGCAATACACTCATCATCACTTCTTTACAATAACAAGGCATGGCTTTTTTCAGGCCATTCGGGAGCCGGAAAAAGCACGCATACATCTCTTTGGAAGCAGCTTTTTAATACGCCTCTGATAAACGGTGATTTAAACCTTATCGGAATAAAAGACAACAAACCGACAATTTACGGCATTCCGTGGTGCGGCACATCACAAATTTTTGACAACAAAACTTATCCTCTCGGCGGCATCATATTTTTAAGAAAATCAGACTGTGATGAGATTATTGAACCTGAAAATCACAAAAAGATACTTGCTATAATGAGCAGACTTATATCCCCATCATGGACTATTGAAATGATGGAGAAAAATCTTGCTTTTTCAGAGCAGTTGTTTAACCTTATCTTCACCGCAAATCTGAAATGCACAAAAAACACATCAGCGGCAATTACCGCCAAAAAAAGCATAGACTCTTATTTAGAAAATAACGGAGACCTTAGTTAATATGAATTTTATAAAACATATTTTGAAGCGCATAAAAGAGGGCATGTTAAAAAAAATGTGGCTTGAAACAAAATGGATATACGGTTATGCCAGACAATACTGGAAGCAGATAATTATATACACATTAATTGGCCTTGGCGGCACTGTCTTAGGTTTTACCGCAAGCATTATTTCAAAGGATCTTGTAGATATTATCACAGGACACCAGACAGGTGCACTGCTTACAACTTTCTGTCTGATGATTGGCTTTAATATAGGAAATCTTATTGTCAACCAGCTGTCAAATTACATATCAAGCTGGATTTCTATAAGAGTTAACAACGAAATAAAAGCAGACATTTTTGAAAAAATTCTTATTACAAAATGGGAACCGCTTACACAATATCACACCGGAGATTTGCTTACACGCTGGAGTACCGATGCTTCCTCAATCGCAGACGGTGTATTAAACTGGATTCCAAATCTTATTATAAATATTTTTAAATTTATCGCAGCATTCGCCATTGTCATCTACCACGATGCAACCTTTGCGATTTTTGCCTCCATAGGTATGCCGGTCAGCCTGATTATGTCAAGAACGCTCATGCGTCGCCTTGTTAACAACAATGAGCGAAGTGCGGCAATGAACGCCAAAATGTCCGGCTTTAACCAGGAAGCATTTTCCAATATACAGACAATCAAGGCTTTTGACATGATTAAGCTCTATGGAAAACGTCTGCGTGATTTACAGCATGAATACCTGAATATGAAAATGGATTTTCAGAAAATGTCTGTAATGACATCATTTATAATGACTATTATCGGATTTATAGTAACCTACAGTTCATACGGATGGGGAATATACCGCGTCTGGAGCGGTGCAATAAGCTATGGTACAATGACACTGTTTTTATCATTATCAAGCCAACTCTCTGCAACGTTAAATACACTGGTAGGTCTTGTTCCCACTGCCATATCACTTACAACCTCCGCTGGCAGACTTATGGATATACTTGATATGCCGCGGGAAAATTATCAGGCTTCCGACAGCGTATCAGAACTATATAATAAATACTATTCAGACGGAATAAGCTTAAAAATTGACCATATCAAATATTCATATATGAATGGTTCCACTGTTTTTGAAAATGCTTCTATAGAGGCACATCCTCACGAGGTTGTCGGTCTCGTAGGACCTTCAGGCAAAGGAAAAACCACAATGCTCAGGCTTATCCTTGCACTTGCCGATGTCTGTGAGGGTGAAGCTTATATATATGGCGGCAGCGACACTGCTTCCCGGATTGACATATCACCTTCCACAAGAAAGCTTTTTTCTTATGTTCCTCAAGGAAACACTATGTTTTCAGGAACTATCGCCGAAAATATGAGAAATGTAAAGCAGGACGCTACAGACGAAGAAATAATACAGGCGCTGAAATTAAGCTGTGCATGGGAATTTGTTCAACATCTGCCTCTCGGAATAAACAGTATGATAAAAGAACGCGGCGGCGGTTTCTCTGAGGGACAGGCACAACGCCTATCGATTGCAAGAGCGCTCCTTAGAAAGTCACCTATTCTTCTGCTTGATGAAGCCACCTCCGCGCTTGACGTGGCAACTGAACGAATGGTACTTAAAAATATAATGTCCGACAACTATCCGAGAACATGTATTGTCACAACGCACCGCCCGACTGTACTTAACCTTTGCAAACGTGTATATTCAATAGATAATAAACAATGTATCATACTTGATGAAAAAGATATTGAAACAATGATAAATAATTTTTAGTACAACTTGCAAATAGGGAATTTCATCGAAATTTCCTCGTATTACACAAAAAGTAACCCCTGTGTCAAATTGATATGTACCCGTAATCCCGAGTACATATCAATCCCTTATCTGACACAAGGGTTACTTTTAGAAAGGTGGTTTCCGAAAATAACTTATATTTATTAATTTGGTTCGTCTGTCATCCACGCGCCTGTAATCACAAGTCCATCCTCAGCACTTACCGTAACATCACCAAGTCCGATATTATCCTTAGGATTGTTCCAGTAACTATAATCAATAGCTATCTGAGTTCCAGCAGAAGAACCTCTTAATGTTCCGCTTGAACCCTGATATTCTACAGGCATGTTAAATGATAAAAACAATGTCTGCTTACTGCATGAATGGGTTGTGTCATGCTTTGCATCAACCTGTATTCTGTAAATATTGTTAGCCTGCTGATGAATTCTTGCTGTTACCGTATAACAACCGCTTGCTGCATATACACCCTCAACCGTCTCATCCAATTCTACCAAAACCGGTTTCTCATAACTACTCATCTGAAAAAAGTCCCCCTTTAATCATAAAATTAAAATATTCAGGGTTTTAAAACACCCTAATTGTGATTTCAAGTAACTAAAATATCCAGCCTATGCAATTAGTATACCCTTTACTTTAAGCAAAAGTCAATGTATACTTTTTACAAAAGACAAATTTCATATTTGTATATTTTTCCTATAATATGTAAAATCAGTTCCACCACTCTTTAGGTATATTTTCCCTGTCAATAAGACAGTTTATTTCATGTGATAAAACTTTCTTTGTAACTTCAAACAACTTATTTGCATCACACAGTATACACTGTGCATCACCAAACATAACTCTCTTTGCAGCGCCTGTCTCAAAAAATGCCTCGCTCAATTTCTCGAAGCTCTCAGATATATGCTCTGTATGTTTATTAAAATGTCTGTACATCAAAACCTCTTTTAAATTTCCATTCGGCATTTTAATCTTAAAGTGTGCGGGCTTCTGCGTAAATCTTTCTGGTACATCTAACACTTCCTCAACAGCATGAATAAACGTATTTTTCACATGATTTACACCTAAAAGCAAAATTTTTGCATTGACATTTCTTAATCTGTCCCAGCAGCCTCCAGGTGTACAAGGCGTATTACATTCTTCTTCTCCTAATATATATTCGCATGCAGGCATATTATATGAAACATTTCTTCCAAAAGCAGCTATACTGTGTGTCGGGTGAAGTGAACGCACAACGCCCGGCTTTTTAAGAAACACATTCGGAATTATTCCCACACATGCAGGCTCTTTATCAGGGTCAAAGACATCATGCTCTTCCCCCATCTGTGCCCATGTATGCGCAGGCGTCATAAACAACCCGTCACTTAAATATTCCATAAACGCATCAACTACAGTATCAGCCCCGCCATCTGTCTGTCCTATTGATTTCATTGAAGAATGTAGCATAAGCACATCAGTATTTTTAAGTCCCATTTTTTCCATATCATTTATAAAATCTTCTTTATAATACATTGCATCTCCTTATTGACATATAAATTTTGATTACACACCATAAAATCAGCGATTATACTGCAATTATACATTATCTGACAATGTATTTACAACCTTATTATTAAATAACATTTAGACTGCACTGCACAAAGCTTACAGATATTTTATATTGATAATATCATTACATTATCCATAATTTACTTTTTTATAAAACTTTCTCGATTTATTTCAAAAATTCCTTGTGATTTTTAAGAAACTATATATAATAATCTATAGAACAAAGGAGGATTATATTTATGCCAAAAAGAACAGATATTAACAAAGTACTTATTATTGGTTCAGGCCCTATCATAATCGGACAGGCTTGTGAATTTGACTATTCAGGCACACAGGCTTGTAAAGCTCTCCGTAAGCTTGGTTACGAAATTGTGCTTGTCAATTCAAACCCAGCAACCATTATGACTGACCCGGAAACTGCTGACGTAACTTACATTGAACCTCTCAATGTAGAAAGACTTGAGCAAATTATTAAAAAAGAACGTCCAGACGCACTCCTTCCTAATCTTGGCGGACAGTCCGGACTTAATTTATGCTCTGAGTTAAACAAAGCAGGAATACTTGATAAATATAACGTAAAGGTTATAGGTGTTCAGGTAGATGCTATTGAGCGTGGTGAAGACCGTATCGAATTTAAAAAGACAATGGAAGAGCTCGGCATAGAAATGGCCCGAAGCGAAGTTGCTTACACAGTTGATGAAGCTCTCGCTATAGCTGATAAGCTCGGTTATCCTGTAGTACTTCGTCCTGCTTACACAATGGGAGGCGCCGGCGGCGGTCTTGTTTATAATAAGGAAGAACTTGCCACTGTATGTGCAAGAGGTTTACAGGCCAGCCTTGTAGGTCAGGTTTTAGTTGAAGAATCTATCCTCGGATGGGAAGAACTTGAACTTGAAGTTGTCCGTGATGCAGAAGGCAACATGATTACAGTATGTTTCATTGAAAATATTGACCCTCTTGGCGTTCACACAGGTGATTCATTCTGTTCTGCTCCAATGCTTACCATTTCAGAGGAATGTCAGAAGCGTTTACAGGAACAGGCTTACAAAATCGTTGATTCAGTACAGGTTATCGGAGGTACTAACGTACAGTTCGCTCATGACCCTGTATCAGACCGTATTATAGTTATAGAAATCAACCCTCGTACTTCACGTTCCTCAGCTCTTGCTTCAAAAGCAACAGGATTCCCTATAGCATTGGTATCTGCAATGCTTGCAGCGGGACTTACACTTAAAGATATTCCTTGCGGAAAATACGGAACACTTGATAAATACGTTCCTGACGGAGATTACGTTGTTATTAAATTTGCACGCTGGGCATTTGAGAAATTCAAAGGCGTTGAAGACAAGCTCGGAACCCAGATGCGTGCAGTTGGCGAAGTTATGAGTATCGGTAAGACTTATAAGGAAGCCTTCCAAAAGGCTATCAGAAGTCTTGAAACAGGCCGCTATGGTCTTGGTCATGCAAAGAACTTCGACTCAATGTCTAAAGAGCAGTTGTTGAAACTTCTTGCAACTCCTTCAAGTGAACGTCATTTCCAGATGTACGAAGCCTTAAGAAAGGGTGCTACTATTGATGAAATTCACGAGATCACAAAGGTTAAAGCTTATTTCATAGAACAGATGAAAGAGCTTGTTGAGGAAGAAGAAGAAATTCTTAAATCAAAAGGCCACATGGTTTCAGACGAACTCTTGATAAAAGCAAAGAAAGACGGTTTTTCTGATAAATATATAAGCCAGCTTCTTGAAATTTCAGAAGACGAGGTAAGAAATAAACGTATCAGCTTAGGTATGGAAGAAGCATGGGAGGGCGTTCACGTAAGCGGAACTTCTGACAGTGCTTACTACTACTCTACTTACAATGGTACAGATAAGAACACAGTATCTGACGATAAGCCAAAGATTATGATTCTTGGCGGCGGTCCTAACCGTATCGGTCAGGGTATCGAATTTGATTATTGCTGTGTACACGCTTCATTGGCTTTAAAGAAACTCGGATTTGAGACAATAATAGTTAACTGTAACCCTGAAACAGTTTCAACTGACTACGATACATCAGATAAGCTGTATTTTGAACCGCTTACACTTGAAGATGTATTAAGCATTTATCATAAGGAAAAACCACTCGGTGTCATTGCACAGTTTGGTGGACAGACTCCGCTTAACCTTGCAGCCGAGCTTGAGAAAAACGGTGTTAAAATTCTTGGTACTTCTCCAAGCGTTATCGACCTTGCCGAAGACCGCGATTTGTTCCGTGCTATGATGGAAAAGCTTGAAATTCCAATGCCTGAATCAGGTATGGCAACTACTGTAGAAGAAGCTATCGCTATAGCAGACAAAATCGGCTACCCTGTAATGGTTCGTCCTTCATACGTTCTTGGCGGACGTGGTATGGAAGTTGTTTACGATGATGAAAGCATGACAAGTTATATGAAAGCTGCTGTCGGTGTTACACCTGACAGACCTATCCTTATCGACCGTTTCCTTAACCACGCTACAGAGTGTGAAGCCGATGCGATAAGCGACGGTGTACATGCTTTTGTTCCTGCAGTAATGGAACACATTGAGCTTGCAGGTGTTCATTCAGGTGATTCAGCATGTATAATTCCTTCAGTTCATATTTCTGAAGAAAATGTTAAGACAATTAAAGAATATACAAGAAAAATTGCAGAGGAAATGCATGTTAAGGGTCTTATGAATATGCAGTACGCAATCGAAAACGGTAAAGTTTTCGTTCTTGAGGCAAACCCAAGAGCGTCACGTACAGTACCTCTCGTTTCAAAGGTATGTAATATAAGAATGGTACCTATCGCTACAGATATAATAACTTCAGAGCTCACAGGAAGACCTTCTCCTATTCCTGCACTTAAGGAACAGTGCATTCCTAACTATGGCGTTAAGGAAGCAGTATTCCCATTCAACATGTTCCCTGAAGTTGACCCTGTATTAGGACCTGAAATGCGTTCTACAGGAGAAGTTTTAGGCTTATCTTCTTCATACGGCGAAGCATTCTACAAGGCTCAGGAAGCAACACAGTCAAAGCTTCCTCTTGAGGGTACGGTATTATTCTCTGTAAACAGAAAAGACAGAGCAGAACTTGCAGATGTTGCAAAGGTTTTCGCAGACAACGGATTTAAGATTGTTGCTACAGCAGGTAACTACGATGTATTGACAAAAGCCGGAATTCCTGCTACTAAGGTAAACAAACTTTCAGATGGTCGTCCTAATATACTCGATATGATTACAAACGGAGATATCCAGCTTATAATCAACTCACCGGTAGGAAAAGACAGTATTCACGACGACAGCTACCTGCGTAAGGCTGCTATAAAGGCAAAGGTTCCTTATATGACCACTATTGCAGCAGCCAAGGCTACTGCTGACGGTATTAACTACATTAAGGCTCACGGTGATGGCCAGGTAAAATCATTACAGGAGCTTCACAGCGAAATTCATGACAAATAAGAGCATAAACTCGTAGTTTGTTTTACGACATAGGTTTCCAAAAGATTTTCCTGTGTCACAAAAAAATATATCCCACACCTTTTAAAATAAAATGGTGTGGGATATATTTTTATCACAAATTTATGCTTTCTCTATCCGGTTCTTACGCTTATCTTAAGTTCGCTTCGTTTTCATGAAGTCTGAACTGATTTGAATTTAACACTTTCTTATATATCTTAACAAAATATACCAGCTCGGCGGCAGCTGTTATGCTCCAGGAAAATACATATAGCAGATACAATGACGTAATAGTTCCGAAATATGCAAATACTGTATATATCCATATCACACGAAATACGCATGAACCCAATGTAACTATAACGGTAGGTACAAAACTCTTTCCAAGTCCTCTTGAAGCCGCTATTGTACAATCCATAAAGGCCGAAACAGCATAAGAAAATCCCATAATTACAATCCTTTGCATTCCGGCATCTATAACTGCAGGATCGCTTGTAAATATCGCCAAAAACTGTCTTCCGAACAATATCAGCAAAAGGCCCATAATTGCACCTGTTCCAAATGAATATGCCAAACATATAAAGTAACTTTTCTTGATACGTTCCCTGTTTCCTGCACCATAATTCTGCCCTATAAAGCATGCACAGGCCGAATAAAATGCAGCCATAACATCGTATATCAAAGCATCTGAATTTGCTGCCGCAGAATTTCCGGCAACAAATGTAGCACTAAAACTGTTAACAGAGACCTGTACGAAAAGATTTGCAAGCTGGAATATTCCATTCTGTATGCCTGATGGTATGCCTATAGCAACTATAGCTTTTAATTTATCTTTACTGATTCTGAAATCTCTCCACTTCAGCGCATAATCTTCACCGCTTTTAAACAATGCTCTAATAACAAGAATTGCCGAAATATACTGTGATATTATACTGGCTATCGCAACACCGGCAACATCAAGCTTAAACACTACCACAAAGAGTATATTTAAGACAATATTTATAACACCTGCAGCTGAAAGATATGCAAGCGGCCGCTTTGTGTCGCCGACTGCACTTAAAACAGCATTACCGAAGTTATAAAGTGCAAGCGCAGGCATACCCATAAAATATATTGACAAATATATGGTTGCCTTATATATAAATTCTTCCTTTGTCTTAAGTACTGTCAAAATCGGACCTGCAAAAATCACACCTGCAAGCATAAGTAAAATTCCTATAGCTGCACAAACTAATGCCGATGTATGAACAGTCTCTTTAATATTTCTTTTATTTCTTGCTCCGACTGCATGGGCTACTAAAACATTAACACCACCCGTAACACCTATAAGTGCTGTTGTAAACATAGCCACGAGAATAGTTGTGGAACCTACCGCACCGAGTGATACCGGGCCCGCAAACTGTCCTACAACAGCTATGTCGGCCATGTTAAAAAATACCTGAAGCAAATTTGACAGCATCAAAGGCACGCTAAACCTGATTATCTGACTGCCAAGCTTTCCTTTTGTAAAATCTTTTTCAAACTTTTTCATAATCCAATTTCTCACAGATGCCAAGTTTAAATCAGCATCTTATGTATCTTATATATAATTAAATTTTAAAATGAGACATAAGCTGAACCATTGTCTCAACCTGTGCTTTCTGCTGCTGACTGACAGCCGCAGTCTCCTCTGATGTTGCAGAATTATTATCTACTATTGTTGATACCTCCGTTATTGCATCATTTATCTCATACATTTTATCGACGGAATCATTTAACATATTAACTATGTCTCCCATCTTTTTTGTACTTTGTTCAGTTCCTGTCATTACCTCGCTCATGGCACCAACAGTATCATCAGCCATACTTATGCCCTTATCCACTGCAGCTATTGTTGTCTCGATAAGTCCTGTTATCATTCCGACTGACTTCGCTGACTCTTCTGCCAAATCTTTAACCTGCTCCGCAACAACTGCAAAACCCTTACCTGCCTCACCGGCTCTTGCTGCCTCTATAGCAGCATTTAAAGATAAAAGATTAGTCTGAGAAGCTATATCCTCTATAGTACCGATTATAGAAACAATCTGCTCTGAACACTTGCTTATTTCACCTATAGCAAGTTTCAATTCCTCTACCTTTGCATTGCCCTCTTTAAGCGAATTACTTGCATGAGCTGAAATTTTAACTAATTCCTGAGCTTCTTTTGCATTTTCCTCAATCTGATCTGATATATGTGAAACAGCAGCCACGAGATTTGATACCTGTGATGCCTGAGATGTACTTCCCTCTGCAAGGTCCTGTGCTGCACATGCCATCTGCTCAGAACCGCCATCAATCTGTTCGGTCACACTTCTGAGAGTTTGGAAAGTCTCTTTCATTTTATCACTTATCTGAATAAGTGATGTTTTTATCTGTGTAAACTCACCTATATACTGACGGCTTATTTCAATGCGATAATCTCCTTCTCCCATCTGTGCTAACACATTTGCAACCTCTGCAATCATTTCCTGAAGATTTGTTTTCATGAAATTTATTGACTTGACCATAGTTCCAACTTCAGTACCATCTTCTTTTATATCTATATCATGAGTAAAATCTCCTGATGCCACATATTTCATCTGTTCAGAAACCTTCTTTATAGGCTGTAAAAAATCTTTGTATGAAAACTTCAATGTCCTATATAACTGAACTGCAACGTAACCAAATGATATAATAAAAATCAGTTGTGCAATATACATCTGAAGTTTAAGTCTTACATGCTCGGCTTTCAGCCTGTCCTGAACCTGCTCTTTAAGTTCTTCTATTTTCTTATTCGCTTCCGAGATTGTACTCTCATATCCATCACTGAATACAGCTTCCTGTGCAGATATTAAATCTCCTTTCTTAACGCTTTCCAGTGACTTCTTCTCAATTGACAAAACACTGTCGGATATGGAAGAAATCTCTTCCAATGCAGACAGTTCATCTTCTGTCAAGTTAATTTTTCCAAGTTGATCCAAAGCTTTTTCCCTGTTCTTATCGTCATTTAACTCTTTCATATATGTATCGTAATACTGATTATCAGCCTTAACTGCATAAACCTTAGCTGAAGATGTAAGCGTATTTGAAGCAATTCTGTACTGGTTAATCGCATTATTAAATGTATTTTCATCGCGATATCCGAAAATTGTCAATGTATTGGCTCTAATAGATACAGTTAAAAGTAAAGCACCTATAATAACAGCTGCTGCAGCCTGCTTTGTAAGCCTTTTAAGACGCGTCTCCTGACTTTTCACAACATTTTTTCCGCCATATGCTTTTTTATCATTCGCCTTTTCCTTTCCCATAAAATTTTACCTCCTGGATATTATTAATTACATCCCTCTCACAATTACTATTATGTTAATAATTATAGTACTATGGTACTATTGTTTCAACTATATTATTAATAATCTATTTAAAAACGGAGCCTCTCATTAATTAAAATATCTTAAATGAGACTGCTCCGTTTTGTTTGATTTTATTTATTTTTTATATTGTTGACTTTACGCACTGAGAATATTGCTGTTTTACCTGCTCCACCTTATTTTCTTCAGCTTCAGGTGTAGGATAATAACCTTTTGCATGCATAGTTTTAAACACATCCTGAGCAATATCATGCTCCTCTTTCAATATATGCATCATAGTCTGTCTTACATCCTCATGCACACACTCATTTGCATAAGTATTAAAATTTCCTGTACTTGCTTTCTGTGCCGCAAGTGCATCTCCCAATATTTCTTTTTCTGTATAAATTCCTGCCATAACTGCACCCCCTTATGATAACTTTGAATAAAGCTGGTTAAAATGCTTCTGATGTCTTTCCGAAATATCTGTCATCTCTTTTTTTAACTCAGTTGTTTCAGCATGTTCTGCAAGCATTTTAAACTTCTTCACAAGCAATTCCTCTTCTGATAATAAATCCTTTATTGAAGATAATTCCTTTTCAGATAACTGCGTCATCACATATTCCTCCCATTCATTAGTTATTGTCCTTTTATATGACAATACATTTTTATTGTTGTCCATTTCAAACAATTTTATTCAAAATTATTTATACCATAATGGTATAAATATTACCCACCTATATTGCTATATATAAGCGCTTAGGGTATAATAATATTAGTTATTATAGTATAGACAGGAGGCTAATGATGAAGAATTACTTAAAAAATCTTAAAGTATCGAAAAAATTAGGTTTCTCATATCTGATAATTTTGATTGCTTACATATTCTCAGTACTTATAGGCATTATAAGTATCTCAGTTATTAATGTACAACTTAAAAATTTTTATGAAAAATCTTACTACAACACAAAATTACAATTAGAAATAAGAAAAGATATTCAGCTTGTAGGAAAAAACGTATTATGGGCTATGAGTGTCGATACAATAAGTGAAACGCAGGAAAAAATGAAAAACGCAACTACATGTTCAGATTATGTTGAGCAGAATATTAATTTATTGGAACACAGCTTTAACAACGACGAAATAGTTGCAAGACTGGATAAAGCTTTTCAACAGTTAAAATCTGCAAGAGTAGAAGTATTACGGTTTGCAGGCGCCAATAAAAAACAAGAAGCATTATTCGTCTTTAATTCAGTTTACAGTGATGCAACAGAAAATATTCAGAATATTTTGTTAGAAATCGGTGAGATTGCAGATAAGCAAGCAAAAGATGCATACAAATTATCTATAGCACTCGGTATTGGCGCAGCTGTATTTATGGTTGTTATCTCGGTTGTGAGCGTGATTTTATGTTTAAAACTCAAAAAAATCATTATATCAAGTATTAATGAACCGATTAATGAATTGGAAGCTGCCGCAGAAAACCTTAGAAACGGCAATCTGAACATTGAAATTAATTACGAAAGCGAAGATGAGCTTGGACAGCTTGCAGGCAATTTCCGTGCAGCATGTTCACATATTCAGGAGGTTGTTGATGATACCGGTTACCTTTTAAGCGAAATGGCTGATGGCAATTTTAATGTTGATACCGACATTGAAAATCGCTACACAGGCAATTTTGAAGAATTATTATCAAATATACGCTCATTTAACGCTAAGCTGAACGATACATTAAAACATATAAACGAAGTATCTGATTATGTTGCTACAGGCTCTGAACAGCTTGCAGAAAGTGCTCAGGAGCTTGCAGAGGGTGCTACCGACCAGGCCGGTGCAATCGAAGAGCTTACAGCTACTGTTGAAAATGTTTCAGGTATCTCAGAAGACAGTGCAGAGGGTGCAATTCAGGCTGCTCAATTAATTTCCAGTTCAGCTAAAGAAGCAGAAAACAGCAGAGAAGAAATTGAAAACCTCACAGCTGCAATGGAGCGCATATCTACAACATCAAAAGAAATCGAAAACATTATTGCTGATATTGAAGATATCGCATCACAGACAAATCTGTTATCATTAAATGCTTCTATTGAGGCCGCAAGAGCCGGCGAAGCCGGAAAAGGCTTTGCAGTTGTTGCAGACCAGATTGGTAAACTTGCCACAGACAGTGCTCAATCTGCTATCAACACAAGAAACCTTATAGCTAAAGCTTTAAATGAAATTGAAGCAGGAAATGAAATAACTAAACACGCAGCAACTTCTATCGGTAAAGTATTATCTGACATGGCTGCCTTTGCTTCAACTGCTTCAGAATCAGCTGAAGGTTCACGTGCACAGGCTGATATGCTTAAGCAGATAGAACAGGGAATTGAACAGATTTCTTCTGTTGTTCAAAGCAACTCCGCAGCTGCACAGGAGACGTCTTCAGTAAGCGAAGAGCTTTCTGCACAGGCTGATTCATTAAAGGATTTAGTCGGAAGATTTACACTTAAATAAATCTCTTAGATAAATTCATTGAATTTCATAGACTACTTATAAATAATAGTCAAGCATGACATATATCCATGCTTGACTATTATTTTATTACTTTTAGGGTTATAGGACAAAACGTGTTGATGGGTTAATCCCATTCAACAAACGTTTTGTC
>USBB01000021.1 GCA_900552795.1 uncultured Eubacterium sp.
ACAGCTATTTGTTTCTGAGCGAAAGCAAATAGCCTTAATGGCAGACGCAAATTTGAGATTTGCGTCGCCTCTTCGCGACAAGTCGCTCAGAAATGAGGATTAAAATGAAACACAAGATTATTACATTCGGCGAATTGATGCTTCGCCTGTCTCCTGAAAATAATGAAAGATTTACACAGGCCCACGCTTTTGAAGCTGTCTACGGTGGCGGAGAAGCTAACACTGCCGTATCTTTATCAAATTTTGGAATTGACTGCAGTTATGTAACAAAGCTTCCTGCACACACAATAGGACAAAGTGCTGTTAATTCGCTTCGTCAGTATGGCGTAGACACATCACATATTGTACGCGGCGGTGATCAGATAGGAATTTATTTCCTTGAGAAAAAAACAAGCCAGCGCCCTACTAACGTAATCTATAACAGAAACGGATCTGCCATTGCTTTAGCTGATGAATCAGACTTTGACTGGGATAATATCTTTTCTGACGCAACATGGTTTCACTTTTCAGGTATCACTCCTGCAATCAGTGACAATATGGCAAAGATATCTCTTACAGCATGTAAAAAAGCAAAAGAAAAGGGACTCACAGTAAGCTGTGACTTAAACTACAGAAGTAAGCTGTGGTCAAGTGAAAAAGCATGCAAAGTAATGTCTGAAATATGTAAATATGTAGATATCTGCATTGCAAACGAAGACGACGCAGTAGGTATATTCTCAATGGATGCATCTAAATCAAACGAAGAAAAGAATGCGTATATAGCAAAAGAACTTATGAAGCTTTTCCCATTTAAAATGGTTGCCTCTGTATGGCGTACAGAAACTTCAATAACTACATTTAAGCTTCAATCCATGGTTTACACAGAAGGAAGAGCTTACTACAGCAAAGAATATTTCATGCACATACTTGATTATATCGGTGCCGGAGATGCATACTGCGCAGGTATCATATACAGTATAATCAATAATTTTGACCCTCAAAAATGTGTTGAATTCTCCAATGCAGCAAGCTGCTTAAAGCACACTGTGAGCGGTGACTTTAACCTTGTAACTGCTGATGAAGTAATGAAGCTCGCATTTTCAGAAGCTGGAAATGAAGTTCAGCGATAATAAGTTTTACAATTAAACGTATTTCCGTCACTTTTTATGGTAATCTGACCGCAATTTGATGTAATATACGTAAAAGCTTTTATATTTTTTAATTTGTCCACAGTCTGTTTTGCAGGATGTCCGTATCGGTTATCTATACCGCATGATATTATTGCAAGCTGTGGACTTACTTTTTCTATAAATTCATTATCAGACGATGAATCTGAACCGTGATGCGCTGCCTTCAGCATAGTTGTCTGTTTTATTTTACCGTTCATAAGCAGCATCTTTTCGATACAAGCCCCGATATCTCCTGTAAAAAGCGCAGTGAATTTCTTATATTTCAGACTAATTACAAGCGAATAATCATTGACATTTTCATATGTAAAACCGCTCACGGGATTAAGACACGTAAGATTTACGCCATCACCCAAATCAAGAAAACCTCCTCCTTTCATGCAGATAACATTAATTTCTTTTTCCTCTGCCAAATTAATTATGTCTTTAAAATCTTCTTTTTCCTTTCCTCCCAAATCAGGCAAAACTATATTTTTTATTTTAAAAACTCTTTCCTGCATATTCATAAGCTCAATTATTCCACTTGTGTGGTCCATATCGGGATGACTTATAAAAACATAATCAATGCAGGTCACTCTCTTTGACTTGATAAGCGGATAAATACGTTTTTTACCGACATTTTTAATATCTGTGCTGCCTCCGTCAAAAAGCACGTTAATACCGCCCGGACTCCTTAAAAGAACGGATTCTCCCTGCCCCGTATCTATCATGTCTATTATCAGCTTATTTTCCTGCTTGGGCAAAAGTATCATAACTGCCAACAAAAGCAGTAATCCTGAAATAATATTCATAAGTTTTGCTGAACTTTTAAATTCTATTGAAGCTTTAAACTCTTTACAAAGTGCGAATTTCTTTACAAATACAACAAAATTATTATATAAAAAATAATATATGAACTAAATTCCGGTTTTCCTGTAACAATCCGGCTCTTAGGAATTGCCTCAGAAATTCTGCATAACAGTTCATATATTGACAACACACAGTTTGCGCCTCCCAAAAAAAATGAGGCTGCCCACGCTGAAAATAATCCTGCGACAGCCGCAGCTATGGCACATATAAAAAGCAGTGTCATAAGCGGTATTGCAATTATATTTATAAAAGGTGAATAAAGCGGAAACTCAAAATTTTGATAAAGTATAAGAGGCAGGGTAAATAAACTTATCGCTGTACTTCCAAGAAACGCATCCGCAGCTTTAACACAAATTTCACCTGCTCTTTTTTTGTAAGGATTAATTTTTATATTGATATCTTTAATTTTCTTTGAATAAGACAATAGAAATATATTATGAAATATAGGATGCAGCACCGCTATACCAAGTATTGCTGCAAATGAAAGCAAAAAAGACATGTCATAAAACACATAAATATTTTGTAAAGCAAGGATAATTCCCGACAAAGACAATGCGCAAAAAATATCGTACGTCTTTCCTAAAACATCCGCCCCGACGGACACTATACTCATTATAAGTGCTCTTCCTGCAGACACCGCGTTTCCTGTAAGTATAACATACATTACAAGAAATGCTGCTGCTGCGCAGAATGAAACAAAATAACTCACTCCGGCACGACGAAGTATTTTATAAAAACTCATACCTATAAATGATACATGAAGTCCGCTTATTGCAAGAAGATGCGCAATTCCGTTTCTTTTGTATAAATCGTACTGCTCCTGTTCAATTCCGTCTCTGTCACCAAGAACAATCCCCTTTAAAAAACCTGCACTCCTTTTATCAGTAGCATTATCATATATATTTGCCACGCGTTGTTTCATATCGGACAACATTTTTTGTATACCGGTACATTTTTCTGTTATCTGTATTTCCTGTGATGTAAATCTTAAGAATATTCCCTTTGACTTATAATAAGACTTCTGATTAAATTCACCGTCGTTTCGTGCATCTTTGCATAAACTTACCTCACCGCGCATGCTTATCCTGTCACCAGGAATTATTTTATAGTCCTGTTCTTTTTTATTATCATGCATATTTCTGTTATGGTCTCCACTGTTATAGTCACTTAAAACTATCTTAAGATTATCTCCATATACGTTTTCATCTGTCAAATTAACTGTGCAAGCTTTTAAAATATACACCATGCCATAATCTTTCACAGACACACTCTCAACTATTCCCTCTGCCCACGCAGCTTTATATTCATTCTCATTTAAATTAGAAATTATTTCAGGCGGAACCATTTTAATGCTTCCATAAATAAATGAAACTGAAAATATAATAATAAATGCAATTATATATTTGTATATATTACTTATAAAATTATAAGTATATGTTTTTTTTAAAAAATATGCAGCTGCTGCCAATAATACTGATATCGGAAGCAACTGCCAAAGTCCCTTTGATGCACATAAAATGCCGGCATAAAATGTACACGCAATAAATACTAAGGGTCTTTTTATATCTACCCCTCCATTCTTAAATTCCAAACAGCTTAATTAAAGCTTTTTAAGAATCAATAATATTTTTATTAAATTGAAAATTCTGATCCAGCTTTATACTCTCCCTGAAGGTTTTTGTAGAATCTCCATTTACCATTATCTTAACCGATTCTATATCCTTAAGTCCGCACAAAGTATTAACTATTGAATAAATCGCAACATCTGCCGATACATTTACCATTTCAGTAAAAAATACTGAATCAAAATTCACATAACAGACACCGCTGCTTACAGAAATACTTAACAGCTTCATAGTTGAAGGAAGTGTAGAAGAAAAATTACTGTCAGTAGTTCCCTCTATCAACCTTTCCATAACCGCTTTTTCTATAGATATATTCTTGGCATAAGGTATCATCTCTTTTTTTCTTATCAGCCTGTCACCTGTTTTATTACCGTAATAAAAACTTACTTCTTCCCACTTAACCTTGTCAATACCGTCTGCATCATCTGCAAGATAATCGTTTGATAAAAGTCCCATATCGGTCCCATCATCATATCTGGCTGTCACACCATCAACATATATCTGTATATATTTAACCCCTTCAATCTGTGTTATTGTCTTAATGAGACCTGCGCGATAAAGGATTTCATCAACATTTTCCATATCATAATATGATTTATCAAAAAAGACATTTGCAATTTCATTTACAACCGAAACTTCAAGCAAATTCACATAATAAGGCTTTAGCACAAAAAGCTCCTCCTTTTTGTCTACCTGATTCATCTGCTTGGCAAGTTCAAATGCAAGCTGGGATAAATCTGTGGTTTCTGTACGATAATCAAGCTTTTCCAAAACATTTTGTGAAGCCTTTTTATAATAAATACTGTATACCTGTCCTTTTTCGTTGCTGTCACCTGCACAGCCATACAGAAATATTGGTACAGACACTATTATAAACATAAGAATTAATGCTGTCATTTTTCTTAAATTTCTCATATAACCCCTTATTTCTGAGCGACAACGCCGCTTTCTTTAATTAATATAGTTTAACGGAATTCTGATTGTAAAAGTTGTTCCTACTCCCTCTTCACTATGAAGTTTTATAGTTCCATGATGCATAACAATAATTTTTTGAACAATGGCAAGTCCTAAACCCGTACCGCCCGACTCCCTTGAACGCGCTTTATCGACCCTGTAAAATCTTTCAAAAACCTTATCCTGACTATCCTCCGGTATGCCTATTCCCGAATCCTCTATTCTTACATAGAAATACTGATAATCTGCATTAAGTGAAACATGTACCCAACCGTCAAACTTGTTATACTTAATCGCATTCTCAACAAGATTTGAAATAACCTGAGTAAACTTAAGCTCATCAACCTGAGCGACAACAGGACGGAAGCTTTCAAAAAGCACTTCAACATTCTTTTTCTGTGCGATTGGCTTTAATCTTTTTAAAATCATCTCAAGCAGTTCGTTTATGTTAACTGAAGCTACATGCATTGAATCTGCGGCCTTATCCATCCTGACTAAAGAAAGCAGATCTTCTATAATCTTACTTTCCCTGTCAATTTCCTTTGTTATGTCCTGCATAAATTCCTTATACAATTCTATAGGTACGTCATCCTGCATATTAAGTGAATCTGCCAAAACCTTAATTGATGTGATAGGGGTCTTTAATTCATGTGATACATTCGATACAAATTCCTGCCTGTTTTCATCATTATCATTCATCTTGTCAAGAATAATGTTAAAATTCTGAGCAAATGACCTAAGTTCTGTAGTTCCGCCGACATCTATTCTTTTATCAAAATGACCTGCGGCCACGTCCTCGACAACTTTCATGGCCTTTTTAACTTTTCTTCCTGAATATACACATATAATAAATATTGCTGATACAATAATAATAATAAAACCGGTTATAAGAACATTTTCCCTCTCTCTTACATCTGATACAAATTCTCCTATAATACTAACATCCATATCTGCAACAAGAATTCCCATCATTACGTTATCGGATCCATATATAGGTACAACTGCCTCTATATTTTTATTATCACTGTCAAAATAAGAATAACTTTTACCCTTCTGATATGCATCAATAACATGCTCATTGAGAATTGCTTTGTCATTCTCCATCGAATATGAATCTGACACAATCACAAAATTAGTATTTACAATCCTTACCCTTACTGAATTCATGGTAGAATATCTTCTCATCTGAGTGTACACCCCACCATTTTCAGCCTGTGCAAGTGAATTGTAATCACCAAACTCATCAGCCATGACTGCCGCATTCACCTGTAAAACCGCTACCTGAGATGAAATCATATTCTGCTTATAATAATAATTAACCATATTAGTCATAATTATCAAAGGAATTATAATCAACAGAGAAAAAGTCACAAACATTCTGAATCTTATGCTTGAAATACCAATTCCTATTCTTTCAAACATTTCAAGAAACACTCTTAAACTAAAACGTTTTCTTACATCACCATATTTTCGCGACTCGTAATTTTTAATATTTTTAAACATTAAAGAAATACCCCACGCCCCACTTAGTATGCACATACTTAGGCTCACTAGGGTTATCCTCTATCTTTTCTCTCAACCTTCTTACATGCACATCAACAGTTCTTGCATCTCCCGGATAATCGTATCCCCATACCGTATTTAATAAAGTCTCTCTTCCATAAACCTTACCCGGATTTTTAACAAAAAGCTCAATAAGATCAAACTCCTTTGCTGTAAGATATATTTCCTTACCACCGATATAAAGACTCCTGCTGTCGCAGTCTATTTTAAGATCTCCAGCAACAAGCACATTAGATTTCTTAGGTGCCTGCTCTTTTTTTGAATTTCTTCTTAGAATAGCTTTAATTCTCGCCTTCACCTCGAGAATATTAAATGGCTTTGTTATATAATCATCTGCGCCATACTCAAGGCCCAGGATCTTATCCATATCATCTCCCTTTGCAGTGAGCATAATAATAGGAACATTAGAAAATTCCCTTACCTGCTGACACACCAAAAGACCGTCAAGCTTAGGAAGCATAACATCTAAAAGCACCATATCGTAATCGTTATTTCTTATGCTCTCCACAGCCTCCTCACCGTCATAAGCGCATGATACTTCCATTCCATCCTGCTCTAAACTAAACTTCAATCCCTTTACAATTAATTTCTCATCATCTACAACTAAAACTTTTCCCGGCATATTTTTTCCTCTCACTCTACACAAATCAAATCTTTTATTTTATCAAAAGCAGCATCTTTGATGCCGCTTATTTTTTTAATATCACTTATGCTTTTAAATTTTCCGTTTTTTTGCCTGTAATCAATAATATCTTTGGCCCGCGACTCACCTATTCCCGGAAGAGTCATAAGCTGCTGCGAAGTTGCAGTATTTATATTGATTTTGGCTGCCTCAATGCCTCCCGCCTGCTCCTGCGGCAGCACTTCGCCAAGCTTAGGCACATAAAGCTTTTGCCCATCTTTCACCGAATCTGCAAGGTTAATATACGTCCGGTCAGCATCTTCGCTGAAGCCTCCGGCCATCTCGATAACCTCATATATGCGCAGGTCATCACTGCACTCATAAACTCCCGGCGAGTTCACGCTTCCGCATACATATACGTAATATACTGCTGTTTTTTCCGAATTATCATTCTGATTTTTTGATTCAGCCAACAAACTTTCTTCTGAAAAATCCTGTGTGCCATCATCATATACAATTTCCTGCCCGTGAAGCGGTTCAGATTTATCGTAAGAAAACTTTAAACCTCTTAATACACAGTAAAAAATACCGCAAATAAGTATAAATACAACTATCAGCGGATATTTTAAATTATTTCTTTTCGTCAATAATAATTTTATAAAATCTTTCAATGTACAAACTCCTTTTTTCAAAGACCCTGTTTTGTACATGAATATTGTACAAAAATAAAAATAATAATACAAGTGCAAATCTGGCTAAAATATAGTACAATATATTTATTAATTATTTATGAATTTTTTTTGCGGAGGTATATTTTGAAAAACAAGAATAACAAAAAACGCAGTGTACGATTTTCGCTGTTCGATAACGTAACCGGCAATATTCCCGAAGGTAATATAACTTATATTATTGCATTTATAATTCCTTTGATTATTTTGATTGCACTTTATTATGTACGTGAAATTTTTCCATTTGGACAAAACTGTTATCTGCGCTCTGATATGTATCATCAGTACGCACCGTTTTTTTCCGAATTGTGGCACAAAATACGCAATGGCGAGATGCTGACCTACTCATGGGATATCGGCATGGGTACTAATTTCACTTCGCTTTACGCATACTACCTTGCAAGCCCTGTAAACTGGTTTATAGCACTTTTCCCTCAAAAATACATGATAGAGATAATGAACGCTATCATAATACTTAAAATGTCTGCTGCCAGTCTTACATTCTGTTACTACATCAGCAAACATTTCAACACTAAAAAATGCACAATCGCCCTTTTTGGTGTATTTTACTCACTCTGCGGTTTTCTGGCTGCATACAGCTGGAATATAATGTGGCTTGACTGTGTTCTCCTGCTGCCTTTAATAATGCTGGGACTTGAAAAGCTCGTAAAAGAAAATAAATGTTTCCTTTACTGCATAAGCTTAGGAATCTGTATTTATACAAACTACTATATTTCAATTATGGTATGTATAAGCGTTGTAATTTATTTTGTGGTTCTTCTTCTTGCATATGATGGTGTAAAAAAGCCCGTAATATATTTTAAAAAATGTGTACTTTTTGCATTTTATTCACTTATTGCCGGAGGCCTTGCAGCTTGCCTTCTGCTTCCTGAAATTTACACATTTTCACTTTCCGCATCAAGCACAATAACATTTCCTAAGACATTTACAGCTTACTTTTCTATGCTGGAAATGCTTATAAGACACCTGATTAACGTTCCTGTTCACTTGGGACTCGACCACTATCCGAATATTTTCTGCGGTGTTGCAGTTTTTATACTTATACCACTCTATATTATGGACAGAAAAATAAATGCACGTGAAAAAATCGGCAAATGCGTTATTATACTTATATTTTTACTCGCATTTAATATTAATCAGTACAATTTTATATGGCATGGTTTTCATTTCCCAAACAGCCTGCCTTGCCGTCAGTCATTTATATATATATTCTTCCTGCTTACAATGTGCTACGAAGCTTTTCATCATATAAAACTGTTCAGCAAAAAACAGTTTGCTGGTGCAGTATGGTTTGCAATAATTTTTCTTGTTCTTACAGAGCATCTGTTCAGGGGCAATGAAAAATACAACTTTTTGATATTTTATATAAGCGGCGCATTTATACTTATATATGCTCTTCTGCTTTATCTTAACAGAACAATGCACAAATACATTCCTGCACTTCTGCTTGCTGCACTTGCCGTTGTGGTTGTCGAAAATACAATCAACATGGAAAGCACAGGTCTTAGCACAACAGGAAGAACAAATTACCTTCTGGATTATAATGCTGTTAACATGGTTACAGATGAAGTTAAAGCTTTGGATGATTCATTTTACAGAATGGACAAAATTACAGGCGCAAGAACAAAAAACGATGGTGCATGGCATAACTATCATTCAATCTCCACGTTTTCTTCAACCTCAAATGCAGGAATATCAAAGCTTTTTGAAAATCTTGGTATTATCAGCTCATTTAACGCTTACGGTTATGACGGTTCAACAATGGTTACAAATTCATTGTTCGGCGTCAAATATTTAATCAGCAACAAACACCTTGCTGAAGATAATTTAAGGTCATACCTGACAGGACATGACGGTGAGTTTGTATACCAGAACAATTATACGCTTCCTGTCGGATATCTCGTTTCAAGCTCAGTTAAGGATAGCTGGAAACCTGACAAAATTTATAACGGAATTGAAAATCAGAATTTTATGATTAAGCATATGACAGGAGTTGATTCTGTATTTACTCTTCTTGAAGAATACAGAACAGATACCGACGTCACATTTACACCAAAAACAAACGGTCATATATATATGATTGCCGCAAACAGCAACCTTGAAGCAGTAGGCGTAACTATAAACAGCAACGCAGTCAGCTATTCAGATCTTGACGATGGCAGAAGAATTATTGATCTTGGATATCTTACAACTAATGATATAGTTGAAATTAACGGAAGTACTTCCCTGCAGCTTTCAATATATCAGCTAAATGAAGCTGCATTTAAGCAGGCATATGAAATTTTAAATACCGGAGGATATAACGTTGAAAGCTGGTCTGACACAAGCTTTAAAGGCACTGTAAACGCCGAATATGACGGTACGTTTTTAATGTCTATACCTTTTGATGGCGGTTGGAGTGTATATATAGACGGTAAAAAAGCTGAAACTTATGCAATACAGGATGCACTGCTCGCCGTTGACATGAAAGCCGGCACTCACACAGTTACATTAAAATATATGCCTGTAAATCTCATAAGTGGTTGCATTATCACACTGTTATGCATTATTATATTGATTGCGATTTATTTATTAAAACGTTATATAAATGCAGGAAAACTTAACACATCAAAACTGCCGCCAATCATTTCCACAATAATATGCGAGCAGGATATAATTGTCGGTCATCCGGCAAACAATAAGATATCTCAAAAGAATTTAAATGCACTCACCGAGGAGATGAATGATTTTGACAATATCGAAATAGACAGTGACGATGATACATTAAGTGACAAAGAAATTTAAATTACGGAGGAATAATAATATGAAACTTTGGGGTGGACGTTTCACTAAAGAAACTGATCAACTGGTAAATAATTTTAACGCTTCAATCTCATTTGACAGAAAATTTTACAAACAGGATATTACAGGAAGCATTGCTCATGCAAAAATGCTCGGTTCTCAGGGTATAATTACTGCTGAAGACAGCAATGCAATCGTTGACGGATTAAACGGCATTTTAAATGACATTGAATCCGGTGTACTTGAAATAACAGACAAATACGAAGATATCCATACTTTCGTTGAAGCCACATTAATTGAACGTATTGGCGACGCCGGCAAAAAGCTTCATACAGGAAGAAGTCGTAATGACCAGGTAGCACTTGACATGCGTCTTTTTACACGTGAAGAGGTTGCTAATATAGATTCTGAGCTTAAAGAGCTTATGGCAGTTATTCTTAGAATCATGAAAGAAAATACAGAAACCTACATGCCGGGCTTTACACATTTGCAAAAAGCTCAGCCCGTAACAGTTGCACACCACTTTGGTGCTTATTTTGAAATGTTTAAAAGAGACAGAAGCCGCCTTTCTGATATCTATAACAGAATGAATTACTGTCCTTTAGGTGCAGGTGCTTTGGCCGGAACAACTTATCCTTTAAACAGGGAGATGACAGCGCAGCTGCTCTCATTTTACGGACCTACATTAAACAGCATGGATTCTGTTTCAGACAGAGATTATCTCATAGAATTTTTAAATGCACTCTCAATAATAATGATGCACTTAAGCCGCTTCTCTGAAGAAATATGTATATGGAATTCAAACGAATACAAATTCATAGAATTGGACGATGCTTACAGCACCGGCAGCAGTATCATGCCACAAAAGAAAAACCCTGATATTGCTGAACTTGTACGCGGAAAGACAGGACGTGTATATGCAGCTTTGGTAAGTATTCTCACCACAATGAAGGGTATTCCTCTTGCATACAATAAAGATATGCAGGAAGATAAGGAGCTCTCTTTTGATGCTTTCGATACTGTTAAAGGCTGTATAAGCCTATTTAAAGGTATGATTGACACAATGCGTTTTAACCCTGAAAGAATGGCAGACAGTGCAAAGAAAGGCTTTACAAATGCCACTGACGCCGCTGATTATCTTGTTAAGAAAGGGGTTCCGTTCAGAGACGCTCATGGTATAGTAGGCCAGCTCGTACTTTTATGTATTGATAAGGGTATTGCCCTTGACGATTTATCACTCGATGAATACAAGAACATAAGCCCTGTATTTGAAGATGATATATATGATGCGATAAGCTTAAAGACTTGCGTTGAAAAACGACTTACTCTCGGCGCACCGGGTTCTGAAATGATGAATAAAGTTATTTCAATTTACGATGAGTATATGAATAATTCTGAGTTTCCGAATTAAAAAAATAAATTACATTTACACATATAACAAAAAGCATGGGGATTTGTTTCACTGCACGAAACGAATCCCCATGCTTTTACACACGCACTTTAGTTCCCTTAGTATCTCTGTGCGCAAGCTTCATTTTGCCGAAGTCTATATTTTTTCCTTTATATTCAATCGTAAGCTCATCTGACTTTGCGAGAAGATAAACTTCTTCAATATAATCATCTTTAGCTAACTTAATTCCCCTTACTCCTATTGCACTCTTCTTTTTGCAAGGTATTTCCGTAAGCGGAAATTTTAAAAATACACCCGCTGCTGTCTGTAAAATTACATTTTTATTGCTTTCTATAACCTCTTCCTCTGATGTAGTTCCGTCATAGTTGAATTTAGAGTAAAGCTCCACTCTTGCATCAGTCATGTATATACCTGCCAAAATATCTCCCTCGCCAAGCTTTGTCGAAGCAACTGTTCGTTTCTGCACCTCAAATTCAGAGGCATCAACCAGCTTCATCATCCCCAGCTTAGTGACAAACAATATTTTTTGATTTTTAAGACTTGAGGCAGGACAAAGATAAATTATACTCTCACCGCTGCTGTCATAATTACCGAGATTATCTATAGGTGTACCCTTATCCCTGAATCTTGTAAACGGAATATCCATAACTTTAATCTGATGCAGATTTCCGTTGTCCGTGAATATACATATTTTATCTGTATTCATGCAGGAAATAACATATTTATTTTCGTTGTGTACAGCTTCCTTGTTACGCTCATATGCCGACATATCTATCGTCTTTGCGTAACCGAATCTGTCCATAATAAACATCACTTCCTGCTCAGGAACTTTCTTTTCCTCAAATACAGCTTCCTTTGCATCTTCTATAACAGTTCTTCTCGGTACGCTGTACTCTTTCTTAATTTTTTGTAAATCTGCTTTTATTACCTTTGCCATTTCATTTTTACTGCCTAGTATTTTTTCATACCTGGCGATTTTTTTAAGGCACTCCTCATAATCCTCTTGAAGAGCAAGGATTTCCAATCCGATAAGCTTATACAGACGCATCTCAAGTATTGCTGATGCCTGACGTTCTGTAAAATCAAGCTTTTGCGCCGACATTTCAGATATCTTTGATTTAAATTTTATCCCATCGGTATTACCGTTTATCAGACAATCCTTTGCCATTTTTAAGTTAGAACTTCCACGGAGTATCTCTATAATCAAATCAATTATGTCGCAGGCACGTATGAGTCCCTCTTTTATTTCTTTATTATCAAGCTCTTTATTTAAAAGTGTCTGATATTTTCTCGTTGTAATATCATACTGGAAATTAATGTGGTGTTCAATAATCTTTTTTAGGCTGAGTGTTTCCGGTCTTTTATCAACGATTGCAAGCATATTTACGCCGAATGTATCCTCAAGTTTTGTCTTTTTATATAAAAGATTCTTTAAATTTTCCACATCAGCATTTTTCTTTAACTCAAGTACAATACGGATTCCCTCTTTTGATGATTCGTTAGAAATATCAACCACATCAGAAGCTTTTTTATTTTCAATTAAATCAACCACATCAGATAAGAACTTTCCGATATTTGCCCCCACCATAGTATATGGTATCTGTGAAATTACAAGCTTATCTTTCTCACCTCTCTTTGAGGCAGGCTCAAAATCGACCTTACCGCGAACCTTTATTTTTCCTGTTCCGGTCTCATATATATTTAAAAGCTCACTTTTATTTACAACAAGTCCGCCTGTTGGAAAATCCGGTCCCGGACAGTACTGCATAAGCTCCTGCGTCGTAATATTTTCATTATCCATATAAGCACAGACTGCATCCACAACTTCTCCAAGATTATGTGTAGGTATATTTGTAGTCATACCTACCGCGATACCATCTGCACCGTTTATCAAAAGATTTGGTACTCTTACCGGAAGCACTTCAGGTTCTTTTTCGGTCTCATCAAAGTTCGGCACAAAATCAACAACGTTCTTGTCTAAATCCGCAAGATATACGTCCTGTGTGAATTTCTTTAACTTAGCTTCCGTATATCGCATCGCTGCGGCACCGTCACCCTCTATTGAACCAAAATTGCCATGTCCGTCAACAAGAGCCATACCTTTCTTAAAATCCTGTGAAAGTACAACTAAAGTTTCATATATTGAACTGTCGCCATGCGGATGATATTTACCCATGGCATCACCCACAATACGTGCCGATTTTCTGTGAGGCTTATCATAATTAAGACCAAGCTGGTCCATAGCATAAAGTACTCTCCTCTGCACGGGCTTCAAACCGTCCCTTACATCAGGAAGAGCTCTTGCAGTAATAACACTCATAGAATAATCTATATATGATTTCTGCATCAATTCTGAATATTCTGTTTTAATAATCTGTTCTGCCATTATTTACTCCTCTTTAAGCGTCTATCTCAGCTTCATTCGCATGCGCAATACACATGCGAATACTTCTTTCTAAGCATCTATTTCTGCTTCATTCGCATGTGTATATATAAATTCTCTTCTTGGTGGGACTTCACTTCCCATAAGCATTGATGTGACTTCTGCTGCCATTTTTGCATCTTCAATCTCCACCTGCTTTAATATACGTGTCTCCGGGTTAAGCGTGGTTTCCCAAAGCTGGTCAGGATCCATTTCCCCCAAACCTTTATATCTTTGCAATATAAATGTTCCCGCACCATGCTCTTTTCTGTATTTTTCCAGAGCCTTATCATCATAAAGGTATTTGCTCTCGGCCTTTTTATCGCTTTTTTTTGGCTCAGCCTTATAAAGCGGCGGTGTAGCAATATATACATGCCCCTGATTTACAAGCTCCGGCATAAATCTATAGAAAAACGTAAGCAGCAGCGTATCAATATGCGCACCGTCAACATCGGCATCTGTCATTATTATAATCTTATTGTACCTTAATTTATTTATATCAAAATCGTTGCCATACCCCTCAAGGAAACCGCAGCCAAACGCATTAATCATTGTTTTTATCTCTGCATTTGCTAAAACCTTATCAATACTTGCTTTCTCGACATTTAAAATCTTACCTCTTATAGGCAAAATAGCCTGTGTACGCCTGTTTCTTGCTGATTTTGCCGAACCTCCGGCAGAATCACCCTCAACTATAAATACTTCACATTCATTTGGATCCCTGCTCTCACAGTTTGCAAGCTTACCGTTTCCGTCAATAGAAAATTTAGGCTTAGTAAGAAGATTTGTCTTTGCCTTCTCCTCCGCCTTCCTGATTTTAGCTGATTTCTCAGCGCATGCTATAACATTTTTTAAATTATCAAGATTTTTATCAAAATAAAGCTGTACCTCATCATTTGTGACAGAGCTTACTACCGTTCCTGCATCCGGATTATCAAGCTTGGTCTTTGTCTGCCCCTCAAATCTCGGTGCAGGATGCTTTACCGCAACAATGGCTGTCATTCCGTTTCTTACATCAAGGCCCGTAAAATTTGCATCTTTTTCCTTTAGTATTCCAAGCTCTCTGGCATACTGATTTATAATCATTGTAAATTTTGATTTAAAACCTGTTAAATGAGTTCCGCCCTCCTGTGTATATATATTGTTGCAAAATCCGAGTACATTTTCCTCGAACTCATTTACATACTGAAAAGCGACCTCAACCTCTATTCCGTCCTCACTCTTTTTATAGTACACAATATCGCTTACAGTCTCTTTTCCCTCATTTAAATCCTTTACATAAGCTTTTATTCCGTCAGGCTCATGAAATGTTATTTTCTCGCTGTTTTCACCTCGTTTATCTTCAAAATGTATAGTCAGACCCGGATTTAAATATGCAGTCTCGTGAAGTCTGCTCTTTATCGCGTCTGCCTTAAATACTGTTTTTTCAAATATTTCTCCGTCAGGAAGAAATGTTACCGTTGTTCCGGTATCATTTTTTCTGCACGTCCCAATCTGGTTTAACGGTTCAACCACTTTTCCTCTCTCATAACGCTGTTTATGAACTGCTCCGTCAATTCTTATCTCAACTTCAAGCCATACTGACAACGCATTTACGACAGAAGCGCCTACACCATGCAGACCTCCTGATATCTTATATCCGCCATCTCCAAATTTACCTCCTGCGTGAAGCATTGTAAATACTACCTCAACAGCCGGAATACCTGCTTTAGGATGAATCCCTACAGGAATACCTCTTCCGTTATCCTTGATTGTAGCAGTACCGTCCTTATTTAAGGTGACATTTATTTCACTGCAATAACCTGCCAAATGCTCATCAACTGCATTATCTGCTATTTCATATATAAGATGATTAAGTCCCTTTGTGCCGACACTCCCTATATACATACCAGGTCTTTTTCTTACTGCCTCAAGTCCTTCCAGAATTGATATACTGTTCTCATCATACTTCTGCTTTGTCATTATATTTCTCCTATTGCTTTAAATACTGATTATATACTTCCTCAAAATTAACCGGAAGCACATTAACTTCTGCTGTCCTTAATTTTTTCCATGCTCTTTTATTGACTTCAACATACTGATCTGCTTCATATTTCTCAAACTGCTCGTTAAACGCATCAAGTCTTTTTCTCTCCGTCAGAACTACTTTATTTGCCTCTGTCTTAGACTTTTCATTATCACTGTTGCATTTTATAATATAATATTTTCCGTTTGCCTCAACTATTCCGCTTGTCTCACCGCTTCTTAAATCAAATGCCGCATCCTCAAATGCCTTATCCATAACGCCGCGTTCAAGCTGACACTCGTATTCATCTCCATTGATTTCCTTTGCGACCACATAAAATATTTCACCATTATCAACGCGTTCTTTTGCAGCTTTAATGGCTTCCTCACTGTCTGCACATATATACTGTATTGCTATCACTCGCGCTTCATCAGAACTAACCTCTATATCCAATGAATCTGTCATATCATTATAAACAGTCTGCGCAACAGCAAATTTTGTAAACATATCCTTCAATTTATCCTTTGTGACACCAAACTCCTTAATCTGCTGTTCATTTAAACTGCCATAAAAGCTGTCAACTGCATCATCAATCCCATCTTTCTGACTCCTTGACAATGCCACTCCCTTTTCTTTCGCATAGTTATTCATGCACATTATTCTTGAAAGCTTTGATTTGACCTGTTCCTTTGCATAATCGTCAAAATTGACATCATCAACTGTCTGGCTCCACGCATCACTTCCAAACAATTTTTCATATTCCTTTTTAGTATCAGACATCAAAATCATGACTTCCATTCTATCAGCTTTCTGACCGCCGGTTTTAATCATGCTCTTATCAAAAAATCCTGCAGAAAAATATATAAAATTACCGTTCAAAAACTTCATAAATATAAAAATAAAAGCTATAACTGCGGCTGCACACGCCGATATAATAATAATCTTTTTTCTGTTTCTTCTCATTTTTACCTCATTTCTTAAGCAGCTTTATTGCCGGCTGTTTGTTTTTTCACTCTGTCCTCATTCCCGCAAAAATGCGGCGGACAGTATTTTCCCAATTAATTATGGGATTTACCATCCGCCATATTAAGATTACAGTGTCAAAATCAGTACTCTTTTCCTGCAAGAATCTCCTTATAATCTTTGTAATTCTTTTCAAGAAGTGCCGGTGTATCAAGCCCATACGGACATCTGCTCTTGCACTGTCCGCAATGTAAGCATTCCTCAATCTTTTTCATCTTGGCCTGCATCTGTTCTGTAAGCTGTGCCTCCGACGGGGCTCTTCTTATCATAAGCGACATTCTCGCACAGTTGTTAATCTCTATTCCCACAGGACAAGGCATACAATAACCGCAGCCGCGGCAGAATTCTCCCTGAAGCTGCTCTAAATCATGCTTAATCACAGCCTCTATCTCACCCTCCAGCACAGGCTCGTTATCCTGATAAGACAAAAACTCATCAAGCTCATGCTCTCTTTGTATTCCCCATATAGGAAGTACATTATCAAACTGAAGCATATAGGCATAAACTGCTTTTGAATTATTAAGAAGTCCTCCTGCAAGCCCTTTCATAGCTATAAAGCCCATACCCTCTTTTTCACATTTTTTGACAAGTTCAAGCTCTTTATCTGAAGAAATATAGCTGAATGGAAACTGAAGTGTCTCGTAAAGTCCTGATGAAATTGCCTCATCAGCCACTGCAAGACGATGGTTTGTAATACCTATGTGCTTAATTTTCCCCTGCGCCTTTGCCTCAAGCATTGCCTCGTAAAGTCCGGTTCCGTCTCCCGGTTTTGGACAAAATGACGGATTGTGAAACTGATAAATATCTACATAATCTGTTTTTAAATTTTCAAGAGATTGTTCCAAATCTTCCCAAAAATGTTTTACATCCTGTGCCATTGTCTTAGTAGCAATATAAATTTTATCACGCATTCCCTCAAATGCAAGTCCGAGCTTTTTTTCACTGTCTGTATAAAAACGTGCAGTATCATAAAAATCAACACCATTTTTATATGCTTTGCGCAGCAATTCAACAGCAAAACTTTCTGAAACTCTCTGTATAGGAAGTGCACCAAAACCATTTTTATTTACTGTTATACCTGTTTTTCCTAAAGTTACTTTTCTCATTTCACATAAATCCTGCCTTTCGTAATTTATTTTTTCATACTAATCCTCATTTCTTGAGCAACTTTGTTGCGAAGAGGCAAAGAGAAATTCGCATAAGCGATTTCTCTTCTGCCATAAAGGCTATTTGTTTTGCTCAGAAACAAATAGCTGTGTGAAAAATCATTGTATCAACATGATTTTTCACACTAATCCGCCTGTAATTTTCCATTTTCCGCTGAAATAACGCCATACAAAACACACAACACGGAATATCCAGTCCATAATCATCGCAATCCAGATTCCGATAATACCATAATTCATATTCACTCCTATAATATAACTGAATCCTATACGGAATGCAAACATTGAAAAAATAGAAAGCACCATCGTAAACCTTACATCATTACATGCCCTTAACATATTAGGAAGCACAAATGAAGCCGGCCACAAAAGCATTGCTAATCCATTATGGATTAGAACAAGTATATATGCAAGCTGTGTTGTCTCGTCACTGAGAGCATACAATTTAAGAATCCACGGAAGTCCTAAAATAATAATAGTATTTACAACTGCCGTAAACCCATATGTCATACCCATAAGCTTTTTAGTATAGTATTTTACCTGTTCACTGTCGCCTGCACCGACGCATCTTCCTATAACTGCAATCATCGCAAGATTCATAGCCTGTCCCACAATACATCCCATACCGTCAAGACTGTTTGCCACTCCGTTTGCCGCAATCTGTACTGTCCCAAAGCCTGCAATAATACTTACCACAAGTACTCTGCCCAACTGAAAAATTCCGCTTTCAATCCCATTAGGAACTCCAATATAAAAAATCTTCTTTATAATATACCAGTCAAACTTAAATTTTTCTTTTTGTAAATGTATAATATGCTTTGGATTTTTTAACAATATGTAAAGCACAAATGCCGCCACTGCACGCGATATAAGCGAAGGTATGGCAACACCTGCAACACCTATCTTAAATACATACACACCAAGCGCATTTCCGCAGACATTTATAATATTCATTAAAATCGATACTTTAAGCGTAATCTGGGAATTTCCCATTGAACGAAACAGTGCCGCACATGAATTATACATTGCAAGAAATGGAAATGACAAAGCTGAAATCACAAGATATATAACTGAATTATTAAATACATCCTGTTCTATTCTTCCGAAAAATAATGAAATTATTCCATGATTAAATATAATCATAAGCACAGAAATTATTGTTGTAATAATAATCGAAGAATATATAAGCTGCTTAGCCGAACGACACGCACTCTCATTTTTCCCGGCTCCTATAAACTGCGATGTTACAACCGCACCTCCAGTTGCCAGTGCCGCCAAAACACTTATAATTAAATTATTTAACATATCTACAAGCGACACGCCTGACACAGCTGCTTCTCCGGCCGATGATATCATCATTGTATCGGCCATACCCACGGTAATAGCCAGTGTCTGCTCAAAAATAAGCGGCACAATAAGTTTCTTTAAATCACTGTTTGAAAATAATCTTACCTTATTTGTATTCTCTGATACTACTGACATAATAATCCTCTATTCCTAATATTAATCCACTATCAAACCGTAGTTGTCAATGCCCCAATATTTTCCGAACTTTCTTCCAGCCTGAGGTATCGTTCCAAAAAATGTAAACCCAAATTTCTCATGCAGCCTTACACTGGCCTCATTTCCAGATGTAATAACGGAAAGCACCAAATGTATACTCTCATCATTTTTGGCATAGTCAAGAATCTGTTCCATAAGCTTTTTAGCAACTCCCATTTTCCTGTATTTTACATCAACATAAACCGAGAGCTCCACTGTAGCACTATATGCTTCCTTTTCTCTATATGATGACAGACTTGCATAACCTACTGCTTGTCCGTCCATTTCTGCCACTATAAGCGGATGATTACCTATATTATGCTCATAAAACCACTTTTTTCTCTCACCTATAGTTTTCGGATTTAAATCAAATGTCGCTGCTGTATTTATGACTTCATAATTATATATTGACAAAAGATTTTCTAAATCTTTAAGCTCTGCTTTTCTGATAACCATAGTATCCTCATTTCTTTAATAAAATAATATTATAATCACAGGTTAATTTTATATATTCTCCCCAAAATATTATACGTTTCTTAATTGACTTGTAAATAATTTTTTTAATTTTTTTGCCTTATACACTTTTAAATATTAAATGATTTAAAATTTAAGACGTTTTTTATTGATTTTATTAATTAATTATGTATAATATATAGAGGATTGTTGATTATTTCACATTCTCAAAAAGATAGCCTGTTTCCTGCTTTTGCAGGCAGTTATCGCTAACACTATGAAAGACAAGAGGTAAATTAAAATGTCAGAACTTAATTTAAGCAAGTACGGTATTACCGGTACAACAGAAATCGTACACAACCCTTCTTACGAATTATTATTTGAAGAAGAGACAAAGCCTGAACTTGAGGGATTTGAAAAAGGTCAGGAAAGCGAACTCGGTGCAGTTAACGTAATGACTGGTGTATACACAGGTCGTTCTCCTAAGGACAAATTCATCGTTATGGATGAAAATTCTAAGGATACTGTATGGTGGACTTCTGATGAATACAAAAACGACAACCATCCTGCTACACAGGAAGCTTGGGATGCAGTTAAGGAAATTGCTTTAAAAGAGCTTTCTAACAAGAAGCTTTACGTAGTGGATGCATTCTGTGGTGCAAACAAGGATACACGTATGGCTATCCGCTTTATCGTGGAAGTTGCATGGCAGGCACATTTTGTTACAAACATGTTCATTCAGCCATCTGAGGAAGAGCTTGCAAACTTTGAACCTGATTTCGTTGTTTACAACGCTTCTAAGGCAAAGGTTGAAAACTATAAGGAATTAGGCCTTAACTCAGAAACTGCTGTATTGTTCAATATTACAAGCCGCGAGCAGATTATTGTTAATACATGGTATGGCGGAGAAATGAAGAAAGGTATGTTCTCTATGATGAACTACTACCTCCCATTAAAGGGTATCGCTTCTATGCACTGCTCTGCAAACACAGATATGAACGGTGAAAATACAGCTATTTTCTTCGGTCTTTCAGGTACAGGTAAGACAACTCTTTCAACAGACCCTAAGCGTCTTCTTATCGGCGATGACGAGCATGGTTGGGATGATAACGGTATCTTCAACTTCGAAGGCGGCTGCTACGCTAAGGTTATTAACCTTGATAAAGATTCTGAACCTGATATTTATAATGCAATCAAGAGAGATGCTCTCTTAGAGAACGTAACATTAGATGCTGACGGTAAGATTGATTTCAATGATAAGAGTGTAACTGAAAATACTCGTGTATCTTACCCAATCAACCATATTGAAAAGATTGTTCGTCCTGTTTCTGCTGCTCCTGCTGCTAAGAACGTAATTTTCTTATCAGCTGATGCTTTCGGTGTACTTCCACCGGTATCAATCCTTACTCCAGAGCAGACACAGTACTACTTCCTTTCAGGCTTCACAGCTAAGCTTGCAGGTACAGAAAGAGGTATTACAGAACCTACACCTACTTTCTCTGCTTGCTTCGGACAGGCTTTCCTTGAGCTTCATCCTACAAAGTACGCTGAAGAACTTGTTAAGAAGATGGAAAAGAGCGGTGCTAAGGCTTACTTAGTAAACACAGGCTGGAACGGTACAGGTAAGCGTATCTCTATCCGTGATACTCGTGGTATCATCGATGCAATCCTTAACGGTGACATTTTAAATGCACCTACAAAGAAGATTCCTTACTTCAACTTTGAGGTTCCAACAGAACTTCCTGGCGTAGATTCAAATATCCTTGATCCACGTGATACTTACGCTGATGCTTCTGAATGGGAAGTTAAGGCTAAAGACTTAGCAGAAAGATTCGTTAAGAACTTCTCTAAGTATGAGGGTAATGACGCAGGTAAGGCTTTAGTTTCTGCAGGTCCACAGGCTTAATTTTATAAATAATTAAAATAAAGACAGCATGAAAATTTTTATATTTTTGTGCTGTCTTTTTTATCTTCTCAAATCCTAATTAAAAATATACAAGCTATAACAGCACTATTTTTTAATAATTATTTAATTTAAATATTATTTTCAGTTAATTGTTTTATTATAAAATAATATTCAAAAATCTATTGTAATCGTAAATACTCAGTGCTACTATGTAATCATAAATTTCATCATGAAAGGAGAAAAGCGTATGAAGAACATTTATGAGCCATTATTTGAACCTCTGATAATCGGAAATGTTGAAATTAAAAACAAGTTTTTCATGGCACCTATGGCAACAATTGTCGATGTCGATGAAAATTATTGTTACACTCAACAAAGTATTGATTATTATGTTGAAAGAGCAAAAGGCGGAGTTGGTTTAATTATCACCGGAGCTAACTGGGTTGAAAATGATGTTGAACCACATGCCATCTGTAGTTTCCCATGCCCTAATATGCTGCCTTTGAAGTATGAGCATAAAGCAAAAGAAATGACAGACCGTACCCACGCTTTTGGAACAAAAATCTTTTTACAGCTGACAGCCGGTTTAGGAAGATCTGCTCTGCCTAATTTTGTTGATGCAAAAGATTTTGTTGCTCCTAGTCCAACTACTAACCGTTGGATTCCCAATGCACCTTGTCGTGAATTAACAACCGAAGAAATTGAGCATATTATTGAAAAATTCGGTGACGCCGCACTGATTGCCAAAAATTCCGGATTTGATGGGGTTGAAGTTCATGCTGTTCATGAAGGCTATTTATTGGATTGCTTTACAATGACATTATTTAACCAAAGAACTGATAAGTATGGCGGCGACTTAAAGGGACGTTTACGTTTTGCCACTGAAATTGTTGAGACAATTAAGAATAAATGCGGTAAAGATTTCCCTGTTATTTTACGTTTTTCAATTAAGAGTTACATAAAACAATTACGTCAAGGCGGTTTACCTGGTGAAGATTTTAAAGAATTAGGCAGAGATGTTGATGAAGCTGTTGAAGCTGTAAAAATTCTTCAAGATGCAGGATACGATGCCTTTGACGCTGATGCCGGAACTTATGATTCTTGGTACTGGGCTCATCCGCCAATGTATTTCGAAAAAGGAATGTACCTTCCATTAGTAGAAAAAATCCGTGATGCTGCTAAGGTGCCTTTACTTGTTGCCGGAAGAATGGATAATCCGAAGATGGCAGTAGATGCCTTAAATAAAGGAACTATTGATGGTGTTGGATTAGGACGTCCTCTATTAAGTGATCCTGATTACGTTAACAAATTAAAGGACGGTTCAGAAGATTTAATCAGACCATGTCTGGGATGTCACGACGGATGCTTCGGACGCTTATTACAATCAGGTTTAGGAAGCTGTGCAGTTAATCCTGAATGCGGACGTGAAGATACAGTTGGTGTTGTTCCTGCTGTTGACAAGAAAAAAGTAGTTATTGTCGGCGGCGGACCTGCCGGACTTGAAGCAGCCCGTGTATCTGCTCTTCGCGGTCATAAAGTTACTCTCTTTGAAGCTTCTGACAGACTTGGCGGAGAATTATTAGTTGGCGGTATGCCTAAGTTTAAAGAAGATGATTTGGCTTTGGCATCTTACTATACGAACGAATTAGACAGACTTGGTGTAGATGTCAGACTAAATACTTTAGCTGATGAAGAAAAAATTGATGCTTTAAAACCTGATAGCCTGTTTATATGCGAAGGCTCTGTTCCTGTAGTTCCTCCGATTAACGGTGTTGAACACGCTGTACTGGCTAATGAAGTATTAACAAATAAAGTACCTGCTAAAGACAACGTTGTTGTTATAGGCGGCGGTTTAGTCGGCTGTGAATTAGCATTACACTTAGCCCAGAACGGTAAGAACGTAACAATAGTTGAAGCTTTGCCTGACATCTTGAAATCAGGAATTGCCCTTCCACCTATGAATGAATGGATGCTCCGTGATTTGTTAGCTTTCAATAAGGTTCAAATTATCGGTAACGCCAAAGTAAGTGAAATCCATGCTAATGAAATTAAAATCATTCAGGATGACGCTGAAAAAACCATTTCAACTGATCAGACTGTTATTGCTGTCGGCTACAAGCCTAAACATGACCTGTTTGACAAGTTAAGAAACAAATATACTCATGTATATAATTTAGGTGATGGTAAAGAAGTCAGAAATATCCGCGCAGCTATTTGGGATGCTTATGAGGTAGCACGTAATCTCTAAATTCATACAATTTATTAACACCTCCAGCCTTATGTAATATAAAATTACTAAGGTTGGAGGTGCTGTTTTTGATTTATATTCACTCTTATGACTATCTTATACGACATCTGTTTCTCTTTCTCAAAGTGATTTTCTAATATTATCAATTCATTGTCCTAACACAACCTATTTATGATACGGTTCATTCTTTATTATCCTATAAGACCTGTAAATCTGCTCCATCAAAATCACTCTCATCAACTGATGAGGAAATGTCATTTTTGAAAAACTCAGCTTAAAATCAGCTCTGTCCAACACATTTTTTGACAGTCCGAGAGAGCCTCCTATAACAAATGTTATACTGCTTGTGCCGCTTATACCGAGCTTATCAATTTTTTCTGATAATTCCACAGAATCAAGCATTTTGCCCTCTATCGCAAGAGCTATCACATAATCATCCGGCTTTACTGCCGATAAAATACGTTCCCCTTCTTTATCCTTTATAGCAACATTTACCTGCTCGCTTGCATTATCAGGTGTTTTTTCATCAGGAAGCTCAACTATAGCAAGCTTACAATACCTTGAAAGTCTTTTTGTATATTCATCTATTGCCTGAGTAAAAAATTTTTCTTTAATTTTTCCGACACACACTACTGTAATTTTCAAAAAACACCTCTGTTTACGCTTCTACCACAAAATAATATCCGTTTTCCAGTTTAAATACTTCAAGCTGCTCCTCTAATTCCTCATCGGACATATCATCGACATCCATCCCCTCTTCTTTAAGATATTCCCTCACCTCACCGATATTTTCAAATACCTGTGCAAAGCAATCTTCGAGAAACTCTTTCGCCTCCTCCAGATCAAAAACTACCGGCTCATCAAAAAGCTTTCCCTGCTGTTCTAAAAATACTTGTGCACATTCATCTATATATTTATCCATACTAACCTCCACTCCACTATATTATCCTAAAAATATTGTCTTAAAATTTTTTCTACATTTGCAGTTATATAATTTGCATGTGCCTTAACCTCAGACACCGCTTTTTCCATTGCATATGAGTATGTCACTTCATCAAGCATTTCAATATCATTAAAATTATCCCCGAATGCCATACATTCATCTTTCGTTATACCAAAATACTGCTGAACCTGTTTTACAGCCATGCCCTTATTTACAGATTTGTCCATAAAATCTATATACAAATCTCCTGATACTGTGACTGCTGACAAATCTTTCCACTTACTCATAAAATAGTCTTTGGAATTAACTATTCCTGACAAATCGCATACGGCTACCTTTAATATATCTTCATCAATTTGTGAAAAATCATCCACCAATGTCGTGTGATAGTTAATAACCTTAGTCATACGATATCTATACTCATCTGACTTAGGCTTTATATATGCTGTTTTCTCGCCCGAAACTAAAACCTCACAATTTGGCATATTAATCACATCTTCGATAATATCCATTGCAAGCTTCCTGTCAATCGGCGTCTTTGCTATAGTTTCATCCTTATATTTTACAAGAGCACCATTCTCAGCTATATAAAGCAGTTCATCTGCAACAGGTGCAAACAGCCTTTGCAGACTTACCATCTGTCTTCCGCTCGCAGGCGCAAAAATACATTTTTTGTAACTTATTTTATCAATAACATCAAAAAACGATCTATCTACTTCCTGTGCACCGTTTAAAAGTAATGTACCGTCAAGGTCACTTGCAATGAATTTTATCATTAGATTAACTGCTCCTTTTTAAGTTCATGATAGAGCCTTGCAGCAGGAAGCCCTACGACATTATTATAATCGCCCTCGATTCCCGATACATATGCCGCAAAGCTTCCCTGTATACCATAAGCTCCTGCTTTGTCAAAACAGTCTCCTGTTTCTATATAATTCTTTATTTCTTCATCCGACATTTCATAGACCTTAACTTTTGTCTGTTCTGCAAATGAAAATATCTTTTCTTCTGTCATAACCGTAACACCCGTATACACGCTGTGAACCTTACCTGACAGGCCTTTTATCATTTCAAATGCTTCATCGGCATCGTGAGGCTTTCCCAAAAACTTACCATCTGCATATACGATTGTATCCGCACCGATTACAACACTCGCTCTTTTATCACATTCTGAAAAATTTTCAAATACAGCTTCTGCCTTTAATCTCGAAATTTCTTTCACCACCATATCAGGCAATTTTTCATTAGTTTCTTCTTCTGCGTTACTTGTTATAACATCAAAATCAAGACCAATCTGCTCCATAAGCTCCCTGCGTCTCGGTGAACCTGATGCCAAAATAAGCTTTTTCACGATAATCCTCCGTCATAACATAAATTTAATTTAATCCACCATACTTCTGTTCATAGCAGACTCTAAAGCATCAATAGATGCTCTTATAATATCATGGTCAATTCCTACCCCATAATATTCTTTTCCGTCAGTTCCCGTTATACCTACATAAGCGATAGCGCTTGACTCTGAGCCCTTATTATTCAGCGTATGTTCCTCATACACACAAATGTTGCAAGGTTTGCCGAAATACTCTTCGAGTGCGTTGCTTACCGCATCAAGACGTCCGTTTCCAGATGCTTCAATGTTAACTTTCTCACCGTCTTTCTCAATAGTTACAACTGTCTGAATACCGTTTACCTGCTTGAAATGCACCTCTGTAATTTTAAATACAGGAGTAAATTTCTTATATCTTTTCTCAAATATCTCAAGCACTTCACCCGGCGCAAGCTCCTTGTGATTAACATCAGAAACATCCTTAACTGCGTACCCCAAATCCTCACGCATTTTCTTTGGAATAATCATTCCGTAATTATGCTCAAGCACATAAGCAACTCCGCCTTTACCTGACTGGCTGTTGATACGTATAACATCTGAATCATATGTACGACCGACATCCTCAGGATTAATAGGAAGATAAGGTACTGTCCAATGCTCAGGGTCTGTCTCAACACGATAGTGCATACCCTTTGAAATAGCATCCTGATGCGAACCTGAAAATGCAGCAAACACAAGCTTTCCGCAGTATGGGTGCCTGTCATCAATTTTCATCTGTGTAAGTCTTTCAAATACTTCTGCAAGCTCAGGCATATTTGAAAAATCAAGACACGGATTGACACCCTGCGCATACATATTCATTGCAAGTGTAATTATATCTACATTACCGGTTCTTTCACCATTTCCAAATAAAGTTCCCTCGATTCTGTCAGCTCCGGCAAGAAGTCCAAGCTCAGCGTCTGCCACACCTGTTCCTCTGTCATTGTGAGGATGCAAAGATATAATAACATTTTCTCTGTTATGAAGATTTTTATGCATATACTCAACCTGACTTGCAAAAACATGCGGAAGAGACATTTCGACCGTTGCAGGAAGATTTATTATACACTTATTATCAGCTGTAGGCTCCCATACATCAATAACTGCATTACATACTTCAAGAGCATATTCAGGTTCTGTTCCCGTAAAGCTTTCCGGAGAATACTCAAATGCTATATTTCCCTCTTCCTTTGATGCGAGCTCCTTTAACAGCTTTGCCCCCTCAACTGCAATTTTCTTAATCTCTTCTTTGGATTTTCTGAATACCTGCTCGCGCTGTGCTAACGAAGTTGAATTATACACATGTACAACTGCTCTCGGAGCTCCCTTTATCGCCTCAAAAGTCTTTTTAATAATATGTTCTCTTGCCTGTGTAAGCACCTGCACCGTAACATCGTCAGGAATCATATCTTTCTCAATCAAGGTACGCAAAAATTCATATTCTGTCTCAGAAGCAGCCGGAAATCCGACTTCAATTTCCTTAAAACCAACTTTTACAAGAAGCTTAAAAAATTCTAATTTTTCATTAAGGCTCATTGGCTCAACTAAAGCCTGATTACCATCTCTTAAATCAACTGAACACCAAACAGGCGCTTTGTCTATATACTCCTTTTTAACCCAGTCATTACATTCTTCCTTTGGCATAAAATAGCCTCTCTTATACTGTCTGTAATCAAACATCGCTCTCTCCTCCAAAATAAAAAATATTGCGTATTCGCGCAACGTCAAAAAAGTCTTCCGCCCATGACAAAAATCTGTCAAGAGACGAAAGACTATAATCTCGCGCGTTACCACTCTTATTCACGACATAATCGTGCACTCACCAGAATACGGATAAATCATCTTATATTCTGACCACTATAACGGTTGGTTTTCCGTCTATGCCTACTCGTATATCTGAGCTTTAACCCTTTTATACTTTCAGATAGCAGCTCCGAGGCGAGTTCAATATCTTCCTTCCACTGTCTTGCACCATACGACAGCTCTCTTATGCCGGTTAATATCTAATATTCCTCTTCTTAGCCTTTGAATTATTATTGATGTTAATATACATTATTAGCAATTAAGTGTCAAGACAAATTTTTCATAATATTTATTTCTTCTTCAGTTATTTTTTCCTGTGAATAACGTGCCTTTTCATATATTCCTGTTATCTTCATTGCCTTGTCATCATCACCTGTTATAGTATCCTTTGTAAGCCTGATAGGTGTACTCGTCGTATCCGGAAGCTTTCCCTTTGTTCCCTTTAAAACTTTTGCTTTGTACAGCTTCCTCACTGATTTTTCTTCCTTTGACAAATTAACATTCTTTAATTTTCTATCATTTGAAATACTGCTCTTTTTATATTCCGGCTTTATATACTCTATCTTATCTGTTCCAAGCTTTCTTACCCTATTAAAATTTCGTACATAAACACGAAGACAATAAATCAAGCCTATTATTATTCCGATAACAAGTACAAATACAAATACCTGAATAAGTGCTGTCATAACAGCAGATGGCTGATAAGCTTCTCCTCCGATAAGCTGCCCTGCGTCCGGCTCCTTTGGAGGCTCCTGCGGTATATTATCGGATTCTTTTCCGAAAAGTCCTAAAATAAACAAAAATATTCTTCCGAATATTTTAGCTATGCTTGCGCCTATACTTCCCATAATCGCAAAAATATTCCCATATTCTCCATTATAAAAAATAAGCATTCCGACAAGTATAAGAATTATTGCTGCTACTGTCATAAATGAATTTACGTTTTTTAACTGTCTTGCCGGAAATTCTGTTTTGCCGCTGTTTAAAATAAAAACCTGGTTGATTTTGCTCATATTATTATAAAGTATCTGAAGCACAATAAACATTATGCAAAAAATAACTTCCATATTCATTATAATTATCCTGTGTGACAGTACTCCAACAAAATATCCTACAATAATAACAGCCACCATAGCCATCGGAACTCGCTCTGTCTGAGCCATAAGGCTTAATGCCTCATTTTCGGTTATATTTTTGCCGCTCTCAAGTATCTGTTCCTTTTTGCTGTCATAAGCCTGCTGTGCTGAATTTTTTATTTTTATTGAATAGCCGCAGAACGCAGTCATTATAAGAGCATTAAATACTTTTTCATCTGTTCCGCTTCCAACTATAATCCCAAGCAAAACCAGACATATATTTGAAAATATAAACAGATTAAAGTTATTAATATATTTTCTTAAAAAATACGAAATAACAACGGGAACAACAATATAAAAGCATGTATATAGCTGTTCGTCCGGCTTTCCTACAGCTCCGAAATACGCTGCAACCGTGACAGCCGAAAAGGTTATGCACTGTATAAGTATCTCAAGCAGTGAAAGGACACCTCTTACGCCGATTTGCTTAGAACTGCTTCGCATGATGCTTCACCTCCCACTGATAATAATGTGCATTGCTGTATTCAAGTTCTGCTTCTTCCCCTTTAAAGCATGGAGCTATCCACATGCAGCTTGAACTGTCATTAATATATTCGCTAAATGATTTCTGCAAATCTGCTCTCCTGTTTTGAGAAATCATACAGTATATCACATTATTATTTGATACTTTCGGTACATATTGCGACAATATGTCTTTAAAATCAGGCTGCCCCTGCCTAAGTTCAATTCCTGCCAATGAAGTATTTATAGTATTTATATGAGAAAATCCACTCGCACCATAAACAATAACCGGCTCCTTTGAAAAAGTATTTACTCCATTGCTGATTAACGACACCACAATACCTTTTTCTATGAGCATTTCTGCAAGCCCTGATGCTATCGAAATTGAAGTTTCTGAGAGTTCTTCCCTTATAAGCATACCCTCTGGTTCTACATTTAACAAAATACATACTTCCTGGCATACGGTTTCATTATATTCGTTAACCATAAGATTTCCTGTTCTTGCAAAAGCTTTCCAGTTAATTGAGTTTAATGAATCATACTCCGTATATTCTCTTATCCCCCTGAATGCAAAAGGATCCTCATACATATGGCTGTTATTTTCCACCATACCCATAAGCTTCCTGAATGCAACATTAATACTGCCTGTATCAAGCTTTTTAGGATAAACAACAATCTGCGCATTTGATGGTGTGACCATTACAAGCACGTCCTTCATAAACATTCCTGTCGAAACAACCTGCATATCACTTATCGTATATATACCTCGTTTTGTGCACAGCACCGAAAGAGTTCTTGTAGCCTTCTGATACATAAGCAGCGAAAATATATCGTTGCGGTATGTTTTATCCGAAACGAAGGAATTTTGTGTTCCATCATCAAATATCAGGCTTTTATCTATCTGAAATTTCACATTTATATATGACAACGGAAGCCATTTCCTGTTAGTCACTATCTGAACAAGTTCAGCAGTCTCACCTGCCGATACATGTTTTCTTGAAAAATCAATATTTACCTCTAATCCCTTATTCCACATTTTGCGGTAAATATTTTCAAGAAGCAGATATACAGCAAGCCCTCCAAGCAACATTACTACTATAATCATTTATTCCAATCCTCTGTAGGCACATTTACTGTGTCAAGTATTTCCTTTATCAGTTCTTCCCTGTTATCGCGGCTTGTCATTCCACGCTTTAAAACTATTCTGTGTGCAAAAACAGGAACACTGAGTGTATAAATATCCTCCGGTACCACATAGCCTCTTCCCTGGACATATGCATATGCCCTCGCCGCATTTACCATGTTTAAAGTACCTCTTATACTGACACCGACAGATACATTTTCATTATTTCTTGTCGCATTTACAATATCAGTAATATATCCCATAACAGCTTCATGCACATATACATTTTTTGTCTCTCTTATCATCTCTGTTATTTCCTGTTTTGAACAAACAGGACTTACTGTATCTATAGGACTGTCAAAAAGAAATCTGCTTATTATACTGATTTCTTCCTCTCTTTTTGGATAACCCATTGAAACCTTTAATAAAAATCTGTCAAGCTGTGCCTCAGGAAGCTGATATGTTCCGGCTGTCTCGATAGGATTTTGTGTTGCAATTACAATAAACGGGCTCTCAAGTCTGCTCGTCTGACCATCCACTGTAACCTGTCTTTCCTCCATACACTCCAGTAACGCCGACTGAGTTCTCGGAGTAGCTCTGTTAATCTCATCAGCCAGTATTATATTGCCAAATAACGGACCTCTTCTGAATACAAAATCGCCCTCTTTCTGATTGTAAAAATTAATACCCGTTATATCTGAAGGAAGTAAATCAGGTGTAAACTGTATTCTCCTAAATTCCGAATCCAATGTTTTAGCAAAAGTTTTCGCAAGCATTGTCTTTCCTGTTCCCGGAACGTCTTCCAGCAAAACATGTCCTCCTGCCAGTAAAGCAGTTATAACTAAGTCTGTTACACTTTCTTTACCTACAATAACCTTTGATACATTCTCTCTTATTGATGATACTTTATTCTGATACTTAAATTCTATATTACTCATATACATTCTCCATATTAATCTTCATTATCTTAAGCAAAAAACATCTCCTAATAATGTTTTTTCACAACGATTTTATTTACCAATTATAACAAAAAAGCTGATATCTCACAATAAGACATCAGCTTTTTATATTATTTTAATCAATTATTCTCAACCGGCATATCTGCATTTACATCAATACCTCTTAACTCAACAGGTGTCGAAAATACTATCTGCGTACTCGTTCTTCCGAATTTCTGCAGCTGCCCTATAAATGTATCAAGCTCCATAGTACTTGGAAATACCACCTTAAGAAGCATTGAATAATTTCCTGTAACACAGTTACATTCAACGACATTAGGACATGACTGCACAAACGGATAAAAATCTTTTTTCTGAACAGGTGCCACCTCAAGATTTATAAATGCAGTAATATGATAACCAAGCTTTATTTTATTAATTTTAACCTCATAACCCTCAATTATCTGCTCTCTCTCAAGACGCTCCAACCTTGCAGAAACTGCCGGAGATGATAAAAACACCTGCTCTGCCAGCGCTTTTAAAGGCATTCTTGCATTCTGCTGTAATAGTGTAATTAACTTTTTATCAATCTTATCCATTTCTAATCTCCATTCCACAGACGCATCTACGTCACATAATCCCCATTACTCAAACTATATATCGCAAATAGCTCATACAAACAATAAAAATAAGTACTATCAATTAATCACAATATACACTAATTTTATTAATTGTACAAGCCATTTTCCCATTAAAAAATTAAGTAAGTCATATAAATTATTTATTTAATTTACAATATTGCTTTTTGTCTGATAATTTGGTACATTTTATATGTAATTTTTGCTGTACAATTTATTTACAGCACTTGAAAATGACGAAATGTGTCTGCAGAATGGAGGTTAATATGACAAACTCAAACAATCAGAATGAATATTCTACTGTTACCCTGTCTTTAGATGATGGTACTGAATGTGAATGTGCCATATACAGAATTTTTCCTGCCGGAGAAAATAATTATATCGCTCTTATCCCATTAGAGGATTCTGAAGATGATGAACAGGACATATATTTGTATCGATACACTGAAAACGAAAATGGTGAACCGCTTCTTGAAAATATTGAAACTGATGAAGAATATGAAATTGTTTCAGAAGCATTTGATGAAGAACTCGACGCTATGGAATATGAAGAACTATATGCTGAAGAGGATGAAGAATAATAAATAAAAAAATAGGAATTATTTTATATTCTTTAATTTCTCATGCCATGCAGTTCCCTTATAAATCTTGAGGGCTGCATGGTTTTATTACTTTTCTCTTTTACACAGCATATTATAAGCTTCTTCTTTGCTCTTGTTACCGCAACATAAAACAGTCTGCGCTCCTCCTCTATGGAATCATCTGTCAATGCTTTGGAATTGGGAATTATACCTTCATTTACATCGGGAATAATAACAGTGTCGAATTCCAATCCTTTTGATGAATGCATTGTACAAAAGCTGACCCGGCTTTCCTGTCTTTGTCTGTCGTATTTGGACTTCTTATCTTCATTATCCATATTCCTGCACATTTTTATATACTTAAGCCATTGTTCATATGTATCAAATTTTAATGATAAACTTTGAAACCGGTCAAGCACACTATAAAAATCCTGCACTTTAACATTCTGTTCCTCTGCATGTTCTTTTAAATACCGGTCATACCCAACCGCTTTTCTTATATAATTTATTCCCGCAAACGGATTTAGATTCTTAATTATCTTTATGTGACACAAAAACTCCTTAAAAACTGATATTAACTGAATTTGATTTAACTGCTGCATCTGTGATACCACATTTTCAACATCTACAAAAGACTCAATAAAAAAGCTTCTGTCAACATACCTCATGGGTTTGTTTATAATCCTTAAGAAATATTCACGCTTATTATCCCCTAATGCAATACTTATATACGATATAATATCTTCAATAATCCAATGTGAATAAAAATTTGCAATCTGACCGTTAAATACCGTATCTATCCCTTTTTTCTTAAGTAAACATACCAAATCCAAAGAAGCAGTATTAGTTCTTGTCAAAACAGCAGTCTGACAATCACTGCTGCATATATAATCAGCCAAAAAGTTATTCTGTGATAACTGATTATCAAAAGTATGATATTCCACATCACAGCCTAAATCACTATATGGCATAAGCGCCTTATAAAACCTGTCCTTATTACAGTCAATTAATCTTTTTGCCGCATATACTATATTTCCTGCCGACCTGTAATTTACATTAAGCTTGTAAATATCACAGTCCTTGTAACTTTCGGCAAAGCCTTTCATAACCTTAGGCGCCGCACCTCTAAAACCATATATGCTCTGGTCATCATCTCCCACTACAAATATATTCTTATGGATATCCGACAACATTTTCATAATCTCAAACTGAATAGACGAAGCATCCTGAAACTCATCTATAAGTATAAAATCATACTTATTCTGCCACAACATAAGAATCTGCTCATTATTCTTTAAAACTTCATATGTCTTTATCAGCATATCCTCAAAATCAATCATCCTTTGAGCTTTAAGAAAATTTGCATATTCATTGTAAATTTGCATAAAAACATTCTTTTCACAGCTTGACGGAATATATGTGTCAAAATCTGTATTTGCAATATTGGATTTTACTTTCGCAATCTCAGATAATATATCAGAAATAACAGAACTTTCATCATACACTATAGATTGAGTACACAAAAGCTGCATTTTTACAAACTGACGCTGACTCTTAAATTTAATAATACTCCCGGAATTATAATTGTATACTGACTTAAGTATCATAAAAAACACCGCATGAAATGTACCAAACATCACTGATGTACTTTCCTGTCCATGCAGCTTAAGAAACCTCTCCCTCATCTGTATACATGCAAGCTTCGTAAAGGTAATTACCATAATCCTTTCAGGAGGCACATTATGCTTTTCTATAAGATTACGTATCCTATGCGTAATAACCGTAGTCTTACCGCTTCCCGGCCCTGCAAGTATCATAGCCGGCCCCCTATAATGATTTACAGCTGCTTCCTGTACACTGTCTAATCCCACACAGTCCCCCATATAAAATCAAATTTATATATCATATTTTGAATTTCTTTTGATTTTTTAATTCCCATGCTCTGATTTGCATCGATATATTATACTCAAAATATCATTTATATATCTATATTATATAAAACAAATTATATATTGTCAATATAATATTTAAATTTTCCAAAATATTTCTTAATTCTTTAATAAAACACATTCCTAAAACGACTGTATTACATCATCACTGTCATCTGTTTTCTTAATTGACTTTATCTGTATATAATAGCTTATGCTTTCATTTACACTTACCAGAACTCTGTCGCCGACCTTATGACCTAATATGGCTTTGCCAAGCGGTGACTCAATACTTATAAGTCCCTCCAGTGAATCTCCTCTGACTGTCGTCACAAGCTTTATTTTCTCTGTAGTTTCATCATCTTCGTAATATATTTCTACGGTATTATTAACACCGGCCTCATCCTCTGCTGATGAATCATTTATTATTGTGGCAGTTTTAATCATTCTCTGCAGATATCTTATTCTGCTCTCATTTTGATTTTTAACTTTTTTTGCTGCGTGATATTCAAAATTTTCACTTAAATCACCATGCGCTCTGGCTGTCTTTACTTCCTCCAAAGCTTCTTTTCTTACTACCAACGTTCTGTATTCTATTTCCTCACGCATTTTTTTAATATCATTCTCAGTTAATTCATTATACATATTTTACCCCTTTCAACTACTAAAAGCGCCGGCATAAATACCGGCGCCTTTGTATTAATTTTTATCATTCCACTTTACAAAACCGTAACTGTCAAGAATCTGAAAGTACTTTGCCAGTCTTTCATACAGAGGATTTGCTTTTTCTTTAAAGTGTTCCTCAACCTTCTTTCCAATTTCTATTATATCAGTTTTACCATCTATAAGGGGCCACACAAAACTTCCCATCTCATCAAGATGAATATGTGATACCTTTGGTTTTTTAAACAGCACCTGCGCTATTTTATTAAAAACACCCTTATTTTCAATATCAAGAGTTATAATACCTTTTTCATTTGCAGACCATGTTATATGTTCCGGCCTTACAGGTATTTTCTCAAGATAATTACGTGAAATCACCTGTTTTTTATTTTTCATGGTTATTATTCCTTAGCAGCGGATTTTTTCTTGCGCATTGAAAATAAACAAACTACCGCAATTATACCTGCAAATAGAACTAAACTTAAAATGTCCAAGACACCCTTAGGCAAAGAAATAAATCCTGAAATATCAATAACTTTGTTAATACCAAATACAGCAAACAATGCCAATAAAATACCAACAAGACCTTCTCCGGCAATCATACCTGAACAGAAAAGAATACCATTGCTTACACAATTCTTTCTCTTTTCCTCATCCTTGATAAGCTTATCAAATGCAAGACGTACAAGACCACCAACCATGATACAAGCACTAAGCTGTACAGGAAGATAAACACCGATTGCAAAAGGAAGAACAGGAATTCCTACTATTTCTATTGCAATAGCAAGAAATACACCAATAAATATAAGTCCCCATGGAAGATTACTGTCCATAACACCTTCTATAATCATCTTCATCAAAGTAGCCTGAGGAGCTGCAAGTTCTTCTGTACCAAAGCCCCATGCACTGTTAAGAAGATAAAGTGTACCGCCGATTGCAAAAGCTGCCGCAACAACACCGATAACCTCAGCAATCTGCTGCTTTACAGGTGTAGCACCAAGCAAGTATCCTGTCTTTAAATCCTGTGATGTATCACCTGCGATAGCTGCTACGATACAGATAATTGAACCTATTGCTATAGCTCCCTGCATACCGTGTATACCGCTGTCACCTGTAAGCTTTAAAATTACAGTTGTGATAAGAAGTGTTGCAATAGCCATACCTGATACAGGGTTATTAGAACTTCCTACAATACCAACCATTCTTGAAGATACGGCTGCGAAGAAGAAACCGAATACAACTACTATTATAGCACCTACTAATGTTACAGGAATTGCAGGAACAATCCAGATAAGTAAAGTACATGCTGCAACAAATACAAGAACAAGTCTCATATCAAGATCTTTAGATGTTCTGTCTGTGCCAACACTCTTTGCAGAAGCCATGCTCTTAATCGCATCTCTGAAGGTTCTCACGATAAGAGGAAGTGATTTAACAAGGCTTATAATACCGCCCGCTGCAAGAGCACCTGCACCGATATAACGTATATAAGAGCCCCAGATTCCTGCTGCACCATTTTTTGCAAAAATTTCTCCGATAGTTGCCTCGCCCGGATATAAAATTATTGAAGAACCAAACAATACGATAGCAGGTATCATAACAAGCCAGCTGAATATACCACCTGCAAACATATATGAAGAAATACGAGGTCCGCAGATATATCCAACACTCATTACAGCAGGATAAATCTGTGTTCCAATTTCTCCGGCAAAGCCCTTAACACGCAAAGAAACTTCTCCCGGAACCGCTTTAAGACCATCAATAACAAACTTACATACAGCTGCAAATCCCATTCCGGCAAATACTGTAGAAGCATTAGCTCCTCCTTCTTCACCTGCAAGAAGTACCTCTGCACATGCTGTACCTTCAGGATAAGGCAATATACCATGCTCCTTAACAATTAAAGCATTACGAAGCGGTATCATAAAGAATACACCGAGTAAACCTCCAAGTAATGCAATCAAAGTAATCTCGACAATACTTGGATTGTCCATCTTACCCTCTTTTGCCCATAAGAAAAGGGCAGGCAAAGTAAAAATAGCACCTGCTGCCAATGATTCACCAGCAGAACCAACAGTCTGAACAATATTACTTTCAAGGATTGAATTCTTACGCATAATAACGCGAATTACACCCATAGCAAGTACAGCTGCCGGAATAGATGCTGAAACAGTCATACCTACTCTCAAGCCGAGGTAAGCATTGGCTGCACCAAACACTACTGCAAGAAGAACACCCATAATTACAGAAGTAACCGTAATTTCAGGAGTGATTTTCTCTGCAGGAATGTATGGCTTAAATTCTTTCTTTTCGCTCATACAATTTTTCTCCTTTTTAAAATGTATTCTAATTAATAATACCTAAAAATAAGCCAAAATTCAAGTATACATTTGTTTGTTTTTTTATAAAATACAGATTTCTTGCCACATTTTGTAATTATCACTTAATTTTATCCATCATAGTATATAAATTATAGTATTCTCCTTTTTCGGCCATAAGTGATTCATGATTTCCCTCTTCTATAATACCGTCATCACTTAGAACTATAATTCTGTCTGAATTTTTTATACTTGATAATCTGTGAGCTATTGTAATTGTAGTACGTCCTTTTGAAAGCTCTTTTAATGAATTTGCAATATCCCATTCACTCTGGTTGTCAAGTGCAGATGTAGCTTCATCAAGGATCATTATAGGCGGATTTTTAAGAAATACTCTCGCTATGCTTATACGCTGTTTCTGTCCGCCCGAAAGCTTGACACCTCTTTCTCCTATATAAGTATCATATCCGTCCTTTAATTCAGATATAAACTGGTGTGCTCCTGCTTTTTTTGCTGCTTCTATTGCCTGTTCTCTCGTGGCATCTACACATCCGTATAAAATATTTTCCATAACGGTACCTGAAAACAGGTAAACATCCTGCTGAACAATTCCCACATTGCTTCTTAAACTCTTTAATGTATAATTCTTAATATCTTCACCATCAAATGTAATCTTTCCTCCGGTTACATTATAAAAACGAGGTATAAGATTGCAAAGCGTTGTCTTACCGCTTCCTGACGGTCCTACGATTGCAAGCTTTTCTCCGGGATGAACCGATAAATTCAGATTATGAAATACTTTATTATGGTCATCCGGATATTCAAAGCTTACATTTTCAAATGCTATTTCTCCCTGCTTTTTAGGCATTTCTTTTGCCTCCGGCTCATCAAATATTTCAATGTCTGCGTCCATTATCTGTAAGAAGCGCTCAATTCCCGTCATTCCGCGCTGGAACTGCTCTGCAAATTCAATAATTCTTCTGATTGTTGCAATAAGTGTAGTGACATACATTATATATGCAACAAGATCACCTGATGTTATGTATCCATTAATAAGGAACAATCCGCCTGCCATAATTATGACGATATACATAAGTCCGTCAAACGCTCTTGTTGCAGTACTGAATGCCGCCATATATTTATAAGTTTCTTTTTTAATATTAAGAAATTTACTGTTTCCTTCCTCAAATTTATCTATTTCTGTCTGCTCGTTTGTAAATGCCTTTACTACCTGCTGTCCCAAAAGGCTGTCCTCAATGCTTGCGTTAAGCTCGCCTATCTGAACTCTCTGCTTTGCAAATGCTCTCCTGCTTCTTCTGTTTAATTTTATACATGTATATGCCATAACAGGAACTATCAAAAATATCATAAGAGTAAGCATCAGATTTATTCTCGCAAGAATAATAAATGAAACTAAAGCCTTAACACCTGCTATAAAAAACTCTTCCGGACAGTGATGTGAAAATTCCGTCACATCAAAAAGGTCATTTGTGATACGCCCCATTATCTGTCCAACTTTTGTATTATTGTAATAATTAGTTGACAGCTTTTGCAAATGTGCATATGCATCGCGCCTCATATCTGTCTCAATCTTTGCTCCCATTACATGTCCGGTATTTGACATATAATAATTAGCAGCACAATCTATAACTCTTAATATAAGATACAAAAATGCCAGTTTTCCTATAACTGACACTGTAAGCTGTGTTATATCCTGCATACCCGTATTTGTAAGAAATCTTATAATCATAGGCAGCACAAGCTCACATACAGTAGTTAACGCTGCACAAAATAAATCCAATATAATTATTTTCTTATGGTTCCTGTAATATGGAATAAACCTTTTTATAAGTTCTTTAGTTTTATATTCCTTTTCATTCATAATGATAACCTTGCCTTTCCGTTAAGTTACAAAATCTTTCACTACTTACTATAATAGAATTCCAAAAGAATTTCATCACAATTTCCTATTACATAAAAAGTACCGCAGTCCTTAAAACTACGGTACTTTAAGTGTCTTTCGACTATTTAGTTTGACAAAGTAATTTAGAACTTACCTTCTTCAGATGCCTGCTGTATTGATACGGCAACTGCAACTGTCATACCAACCATAGGGTTGTTGCCGGCACCGATAAGACCCATCATCTCAACGTGAGCAGGAACTGAAGATGAACCTGCGAACTGTGCATCTGAGTGCATACGTCCCATAGTATCTGTCATACCGTATGAAGCAGGACCTGCTGCCATGTTATCCGGGTGGAGTGTACGTCCTGTACCGCCGCCTGAAGCTACTGAGAAATACTTCTTGCCTGCTTCAAGTCTTTCCTTCTTGTATGTACCTGCAACAGGATGCTGGAATCTTGTAGGGTTTGTTGAGTTACCTGTGATAGAAATATCTACATTTTCTTTCCACATGATAGCAACACCTTCTGTTACATCATTAGCACCATAGCAGTTAACCTTAGAACGAAGACCATCTGAATATGCGATTCTTTCGATTTCCTTAACTTCGCCTGTAGCGTAGTCCATTTCTGTCTCTACAAATGTAAATCCGTTAATTCTTGAAATAATCTTTGCAGCATCCTTACCGAGACCATTTAAGATAACTCTTAACGGTTTCTGACGAACCTTGTTCGCTTTCTCTGCGATACCGATAGCACCCTCAGCAGCAGCAAATGATTCATGACCTGCAAGGAATGCGAAACACTCTGTATCTTCTTCAAGAAGCATCTTACCTAAGTTACCATGTCCTAAACCAACCTTACGCTGGTCAGCAACTGAACCAGGAATACAGAATGCCTGAAGGCCCTCACCGATAGCTGCAGCAGCTTCTGAAGCCTTTCTTGCACCCTTCTTTATAGCGATAGCTGCACCTACAATGTAAGCCCAGCATGCGTTCTCAAAACAAATAGGCTGAATACCCTTTACCATGTTATATACATCTAAGCCCGCATCCTTAGTAATCTTTTCAGCCTCTTCTATTGAAGAAATACCATAGCTGTTTAATACTGCATTTATCTGTGGGATACGTCTTTCATATGATTCAAATAATGCCATTGAACTGTTTCCTCCTTATTTAACTTCTTCATCTGTTCTTGGGTCGATAATCTTAACAGCATCATCAACTCTTCCGTACTGTCCACAAGCCTTCTCGTATGCTGTGTTAGGGTCATCACCCTTCTTGATGAAGTCTGTCATCTTGCCAAGACTTACGAATTTATAACCGATAATCTGATTGTCTTTATCAAGAGCAATACCTGTTACATAACCTTCTGCCATTTCAAGGTAACGAGGTCCT
>USBB01000022.1 GCA_900552795.1 uncultured Eubacterium sp.
ATCAGATGATTGCAAAGGGGGATATTTATGAAAGTAAAAACTATCACAATGTGGTGTTCGTTGGAAGAGACAAAGAACAGAATCCCAGATATACAGCTATGCGGGGAACCGATGAGAACCGATATCGTGGGGAAGCAAGAGGTTCAGAAAAAGCCTATGGATTTGGCCATATAGGAACGGATGAAAAACTATTTGTGTTTGAATCTCCCGTTGATCTTTTGTCTTATATCACCGCAGTTCCGGAAGAATGGGAAAAGCATAGTTATATTTCCCTGGGAGGATTGAGTGAAAAAGCAATGAAACGGATGTATACAGAATATCCTCATATCCATTCCATCTACTTGTGTCTGGATAATGATGAGCCTGGAAATGAGAGATGCAGGCAGTTTGTTTCTCTTATTCCGGAGGAACTGAGTGTGTACCGATTAGAACCGGTGAAGAAAGACTGGAATGAATGTCTGGTAGCAGAAGTTCCGGTAGAAAATATGGCAAAGCAGATGTGTTGGAGAGATGCCAGGGAAAAACCAGTTCCGGTCATGAAGATGTCGGAGGTTGAGGAAACGGTGGTCCAGTGGCTATGGTATCCGTTCATTCCCTTTGGAAAGGTTACTTTGATCCAGGGAAATCCGGGAAAAGGAAAAACATGGCTTGCAATGGCAATCGCCGCATACTGTACGAATGGAAAAGAACTTCCCAATGCACTTCCCATAGAACCCTTTAATGTGTTGTATCAAACAGCAGAGGATGGGATAGCAGATACCATTAAGCCTAGATTAGCAAAATGTGGTGCAGATATGACAAGGGTGCGATTCATCAATGAAGATGAAAAACAGCTTTCTATGACGGACGATCGGATTGAAAAAGCCATCCGCCAGAACAATGTACGCCTCATGATCATGGATCCCATACAGGCTTATCTGGGAGCCAATGTGGATATGAACCGGGCGAATGAGATCCGTCCCTTATTTCGACATCTCAGTACGATTGCAGAGAGAACTGGATGTGCCATTGTTCTCATTGGACATTTGAATAAGTCATCGGGAAGTCAGAGCGATTACCGTTCCTTGGGATCCATTGATATCGCAGCGGCAGTACGAAGCATCTTATTTGTAGAAAAGGTGGAAAAAGAGAAGGAACAGGATATCCGAGTGGTATATCAGCAAAAGGATTCTCTTGCTAAGAAGGAAAATCCGGTAGCGTTTTCTTTAGGAGAAGAAGGCTTAAAATGGTTAGGAGAATACGATATATCCATTGAAGATCTGCTGATGGGGAAAGCAGGAACGAAAAAGGAAACGAAACTGGAAAAGGCACAGAAGTTGATCCTGGAGTTATTAAACAAACGAAAAGTAATGTGTTTAGAAGAATTAGAGGCAGAACTACTAGCCTATGGGATTTCTTCCAGAACAGGAAGAGATGCAAGAAAGCAATTGGAAAGTAGATTAAGCTATGACTGGTGTCAGGGAAGAAAAACAGTTGCGTTAATCACAGAATAAAAGATGACATTGGCAAAAAACTACTTTGGCATTGGCAGTCTTTATAGATACCTTTGCCAGCCGCCAATGTCAAAGATATTTACCATTTATTTCAAAAAATGGTCGTGTGTATTGCGAGGTGAAATTTATGCTATGCACGTAAAACAGGGAAAGGATATTATGAATAAACCATATGTACCGATTTATGAAAAGGTGGCTCTTACAATTGAAGAGGCAGCTGAATATAGTAATATTGGACAAAATAGAATTAGTAATTTATTAAAAGAGCCACGATGTCCATTTGTACTTTATGTAGGAGCTAAAAAACTTGTAAAGAGAAAAGAATTTGAAAGATTTATTTCGGAAAATATAGAGATTTAAGAGATAGGAGATGAGATGGAAATTGAATATTCACAAAGATAAAATGGTATGGTATAATATAAGATACTGTATTAGGGCTTCTTTGAAAGGAGCTAAAATATGGGAAAAGATTTAAAAGGCAAAGAACTTGGTGTGGGTATATCACAGGAAAGTACAGGATTATACTCCGCAAGATTTGTAGATCGGTTTGGAAAGAGAAAGCATAAACGATTCAAAAAGCTACAAGAGTGTAGAGCTTGGCTTGCAGATGCGATTTATGTAGATGAACATAGTGATATTTCAATGCCATCTGATATGTTGGTGGATCATTGGTTTGATTACTGGATTGGAATAAAGAAGAAAACAGTCCGTCCGAATACGGTTCGTAATTATACGGAGAGATATATAAGAAATATTAAACCATTGATTGGGAAAATGTCATTATCAGATGTGAAACCTCTACATTGTCAAAAGATATTTTATGATATGGCGGATCAAGGCTATCGTACGTCTACGATTTATCAAGCAAGAATTACATTATATAATATGCTTGAATATGCAAAAGAAAATGAAGTATTACGAACGAATCCCTGTAAAAGGTCAGTAAAGAGTGATATGGGAAAACCTTCGGAGAAGAAAGTTGCATTAGAAAGAGATGTGCAAAAAATATTTTTGAGATATGCAGAAGGGCAGAGTTATGAAAATCAGTATCGATTTATTCTTCAAACCGGATTGAGGACAGGCGAATTAGTTGGATTGAAATGGGAAGATATTGATTTTGAATCTAAAACAATTCAGATTCGCAGGAGTATGGAATACCGTTATAGTGTAAAAGAGTGGCGTATTGGAGAACCAAAGAGTAAATCAGGTTATCGTACGATACCTTTAACAGAAGAAGCGGTTGCTATACTGAATAAACAAAAAGAAAAGAATAAGTGGATTTCAGAAATTTCAAAAGAATGGGAAGAGTTTGTGTTTCTGTGCAGAAAGGGGACACCAGTTAAGAACAGTACATATGATACGGCATTGTTTAAGATTTGTGACAAAGCACAGATTCCTAGATTTTCAATGCATATTTTGAGACATACATTTGCTACTAGATGTATTGAAGCAGGTATGAAGCCCAAAACACTTCAAATGCTACTGGGCCATTCAAATATTGGAATTACCATGAACTTATATGTTCATACTACCGAAGAAGAAAAGAAAAAAGAAATTGATTTGGTAGCAGAAGCGCTTATGGCAATATGATGGCCCACTAAATGGCCCACCTATTAAAGTAAGTATGCTGAAATCCCTTGAAATCTAAGGATTTATAGGAGGAAATAGAAGAAATGAAACTAGGTATCGTAGGACTTCCGAATGTAGGCAAAAGTACATTGTTTAATTCTTTAACTAAGGCAGGTGCAGAATCGGCAAATTATCCTTTCTGTACAATAGATCCGAATGTTGGCGTTGTTGCAGTTCCGGATGAAAGACTTGATAAGCTTACAGCACTTTATAATTCAGCAAAGACGACACCAGCGGTTATAGAGTTCGTCGATATTGCCGGATTGGTTAAAGGTGCGTCAAAAGGTGAGGGGCTTGGAAATCAGTTTCTTGCAAATATCAGGGAAGTTGATGCTATAGTTCATGTGGTAAGATGCTTTGAGGATGCTAATATAGTACATGTTGACGGTTCGGTTAATCCGATAAGGGATATAGAGACAATCAATCTTGAGCTTATTTTTTCTGATATGGAGGTTCTTGAGAGAAGGCTTTCAAAGCAGAAGAAGGCCTCATATAATAACAAGGATATAGCAAAAGAATGTGATATGCTTGAAAGACTTACGGCATTTCTTGAGGCCGGAAACCTTGCCAAGAATTTTGAGTGCGAGGATGAGGACGAAGAGAAACTGCTAAAAGAGTACAATCTTCTTACGGCAAAGCCTGTTATTTTTGCTGCTAATGTGACAGAGGAGGATTTGGCAGATGACGGAAACAGCAACAGTTATGTACAGGCTGTAAGAGAATTTGCAGCTAAGGAAAATTGCGGTGTATTTGTTATATGCGCACAGATTGAGCAGGAAATTTCTGAGCTTGATGATGATGAGAAGAAGATGTTTCTTGAAGATTTGGGAATAAGTTCATCTGGTCTTGATAAGCTTATCGCGGCAAGTTACAGTCTTTTAGGACTTATAAGCTATCTTACTGCAGGCGAGACAGAGACAAGGGCATGGACTATCACAAAGGGAACAAAAGCACCTCAGGCTGCCGGGAAAATACACAGTGATTTTGAGCGCGGCTTTATTAAGGCAGAGGTTGTTTCTTATGAGGATTTAATTGGATGCGGTTCATATAATGCAGCTAAGGAAAAAGGTCTTGTAAGAATGGAAGGTAAAGATTATGTTGTTAAAGACGGAGATGTTATACTTTTCAGATTTAATGTGTAATTCAAAAATACAAAAATTAACAAATAAATAATTTACAACATATAGTATGTGGTTTTAAAAATAAACACTATATATGACGGAAATGAGTGAAAGTCAGCTGACAGCTGGGTTTTGCTCATTTTTTTTGCAAAAAAGTACTTGTATTTATCACAAAATCAGTATAGAATTGAAGGAAAGTGGTGGAAAGTGGTAAAAAAGTGGTTTAAAGTGGTAGACGGAGGAAGCAGCATATGTTTATGGGGGAATACAACCATATAATTGATGCAAAAGGACGACTGATAGTGCCCGCAAAATTCAGGGAAATTTTGGGGGATAATTTTGTTGTTACTAAAGGTCTTGATGGCTGCTTATTTGTGTATTCCGATAAGGAGTGGCAGGCGTTTGAAGAAAAACTTAAAACTTTACCGCTCACTAATAAGAATGCCAGACAGTTTACACGTTTTTTCCTTGCAGGAGCGGCACAGGTAGAGGTCGATAAACAGGGAAGAATATTGCTTCCGCAGGTTTTAAGAGAATTTGCAGGTTTGGAGAAAGAGGTTGTGCTTGTAGGAGTTGCGAGCAGAATAGAAATCTGGAGTAAAGAGCATTGGGATGATTGTATGACAGATTACGATGCTGATATGGATGAAGTGGCAGAAAATATGGAAAGTCTGGGATTTAGCATATAATAATGCAGAAAACGTATGCGGTATTTTAGAATGGGGTTAGATATGGAATTTAAACACAAGTCTGTTCTTCTTGATGAGACGATTGAAAATCTTAATATAAAATCTGACGGAATATATGTTGACGGTACATTGGGCGGCGGCGGACATTCTTTAGAGATTGCAAAAAGACTTGGTGAAAACGGACGTCTTATAGGTATTGATCAGGATGCAGATGCCATTGCAGCGGCGACAGAAAGGCTCAAAGATTACAGTGACAGGGTTACGATAGTAAGAAATAATTACTGTAATATTGCTGAGATTCTGGATAGTCTTAATATAGACATGGTTGACGGAATTGTGCTTGATTTAGGAGTGTCATCATATCAGCTCGATACAGCAGAAAGAGGATTTACATATAAAGTTGACGCGCCTCTGGATATGCGTATGGACCAGAGAGAGCAGATAACAGCGAAAGATATTGTAAATGAGTACAGTGAATTTGACCTTTACAGGATAATAAGGGATTACGGTGAGGACAAATTTGCAAAAAATATAGCTAAGCATATTGTGGCAGCAAGAAAGCTTAAGCCTGTCGAGACTACTTTTGAATTAAATGAAATAATTAAAGCGGCGATACCTATGAAGTTCAGAGTGGCGACAGGGCATCCGGCTAAAAAAACTTTTCAGGCGATAAGGATTGAATTAAATCGTGAGCTTGATGTATTAAACGATTCAATAGATACGATGATAGAAAGACTTGATGATAAAGGAAGAATATGTATTATTACATTCCATTCACTGGAAGACAGAATTGTAAAAACACGATTTAAAAATAATGAAAATCCTTGTACATGTCCTCCTGATTTTCCGGTATGTGTATGCGGGAACAAGTCAAAAGGAAAAGTTATTACAAGAAAACCTATAATTCCATCGCCGGAAGAGCTTGAAGAAAATAAGAGGGCAAAAAGTTCAAAACTAAGAGTGTTTGAAAAGAAATTATAATATAGCCGGGGGAGAATGAGAATGGCAAAAAATGTTTACAATATAAGAAATAGCCGAAGCGTTACAAAGAGTGCTTACGTTAGCGGCAGTACGGTAAGAAAGTTGTATGTTGCGCAGCCAGAACCAGAAAGACAGAGAAGAGTTCAAAAGACACAGGAAGAAAAAAGGCAGGAAGCGTTAAGAATAAAGAAGATAAACAGAGCTAACAGAATAAATTTTCTGTATACGGCTGCTGTTACAGGCGTTGTTGTGGTAATATTTGCAATTTGCTGCCAGTATCTTAGCTTACAGTCAAACGTTAAGAAAAATGCAGGTGCAGTTTCAAAGCTTCAGACAGAACTTAACAATATTACAACACAAAATGATGAGCTTGAAGTTGAGATAAATGCGGGAATAAATTATGACAGCCTGTATAATACTGCGGTAAATGAACTTGGCATGGTTTATCCTGAATCAGATCAGGTTATTACATATGACGCAGGTGTCAGTGAATATGTTAAGCAATATTCAAATATACCGGATGCAGAATAGCAAGACAAAATACATTAGTAATTACAAGGTTGGGAGAATGTTATGGCTGCAATGAATGAACAACAAAGGAAAAACAGATACAGGAAGAAAAGAGCAATGCTAAGAAGAGTACAAAACAAAGTCAGCGTTGCTTTTTTTATTATAGTTATAGGTCTGTTGGCACTGGCTACGAGAATACTGATAATAAATTACAGCAAATCAGAAGCGTATTCGAGAGAAGTGTTAAACCATCAGTCTTATACATCTACTACAATACCTTACAAAAGAGGGCAGATACTTGATGCTAATGGAACAGTCTTAGCTTATAGTGAGAAAGTTTATAATCTTATACTGGACCCTAAGCTCGTGCTGTCTGATGAAAAGTACAGACAGCCAACACTTGATGCATTGACAAGCTGTTTTGAACTGGACAGGGCAGAGCTTGAAAATATTCTTGCAACAAAGCCTGACAGTCAGTACGAAAAACTTGCAAAAGAGCTTACTTCAGATGAAATTGCAGGCTTTAAGGAACTTCAGAAAGATAAAGAAAATAATCCTGATATAAAAGGTGTATGGTTTGAGGAAAGCTACATACGAAAATATCCGTTTTCAACGCTTGCATGTGATGCGATAGGGTTTGCGAGTGCAGTAAACGGAGGTGAGCTCGGACTGGAGTTTTATTATAATGATGAATTATCGGGAACTGATGGAAGCACATATAGCTATGTTGATGAAAATCTTGATGTGAAATCTTCACAAAAAAAGGCCGTTGACGGAAATAATCTTGTTACAACGATTGATTACCAGATACAGTCAATAGTTGAAAAAAAGATACTTGAGCTTAATGAGGAAAGACCGTCAACGTCGACATCGGTTGTGGTAATGAACCCTAATACAGGCGGAGTGCTTGCTATGGCAAGCTATCCGAACTTTGATTTGAATAATCCGAGAGATTTGTCGGCAATTTATACACCGGAACAGCTTGAAAAGATGTCAGATGAGGAAATGACAACAGCAATGTATGCGCTTTGGAAAAATTATTGCGTATCTTCTATTATTGAACCTGGTTCTACATTTAAACCATTTACGGTAGCAGCCGGACTTGAGGAGGGAGTTATTTCTGCTGATGAAAGCTTTGAGTGTACCGGCAGTCAGAAGGTAGCAGACTGGACAATAAACTGTCACGCTATAAAGATAGGCGGACATGGAACAATTGACTTAAGGCACAGTCTTATGCTTTCCTGTAACCCTGCAATGATGCAGATTGCAGAAAAGCTCGGAGGAGAGAAACTTTCAAAATATGAGAGCCTTTTTGGATTTGGAAGCAAAACCAACATAGATTTGCCGGGAGAAGAGTATGGTCTTATAAAAGACGAGGATATGTCAGAGGTAGATGCTGCAACTAATTCTTTCGGGCAGAATCTTAATGTTACAATGGTTCAGATGGCATCGGCGTTTTCGTCTCTGGTTAACGGAGGAAATTATTATCAGCCGCATATGATTAAGAGAATAGAAAAAAGTACAGGTGAAGTTGTAAAAAATATTGAACCCGTTGTTGTGAGGCAGACGGTTACTGCTGATACATCAGAGCTTATAAGAGATTTCCTTCGCTCTGTAGTTGATGAGGGAACTGCAAGTAAAGCTGGGGTTACAGGCTATGATATAGGAGGAAAAACAGGTACGGCACAGAAACAGCCACGTGAGGAAAGAAAGTGGGTGTCTTCATTTATAGGATGTGCTCCTACTAAAAATCCGCAGGTTGTTATATATACTGTTGTGGATGAGCCTTATCAGACAAGCGGAACTACAAACGGTTCTTCGGATTCATTAAATCTTTCACATGAGATACTTGAAGAAATCCTTCCGTATCTTAATATTTATAAGGACAGTCAGGCGCAGGACAATACATCTGATGTAGAGGTTGAGGGTGCAGTTGATGTACCGTCTACAGAATAATAAATTGGTGTAAATTATGAATAACCCCGGATAGCATATAATAAGATATAATGATTATTTGCGTATCCGGGGTGGCTTTTTGAAAATTGTTAAAGCGTGGGTAAGAACAAGGCACAGGAAAAAAGTTATGGCAATGCTTATGTGTGTGCTTGTTACAATGGTACTGCTTTGCGGACAGCTTGTTAACGTATGTCTTTTTAAATCTTCATATTATCTTGCAAAGGCGGAAGAACTTCATGAAAGAGAGAGAAGTATAAAGGCAGCAAGAGGCAGAATACTTGATACGAACGGAGTTGTCTTAGCAGATAATAAGGCGGTTTGTACGATTTCGGTGATACACAGCCAGATTGAAGACAAAGAAAAGGTTATAAACGTGTTGTCAGATGAGCTTGGAATTTCTTATGATGATGTCAAAAAAAGAGTGGAAAAGGTAAGCTCTATAGAGAGAGTTAAGACAAATGTTGATAAAGATATAGGAGATAAAATACGAAGCTATGAGCTTCCTGGTGTAAAAGTTGATGAGGATTATAAAAGATATTATCCTTATGGCAGGCTTGCCTCAAAAGTTTTGGGATTTACCGGAAGTGACAATCAGGGGATTTTGGGACTGGAATCAAAGTACGAATCTGTGCTTGCAGGTAAAAGCGGACAAATTCTTACACTTACCGATGCATGGGGAGTTGAAATTGAGGGCAGCAAGGAAAACAGAGATGAGCCGGTGGCAGGTAATGATTTGTATCTTAGCATAGATTATAATATACAGTCATATGCCGATCAGCTTGCTGAGAGGACTCTTGCACAAAAACAGGCAAAAGGAGTTTCAATAATCGTAATGAATCCTCAAAACGGAGAGATACTTGCGATGACAAATGCTCCAGAATATGATTTAAATAATCCATATGAGTTAAATTATGAGGTTACACAGGAAGAAGAGTCTAAGCCCAAAATGGATCTGCTCAATAATATGTGGAGAAATTTCTGCATAAATGATACATATGAGCCAGGTTCTGTATTTAAAATGATTACTGCGTCAGCGGCGCTCGAAACAGGTGCCGCAACACTTTCGGATAGTTTTAGCTGCTGCGGTTATGCAGTTGTGGCGGACAGAAGAATAAGATGCGCTAAAACTACAGGGCACGGGACGCAGACGTTTGCGCAGACTGTTATGAATTCATGCAACCCTGCATTTATAGAGTGGGGAAGAAGAGTCGGAACGCAAAATTTTTATAAATATCTGAAAAAATTAGGGATTCTTGATAGAACCGGTATTGATTTACCGGGAGAAGCAGGAACCATAATTCATAATATTAAGAATGTAAAAGAGGTTGAGCTTGCCACAATGTCATTCGGCCAGTCATTTCAGATTACGCCGATGCAGATGTTAAGGGCTGCCTCTGCTGTTGTAAACGGAGGAAGTCTTGTTACACCTCATTTTGCGGTTAAAAGTTCAGATGCTGACGGAAATGTGGTTACTCAGTACAATTATGAGGTTGCGGCAGGGGCGATAGATAAATCTACAAGTGATACGATGAAAGGAATCCTAAAACAGGTAGTTGAGGAAGGCGGCGGAAAAAAAGCTTATATTGAAGGGTTTTCAATAGGCGGAAAAACAGCAACTTCTGAAAAGCTTCCAAGAGGCAACGGAAAGTATATATCATCGTTTATCGGTTTTGCTCCTGCCGAGGATCCGAAAGTTATAGCAATGTGTATTATAAATGAGCCCACAGGTGTTTATTATGGCGGAACTATTGCGGCTCCTGTAATAAGGGAACTTTTTGAAAATATATTGCCATATCTTGAAATAAATGGTGATTGATAGTAAAATTACTAAAATACAGTAAGGAAGAGAGGAAAGCATATTTAATGATGGAATTATCAGGCAGAACTGTTATAGTAGTCGGAACAGGAATAAGCGGTATAGGTGCAGTAAGCCTTCTTAATAAAGTGGGGGCTGGTGTAATTATTTATGATAGTAATGATAAAATTTCTAAACACGATATACAAAAAAAGCTCGGTGACCTTAAAGCTTATATAGTTATAGGAGAGCTTACGGAAGAAATACTTAAGTCAGCAGATCTTTGCGTTATAAGTCCGGGAGTTCCAATTGATAGTCCTGTGGTTAAAATTATGAATGAGCATAAGATTAAAGTGTGGGGGGAAATTGAGCTTGCTTATAATTATGACAAGGGCAGAATTCTTGCTGTCACAGGAACTAACGGAAAGACTACAACGACAGCACTCGTGGGTCAGATAGTAAAGGCTTACAATGAAAGTACGTTTGTGGTTGGAAATATAGGAAAGTCATACACAAAAGAAGTTTTGAATACATCGGAGAATTCATTTACCGTAGCTGAAATAAGCAGCTTTCAGTTGGAAACGGTTGAAAACTTTCACCCGTCCGTAAGTGCTATACTTAATATAACACCCGATCATTTAAACAGACATCACACAATGGAGTGCTATGAAAAAACTAAAGAAAAAATTTGTGAAAATCAGATGAAGCCGGATGTGTGCGTGTTAAATTACGATGATGAGATTTTGAGAAAATTCGGTGAGGAAAATTGCAAAGCAAAAGTTGTGTGGTTTTCAAGAAAAGAAAAGCCTGAATGTGGTGCGTACGTGGAAGCAGACATGATTAAGTATACAGATTGCGGAAAAGACGAGGATATAGTTAATGTTCATGATATGAATATTATCGGAAACCATAATTATGAAAATGTATGTGCGGCCGTTGCCATGACAAAGGCTGCAGGAATACCTGATGAAATTATAGTTCAGCAGATAAAAGCTTTTAAGGCGGTAGAACACAGGATTGAATACGTTGCTACAAAGAATGGCGTTATGTATTATAACGATTCAAAGGGAACAAATCCGGAGGCGTCGGTAAAAGCCATTGAAGCAATGACAAGGCCGACAATACTGATTGGCGGAGGATATGATAAGGGATCGGAATTTGACTTATATGTAAAATCATTTGGAAAGACAGTAAAGTTATTAGTGCTTATCGGACAGACAAGTCAAAAAATTGCTCAGACAGCGCAGAAAAATGGATTTGATAACATAATATTTGCGGATTCAATTAAAGAGGCAGTAGAAATATGTGCACAAAATGCCAAGCCGGGCGATGCTGTGCTGTTGTCTCCTGCGTGTGCGAGCTGGGGAATGTTTGATAATTACGAACAGAGAGGAAATATGTTTAAGGATTATGTAAATGCTCTTTAATTAAATTAGTTGTTGATTAGTTTATTATATGAACAGATATGTTTGCAGAAACGAGGATTTCTATGGCTGATAGAAAAAGAAAAGTAAAAACAGGCAAGCGGTATTTTGATTACAGTCTGCTGTTTGTAACGATATTTGTAGTCGGTTTCGGACTGCTTATGATATACAGTACAAGTTCATATACAGCGCAGATGAATGAGGGAGATGCAGAATATTATTTCAAGAAGCAGCTTATCTTTACTGTGATTGGTTTTGCTGCAATGTATGCTACATACAGAATTGATTATCACTTGTGGCATAAACTGGCTCTGCCTATATTCATATTTTCACTTCTTCTGGTGTTGGCGCTTATACCGTTTGGAAGTTCTGCCAACGGTGCTACAAGATGGATAAGATTTGGCGGTATAGGTGTGCAGCCGGCCGATGTCGGAAAGACAGCAGTTATAATAATGGTTTCCTCCGCGGTGTGCAGCATGGGAACCAAGATGAAGAAATTTAGAAATGTATTGCTTGTATGTGCTGCTACATCAGGTGTTATGGCGGCATTTGTTTTTGTCATTTCAAACAACATGAGCAGTGCTTTGATTATACTTATGATTGCAGTTGTGATGACATTTGTGGCTTATCCGGGGTATAAAATTTACGTTGCAATAGGCAGTGCCGGAATTGCACTGATTGTAGGTCTGTACAGCTGGATTACTAACATGGTCAATTCGGGAAATATGACGGACAATTTTCGTCTTAACAGATTGCTTGTATGGATAAATCCTGAAAATTACGCGAGCGGAACAGGTTATCAGACAGTTCAGGCTTTGTATGCAATAGGTTCCGGCGGAATATTCGGTAAAGGACTTGGCAAGAGTCTTCAGAAATTGGGATTTATTCCTGAATCTCAAAATGATATGATTTTTTCGGTAATATGTGAAGAACTCGGATTATTTGGTGCCGTGTGCGTTATATTCGTGTTCGGAGTTATGCTTTGGAGAATAGCGCATGTTGCACAGAATGCTCCTGATTTGTTTGGTACAATGCTTGCAACAGGAGTATTTGCACATATAGCAATTCAGGTTATTTTAAATATAGCAGTTGTAACAAACTTTATACCAAACACCGGTGTATCGCTTCCTTTTATAAGCTATGGCGGTTCATCAGGAGTTGTGCTTTTGGCGGAAATGGGAATGGTGCTTAACATTTCAGGTAAGATAAAGCTGGAGCATTAAAAATTTAATATTAAACAGTAAAGTATATTGCAGTCAGTCACAAAATTTCAATTTAGGAATATAATAGTATATAACTCAGATATTTCCGGAGGTTTTGTGTTTGAGTAAAATAGTAATTCATGGTGGCAGCAGGCTTTTTGGAAGTGTGAAGATACAGGGATCAAAAAACTCAGCACTTCCTATTATGGCTGCAAGTCTGCTCAATTCAGGTATAACGGTTATACAGAATTGTCCGGACATTTCGGATGTAAGAATTATGCGCTCAATACTTGAGTATATCGGCTGTGTTATAAACAGGGATGACGATGCGTTGATTATTGATTCAAAAAATGCCGTTTCTAAAGAAATAACACCGGATATGACTTCAAAATTGAGGGCATCATCGGTACTTTTGGGACCGATGCTTGCAAGATTTAAGAAAGTACAGATTGCAAGTCCAGGGGGTTGTGATATAGGAAGCAGGCCGCTTGATATACATCTTGAGGCAGTCAAAAGACTGGGGGCGGTATGGCATTTTACAGATGATGCGCTTCATGTTGAGGCACGATTGCTTTCCGGAAGTGATATATATCTTAGATTTCCGAGTGTTGGAGCAACCCAGAATGCGGTTATGGCAGCGACTATGGCATCCGGGATTACACATATTTCAAATGCGGCAAAAGAACCGGAAGTTGTGTGTCTTTGTCAGTTTTTAAAAAGCATGGGAGTTGATATATCAGGAGAGGGAACGCAGGAAATTATTGTAAAAGGAATGTGTGAGTTGACAGATACGCTCTTTAAGGTTCCTGCTGACAGAATTGCAGCAGGAACATATATGGCAGCGGTCGGTGCATGCGGCGGTGATATAAGGCTGATTGGCTGTACACCGGATGATATGCATGGCTTCTTAAATGTATACAGGGATATGGGAATACATTATATGGAAACAGGAGACGACCTAAGGATATGGGCTGATGAAAGACTTAAGAATATCGAACAGATAGACACAGGTCCTTATCCTGATTTTCCTACTGATATGCAGTCGGTTACTATGAGCGTGGCGAGTGTTTCACTCGGTATGGTTAAAATTAATGAAAATATATTTGAAAACCGTTTTAAAATTGTCAAATGGCTTCAGAAAATGGGTGCGCTTATATCGGTTGACGGAAAGTGTGTAAGTGTTTGCGGAGTGAAAAGACTGCACGGAGCAGGTGTGTGCGGTGAGGATTTGCGGGGGACTGCGGCGCTTGTTGTGGCAGGGCTTTCAGCGGATGGAATTACTGTTATTGAAAATGCAGATTATATTTACAGAGGTTATGTAAATATTTGCGAAAATTTTAGAAAACTCGGGGCAGATATTGAATGGAAATACATGTAAAAAATAAAAAGCAAAAAAAGAAAAAGGGAAAGATTATAGTGTTTGCTGCCGCAGCGGTATTTGTTATTCTTTTGTTTTGCGGATATTTTCTTTTTACTGTTGATAAAGTGGAATATCTTGGCAGTGAGCACTATAATGATGAGGAGCTGGGTGAACTGATTTTTGGGACGGACAAGCCCAATGCTGCGGCGTATTATCTGTTTGGAAATAAAAACAGACAGATACCTTTTATACAAAAATATGACATTGATATTGAATGGCCGGACAAAATGACAGTTACTGTTTATGAAAAGGCTGTAGTAGGTTATATAAGTTATATGGGTTGCAACATGTATTTTGACAAAGACGGAATAGTTGTGGAAAGTTCATCAGAAGAATATAGCTCAGTTCCCAGAATTGACGGGTTAAAATTTAATTCTATAGTTCTTAATCAAAAGCTTGATGTAGGAGATGACAGTGTTTTTGATAAAATACTTGAGCTTACGCAGGCGTTTGATAAGTATGAGTTAGATGTAAGCAGGGTAAGCTTTACTTCTTCATATAATTGTGTGTTGTATATAGGAGATGTAAGGATAGAACTTGGAAATGGAGATGATTATACAGACAAGCTATATGCTTTAAAGCAGATTCAGGATAAGCTTACTGATATGAAAGGTACTTTGAATCTGGCACAGTATGACGGCAGGGAATCATCCATAATATTTAAAAAAGAAAATTGAAAAACATATTGATTATTTCTCATAAAAATTATACTATTAACAGTAGTGCAAATTTACTGTTAATTTGCGAAAGAAGTTAAGGAGGCAGAAACTTTGTTAGAAATTAAGACGAATGACGCAGAGTCATCAGCAAAGATTATAGTAGTGGGTGTGGGCGGCGCAGGAAATAACGCTGTTAACAGAATGATAGATGAAAATATTAGCGGAGTAGAATTTATTGGAATAAATACCGATGGACAGGCATTGCAGCTCTGTAAGGCTCCGTCAGTGATACAGATAGGTGAGAAGCTTACAAAAGGTCTCGGAGCAGGTGCACAGCCGGAAATCGGACAGAAAGCTGCAGAAGAGAATATTGAAGAGCTTACACAGGCTATCAAGGGTGCAGATATGGTATTTGTAACATGCGGAATGGGTGGTGGTACAGGAACAGGTGCTGCACCGGTTGTTGCAAAGATTGCAAAGGATATGGGAATTCTTACAGTCGGCGTTGTGACAAAGCCTTTTAAGTTTGAGGCAAAGACACGTATGACAAATGCAATTTCAGGTATAGAGAAATTAAAGGAAAACGTAGATACACTTATTGTTATTCCTAATGATAAGCTTCTTGAGATAGTAGACAGAAGAACGACTATGCCGGATGCGTTAAAGAAAGCTGATGAAGTTCTTCAGCAGGCAGTTTCAGGTATTACTGATTTGATTAATGTTCCGGGACTTATCAATCTCGACTTTGCGGATGTTAAGACGGTTATGGTTGATAAAGGTGTCGCACATATCGGTATCGGTTCTGCGACAGGTGATGAGAAAGCTATCGAAGCTGTTAAGCAGGCAGTTACAAGTCCGCTTCTTGAGACAACAATCGAGGGTGCATCTCATGTTATTATCAATATATCAGGTGATATAAGCCTTATTGAGGCAAATGAGGCAGCAAGCTATGTACAGGAGCTTGCAGGTGACAATGCCAATATTATCTTCGGTGCAATGTATGATGATACATGTACAGATAAAGCTACAATTACAGTTATAGCAACAGGACTTGAAGATATTAATGTAAATAATGCAATGGCAGGCTTCGGTACAAGATTGCAGCCGGCGAGACCGTTAGTAAAGACAGGATATACATATCAGGGTAATCAGCCGCAGACACAGTCAGCAGGTGTATCAGGCACATCATCAGCTCCGCTTCCGGGACTTAAGCAGCCATCACCTGTTACTAGTCAGGTTAAGGAAAAAGGAATTAATATTCCTACATTTTTACAGAAAAACAGAAAATAATAATATAAGTTTGCAGAGTAATTTTTTATGTGCTGCTTACGTGCTTTATTTTAAGCCGGTTCATGTTTACATGAGCCGGCTTAAAATTTTTTAAATTATACCTCTTTTTAGACAAAATTCGCATATGGAACTGACTATAATAGCACTTGTCAGGAGGTGATAAGAAAATTGTTGTTTATATAGATGTTCTTTTTGGTATTAATCTGCTTATGGATTTTGTAGTGCTGTGTATTGTGAATAAAGTCTGCAAATTTGCTGCCACTTTTTTGCGACTTTTACTTTCTGCCGCTTTTGGAGCACTGTGGTCGGTATTTGCAGTTATGATGCCGAGGAATGTTCAAGGCTTAATTCATATATGTACATATATATTAATCAGTTTTTTGATGATTAAAATGTGTGCGGGAAAAAGTGTATTTCGTAAAGTTTTGAAAGGTGTTTTCGTTTTGTATGGTGTGACATTTGTCATGGCGGGTACTGTAAATATGCTTTATTACTACACATACGCAGGATATTTTGTAAAAACGGTTGTGTTAAGTAATGGAAAGCTTGTGCTTTTTACTGCTGTTTCTGTTATTTTTATATATTTTTTGTATGTGCAGCTTATAAAATTAAAGGTATATGATGAGGGAAAATGTCGTGTCATTATTTTTTGTATGGGAGAAAAAGCTGAGCTTACCGGATTTGTGGATACAGGAAATGTTCTTGTTGATATTTATACAAAAAAACCGGTTTCGGTTGTGCCGCGAAAATACATTCAAAATATTTTGAATAAAATAGATGATTACACTAAGGTAAAATACCACATTATACCATTTCGTTCTTTGGGATGTGAGAATGGGATGATTGAGGTGATAAGTGTGGAGAGTATGTACATATACTTAGGAAAAAAGGAAATGAGAGTGGAAAATGCGTTGATTGGCTATACAGATATGGAACTTAGCGGTGACAATGAATATGAAATGCTTGTCAATGCAGGATTGTTGAGATGAAAATAGGAGGCTGTAATGGTATTAAAAGTTGCATCAAAGGATAGGTTTCAGTTTAAAATGGTACCTACATTTAAAAATCTTTGCATGTTAAATCAGGGGGATGTACATTATATTGGTGGTGCAGAAGTACTTCCGGCGCCGTTGGAGGCAGAGCAGGAGGCTGAGGCTATTGCAAGGCTTGAAAACGGACCGGATGCTGATGAGGCAAGAAGTTTGCTTATAGAGCATAATCTGAGGCTGGTAGTTTATATTGCAAAACGTTTTGATAATACAGGGGTAGGTGTTGAGGATCTTATATCGATAGGTACAATAGGGCTTATAAAAGCTATTAATTCATATAATCCAAAGAAGAATATAAAGCTTGCTACATATGCTTCAAGATGTATCGAAAATGAGATTTTAATGTATTTGAGGAGAAATAATAAAACTAAGGCTGAAGTATCAATAGATGAGCCTCTAAATGTTGACTGGGATGGGAATGAGCTTCTTTTGTCAGATATTTTGGGTACTGATGAAGATATAATATATAAAGATCTGGAAACGGAAGCGGAACGAAAAATGCTTAATCAGGCTATTGATAAGCTTTCAGAGCGTGAAAAAATTATAGTTGATCTGCGATATGGATTAAGTTCAAGCGACGGAACAGAAAAGACACAGAAAGAAGTTGCAGATATGCTTGGAATATCACAGTCATATATTTCAAGACTTGAAAAGAAAATAATGAAAAGACTGAAAAAAGAAATGGTTAAATATACTTGACATTTTAGTTCCTCTTATAGAAAATAGTATAAGATTGCAATTATACGTTAAAAGTGAGGAGTACAATGGCAAAAATAAATCAGAATAACATAAGAAATTTTTGTATTATAGCACATATAGACCATGGCAAGTCTACGCTTGCTGACAGAATTATAGAAAAGACAGGTCTTCTTACAAGCAGGGAGATGCAGGAGCAGGTTCTTGATAATATGGACCTTGAAAGGGAGAGAGGCATAACTATAAAGGCACAGAGCGTAAGAACTGTTTACAAGGCAAAGAACGGTGAGGAGTATATATTTAATCTTATTGATACTCCGGGGCATGTAGACTTTAATTACGAGGTGTCAAGGTCGCTTGCCGCATGTGACGGAGCGATACTTGTAGTTGACGCGGCACAGGGTATAGAGGCTCAGACGCTTGCAAATGTGTATCTTGCGCTTGACCATGACCTTGATGTGTTTCCGGTAATCAATAAAATAGATTTGCCGAGCGCAGAGCCGCAGCGTGTAATAGATGAAATTGAGGATATTATAGGCATAGAGGCACAGGATGCGCCGCTCATTTCAGCTAAGAATGGTATTAATATAGAAGATGTGCTTGAGCAGATAGTGGAAAAAATTCCTGCGCCTAAGGGAGATGCTGACGCACCTTTGAAAGCATTGATATTTGATTCACTCTATGATGCATATAAGGGTGTAATTGTATTTTGCAGAGTTATGGAGGGCAGCGTAAAGAAAGGCACAAAAATAAGAATGATGGCAACAGGAGCTGTTGCTGAGGTTGTTGAAGTAGGGTATTTCGGAGCAGGACAGTTTATTGCCTGTGATGAGCTTTCTGCAGGCATGGTTGGCTATATTACCGCAAGTATAAAAAATGTTGCTGACACAAGAGTCGGTGATACAATAACTGATAATGACAGGCCTTGTGATGAGCCATTGCCGGGATACAAGAAAGTTAATCCTATGGTTTACTGCGGAATGTATCCGGCTGACGGTTCGAAATATCAGGATTTGAGAGAAGCACTTGAAAAATTGCAGCTTAACGATGCATCACTTCAGTTTGAGCCTGAGACATCAGTGGCTTTGGGCTTTGGGTACAGATGCGGATTTTTGGGGCTTCTGCATCTTGAAATAATACAGGAAAGACTTGAAAGAGAATATAATCTTGATCTTGTGACAACAGCTCCGGGAGTAATATATAAGGTTCACAAGACTAACGGAGAGGTTATAGATCTTACAAATCCTTCAAATATGCCTGATCCTTCAGAGATTGAATATATGGAAGAGCCTATGGTAAGCGCAGAAATTATGGTGACGACAGAATTTGTGGGCTCAATTATGAAGCTCTGTCAGGAGAGAAGAGGTATATATAACGGAATGGAATATATTGAGCAGTCAAGAGCACTTCTTAAGTATGACCTGCCGCTCAATGAAATTATTTATGATTTCTTTGATGCATTGAAATCACGCTCAAGAGGATATGCTTCGTTTGATTATGAGATGAAAGGCTATGAGCGTTCAAAGCTTTGCAAGCTTGATATTCTAATCAATAAAGAGGAGGTTGATGCATTGTCGTTTATTGTTTATCAGGGAAGTGCTGAGGAACGCGGACGTAAGATGTGTGAAAAGCTCAAAGAAGAAATTCCGAGACAGCTTTTTGAAATTCCGATTCAGGCTGCTATCGGAAGCAAGGTAATTGCCAGAGAGACTGTTAAGGCTCTAAGAAAAGACGTGCTCGCAAAATGTTATGGCGGCGATATTTCCAGAAAGAAGAAGCTTCTTGAAAAGCAGAAGGAAGGAAAGAAGAGAATGCGTCAGATTGGTAATGTAGAAATACCACAAAAAGCATTTATGAGTGTATTAAAATTAGATGATGAATAAAAATGAACCGGGGATATATATACATATCCCCTTTTGTATGCAAAAATGTCTGTACTGTGATTTTTTGTCAGGGCCTGCAGATGATGATATAAAATCACAGTATTTTAAGGCATTGGAAAAAGAAATAAACATGCGCGCAGAAAAGCTTAATCTCACACCGGACAACACGCTTGTAAAAACTGTGTTTTTCGGGGGAGGTACGCCTACCGCAGTAAATGAGTCTTTTATAGTACGGATAATGGAGGTATTGCGAAACAATTTTCATATAGCAGCGGAAGCGGAAATTTCGATAGAGTGTAATCCGGGAACTCTTACGCAGGATAAGGCACTGGCATATAGAAACTGCGGAATAAACAGGATAAGTTTCGGACTTCAGACAACGGATGATGAACTGCTTAAAATTATAGGCAGAATCCATAATTTCAGGCAGTTTGAGGAAAGCTTTGAAACGGCAAAGAAGGCAGGCTTTAACAATATAAATGTTGATATTATGCAGGCACTGCCAGGACAGACTCTTTCCGGCTATATTGATGGCTTAAAGCGTGTTGTGAGTTTTAACCCGTCCCATATATCGGCGTACAGTCTGATTGTTGAGGAGGGAACTTATCTTTGCGATAATCTGTCACAATTTCCCAAGTTGCCTGATGAAGATACAGAAAGACGTATGTACCATGAGACGTGCCGTATTTTAAGGAAAGCAGGATATGAGCAGTATGAAATTTCAAATTTTTCACATCCTCAAATGGAGTGCAGACATAATCTGTCATACTGGGAAAGGAAGGATTATCTTGGCTTCGGCATAGGAGCAGCGTCGCTGTACAAAGATACAAGGACAACTAACACAGGTGATTTAAAGAAGTATATAGAAATATTAAATATGCAGGGCAATATTTTTGAGAGTGTGACTGAGCTTTCAAAGCAGGATATGATGGAAGAATTTATGTATCTTGGCTTAAGAAAGACGAACGGTATAAGCTTTGCTGACTTTAAAGAAAACTTTGGTGTTGATATAAAAACAGTATATGGAGATGTCATTGACAAATATGTTAAGCTGGGGCTTCTTGAGCTGTGCGGTTTAGATAACTGTAATGAGTCATGCGGATATGCTGCAGGCTGCAGACTTACTGAGAGAGGCATTGATGTAAGCAATATCGTGCTTGCTGAGTTTCTGCTTTAGATACCGTGGATGTAAGAATATCAGAGAAGAGGTGATAAGATACCAGACAGATTGTTAAAGTTTTCAAAAAAGTGTGTTAAAATAATCACAAAATTTTGACAATTTTGTATTATTTGGAATAATAACTTTACTTTTCATCTAAATAATACTAAAATATAAGAACCGGGGTGTCTATGAGAATACTCCAAATTATTTAATAACAAAGTGAGGTATACATTTATGGCAAGAAAGATGAAAACCATGGATGGTAATACAGCTGCTGCACACGTGTCTTATGCGTTTACAGAAGTTGCAACAATCTATCCTATAACTCCTTCTTCACCTATGGCTGATTACACTGATCAGTGGGCAACACAGGGAAGAAAGAACATTTTTGGTAACACAGTAAAGTTAGTAGAGCTTGAATCAGAGGGCGGTGCTTCAGGTGCTTTCCACGGCTCACTTTCTGCTGGTGCCCTTACAACAACATATACAGCTTCACAGGGTCTTCTTCTTATGATTCCTAATATGTATAAGGTAGCCGGCGAATTATTACCGGGCGTTATTGATGTTTCTGCAAGAGCTTTGGCATCACATGCTTTATCAATTTTCGGTGATCATCAGGATATATATGCCTGCCGTCAGACTGGTTTTGCTATGCTTTGCAGCAATAGTGTACAGGAAGTAATGGACTTAGGTGCTGTAGCACATTTGACAGCGATTGAAGGTCGTGTACCATTTGTACATTTCTTCGATGGTTTCCGTACATCTCATGAAATTCAGAAAATTGAAGTTTGGGATTATGAAGACCTTAAAGAGATGTGTGATATGGATGCAGTTGCTGCATTTAAGAAGAGAGCTTTAAATCCTGAGCATCCTGTTTTACATGGTACAGCTCAGAACCCTGATATATTCTTCCAGGTAAGAGAAGCTTGTAATCCATATTATGAGGCAGTTCCTGATATGGTTGAGAAATATATGGATATGGTTAATGCAAAGATTGGTACTAACTATAAGCCATTCAATTATGTTGGTGCTCCTGATGCTGAAAAGGTTATCATCGCTATGGGTTCAGTTTGTGAAACTATCGATGAGACAATCAATTACATGGTTTCTAAGGGCGAGAAAGTCGGTGCCATTAAGGTACGTCTTTACAGACCATTCTCAGCTAAGCATCTTCTTTCAGTTATGCCGAAGTCAGTTAAGACTATCAGCGTAATCGACAGAACAAAGGAACCTGGTTCAATCGGTGAACCTCTTTATCTTGATGTTGTGGCAGCTCTTAAGGATTCAGAGTTTGAGAATGTTACAGTACTTAACGGACGTTATGGTCTTGGTTCAAAGAACACAACTCCTGCAGATATCATGGCTATCTTTGCTAATGATACAAAGAAGAGCTTTACAGTAGGTATTGTGGATGATGTTACAAATACATCACTTCCTCGTACAGAGACAGTAAGTACAGCTCCAGATGGAACTACTTCATGTAAGTTCTGGGGTCTTGGTGCTGACGGTACAGTTGGTGCTAATAAGAACTCTATTAAGATTATCGGTGACCATACACCTATGTATGCTCAGGCATATTTTGATTACGATTCTAAGAAGTCAGGCGGTGTTACTACATCTCATCTTCGTTTTGGTAAGACACCTATCCAGTCAACATACCTTATTGACAAGGCTGATTTCGTAGCATGTCACTGTCCTGCATATATGGACAAGTACGATATGGTACAGGATCTTAAGGATGGCGGTACATTCCTTCTTAACTGCGAATGGTCAGCAGATGAGGTTGCAAATCATATTCCTGGACAGGCTAAGAGATATATGGCAGAACACAACATTAAGTTCTATATTATCGACGGTATCAAGCTTGGTAAGGAAATCGGACTTGGCGGACGTATCAATACAATTCTTCAGTCAGCATTCTTTAAGCTTGCTAACATCATTCCTGAAGATGAAGCTATCACATATATGAAAGAGAAAGCTCTTGCTTCATATGCAAAGAAGGGTGATGATGTTGTACAGATGAACTATCAGGCTATCGAGAGAGGTGCCGGTGAGGTTGTAGAAGTACCTGTTCCTGCTGAGTGGAAGAACTGCACAGATGAAGTTCTCGGAAGCAAGGCTACAGAGGGAAGCGAAGAAGTACTTGACTTTGTTAACAATATTCAGAAGCCTATCAATGCATGTCAGGGTGATAAGCTTCCTGTTTCAACATTTAAGAATGTTATCGATGGTACATTCCCACAGGGTACTGCTGCTTACGAGAAGCGTGGTATTGCTGTTGATGTTCCTTGCTGGAACACAGAGGGCTGTTTACAGTGTAACCAGTGTGCATATGTATGTCCTCATGCTGTAATAAGACCGGTTGTTATGACAGAGGAAGAAAAGAACAACGCTCCTGAGGGTATGAAGGTTACACCTATGACAGGTATGCCGGGATACTATTTCTCAATGACTGTATCAGTTCTTGACTGTACAGGTTGCGGTTCTTGTTCAAATGTCTGCCCTGGCAACAATAAGAACAACGTATTAAAGATGGCTTCACTTGAGTCACAGATGGATGAGCAGAAGTACTTTGACTATGGACGTACAGTATCTGATAAGCCTGAAATTCTTGAGAAATTCAAGAAGAACACAGTTAAGGGTTCACAGTTTGTACAGCCATTGCTTGAGTTCTCAGGTGCTTGTGCAGGCTGCGGTGAGACACCTTATGCTAAGTTAATTACACAGCTTTGCGGTGACAGAATGATAATAGCTAACGCAACAGGTTGTTCATCAATCTGGGCAGGTTCATCACCTTCTACACCATATACAACTAATAAGGCTGGCAAGGGTCCTGCATGGGCTAACTCATTGTTTGAGGATAATGCTGAATTTGGTTTTGGTATGAAGCTCGCTCAGGACGCAAACAGAGCATCATTAAAGAATAAGCTTGATGATATTTTAGCTTCAACAGATAATTCAGATGTTAAGGCTGCAATCGAAGAGTATTATGCAACATATGAAGACGGTGAAGCTAATGCGAAGGCTACAGATAAGCTTGTTGCAGCATTGGAAGCTTGCGGCTGCGATAAGGCTAAGGAAGTTTTGGCAGAGAAAGAATTCCTTTCTAAGAAGTCACAGTGGATTCTCGGTGGTGACGGATGGGCTTACGATATCGGTTACGGCGGATTAGACCATGTACTTGCTGCTAATAAGGATGTAAATGTATTTGTATTCGATACAGAAGTTTATTCTAATACAGGCGGTCAGGCTTCTAAGTCTACTAACCTTGGTGCTATTGCACAGTTTGCTGCAGCAGGTAAGGATGTTAAGAAGAAGGATCTTGCAGCTATCGCAATGAGCTATGGTTATATTTATGTAGCACAGGTAGCTATGGGGGCAGATATGAACCAGTGCGTAAAGGCTATTCAGGAAGCTGAAAGCTACAACGGACCATCACTTGTAATTGGTTATGCTCCATGTATCAACCATGGTATCCGTAAGGGTATGTCAAAGGCTATGGAAGAAGAGAAACTTGCAGTACAGTCAGGTTACTGGCATTTGTTCAGATTTGACCCAAGAAAGTCTGCAAATGGCGAAAATCCATTTACACTTGACAGCAAGGCACCTACTAAGGAATATCAGGACTTCATTATGGGTGAGAGCCGTTACATTAACCTTCAGAAGCAGAATCCTGAAAGAGCAGCTAAGTTGTTCGAACAGGCTGAAGCTAATGCTAAGGCTAAGTACGAAGCACTTGTTAAGAGAAGTGAAAAGTAATTAGTCAAAGACTAATATAGAGTTTGAATAATAATTAAATAATTGAGGAGCTTGTTTTAAGTACCTTAATGTAAAAGACAGGTATACTGCATTGTATGATGCGGTATACCTGTTTTTTACTTTATAGGAAATTTCCTAAAAATTAGTTGACATATATTTATTATATGGTAATATAAAAGTATCAACTGTACTATTATTAATAGTACAGTTAGAACAAAATCACTCTAAAGCTATTTGTTTATGAGCAAAGGCAAATAGCTCCCAAAAAGTTGTTCAGAAAAGAGGATTATTATGTTTGTAATTGACGTTATGTCGCGAACACCGGTGTATGAACAGATAATCGGACAGGTAAAAGAGTGGGTGCTTACAGGAATACTTAAAGAAGGAGATAAGCTGCCGTCAGTAAGAGGCTTGTCGGTAAAGCTTTCAATTAATCCTAACACTATACAGAAAGCATATACGGAGCTTGATAGGACAGGGATTATAATAACGGTACCGGGAAAAGGGTCGTTTATTGCTCCTGAGGCAGTAAAGATTGTGAGTGCAAACTCAAGAGAAAAGACGGATGAGCTTGTGAGTATTGTAAAAGAGCTGGCATATGCAAACGTCAGTCTCGATGAGTTGATAAAGCTTGTCACCGATGCATACAATGAGGTGGAATAGTGTGAAAAATCATGTTGATACGATAATTTCGCATGAGAATAACATGGAGGAGATTTATGATTAGTGTAAAAGGCATTTCAAAAAGTTTTGAGAGTTTTAATGCGTTAGATGATGTGACCTGCGATATAAAAGACGGGTGTATATACGGTATGGTCGGCTCTAACGGTGCAGGTAAGTCTACTTTTTTAAGGATTCTTACAGGTGTTTACAAGGCTGATAAGGGAAGTGTGGAAATTGATGGCAATGTGGTATATGAAAATCCTGTGGCTAAGTCAGATATAATGTTTGTGCCTGATGAGCTATTTTTTCTTCCGTCAGCGACCATGAAAAAGATGGCTAAATTTTACAACGGAATTTATGATCGCTTTGATTATGAAAGATTTAACAGCTTAACTAAAATTTTCGGATTAAACCCTGACAAAAATATATTTGGATTTTCAAAGGGTATGAAGCGTCAGGCAGCAATAATACTTGCATTGTCCACAAGGTCAAAGTACATGTTTTTTGATGAAACATTTGACGGTCTTGACCCGGTAATGAGAGCTTTGGTAAAAAAGCTTATTTATAACGATGTTGAGCAGTTTAATTCAACTGTAATAATAACATCACATTCACTTAGAGAGCTGGAGGATATATGTGACCATCTTGCGCTTCTTCACAAAGGCGGAGTTGTTATAGACAGTGATGTTGTGGATTTAAAGACTACGCAGTTTAAGGTTCAGGTTGCCTTTAAAGAACCTTTCACGCAGGATAAATTCAAAGATTTAAATATAACAAGATACAGAAGTGAGGGCTCAGTAGCCAGCATGATTATAAATGGTGACAGGGAACAGACCGTAGCTGAATTAAAAGAAATGAACCCTATACTGCTTGATGTGCTTCCGCTTACTTTAGAGGAAATATTTACTTATGAGATGGAAGCACTCGGCTATAATTTTGATAATGCATTGGAGGAAAACAGCTATGAATAATAAAAAGGTATTTAGTACAAAAATGTTCTGGCAGACATTTAAACAGCTAAAGTTTGTAGGAATTCTGCTTGCTGCCATAATAGTAATTTTTGATGTTATTTCTTTTTCGGGCGAAATGTTAAGTTATTTTTCATATGCTTCTGTTGATGGCGGTATAGGAGTAAGCAAAATGGATGTTTCACCGTTTCAGATATATCTGTTTTTGACGTTCCTTATTTTTACTCCGATTATTGCGATAAGTACTTGGAATTTTCAGAATAAAAGAAACAGCAGTGATTTTTACCACTCACTTTCGTATACACGCGGATGCCTTTATTTAAGCAGATTTGCAGCGGCTTTTACATGGGTTTTCATTATGCTTGCAGCAAGCTGTGTTGTGCGTCTTATAGCATATGGCATATTTAATAATTATTTGATAATTGATTATGCCATGTTGTTTAAAATTTATGGAAGCATGTTTGTGTGCAACGTTTTTATACTTGCAGCGGTGACGCTTGCCTGTTCGGTTACGGGAAATATTTTTGCAAATATATGTGTGACAGGTCTTATTACATTTTTGCCGGGATTTCTGATAAATCTTTGCGCAGGAGCAGTATCAACAGTATGTTCATTGGTGCCTGCCGATTATGTAATTCCGTTTATATCAAGAAAAAGCAATCTTGTAATGGCATTGTTTATGTGTTTGTTTGACAACAGTGATATTAATAATATACTTACGTCAGTATTTTCAAATATTTACACATTAGTCATTGCGATTATATATCTGATAGCCGGATATCTGATTTTTGCAAGAAGAAAGAGTGAGTGTGCAGGAAAAGCCGCAAACGGAGTAAAAACAAGATTTACAATTAAGACAATGCTTTGCTTTGCAGTATTAAGTGCTGCTGTTGTAACTGTTGTTTTGGCATTAAACGGTGAGGGACAGATGTCATGGTCAATCTTTTCTTACATTGCTGCAGTATTATTTATGACAATAGCGGTTGTTATATATGAGGCAGTGACATCAAAAAATGTGAAGAAAATTATTGGCTGCATACCGTCGCTGCTGACAGCGGTTATTCTGTCAATTCTTTTTGGTATTGGTATAAATACAGCATGCGGTGTGCTTAAGAGTCAGACTATTGATTCTCAAAAGGTCGAATATGTAAGATTTTCAAGTGCAGATTACAGTTATTATGCTGAGGAAAACTATTTTGATTCTTTGACTGAAAAAATAGACGTTGATGACAAAGATATTATAAATACATTCTGCGAAGCTTATGAGGATAGTGTTGAACTCATGGAAGAAATAAAAAAAGGCAATTATTACATTAGTGATAATTATGTAAAGTATGAGGTGTATTTTGCAGACGGTAAATCAGGAAAGCACAGATATGTATATCTTGACAAAAAGAAGCTTGGGGATATAACAGACGGCCTGCAGAATGTAGAAGAATACAGACAGGCATATATGAGTCTTCCTGATTTTAAAAATGTGACATTGAGAGTTGCAGGAATGAATGCACTTGATGAAAAAGAGCAGGAAAGAATATATGATACTCTGGTCGAAGAAATTCGTAAAATGAGTTTCTCACAATGGTACGAGGCTGTTAATATGACAGGAGAACCATTGGGCTCACTGATTTTTACATTCAGGATAGACGGACAAAAATACAGACAGCCGCTGTCATTGTCAAATTTATTGCCTAAGACTTCGGAAATGGTATATAACATCTTGAATGAAGAATCAAGGAAAGATGAGAAAAGCTACAATGAACTTAAAAAAGCTATTGATGATTTGATGCAGGGAAAACAGGATGTTATTTATGATTATAAAAATGAACTTGGCTACAGGGAAATATATGCGGATATTATGACAAGTGAGGGAGTAGCTTCAAGTTATTCACTTGTTAATTTGAAAAATGATATTGATGTATACAATGAAATTTTAAAATCGTCAAATGAGGCATTAAACAACGATAATTACAATATAAGTTTAGATGAAGATAAAACTTTGATAAGGTTATATTATAACTGCTATGACGGAAATGAATGTTACGAAACAAAATATTATGTCCAGCTTGATAAAAAGTTGAATTTTAATGAAATCACAGAGTAAAATATCAAAAACAGGCAATTCTAAATAAAAAGGCTAAAAAATTGATTAGACCTTATTTAGAAAGGAATTGCGGTTTATGAGTGATTTTACTAAAAGCGCGGCAGAAAATTTTGACTTGCTAAAAAGTGCGCTGCGCGTAAATTCGAGTTTTGATATTCTTACAAGAGAAGTTAAAATTGCGGGGCGTGCAGCTCATTTTTTCTTTATTGACGGATTTGTCGAGGAGGCTATGGCGGAGAAGCTGATGCAGTTTTTTTATTCGTTAAAGCCGGAAAATCTTGAAAATATTGATATGTTTCTTGAAAATGGAATGCCTTATACGGAGGTAGAAAAGGCAGATAAAGTGGAGACAGTTGTAACACAGTTTTTATCAGGCGTTACAGTGCTTGTGATTGACGGGTATGACGAATGTATTCTTATTGACTGCAGGACATATCCGGCAAGAAGTGTGACAGAGCCATGGAAGGACAGAGTTCTTAGAGGTTCAAGAGATGGTTTTGTTGAGACGCTTGTTCATAATGCGGCTCTTCTTAGAAGAAGAATACGTGACCCGCATTTTTGTATGGAAATGTTCGGTGTAGGAACAAGGTCACGTTCCGATGTTGTAATGTGCTATATAGACGATAAGGTTGAAAAGCCGCTTGTTGAGGATATAAGGAAGAGGATAGATGAGATAGATGTAGAGTCGCTTACGATGAATATAGAAAGTCTCGCCGAATGTCTTTTCAAACATAAATGGATAAATCCGTTTCCTAAATTCAAGTACTCGGAAAGGCCGGATACCGCTGCGGCAGCAGTTCTCGATGGGAATATTGTTATTATGGTAGACAATTCGCCTGCGGTAATGATAATACCTACATCTATATTTGATATGGTTGAGGAGGCTGATGATTATAATTTTGCGCCTGTTATAGGAACGTATCTGAGACTTTCGCGATTTCTTTTTACGATTGTCACTATGTTTCTTACTCCTGTGTGGATGCTTCTTATAAGTAATCCTCAGTGGCTTCCTGAATGGCTTTCGTTTATAACTGTGTCGGATAAGATTACCGTTCCGGTGATTTTGCAGCTTCTTCTGCTTGAGCTTGCGGTAGACGGACTTAAAATGGCGGCTGTAAATACACCTACACTTCTTTCAACACCATTAAGTATTATAGCAGGTATCGTTGTGGGAGAATATGCGGTGTCATCGGGATGGTTTAATACGGAATCGCTTCTTTATATGGCGGTTGTCACAGTCGGAACATATTCACAGGCAAGTTTCGAAATGGGATATGCGATGAAATTTGTAAGAGTGATAACGTTATGTCTTACTGCGGCATTTAATGTATATGGTTTTATTGCGGGAGTTATAATTTCTATTATATGTATTGTGTTTAACAAAACAATATCAGGAAAAAGTTATATTTATCCTATTATTCCATTTAATGCAAATGATCTTAAGAGAAGTATTTTCAGAGTCAGACTGCCGCATGGCACAAAATAAAAATAAAAAAGATTGCGCAGGCCAGTTTAACAGTCTTAATCAGTCAGATGAAAGCTGTTTCAGGTCTGCGCTTTTATTGTTTATATGATTATTAATATTGTCCGATGAGCTCCTCAATTCTTAAAAGACGGTTATATTTACATGTGCGTTCTCCTCTGCATGGCGCGCCGGTTTTTATAAATCCTGCGTTTAATGCGGCTGCCAAATCAGCTATGGTAGTGTCTTCTGTTTCTCCTGAACGGTGTGAGATTATAGTTTTAAAATTATTTGCTTTTGCAAGCATTACAGCCTCTATTGTTTCTGTGATAGTACCTATTTGATTAGGTTTTATTAATATGGCGTTTCCGCATTTGTTTTCAATTCCCTTAAGAAGTCTTACTGTGTTTGTGACAAATAAATCGTCTCCCACAAGCATTACTTTGGTTCCTAAAGTTTGTGTTATTTCCTGCCAGCCATCCCAGTCATCCTCGCCGAGAGGGTCCTCAATTGACATTATAGGGTATTCGTTTACAAGGCGTTTCCAGTATTCAATCATTTCGTGTGTTGAGTAGTGAGTCTGGTTTTTAGGAAGAATGTAATAGCCCTCCTTGTACCATTCGCTTGCAGCGGCGTCAATAGCTATTTTAAAGTTTTTTTCGGTGTCGTATCCGGCTTTGTTTATTGCTTCCATAATGAGACATATAGCGTCTTCTGCTTTATTTAAGTTTGGAGCAAATCCTCCCTCGTCTCCGACTGCGGTGGACATTCCGCGAGCCTTTAAAATTCTTTTTAACGCATGATACACTTCACAGCATGCACGTACCTTGTCAGCAAATGTATCAATACCTACAGGGACTATCATAAATTCCTGTATATCAACATTTGAGTCGGCATGAGCACCGCCGTTTAATATATTCATCATAGGAATCGGTGTATCGCATGCTGTAAAGCCGCCGAGATATCGGAACAATTCGATATTTAATGCCTGAGCGGCTGCATGTGCACAGGCGATTGACACGGCAAGAATAGCATTTCCGCCGAGATTACTCTTGTTTGGAGTACTGTCGGCGTCCATAAGGATTCTGTCTATTTTTCTTTGCATAAGCACATCAACGCCTGACAAAAGTTCGTTGATTTTAGTGTTTATGGTGCCGACGGCAAGCAGTACGCCTTTACCGTTGTATTTTTCGGGATTGTTATCCCTTAGTTCAATAGCTTCGAAGGAGCCTGTTGAAGCGCCGCTTGGTGCAATTCCAAAACCGCGGGTTCCGTCATATAATAAAACTTCGGCCTCAACGGTCGGATTGCCTCTTGAATCGATGATTTGTCTGGCGTGGACTTCTTTAATACAATATTCCATAGTTAAATGCCCTCCATTTTGATTTTATATATTTTTTCTATTTTTTCCGCAATACTTAATAGTTATTCAGGTGTTTTGTGATATAATTACATAATTAAGACGAATAATGAAAAAAGAGAGTGATTTTTTTATGAGCAGGGTTATTGGAATTGATTTGGGAACAACAAACAGTTGTGTAGCAGTTATGGAGGGTGATAATCCGGTTGTTATAACAAGTATGGAGGGTTACAGGACAACACCTTCCGTTGTGGCATTTTCAAAAGACGGAAGCAGAATCGTAGGAGACATTGCAAAAAGACAGGCAGCAGTTAATGCAGACAGGACAATATTTTCAATAAAAAGACACATGGGAACCGATTACAGGAAGAAAATAGACGGAAAATATTATTCACCTCAGGAAATTTCCGCATACATTTTAAAAAAGCTTAAGACGGATGCTGAAAATTTTATAGGGGAGGAAGTTCATGACGCCGTAATTACGGTCCCGGCTTATTTTGATGATGCCGGAAGACAGGCTACAAAGGATGCTGGAAGAATTGCCGGTCTTAATGTGCTTAGAATTATAAATGAACCTACTGCGGCGGCACTTGCTTACGGACTTGATAACGGAAAAGCGCAGAAAATTCTTGTGTATGATCTGGGTGGCGGTACATTTGACGTATCTGTAATAGAAATAGGCGATAACGTTATAGAAGTGCTTGCAACTTCTGGTGATAACAATCTCGGAGGCGATGATTTTGACGAAAGAATAATTGACTGGCTTGTAAGAAAGTTTAAAGAGTCGGACGGTATTAATTTATCAAAAGACGTTTCGGCAATGCAGAGATTAAGGGATGAGTCTGAGAAAGCAAAAAAAGAACTTTCTTCTGCGATGAACACTAATATAAATCTTCCATTTATTGCAGTAGGAAAAGATGGTCCTCATCATATGGATGTAAAGCTTACAAGGCAGGAATTTGAGCAGATGACAGATGATTTGGTTGACAGAACAGTTATTCCTGTTGAGAATGCTCTTAGGGATGCAGGGCTTAATAAGTCGCAGATCGATATGGTTCTGCTTGTCGGAGGCTCAACGAGAATACCGTCTGTTCAAAGAAAGGTGAGGGCGCTTATGGGAATGGAGCCTTCAAGAAATTTAAATCCTGATGAATGTGTGGCACTCGGAGCGGCGGTTCAGGGCGGAAAGCTCGGCGGAGAGCTTGTTGCAGGAAGTGCGGCAGAACAGATAATTCTTATGGACGTGACACCGCTTTCACTTTCAATAGAGACTGTAGGGGGGATTGCAAGCAGAATTATAGAAAGAAACACAACTATACCGACAAGACACAGCCAGATATTTACGACAGCAGGAAATTTCCAGACATCTGTAGATATAAAGGTGTTTCAGGGGGAAAGAAAATTTACGAGAGATAATAAGCTTTTGGGCAATTTTAAGCTTTCCGGAATTAAGCGCGCCATGGCAGGTGTTCCTCAGATAGAGGTGACATTTGATATAGATGCGAATGGTATAGTGAATGTTTCGGCAAGAGATTTGGGAACAGGCAGGGAGCAGTCAATAACTATAACATCAAGTTCAAATCTTTCAGAGGATGAGATTGAAAAGGCAAAATGGGAAGCAAGTATATATGAAAAGCAGGATGAATACAGAAAGGGCCTTTTTGATTTAAGAAATGAAGCTATTAAGTTGTCAGACAGCACGCAGACAATGCTTAAGGAAAATAAGAAGAATATGGACAAGCAGCGTTATAAGCAGATAAAGGATGCGAATTCAGCATTAAAAAAGGCACTGCTTAAAACGTCAGCAGATAAGATGACCGATGAGGCAGCAGAGAATATAGAAGTATGCAAAAAGAATCTTGAAGATATATTAAGCCATTGAAAAGCCTTTATAACTTGTGATATGATATAATGAGCCTTGCGGCGATGTGCGCTTGCGGACATCGGCATAAGGCAAAAAAACACACGGAGACGGGAGTCGACGTGATATAATGACTCCAGAATCCAGATGTGCTATGCACATCTGACGCTGTTAAGACAGCTCATTGATTCTGTCGTTATCATATCAGGTGAAATCAAATGTCTGCTATGCAGCCGCTTGATTTCCTGCTGATATGATAATTTTTGATTGTGTTATGCATAAAAATCAGCAAAGAAATGAGGTAAAAATATGGCTGGTTCAACATTTGGCAATATATTTAGAGTTATGACATGGGGAGAATCACATGGCGCGGGACTTGGCGTTGTGGTTGACGGCTGCCCGGCAGGAATACCGTTGTCTGAGCAGGATATTCAGGTAATGTTAGACAGGAGAAGACCGGGACAGTCAAAGTTTACAACACCAAGAAATGAGGCAGATACAGTTCAGATACTTTCAGGGGTGTTTGATGGAAAAACGACAGGTACGCCTATATCTATGTTTGTATTAAACAAGACACAGCGTTCGTCTGATTATTCTGAAATAGCAGGATACTACAGACCGGGACATGCTGATTATACATTTGATGAAAAATATGGTTTCAGAGACTACCGAGGCGGCGGAAGAAGCTCAGGCAGGGAAACTATAGGTCGCGTGGCGGCCGGAGCAATAGCCTTAAAAATCCTTGAGTATCTTGGCATAAAGGTAAATGCTTACGCAAAGGAAATAGGCGGAATATCTATAGATTATAATAATTTTGATTTGAGTGAGTCGGCAAACAATCCTTTTAACATGCCTGATAAAGAGGCGGCGGAAAAAGTGGAAGCGTATGCGGCCAAAAAGCTCTCTGAAGGTGATTCCGTTGGCGGTATTGTGGAGTGTGTTATAAGCAATATGTTTGCAGGAATCGGCGAACCTGTATTTGATAAGCTTGATGCAAATCTTGCAAAGGCTGTTATGTCAATAGGCGCAGTAAAGGGCTTTGAGATAGGAAGCGGCTTCGAGAGTGCGAAGATGACAGGTTCCGAAAATAACGATGCGTTTATTATAAGAGACGGAAAAATTGATAAAGAAACCAACAATGCCGGCGGAATATTAGGTGGCATGAGTGATGGCTCAGACATAGTATTTCGTGCGGCTTTCAAGCCTACACCGTCCATATCAAAGAAGCAGCAGACAGTTAACAAAGACGGTGATGAGATCAGTGTATCGATAAAGGGAAGACACGACCCTATGATAGTACCGCGTGCGGTTGTTGTGGTTGAGTCGATGGCTGCACTTACGCTTGTAGATTTGATATTTGAAAATATGACTGCAAGAATAGACAGAATTGCAGAATTTTACGGAATAGAGGAGTAGTGTGAAAAAATATTATGTACAAAATTTTAAATGTTGACGGCAGGGCAAAAAGAGCCGTCATGGAAACTGTTCATGGAACAATACAGACACCTGTATTTATGAATGTGGGAACTGTTGCCGCAATTAAGGGGGCTGTGTCTACATTTGATTTAAAGCAGATTGACACGCAGGTTGAGCTTTCCAACACGTATCATCTGCATGTAAGAACAGGGGATAAGCTTATAAAGGAACTCGGAGGCCTGCATAAGTTTATGAACTGGGACAGACCGATACTTACGGATTCGGGCGGATTTCAGGTGTTTTCATTGGCAGGCTTAAGAAAAATTAAAGAAGAGGGCGTTACGTTTAATTCACATATAGACGGAAGAAAGATATTTATGGGACCTGAGGAGAGTATGCAGATACAGTCAAATCTTGCCTCAACTATAGCGATGGCATTTGACGAGTGTCCCCCGGCTAAGGCGGAAAGAGCATATATACAGAATTCAGTTGACAGGACTACACGCTGGCTTGCACGCTGTAAGCAGGAGATGAACAGATTAAATTCTCTTCCTGATACAATAAATAAAAATCAGCTTTTGTTCGGTATTAATCAGGGTGCTGTATATACAGATATAAGAATTGAACACGCAAAGCGTATTTCTGAAATGGAGCTTGACGGATATGCTGTAGGAGGGCTTGCAGTTGGCGAGAGCCACGAGGAGATGTATCATGTTCTTGATGAGACGGTTCCGTATCTTCCACAGGATAAGCCTACATACCTTATGGGAGTGGGAACTCCTGCAAATATACTTGAGGGAGTGGATAGAGGTATTGATTTCTTCGACTGTGTATATCCGTCAAGAAACGGAAGACACGGACATGTGTATACGAAGTTCGGTAAAATAAATCTTTTTAATTCAAAGTATGAAAAGGATGATAGTCCTATAGAAGAGGGCTGTAAATGTCCGGCATGCCAGTATTCAAGGGCATATATAAGACATCTGCTCAAAGCAAAGGAAATGCTTGGAATGAGACTCTGTGTGCTGCATAATCTTTATTTTTATAATCATCTCATGGAAGATATAAGAACAGCCATCGATAATAATGATTACAGCCGCTTCAAGAAAGAAAGACTTGAATTATTAAAAACTTATGATAAATGATTTTTTTAGTGGACAAGGCGTGAAATTTAAGGTAATATGTTTATTTGTGGGCGCAAAGCCTGAAAGTATGAATGTATATAAGATGTTTAAGGAGGATTTATTATGCAGATAGGTATTATTGTGATATATCTCGTTGCGATAGTTGCAATGATGTATTTTCTTGCAATTAAGCCGCAGAAGAAGCAGCAGAAGGCTCAGCAGGAGCTTATGGATTCTATGGAAATAGGTGATTTTGTACTTACAACAAGCGGTTTTTACGGTGTAATCATTGATATGACAGAAGATGATGTTATTGTAGAATTCGGAAACAACAAAAATTGCAGAATTTCTATGCAGAAGAAGGCTATTGCTCAGGTAGAGAAAGCTTCTACATCAGTTGAATAATTATTTATATATTATTTATGTTGATACAGACATAAGTGTGTTAAAGTGCGTTTCCATAACAGGTTTCGCACTTTTTTTTAACTGGTGTTGAAAAATGAATAAAAATGCGTTATCATATAACACAATAGTTTTTCTATAAAACTAAAACAAGTGAATACTTAGAAAGACAAGGTGACTGATATGAATTTCAAAATTACATTAATTCCCGGAGATGGGATTGGACCTGAGATTGTAAGAGAGGCAAGAAAAGTACTTGATAAGGTGGGAAGCAAGTATGGTCATGAGTTTAATTATACTGAAATTCTAATGGGCGGATGTTCAATAGATGCATGTGGAGTACCTCTTACAGATGAGGCAGTAGCAGAAGCAAAATCATCTGATGCTGTGCTTTTAGGAGCAGTTGGAGGAAATGTCGGCAATTCAAGATGGTATGATGTGGCACCGAATTTAAGACCTGAGGCAGGTCTGTTAAAAATCCGCAAGGATTTGGAGCTTTTTGCAAATATAAGACCTGCGTACTTATATAATGAATTAAAGGATGCATGTCCTCTTAAGGATGAAATTATAGGCGAGGGCTTTGATATGGTTATAATGCGTGAGCTTACGGGAGGCTTATATTTCGGAGAACGCCATACAAGTGAAGTTGATGGTGTCATGACAGCAGTGGACACACTTACATATAATGAGGATGAGATAAGAAGAATTGCAGTTAAAGGTTTTGAAATAGCCATGAAGAGGAAGAAAAAGGTTACAAGTGTTGATAAAGCAAATGTCCTTGATTCTTCAAGATTATGGAGAAAGGTTGTAGCTGAGGTTGCAAAGGACTATCCGGAAGTTGAACTTGAGAATATGCTTGTAGACAATTGTGCAATGCAGCTTGTAATGAATCCTTCGCAGTTTGATGTCATTCTTACAGAGAATATGTTCGGAGATATTTTATCTGATGAGGCAAGTATGATTACGGGTTCAATAGGCATGCTTTCAAGCGCGAGTCTCGGAAAGACGAAGCTTGGACTTTATGAGCCAAGTCACGGTTCTGCTCCTGATATAGCTGGTAAGAATGTGGCTAATCCGATAGCAACAGTTTTAAGTGCTGCAATGATGCTAAGATATTCTCTTGATCTTGATAAAGAAGCTGATGCAGTCGAAGCTGCTGTTGCAGATGTACTTAAAAACGGTTACAGAACAGGCGATATAATGTCTGAGGGAATGGAACTTTGCTCGACATCAAAGATGGGGGATTTGATAGCAGAAAGAATTTAATCATGATTGTGGGAGTGCGAGGCACGAAACAATCCGTATAATCTAATAAATTTATAAAAGAAGGATGGTTTTGATTATGAAGAGTGATAATGTAAAAAAAGGAATGCAGCAGGCACCTCACCGCTCATTGTTTAACGCTTTGGGATTTACAAAGGAAGAGATGGATAAGCCTTTGGTAGGTATCGTAAGCTCATATAATGAGATAGTGCCGGGACATATGAATCTTGATAAAATTGTGAATGCGGTAAAGCTCGGAGTTGCAGAGGCAGGCGGTATGCCTGTGGTATTTCCGGCGATTGCGGTATGCGACGGTATTGCGATGGGACATGTCGGTATGAAATATTCTCTTGTGACAAGAGATCTTATTGCGGATTCAACAGAGTGTATGGCACTTGCACACCAGTTTGATGCGCTTGTAATGGTTCCTAACTGTGATAAGAACGTTCCGGGACTTTTGATGGCAGCAGCAAGAATAAATGTGCCTACTGTATTTGTCAGCGGCGGACCTATGCTTGCAGGACGTGTAAACGGAAAGAAGAGAAGTCTTTCATCAATGTTTGAGGCTGTAGGTTCTTATGCAGCAGGACAGATGACAGAGGAGCAGGTATGTGAATTTGAGGAAAAGGTATGTCCGACATGTGGTTCATGTTCAGGAATGTATACTGCAAACTCAATGAACTGTCTTACAGAAGCACTTGGTATGGGACTTAAGGGCAATGGTACAATACCTGCGGTTTACTCTGAGCGTATTAAGCTTGCAAAGCATGCCGGAATGAAAGTAATGGAGATGCTTGAAAAGAATATAAGACCAAGAGATATCATGACTAAGGATGCAATATTAAATGCGCTTACTGTAGATATGGCACTCGGATGTTCTACAAACAGTATGCTTCACCTTCCTGCCATTGCACATGAGGTTGGATTTGATTTTGATATTAAATTTGCAAATGAAATAAGCGAAAAGACGCCTAATTTATGTCACCTTGCTCCGGCAGGTCCTACATATATGGAGGATTTAAATGAGGCCGGCGGTGTTTATGCTGTTATGAAGGAGCTTGCGGATATAGGTCTTTTACATACAGACTGCATGACAGTCACAGGAAAGACAGTAGGAGAAAATATTGCAGATGCAGTTAATCTGGACACAGAGGTAATAAGAACTACAGATAATCCATATAGTAAAACAGGTGGTCTTGCAGTACTTTCAGGTAATCTTGCACCAGACGGAAGCGTTGTAAAGCGTTCGGCAGTTGTTGAGGAAATGATGGTACACGAGGGACCTGCCAGAGTGTTTGACTGCGAGGAGGATGCTATAGCAGCTATCAAGGGCGGTAAGATCGTTGCAGGAGATGTTGTGGTGATCCGTTATGAGGGACCTAAGGGAGGCCCTGGTATGAGAGAGATGCTTAATCCGACATCTGCAATTGCGGGAATGGGACTCGGCTCGACAGTTGCACTTATAACCGATGGTCGTTTCTCAGGCGCAAGCCGTGGAGCATCAATCGGACACGTTTCTCCGGAGGCGGCTGTTGGCGGCCCTATTGCACTCGTTGAAGAGGGCGATATAATCAGCATTGATATACCTAAGATGAAGCTTGATTTAAAGGTTTCAGATGAGGAGCTTGCGGCAAGAAAAGCAAAATGGCAGCCAAGAGAGCCTAAGGTTACAAGCGGTTATCTTAGAAGATATGCCTCTATGGTAACATCAGGCAACAGAGGCGCTATCTTACGTGAGCCTGCTGATAATAACTAATTAAGTCAGGAAATGGAAAGGAAGAATGGCCAATGAAGTTAAATGGTTCGGAAATAATTGTTGAATGTTTAAAAGAACAGGGCGTAGATACAGTGTTCGGTTATCCGGGCGGAGCTATTTTAAATGTGTATGATGCGCTGTATAAGCACTCAGATGAAATAACACACATTCTTACGTCACATGAGCAGGGAGCTTCCCATGCGGCAGACGGTTATGCAAGAGCAACAGGAAAGGTCGGTGTATGCTTTGCAACATCAGGACCGGGAGCTACAAACCTTGTTACCGGTATCGCAACAGCTTATATGGATTCAATTCCGGTAGTTGCCATCACATGCAACGTAACCGTTCCTCTGCTTGGGAAAGACAGCTTTCAGGAGATAGATATAGCAGGTGTGACAATGCCTGTCACAAAGCATAATTTTATTGTTAAGGATGTAAATGACCTTGCGAATGTTATAAGAAGAGCATTTGCTATAGCAAAAGAGGGAAGGCCGGGACCTGTTCTTATTGATGTAACAAAAGATGTTACTGCAAAGGAATGTGAGTATATAAAACAGACACCTAAAACGGTTGAGAGAAAAACAGATACTATAAATGAGGAAGATATTGAAAATGCAGTTGCTTTAATAAAAGCGTCAAAGAAACCATTTGTGTTTGTGGGTGGCGGAGTTATAGCTTCAGATGCAGCGGAAGAACTGAGACGATTTGTTAAAAAAATAGATGCTCCTGTTACGGATTCTCTTATGGGTAAGGGTGCTTTTGACGGTTCTGATCCGTTATATACGGGAATGCTTGGTATGCATGGCACAAAAGCATCAAATTATGGTGTATCTGAATGTGATTTGCTTATAGCAATCGGAGCAAGATTTTCTGACAGAGTTACTGGAAATGCTTCAAAATTTGCCAATAAAGCAAAGATTCTGCATTTTGATGTAGATGCAGCTGAAATCAATAAAAATGTAAAGGCAGACGCATGCGTTATCGGTGATGCACTTGAGATTTTGAAGCGTGTAAACGCAAAGCTTGCTCAGGCTGATAATCATGAGTGGATTGAGCATATACAGGAATATAAGGAAAAATATCCTTTGACATACAATAAGAATGGCTTTAATGGTCCTATGATTATGGAAAAGATTTATGAAATAACAGGTGGTGATGCAATAATCACAACAGATGTAGGACAGCATCAGATGTGGGCAGCACAGTATTATAAGTTCAAAAATCCAAGAACACTTCTTACGTCAGGCGGACTTGGAACAATGGGTTATGGACTTGGTGCGGCAATCGGTGCCAAGATAGGATGTAAAGATAAGGTTGTTATCAATATAGCCGGAGACGGGTGCTTCAGAATGAATATGAATGAGCTTGCTACAGCTACAAGATACAATATTCCGGTTATTGAAGTCGTATTTAACAATAACGTGCTCGGTATGGTACGCCAGTGGCAGGATTTGTTCTATGGTAAGAGGTACTCATCGACAGTTCTTGATGATGCTGTTGATTTTGTTAAGGTATCTGAGGGTATGGGTGCAAAAGCATACAAAGTAACTGATTCGGAAGAATTTGAAGCAGCTTTAAAAGAATCAATTGAGTTAAACATTCCTTGTGTTATTGAATGTGTTATTGATAGAGAAGATAAGGTATTTCCTATGGTATCGCCGGGAGCTGCCATATCGGAAGCATTTGATAGTAAAGACCTGGCGGAAAAACAAAAATAATGTTCTGTTTTTATAGTGTTTAGTGTTGACATGAACAATGGCAAGGAATAAAATGTCAATTAACACTAATATAAATGATTTACACTGTAATCATCAAAATTATTAAATGTCTAAAAGACAAAGCAATTAGGAGGAAGATATGGCAAGAGTTTATAACTTTAGCGCAGGTCCGGCAGTTTTACCGGAGGAAGTATTAAAGGAAGCAGCAGACGAGATGCTTGATTATAAGGGAAGCGGTCAGTCGGTAATGGAGATGAGTCACCGTTCAAAGGTTTATGATAATATTATTAAAGAGGCAGAAGCTGATTTAAGAGAAATTATGAACATTCCTGATAACTATAAGGTTTTATTCCTTCAGGGTGGTGCTTCGCAGTTCTTTGCAGAGGTTCCTATGAACATGATGAAGAACAGAAAAGCTGCATATATAATTACAGGACAGTGGGCTAAGAAAGCATATCAGGAGGCTAAGATATTCGGAGAGGCTGTTGCTGTAGCTTCGTCAGAAGATAAGACATATTCATATATTCCTGATTGTTCAGATCTTGATATTCCTGAGGATGCAGA
>USBB01000023.1 GCA_900552795.1 uncultured Eubacterium sp.
CTTAAAATCCTGCGGGACTTAACTCCCATACGGGTTCGATTCCCGTTGCCGGCATTTACCATATGTTTTATGGTAATATCATAGAGCGAAAAAAATCATAAAATATTTGATGGCTTCGCTTATGACATTTTGTAGCATGTACGTGTAGCTCAGCTGGATAGAGCGTCTGGCTACGGACCAGAAGGTCGCGAGTTCGAATCTTGTCACGTACATATTATCCTGCATTTTATGCAGGATTTTTTTACTTTATAGGAAATTGCGTTAGGGTGTCAAAACACACTGCATGTCAGTATGTGCGGCTCGCGGTAATGAAAAAAAGAACAAATAAAAATCCGAATATTTTTTGCATGATTAGAGATAATAGTTATTGAAAGTGTTTGGGTGTATAAAAATATGCCCGGATATTTTAGTAATATATTAATGGGAGGAAAAATCATGGCAAGAAATTCATCAAACTCATCAAATTCAACAAACGCATCTAATTCATATAATGCGTCAAATTCAACAAACACATCAAAAAACACATCAAAGAATTCTTCAAAGAATTCATCAAAGAACTCTTCTAATGCATCAAATGCATCAAAGAACGCATATAATTCATCAAATTCAACAAATGCATCTAATTCAAGCAATTCAAGTTATTAATTAATTTGATAAATTTTGTATATTGATTTAGTGCCTGTGCCGGATACAATTTATATTGTGTATCCGGCACATTTAAATATAATAGAAAATTTTGTATTGCATTAAAAGTTATACTATTTTCTCATTTTTGCATATGATATATAAAAAGGATGAGAATGTAGAGATAAATATGAGTGTTGATTATATAAGAGCAGGAAAAATTGATGATTATATATATGATAGTAATGCGATAATTGTTGATGTCAGAAATGAAGATGAGTATAATTTAAAGCATATTAAAAATGCCATTAATATTCCATATGATAAGTTAGAAAATATGCTTACAAATATGAAGAATTTCAATAGAGAAAAAATTTATGTTGTGTATTGTGACAGAGGAAGCTTAAGTATGTCTATATGCAGAAAAATGAGTATGCATGGACTTAGAACAATAACTGTTGTGGGTGGAATAAATCAATACAGGGGAAATTATTTGACACGTTAGAATATAGGCTATAATATAATACTATATATTTTTTGGAGGTACCAATGACTACATATGAATTAATTGCGCCATGCCATTTTGGGCTTGAGGCAGTATTAAAGAGAGAAATATATGACCTTGGATATGAGATTATATCAGTTGAGGATGGAAAAGTCACTTTTGAGGGCGATGCAGAAGCAATATGCAGGGCAAATATCAATTTAAGAACAGCAGAAAGAGTTTTATTAAAAGTAGGAGAGTTTAAGGCTGTAACATTTACTGAATTATTTGATAACGTAAAAGCACTTGCATGGGAGGAATATCTGCCTCAAAATGCAAAATTTTGGGTAACAAAGGCAAATTCTATTAACAGTAAGCTTTTCAGCAGCTCAGATATTCAGTCGATAGTTAAGAAAGCAATAGTAGAGAGACTCAAAGGAAAATATAACATTTCCTGGTTTAGTGAAGAAGGGAACAGTTATCCTATAAGAGTTAATATATTAAAAGATAAAGTGACGATTGCGATTGATACAACAGGCAATTCGCTTCATAAAAGAGGTTACAGACCTGTGGCTGGAAAAGCACCTATATCGGAGTGTCTTGCAGCAGCCCTTATAAAGTTAACACCGTGGAATAAGGACAGAATTTTGGTTGATCCGTTTTGCGGAAGCGGAACATTTCCTATTGAGGCTGCGATGATGGCTGCCAACATTGCTCCGGGAATGAACAGAGAATTCATTGCTGAAAGCTGGGATAATATTATACTTAAAAAAGAGTGGTATGAGGCTGTTACTGAAGCTAATGATATTGTAAATCTTAATATTGAGACTGATATACAGGGTTTTGATTTAGATGAAAATGTGATAAAAATTGCAAGACAAAATGCAGTAAATGCCGGAGTTGATAAGCTTATACATTTTCAGAAAAGAAATGTTGCCCAGCTTAGTCATCCTAAAAAATACGGATTTATTATAACAAATCCGCCATACGGTGAAAGACTGGAGGAAAAAGAAGCTTTGCCGGCAATTTATAGTTCTTTTGGAAAACAATTTTCGGCTCTTGAAGGTTGGTCTGCTTTTGTAATAACTTCGTATAATGATATGGAGAAATATTTCGGAAGGAAGGCTGACAAAAATAGAAAGATATATAATGGTATGCTCAAAACATATTTTTATTCATTTTTAGGGCCGAAACCTCCTAAAAGGAAGGATTAAATTTGAAGGATAAAAAGTTATATGTTGGATTAATTTGTGGTTTAATTGTTTTGGTGATATATTTGACCGGTGTTATGTATGGAAAAGGGAGTGTGGTAAAAGGCACTACGGTTCCGGCTGAAAATATGCCGCAGGAGTGGCAGAATGTTATTGCATCAGATGTTAATAACAGCAAGATATTGCTTGAGGTAGATGGGAACATAATAGAAAATACGGAGTATGACATATATATGGAAGAGGATTTTAGTATAATGCTTCCGGCATATATGTTTAACAGTGTTTTTAAATGTGCGTTTAATAAGTACGACAATACATCCATAGTGCTTCAAAAGGGCAATACTGTTGTTAATGTATTTGCAGATACGAATAATGTTGAATGTGACGGTGCGCAGTTATATGTTAATCCGGCTATGACAGTTAAAGACAATAAGACATATATTAATGCGGCAATTTTGGAAAAATGCTTTGGGTATTCATATGAGTGGCATGCTGAAAATAATAATTTGAAGCTGGTAAATAAGAGGGAAAAAGAGAATTTTCTTCCGTCAAAATATGATTATAGAACATGCGAAAGATTTAATGAAATTAAAAATCAGGGACGTTTGAATACATGCTGGGCATTTTCGTCTTTAACTGCGTTAGAGACAAGTCTGATGCCAAAAGAAAATTTTGTGTTTTCTGTTGACAATATGGTTGGCAATAACGGATTTAATTCAAGTTATAAGGACGGAGGAGACTATAACAGAGCTGTGGCATATCTTACGTCATGGAGAGGGCCTGTTCTTGATTCAGATGACAAATATGCGGATAATCATGTTAATAAGGATGCTAAGCCTGTTAAGCATGTACAGGAGGTACAGTTTATAGAAAGCAAGAATCTTGTCGCAATTAAAAAGGCAGTATTTTTGTATGGAGGCGTGGAAACGTCCTTATATACCTCTATGAATAAAGCCGGAGAGAGCTCTATGTACTATAATCGTGATAAAAGCTCTTATTGTTATATAGGAACAAAGAAGCCTAATCATAGTGTTGTGATTATAGGTTGGGATGACAATTATCCGCGTTCAAATTTTTCGATTGCTCCGCAGGGTGATGGTGCATTTATATGTGCTAACAGTTGGGGAGATAAATTCGGTGACAATGGCGTTTTTTATGTTTCATATTATGATTCAAATATAGGTGTAAAAAATGTGTCATATACAGGTGTGGAGGATACCGATAATTATGATAATATTTATCAGAGTGATATATGCGGCTGGGTAGGACAGTTAGGATATGAGTCCGATACAGCATATTTTTCAAATGTTTATACAGCTGGCAAAAATGAATACCTTAAAGCGGTCGGATTTTATGCTACAGGTAATAATACGTCATATGAAATCAGCATAGTCAGGGATTTTAAGGATAAATCATCGTTAAACGAAAGAATAGTGCTAAAAAGCGGCAAGCTTTTTAATGCGGGATATTATACTATTAAGCTCAATGAAGCGATACCTATTGAGACAGGCAAAAAATATGCGGTTGTTGTAAAGATAACTACGCCGGGTTCGGTTCATCCTGTTGCGATTGAATATAAGGCAGGAAAAACTACGGAAAGCGTCGTTATTGATGATGGAGAGGGATATATAAGCCTTCATGGTTCATCATGGGAGCATGTTGAAGAAACTAAAAAATGTAACATATGTTTAAAAATGTATACTGACGATATGGAGGATAACTAAATATTATGAAAAAAATAGTATTTGCATCTAATAATGATGGAAAAATAAAAGAAATAAGAGAAATTTTAAAGGATTTTGATGCTGAGATTCTTACTATGAAAGAGGCTGGAGCAGATATTGAAATAGAAGAAAACGGAACAACATTTGAAGAAAATGCACTTATTAAGGCAAGGGCAGTTATGCAGATAACAGGTGAGATAACAATGGCAGATGATTCAGGACTTGAGATTGATTATTTAAACGGTGAGCCGGGGGTGTATTCTGCTAGATATATGGGCCATGATACGTCGTACGATATAAAAAATAATGCTATAATAGAGAGAATGAAAAATGTTTCAGGAAATGACAGAAGCGCAAGGTTTGTCTGTGCAATTGCTGCGGTATTTCCTGATGGAAAAGAATTTGTTGAAAAAGGCACTATGGAGGGAGTTATAGGGGAAAAACCGATGGGAGAGAACGGATTCGGATATGACCCTATACTGTTTTTGCCGCAGTATAATAAAAGCTCGGCACAACTTACGTCGGAAGAAAAGAACAGAATAAGTCACAGAGGTGAAGCAATCAATAAAATGAAAGCTGCAATAGAGAAATATATATAAATTTAGAGAACAAAGTACAAAAAATATGCCGAAAGTGTATACATAAGATAATATTTCAGGAGGTTGTATTTTGAAAAAAATAATGATAGTAAGTGATACACACAGAAAGCTTGCAAATTTAGCACAGGCTTTAACAGATGAGGGGGAAATAGATGTTTTTATCCACCTGGGGGATTTTGAGGGAGAAGAGGATATTATAATGCAGATGGCAGGCTGTGAAGAGATATATATGGTTCCGGGAAATAATGATTTTTTTTCACCTATGCAAAAAGAATTAGAAATTAGGCTTGGCAAATATAATGTTCTTTTGACGCATGGTCATTATTATTATGTATCTTTGGATTTAGCGACGATAAAGAGTGAAGCGGTAGCAAGAGGCAAAGATATTGTGATGTTTGGACATACTCACAGGCCGGTGATTGATGTTTCAGACGATGTTACACTTATAAATCCTGGAAGTATATCATATCCGCGTCAGGCAGATAAAAAATGTACTTATATAATAATGAAAATTAATGATGATGAAACTTTGGAATTTGAATTAAAAAGTGTTTAATATAGAAACTACAATATGGTATTGTAATAAAATTTTAAAAATTTTTTTAGAATTATATGGCGGAGAAAATTTTTTTCGAATATATGTTTAAAATGTATGCTCCTAATATGTTTAAAATATCAAAAGTTAACTAAAAAAATATATGAAAAACTAAAAAATTTTTTACTTTTTTGCAAAAAACACACTGAAAAAGTGTGTGAAACGCTGATAAAATCGCGCTTTTTTGATTTTTTAAAAAAATTGCAAAAAAGTGTTGACAATGTGTGCACTATATAATATAATCATTCTTGCGTTGCGGTACTGAACGTAACGAGCTAATAACACCGGGGTGTGGCTCAGCTTGGCTAGAGCGCTTGATTTGGGATCAAGAGGTCGCAGGTTCGAATCCTGTCACCCCGATAAGTTAAATATTCTGCGGGTGTAGTTCAATGGTAGAACACTAGCCTTCCAAGCTAGATACGTGGGTTCGATTCCCATCACCCGCTTTGTGTGTCCGTAGCTCAGCTGGATAGAGCAACGGCCTTCTAAGCCGTGGGTCGAGGGTTCGAATCCCCCCGGGCACACTATTTTTTTGTACGGTGGGTATAGCGCAGTTGGTTAGCGCGTCAGATTGTGGCTCTGAAGGCCCAGGGTTCGAATCCCTGTATCCACCCTGTCCATTATTGGGCTATCGCCAAGCGGTAAGGCACAGGGTTTTGATCCCTGCATTTCGCTGGTTCGAATCCAGCTAGCCCAGTTGGGTTACTGGTAACCATAATATTAATGAGGGCTCATAGCTCAGTTGGTAGAGCACTAGACTTTTAATCTAGGTGTCCCGGGTTCGAACCCCGGTGGGCTCATTTTTATTAAGTAAAGATGTTTTGTTTCTACATAAGAAAAATTTAAAATTTGGTTAATTGAATATCAGTAGAATATAAAACGAATTTGCGTTAAGCATATTCGTTTTTTATTTTATAAGATTACGGGAGTGCTGAGCGCAAAACAATCCGCGTAATCATAATTAGGGTGTCAGAACACCCTGATCTATATAAGAAATTGTCGTGAAAACGACGGAATGGGGTGTTTTATGAAAGAACGTGAAAATTTTAAGTCGAGGCTGGGCTTTATTCTGGTATCTGCCGGGTGCGCAATCGGTCTTGGAAATGTATGGAAGTTTCCGTACATATGCGGCGAAAACGGCGGAGGTGCATTTGTATTAATATATCTGTTGTTTTTGGCTATTATGGGCTGGCCTATACTGATGGCAGAATTTGCAGTCGGAAGAGGCAGTAAGGCAAGTGTTGCTCTTTCATTTGGAAAGCTGGAGCAGGAAAAAAGTCATTGGAGCAAGTTTAAGTGGTTTGGAGTAGCTGGTAATTATCTTCTCATGATGTTTTATACGATGGTATGCGGCTGGATGATTTATTATGCTGTTCGTTATGCCTCAGGAGCACTTAGCGGTCTTAATACAGAGCAGATTGGCACAGCATTTAATGATATGCTGGCATCTCCGGAAACTTTGATACTTTGGACAATAGTTGCGATAGTTATATCTTTTGGAATCTGTGCTCTCGGACTTGAAAATGGTGTGGAAAAGATTACAAAGGTTATGATGATTTTGCTTATAGCTCTTATGCTTCTGCTTGCAATTCGTTCCGTAACACTTGATAATGCAGGAGAGGGTTTAAAGTTCTATCTTGTTCCTGACTTTGAGAGAGCGGCTCAAAAGGGCTGGGGCAACGTAATATTTGCGGCTATGACGCATGCGTTCTTCACACTCAGCGTTGGTATGGGTTCAATGAGTATTTTTGGAAGCTACTTAAAAAAGACACATAAGATAACAAACGAGTCTTTGAATGTAGTTATACTTGATACAACTATTGCTATTATGGCAGGTATCATTATTATTCCATCTTGCTTTGCTTATGGAATTCAGCCTGATGCAGGTCCTTCGCTTTTGTTTTTAACATTGCCTAACGTATTTAATCATATGGCGGGCGGCAGAATTTGGGGAACAATGTTTTTTATATTTATGACATTTGCTGCAATGTCTACGGTAATCGCTGTTTTTGAAAATATTATCGCTATGACAATGGAAATATGGAATATTACAAGAAAAAAGGCTGTTATTATCAATATGGGACTGATAATGCTGTTATCGTTGCCGGCAGTATTCGGTTTCAACATTCTTTCAGGAATACAGCCTATGGGTACAGGTTCAACTATTATGGACTTGGAGGATTTCCTTGTATCATATAATATACTTCCTCTTGGCGGTCTCGTATTTGTTTTGTTCTGTACAAAGAAGAACGGATGGGGATATGGTAAATTTGAGGAAGAGGTTAATACCGGAAACGGATTTAAGCTGCCTAGGGTTGTGAAGCCGCTTATGAAATATGTTATTCCGTGCATAATAGTTTTAGTGTATTTAAAAGGATATTACGATATGTTCAGCCCTATGGGAATGAAGACGCTTGCCATTTGGATGTTAGTAGCAGCGTTGTTCCTTGTAATGGTATTCGGATTTACGTTTAGGAAAAAAGAAAAGAAAACGAATTAAATTATAAAAATTGTTTTGAAGGGTGGTATATAAATGAGCGAACAATGTTCACATAACTGTGAGAGCTGTAGTTCTGACTGTGAGGAAAGAACTGCCGAACAAAAAAAGAATAACGAGAATAATTCAGGAGTAAAAAAGGTAATCGCAGTTATGAGCGGCAAAGGTGGCGTAGGTAAGTCGCTAGTAACTTCAATGCTTGCAGTAAATGCCGCAAAAAGAGGTTTAAAGACAGCTATACTTGATGCGGATATTACAGGACCTTCGATTCCTAAGTCTTTTGGTATAAAGAATAAGGCAAAATGCGACGCGGAGGGTACTGTTATTTTACCTGAGATAACTGATATGGGAATAAAAGTTATGTCGCTTAATCTGCTTATGGAAAATGAGACTGATCCTGTTATATGGAGAGGACCTATTATTGCAGGAACTGTAAGAGAATTTTGGGATAAAGTGGCATGGGGAGATGTAGATTGTATGTTTATCGATTGCCCTCCGGGAACAGGAGATGTTCCGCTTACGGTATTCCAGTCGCTTCCTGTGGACGGAATTGTGATAGTGACATCACCTCAGGAGCTTGTATCCATGATTGTCACAAAGGCTGTGAATATGGCAAAGATGCTTGACATTCCTGTTATTGGGATTGTTGAAAATATGTCATATTTTAAATGTCCTGACTGCGGAAAAATACATGAGATATTTGGAAAGAGCCGTATTAGTGATGTGGCAAATGAAAATGGTATAGATACGTTTGCGAAACTGCCTATAAATCCGGATAATGCCGCTTTGGTAGATTCAGGTCAAGCTGAGAAGCTTGATACATCGCTTGTTGATACTATTTTAGATAAAATATAAAAATAATTTAAGGCTAAAGTGCTGCTGATTGTTACTTAATTTGTGTTAAGTAATAATTGGCGGCACTTTTTTGCTTTATAAGATTTAGGGTGTTTTGACACATTAATTCTATAAAGCAAAACACTCCGTGAGGGTGCGACTGAACTATTTGTTCTGTGAAAGCACAGTTCGCGCAAATGAAGAGATAATTTATTATTGCATAATAAAAATAAATATGATATTATGAACATGTGAATAGATATTCATATGTTTTAGGCAGTGAGAAAAACTGCCGACGGATTGTCAGGAACTTTATGCTTTCACAATCCTGCTATAATATAAAAGGAGGGACTTATTTGAAAAAGGAAGACGAAGAATATTGTTGCGATTGTTTTGAAGTTCATTCAGATGTTGTGGCTGAAGTTGAGGCGCATTTGCAGGATGACAGCATATTGGAAAAAGTTGCCGATACATTTAAGGTATTTGGTGACAAAACAAGAATAAAAATATTATATGTGCTGCATACTAATGAATTATGTGTCTGTGATATAGCTGAGCTTCTCGGCATGAATCAGTCGGCCATATCACATCAGTTAAAAGTACTTAAGCAGGCTAAGTTAATTAAGAACAGGCGCGATGGAAAACAGATTTTTTATTCACTTGATGATTCGCATGTGAGAACAATATTAAGCATGGGTATGGAACATGCTATGGAACCGGAAAATAATATTTTAGATGATAAGGAGCAGAGTTAAGACTATGAAAAAGAAATTTAAGTTAGAAAATTTGGATTGCGCTAATTGTGCAGCAAAAATGGAGAATGCTATAAAGAAAATAGATGGAGTGACAGATGCAAGCGTAAGCTTTATGACACAAAAGCTTGTGATTGAGGCAGATGATGAAAAATTTGACGATATAATGCAGAAAGTAACGGCGGCTTGCAAAAAGGTCGAGCCGGATTGCAAAATTCTTATGTAAAGAGAGGTGCTTAAATGACTGGAAAACAGAAAAAAATGTTTTATAGAATAATTTTGGCAGGCTTGGTTTATATAGCACTTATTATTCTTGAACATACGGTTGCAGCGGAGTTTATGCAGATATTTCCGGCAGGGCTTATAGTATTTATGATACCGTATGCCATTATAGGGTGGGATATTGTTTACAGGGCAATAAGAAATATATTTCGAGGAAGTGTTTTTGATGAGAATTTTCTTATGTTTATCGCAACGGTAGGTGCATTTGTTATAGGAGAATATTCTGAAGCGGTGGCTGTAATGCTGTTTTATCAGATTGGAGAATTGTTTCAGGATTATGCGGTTAACCGTTCAAGACAGTCTATAGCAGAGCTTATGGATATATGCCCGGAATATGCCAATATAGAACTGAATGGAAAAATAGAGCAGGTTGATCCCGATGATGTGGAGGTCGGAACAACTATTGTAGTTAAAGCAGGAGAGAGGATACCGCTTGACGGAATAGTTACAGACGGTGAATCAATGATAGATACGTCATCGCTTACGGGTGAGTCTGTTCCAAGACGCGTTAGTACAGGCAGTGAGGTGATAAGCGGCTGTGTAAACGGAAGCGGTGTACTTTATGTGAAGACTACTAAAGAGTTTGAAGATTCTACGGTTGCAAAAATTCTTGAACTTGTTGAAAATGCCAGCAGTAAAAAGGCAAAGGTTGAAAATTTCATAACAAGGTTTGCAAGATATTATACTCCGATAGTTGTTATATGTGCGCTTATTTTAGCTTTTGTGCCTCCGATTATTGTAGGCGGCTGGGGTGAATGGCTTAAGAGAGCATGTATATTTTTGGTAATATCATGTCCGTGTGCACTTGTTATATCTGTGCCTTTAAGCTTTTTCGGAGGGATAGGCGCTGCATCAAAAAGCGGAATTCTTGTTAAGGGAAGCAATTACCTTGAACTTGTTTCTAAGCTTGATACAGTTGTATTTGATAAGACCGGCACACTTACAAAGGGAGAGTTTGCAATAAGCAAAATTGTGCCTGAAGATAATATATCATCAGAAGAACTTTTAAGGACAGCGGCGTATGCGGAAGCATTTTCCAATCATCCTGTTGCACAGTCTGTTAAAGATGCGTATGAGAAAAAAGCAGGACTTATCAATACGACAATTGTGCAAAACAGTGAGGAAATACCGGGGAATGGTGTAAAAGTCGAGCTTGGCGGAGTAGTCTGCATTGCCGGAAACTATAAGTTTATGGAAGCTGAGAATGTACAATGCAGGGAAGTATGTGAGGCAGGTACGGTTGTACATGTGGCAAAAGCAGGCATTTATCTTGGATATATATTGATATCTGATGCGATAAAGCCTGAGGCGAAGGAAGCTCTTTTGCTATTAAAGCAGGCAGGTGTAAAAAAGACAGTCATGCTTACAGGTGACAGGAAAGATGTCGGTGAAGCGGTGGCTAAGGAGCTTGGTATAGATGAGGTTTATACGGATCTTCTGCCGGCTGATAAGGTTAGCAAGGTTGAGGAGCTTCTTAAAAAATGTGGTGATAAAGGTGATAAGAAGCTTGCATTTGTTGGTGACGGTATTAATGATGCACCGGTGCTTACAAGGGCTGATGTTGGAATTGCAATGGGAAGCATGGGTTCTGATGCGGCAATTGAGGCAGCAGATGTTGTTCTTATGGATGATGATACAAGAAAGATTGCAAAGGTTGTTTCAATATCAAGAAAGACTCTTAGAATTGTATTGCAGAATATAATATTTGCATTGGCAGTAAAAGGATTTATACTTATACTTGGAGCGTTCGGTGCGGCAAATATGTGGGAAGCTGTGTTTGCGGATGTGGGTGTGTCAGTTATTGCCATTTTAAATGCAATGAGAGTATTAAGGGTAAAATAAATTATGGAAAAATACGTTATAATGTTTAAGGGTGGTGTTGAAACACAGGAGTTTTTCAGCATTGAGATAGCAGAAGCATTTAAGAAAAAAGGTTACAGGATTTACTGGTATGATTTGATAGTGAGTGAGCAGAGTGCAAATCTGCTCATTCGCTTTTATGAAGCTCATAAGAATGACAGGTTTGTGGCAGTTACGTTTAATTTCAGCGGTATAGCAGGTGAGGATGGGCTGTATGGTGATAATTTTGAAAGCGGAAATTTTTGGAATGATACCAAAATACCTGTATACAATATAGTTGTGGATCATCCTCTTTATTATCACAAATATATGCATCTGCGTCCTTTGAAATATACGCAGTTAAGTATAGACAGGAATCATGTCAAATATCTTAACCGCTTTTTTCCTGATGCAGACACAGCAGGAACAGACGGATTTTTACCGCTCGGAGGAACTGAGCTTAACAGCGGAGGGCGGATTATGCGTGACAAAAGGTATCTGGCTATGCAGGAAAGGCCGATAGATGTTATTTTTACCGGTAATTACACGCCTATAAAATATTTTGATAAATATATTGCAGGTATGGATAGAGAATATCAGGATTTTTATTACGAACTTGTAAGCGATGCGATAGAAAATACGGACGATTTAATAGAAAATCTTGCTGAAAGAAAAATAAGGTCTGAGCTGACTTGCGAAGAAGAGCTTAAAGGAAATTTGGTGAGTGATGATGAGTTAAGAAGCATCATGCCGAATCTTATGTTTGTCGATTTGTCCGTTCGTTTTTATTACCGTGCAAAAGTTATGCAGTCGCTTGTTGATGGCGGTGTTAAGGTTCATACTTATGGAGCTGGATGGGAATATCTGGAATGTAAGCACCCTGAAAATATAATCAGTGCAGGAAGCGTTAATTCTTTGGAATGTCTTGATATGATAAGCCAGTCAAAGATTTCGCTAAATGTTATGCCTTGGTTTAAGGATGGGGCTCATGACAGGGTGTTTAATACAATGCTCAACGGTGCCGTTTGTTTGAGCGATACAAGCAGGTATTTGTCTGATGAATTTACCGATGGCAAAGATATATTATTTTACCAGTTAAAGGAGCTTGACGGTCTGGCTGACAGAGTGAACAATCTGTTAAAAGATACGTTTAAGCTGACATATATCGCAGATAATGCTTATACGCGTTGCGCCCACAGACATACTTGGAATGAAAGAACAGAGAAATTGATTGAAATAATTGACAATCAGCGTTTTAAAGTGGTAAAATGAATAAGCTTGCGGATGTGGCGGAACTGGCAGACGCGTTAGATTTAGGTTCTAATGCCAACAGGCGTGCAGGTTCGATTCCTGTCATCCGCATATATTTTAATTTTTAAGAGAAGCTGGCATAGATATCATATTTTATATCTATGTTGGCTGATTTTTTTTGAAAAATTTATGAGGAGATGAAAGAGATGAATAATTCAAAGTTCAGATTATTTTTTCCGTGTTACTATTCATTTTTTGTAAATGGTGCACTTGTATTGATGGTAGGGGCTATATTGCCTTATATTATTGAAGAAATGGGGATAAATTACAGTATTGCAGGAGGTTTTCTTTCAGCATTTGCGATAGGTAATCTTCTTGCAAGCTTTGTAAATCCTGTTCTTGCAGCTAAAATCGGAAGAAAAGCTACAATTGTCAGCATGAGTCTTTTGATTCCGGTAATGTTTTTTGTAATTACGCTTCTTCCGCCGGTTCCTGTTATATATGTTGCATTTGTGCTTATAGGAATAGGAAGAGGTTCTGTAAGTATAATAAATAATGCTGTAGTTAATGATAATTCTGATGGGAAGCCTGCAGCTTTAAATCTTTTGCATATGGTTTTTGCTGTTGGAGCATTCCTTTCACCTTTCTTCACATCAATGTGCATTAATGCAGGATGGGGCTGGCGAACAGCTGCTTATGTGATAGTTGCGGGTGCAGCACTTGCCAGTTTATTTTATGGACTTATGAAGCTTGATTATAACTGGCCTAAGGAATCTAAGAAAGCTAAGGAAAAAGCTGAACAGTCAGATGAAAGTTGCGCAGTATTTTATAAAAGTCCTGTATTTTATGTAATGGGATTGCTTTTGTTTTTGTATCTCGGACTTGAAAATTGTGTTAACGGATGGTTTGTTACATATTTTAAGGACATGGGAATTATGAGTGCAACATATGCATCGGGACTTGTTTCAATCACGTGGATTATGGTTATGTTAGGAAGACTTATGACAGCAAAGCTTTCAACATTTATTGATAAAAATAAGCTTATTTTGTCATACTGTATAGCAACAGCAGTATTTTTCGTTATGCTTATAGCAACAAAAAATCTTGCAGTTATAACAGTATCAATAGCAGGACTTGGATTTTTCTTTGCAGGAATTTATCCTACAACAGTTTCAAGTGCAGGCAATGTGCTTAAGGGTTCAAATACGGGTATGTCAATGTTTCTTGCAATAGCAGCACTCGGCGGTATTGTAACTCCGCAGATAGTCGGTCTTATTGCTGATAATATGGGAATGGTTGCAGGAATAGTACTTCTTACCGTAAATGCAGCAGGTATGCTTATTACAGCCGCCGTAAATATAAAGATAAATTCAAAGACAGATACAACAAGATAAGCTTCAGAAAGAGGAGTTTTATAGTTTTATGGATAAAAACAAGACAATGACAGAGGGGTCATCATTTAAGATAATTATGGGATTTGCACTTCCAATGCTTTTGGGACTATTATTTCAGCAGTTTTACAGTATGGTTGATACAATAATAGTAGGAAAATGGCTCGGGGTTGATTCGCTTGCGGCAGTTGGTTCGACAGGCTCCATAAATTTTATGATTATAGGATTTTGCATGGGAGTATGCAGTGGTTTTTCAATACCTGTTTCGCAGATGTTCGGAGCAGGTGATCATAAAGCATTGAGGAAATTTTATGCTAACAGTATAAAGTTGTCGGCAGTGATTTCAATAGTCATGACTGTCATAGTATGTCTGTTGTGCTGGAATATTCTTGTGTGGATGAGGACTCCTTCTAATATCATAGAAGAGGCAAATGATTATATATTTGTCATATTTTTGGGAATTCCCACTACATTTTTGTATAATCTTTTGTCAGGAATAATGAGGGCTTTAGGTGACAGTAAAACACCTGTATATTTTTTGATTTTTTCATCAATTATAAATATTGTACTGGATATAGTATCAATAGGTGTATTTGGAATGGGAGTGGCAGGGCCGGCATGGGCAACTGTTATTTCACAGGGTGTTTCAGGAATTTTGTGTCTTGTATATATGATAAAGAAATTCCCTATACTTCATATAAATAGGGATGAGTGGGTTACGGACAGAAATTTTATAAGTAAATTGCTGTTCATGGGAGTTCCGATGGGTCTGCAGTATTCAATAACCGCAATAGGAAGTGTTGTTTTGCAGAGTGCCGTGAATACACTTGGTTCAATGTCAGTTGCTGCGGTTACAGCCGGAAGTAAAGTCAGTATGTTTTTCTGTTGTCCGTTTGATGCATTGGGAGCTACAATGACTACATATGCAGGACAAAATGTTGGAGCGAAAAAGCTTGAGCGTGTGGGAAAAGGATTAAAGTCGGCTGTTATGATAGGTGCTGTTTATTCTGTCATAGCATTTATTATATTAACCTTCTTCGGTAAAACGATTGCATTACTTTTTATGGATGCTGAAAATGTTGATATTTTAAATCAGGTTCATCAGTTTCTTGTTATAAACAGTTTATTTTATATACCGCTTACACTTGTAAATGTCGTGCGTTTTTGTATTCAGGGGATGGGCTTCAGTACATTTGCAATATTGGCGGGCGTAAGCGAGATGATTGCAAGGTCAATCGTTGCGTTTGGATTAGTTCCGTTTATCGGTTATACCGCGGTATGTTTTGCAAATCCGCTGGCATGGATTATGGCGGATGCTTTTCTTATTCCGGCATATTTTATTTGTGTTAAGAAGCTTCGTGTTTTATTCGGAGAAGGGAGAATAAATGAGGAAACGCAGAGAGGTTAAGGTTAACGGGCGTGCGATACTTACCATCGCACTTATAGTCATGTTAGTTGTTTCTTTTATTGTGGCAGCAGTAAGGATTAACCGCGAGACTGAAAAGTATTGTATTGATGCATTAGATGATGCAGTTATTGGTCTTGCAAATGACATAAAAGTGGACATGGGGGATTATTTGGAACAAATAGAATCAATTGCCAATGCAATAGGAACGTATGCTGGTGCTTCTTATGAAGATTATGCTGTGCTTTTGTCTTCATATTGTTCAGGTAATTTTATAGAAGATTTATATATATTATTTTCTGACGAGACGATGCTTATGAAGGACGGAAGTATTGCAGATATATCTGATGAAATATCGTTTGAAGAAGAAGCTGCGCTCGGAACGCATATTTCAGATAAAGAGTTTGATTTTAATGATGGAAAAACTCCGGTTGTTAAAATGTATGCTCCCATAACAAAAGATAACAAAACAGAGGCTATTGTTATAGGTGAGATTGCTCTTGATGCTGTAGCGAGGTTATACAATACTGCTATATATGACGGAGAGTGTTCAGTATATATTATCGATATTGTTACAGGTGACTTTCTCGTTGATACATGGCATGATGAGCTTGGAAATATAAGGGATTATCAGCCAGGGCTGGATGAAAAGAATTTTTCGGAATATGATTTTAATAAAATGCTTGAAGATGGAAGTGAGGGATATTTCATTTTTAATTCTGAACAGGAAAGAGAAAGCCTTTACTTTTATTCAAGAATGATTGGGGTAAATGAGTGGCGTCTTGGGATTTCTGTTCAGGAAAGTGTCGTTTTTAGTCATGCTGACAGGATGAAGACAATAATATATGATTTCGGTATTTTTGTGGCAATATTTTTTGTTTTATATATCATTGTGCTGTTTGTTAGCATACGCAAAGAAAATATAGTAAAACATAAGCAGATACAGATGATAAATTATATTTATAATGTGGAAAAGTATTTGTTTGTTGCGCACAGAAGCAGAGGGTATGTAGAAATGGCACTTGAGGCTGTAGGACAGATGACAACAGCTAAGTATGCGTTTTTTAGAATATTTAAGTCAGGTAGCCAGGATGAGATATTTGTATGGAGTGAAGAGGAAAATAAAGAAAATGAATTAAAGTTAAAGCTTGATAATATATCATTTTTTAAAGATTATCTTGAAAAAAATGATGTCGGTGAAGAAAGTGTAGTATTGTATAAAATAAATAGTTCAAAAAACTATTTGGGAAAAGATTATGATATGCTTCGGGAAAGTGGATTTGAGAGTCTGATGATTGTGCCTATAAAAGGTGTAGATGACAGGCTGGTGGGTATACTCGGAGCAATAAATATGAAGAAACGCTGGCATGATGCTGAGCTTTTAAGAAGTGTAAAATTAAGCTTTTCAATGTTTTACAATAACGTCAAGAACTTTAATAGAATTAAGCAGCTTAGCGAAACAGATTTGTTGACGGGTTTGCATAACAGAAATTGTTATGAAAGAAAGTTGTCATTTTATGTGAATTCAAAGTCTGCTGAATTAGCGTGTATATATGTTGATGCAAATGGTCTTCATGAGATAAATAATAAATATGGTCATGAGAGCGGAGATAAAATGCTTAAGAGTATTGCTGATGCGCTTGTTGATAAATTTGGAGAATCAGATGCTTATAGAACCGGCGGCGATGAATTTATAGTTTTTGTGACAGATAAGAACGAAGAATTTGTAAAAGACAGAGTGTCGCAGATAAAAGAGGAATTAAAAAAGTCTGGATACTATATTTCGGCCGGTGTAGGGTATCAAAGTCCTTTAGACAGTCTTGATGCACTTATAAAGCTGGCGGAGGACAATATGTATTGTGATAAGAATATATATTATGAGCAGCGTGACGATAAAGGGCGGAAGCAGGCAAGGTGAAGCGCGAAACAATCCGTGTAATCATATGAATTTAAAAAGGGAAGTCAATAGTATGGGTGACTTCCCTTTAAAATTTTTGAATACAGTTTAATCCGCAACCTGTGTTCCGTCGGTATTCATATGGAAGTTTTCGCGTATTATAAGCTCGGAAATCGGAACGAGTGTGTAGCCATCGCTTTGAAGGGTGGTGATAACATTTTCAAGTGCCTGTGCGGTAAACTTGGCTCCATTGTGCATAAGTATAATGGCACCGTTTTTTAAGGCTTTATGTTTTGTGACAGTTTTTATGATATTTTCAACACCGTAATCTTTCCAGTCGAGTGAGTCGACAGACCATTGTACAGGATAGTGGTTGCAGCCATATGTTGTTTTTATGAGAGTGGCATTGTAATCACCAAAGGGGGGTCTGAATAAAAATGCGTCATAGCCTGTTAGATTTTTAATGGCTTGGGAGACGCTCATAATCTCTTTTTTTTGTTCTTCAGCTGTAAGTTTACTCATCTGTTTGTGGTTCTGGCTGTGATTGCCGAGGTCATGACCTCGTTTGTGAATTTCTTTTACCATGTCAGGAAAATTTTCAACCCAGCCTCCGGTCATAAAAAATGTAACTTTTACATTATATTTGTCAAGAATATCGAGAATCTGTATCGTATCGTCAGCGCCCCAAGCGGCGTCAAACGAAAGCGATACATATTTTTTTGTGTCTTCGGAATTTTTAGATGCCATATCGACATTATAGATTGGCAGTGCTTTTTTTTCGGCTATACAGTCACCTTTTATGCTGCCGCCGCCTATTCCTGATTGGTTTGAACTGCCTCCTTCAGAATTATTGTTTCCTGTGGATGATGTTGTTTTTGAATCAGGATAAAGTGTTTCATTTGATAATCTGGTATTTTGGAAATTATTGCTTTCCGGAGCCATATAGAAACCGGCTCCTAAAGCAGAGCCGATAAGAATGATAATTGCAAGCTGAGCAAGATTTGTCATGTGCTTTAGGTTGATGACAGCTTTATGTAACATTTTTTTCACGCAAGTCTCCATTCCGGCGAAGTTTTTGCGCCATATATACATTTTTACTAATATATAAAAATCAGGCTTGTATAATGCAAACAAGGTTAATAAAAATATATATTATGACGATAAAAGAATATATAGGACATAGCAAAAGGAGTTGCGCGTCTTAAAGTATCAAAATTAATAAAGTTTCATTGCGTACAGGGAGGTATGATTATGAGGATTGATTCAAGTGTGGTTGCCATGCAGTCGGACAGATATTATCATTGTGTTGAGAACAAAAATAAAGCTTCTGTATCTGTCAGCGGCAGGGGAATGGCAGCTATGTCATTTTCTTATGAATCTAAAGAAAGACTTGAAAGCAGCCGGGAAAATTATTTTAACGGTGAAGCATCGATTTATTCCAACAATAAAATTCAAAAAAAAGACCCGGAAAAGCAGGATGGAAAAAAGTCCGGAAAGCAGTCTGAAGGGCAGGCAGCAGTCGTAGGTTTAACACAGAACACTAACATGTCACAGGGAAGTCTTACGGTTTCGGACACAGGTTCACAGCTTAAGCTGCATGTATTAAAATCACTTATTATGGCTTTAAGACGTCTTCAGATGTTGAATGCAAAGAAAGGACGACCTGTTGATAATTCACAGATAGAGCGGCTTGAGGAACTTTACAAAAGGGAACAGAAACGTATTGGAGGTTCTGTTACAGCTTCTGTGGGTATGAGTGCGGGCATGGGGACAGTTGTTCCTGTCCAAGGGGCAGGAATGTCAAATATGTCAGGGGCGACGGTGTGGCATAAAACGACTGTGGAGTCAGCATTTGTGGCAGAGACAGAGAATACTGCTTTTTGTGCGCAGGGAATGGTGCAGACTGCGGACGGAAAACAGATAAGCTTTAATGTAGATGTTGAGATGTCAAGGAGTTTTATGGCGCAGTACCAGTCTGTAAGCGAGGAAGAATACATAGTTACGGATCCGCTTGTAATAAATCTTGATACAGATTCAGCGACTGTTACCAACCAGAAATTTTTGTTTGATATTGACTGTGACGGAACAGATGACGAAATTTCATTTGCAGGTGAGGGAAGCGGATTTCTTGCTTTGGACCGTAACGGTGATGGTAAGGTTAATGATGGGAATGAGCTTTTTGGGACAAAGTCAGGAGATGGGTTTAAGGACCTTTCGAAATATGATAAGGACAAAAATGGCTGGATTGATGAAAATGATGATGTATTTAGCAGATTGAAGGTATGGACTAAAGATGATAATGGCAATGACAAACTTATAGATTTAAAAAAGGCCGGCATAGGCGCGCTTTATTTGGGAAGTGCAGGCACGGAATTTTCATTAAACAGCGAAGCAGGCAATAAGACAAACGGAATTATAAGAAAGACAGGAATATATCTTAAGGAATCAGGAGAGATTGGAACAATTCAGCATGTCGATTTGGCATTATGATAACAATAAATTGCTGTTTTTGGCTTTTTAATATAATTCTATATACAAATACAGTTAAAATGTTGTATTATAAAAAAGTGTCGTGATCGGCACTTTTTTTGAATTTAACTACGTGGAGGTAAGGATGAAATTTATTAAAATGCAGGGTGCAGGAAATGACTACGTGTATGTTGACTGTACAAAAAACATGATAGAAAACCCGTCTGAAATGGCAATACGTGTAAGTGACAGACATTTCGGAGTTGGTTCAGACGGAATGATACTTATAAAATCGTCTGAAAAGGCGGATTTTTTCATGGAAATGTACAATGCAGACGGTTCCCAGGGCAAGATGTGCGGCAATGGAATAAGATGCGTCGGAAAATTTGTGTATGATAATGGTCTTACAAATAAAACAACGGTCACAGTCGATACGCTGTCAGGAGTAAAGACGCTTGAACTGCATTTGGGAGAGGACGGTAAAGTAAGCAGTGTTACGGTAAACATGGGTGCACCTGTTCTTGAGGCTGAACTTATCCCGGTAAAACCTGAACTTTTCGGAGTAGAGGCAAAGGACAGCATTATTTCAAAAAAACTTACCGTGGCAGGAGATTCATACAATGTGACATGTGTGTCAATGGGAAATCCTCATGCTATAGTTTATCTTGATAATGATATTGATATAAAGAAATTTGATATAGAAAAAATTGGCCCATATTTTGAGAATCATGAAGCGTTTCCTGAGCAGGTAAATACTGAATTTATACAGGTCGTGGATAGAAAAAATCTTAATATGCGTGTATGGGAAAGAGGCTCAGGTGAGACATTTGCATGTGGAACAGGGGCATGTGCGAGTCTTGTGGCAACTGTTTTAAACGGAATGTGTGATGATGAGGCTGTGCTTCACCTTTTAGGCGGAGATTTAAAAATCACATGGGACAGGGCAGAAAATGTTATTTATATGGAAGGTCCTGCCACAACAGTATTTACAGGCGAATTAATGTAAGAATAGGGAGGCGTTGAATTATGATGACAGAACAGAAAATGGATGAATTTTTACAGGTATTATCTTCAAGCGCACCGGTACCGGGCGGCGGCGGAGCAAGTGCATATGTTGCGGCTATCGGAATGGCACTTGGCGCAATGGTTGCAAATCTTACGACGGGTAAGAAAAAATATGCTGAATATCAGCAGGAAATAGAGGAAACGATTGATAAGGCTGATATTTTGGTAAAAGAGCTTGCTGTGTTTATGGATAAGGATGCGGAAAGCTTTGAACCATTGTCAAAGGCGTACGGACTTCCTAAAGACACACCGCAGCAGATTGAGGAAAGAGCTGTTATAATGGAAAATGCTCTTGTTAAGGCAAGTGAAGCACCGCTTGAGCTTATGGAAAAAATAATAGAGGCAGAGGAAGTGCTTGACAGACTTTCGATTATAGGAAGCAATCTTGCAATAAGTGACGCAGGGGTAGGCATACAGATGGCAAAGGCCGCTTTAAACGGAGCTTCGCTTAATGTATTTATAAATACCAAGCTTATGAAGAACCGTGAAACAGCAGAAATGATGAACAAAAAAGCGGATGAGCTTTTGTCTAAGGGTAATGAAATTGCCGATAAGGTGTTTGCTGTTGTTATGGGAAAAATAAGATAAATATTAAAGTGTATGTAAGATGGAGGCGTATTAAATAATGGAAATATTAAAAGGTTTACCTGTAGCTGAGTCAATAAATGAAAAGCTTATTGCGCAGCTTGAAAATTTTGAGGGAGCGGTTCCGCACCTTGCAATAATCCGTGTGGGCGAAAAGCCTGACGATATGTCATATGAGCGCGGTGCAACAAAAAAGATGGATAAGATTGGCTTCAGATGCACATCCTTTGTGTTTGACGCAGATATAGACAATGATTCATTTCAGAAAGAGTTTGACATTATAAACGACGATGATGATATAGACGGTATACTTCTTTTAAGACCGCTTCCAAAGCACATTGATGAAAAATCAATTCTTGACAGAATTGACCCAAGAAAAGACCTTGACGGAATTTCTGCGGTTAATATGGCTAAGGTTTACAGCGGTGATGAGTCAGGTTATGCACCATGTACTGCGGAGGCCGTTATAGAGATGCTTGATTTTGCAGGCGTTGATTTAAAGGGTAAAAATGTGGCTGTTGTCGGAAGAAGTCTTGTTATCGGCAAACCGGTTTCAATGCTTTTGATGAAAAAGAATGCTACTGTGACAATTTGTCATACAAAGACTGTTGATATGCCGGGAATATGCAAAAAAGCAGATATTGTTGTGGCGGCAGCAGGAGTTGCAAAGATGATAAATGAATCATACATAGGAGAAAATGCAGTTGTTATAGATGTCGGAATAAATGTTGATGAGGACGGCAAGCTTTGCGGAGACGTTGATTTTGAGCGTATTACCGATACAGCGTCAATGGCGACACCGGTTCCAGGAGGAGTGGGTTCAGTCACAACATCTGTGCTTGCAAAGCATTTGATGAAAGCTGCAAAGGCAAGAGTGTAAATTTTGTGCGAAAATAAATTTGCCATATAAAATGTGCTTGAAATCAAGTATTAGTTATGTTAGTATGGTGATAATATTAGAAAAGGCTAAGAAAGAGACTGCTTCTTATGGAACCTGACAGGAAAGCTGTGCCATTGACTGAGAGCACACGCAGGGAATTATTAAGCGGAACACTCCGGAGCCGGGTGGCTGATGTCTTATAGATTTAGGCTGCCACGTTGCACGCGTTAAGTGTTAAGAGGAATTGCTGAAAATTCGGAGCATAGTATAATTATAATTGTATATGCTTTTATAAATTTTGGCAGTTTAAAGCGGGTGGTACCGCGGATATTGGTTAGTACATTATTCGCCCCGGGATACTTATTGTATCCCGGGGCGTTGTAATTGAAAGGAGATTAAAATGTCAAATATTTACAGAGACACAACATTAAACAATGTAAGTGAGCAGGATATCGGAAAGCAGATTAAGGTATCAGGATGGGTTGAGAATATCCGTGACCATGGTGGCGTGTCATTTATTGATTTAAGAGATATGTATTCGGTTCTTCAGGTGGTTATCCGTGAACCTGAATTGTTAAAAGGAATTAAGAAAGAAGAATGTATAAGCATAGAGGGTGTTATTGAGCAAAGAGATGAGGAAACATATAACCCAAAGATACCGTCAGGTACTATTGAGCTTGACGCAAAAAATATTACTGTTTTAGGACAGGTTTATACAACTCTTCCTTTTGAGATTATGACATCAAAGGAAGTGCGTGAGGACGTACGTTTAAAGTATCGTTATCTTGACTTAAGAAATCAGAAAGTTAAGGATAACATTATTTTCCGTTCTAAGGTCATTTCATTTTTACGCGAAAAGATGACAGAGATGGGATTTTTAGAAATACAGACACCAATACTTTGCGCATCATCACCTGAGGGCGCAAGAGACTATATTGTTCCGTCAAGAAAGTATAAAGGAAAATTCTATGCTCTTCCTCAGGCTCCTCAGCAGTATAAGCAGCTTCTTATGGTATCAGGATTTGATAAATACTTCCAGATAGCACCTTGTTTCAGAGATGAGGATGCAAGAGCGGACCGTTCACCGGGTGAGTTTTATCAGCTTGATTTTGAGATGAGCTTCGCAACTCAGGAGGATGTATTTAAGGTTGGAGAGGAAGTTCTTACTGCAACATTTGAGAAATTTGCACCGGAGGGCTATGAGGTTACTAAGGCACCTTATCCTATCATAAGCTACAAGCAGGCCATGCTTGAATTTGGTACAGATAAGCCTGACTTAAGAAATCCGTTAAGAATTATAGATGTTACTGATTTCTTCCAGAAATGTACATTTAAACCGTTTATCGGAAAGACAGTAAGAGCAGTTAAGGTTCATGCAGATATGTCCAAGGGATTCCATGAAAAGCTTCTTAAGTTTGCAACAGAAATCGGTATGGGAGGTCTCGGATATCTTGAGGTGCTTGAAGATTTATCTTACAAGGGACCTATTGACAAGTTTATTCCTGAAGAAATGAAAAAGGATTTCCTTGAACTCGCAGGCTTACAGGCAGGAGATACTATTTTCTTCATGGCTGACAGAGAGGACAGAGCTGCATATTATGCAGGCATGATACGTACGGAATTGGGCGAAAGACTTGGTCTTATTGAGAAGAACGCTTACAGATTCTGCTATATAAATGACTTCCCTATGTTTGAAAAGGACCCTGATACAAAGCAGATAGGCTTTACACATAATCCGTTCTCAATGCCTCAGGGAGGACTTGAAGCATTAAATACAAAGGATCCTCTTGATATTTTGGCTTATCAGTATGACATAGTATGTAACGGTATTGAGTTATCATCAGGTGCGGTAAGAAACCATGATATGCAGGTGATGGTTAAGGCATTTGAGATAGCAGGTTACGATGAGGAAGTGCTTAAAGAAAAATTCGGAGCTCTCTACAATGCGTTCCAGTTTGGTGCTCCTCCTCATGCAGGTATGGCTCCTGGTGTTGACAGAATGATTATGCTTCTTACAAATGAGGAAAATATCCGTGAGGTTATTGCATTCCCTATGAGCGGTACAGCACAGGATCTTATGTGCGGTGCTCCAAATGAAGTTACCGAGCAGCAGCTTAGGGAAGTTCATATTAAGGTAAGAGATTAATTTTAAAGTTGCTTAAGAAATGGAGATTAATGTGAAAAATCATGTTTATACGATGATTTTTCACATAGTTATTTGTGCCGGAGCGTCACAAATAGCCTTTGATGGCAGATTTGCCCCGTTGCTTACGCTCTGGAATGGAGGTTAAAATGGCTAATGTTATAGATGATGCTACAATAGATTATGTTGGTATTCTCGCTAAGCTTGAATTAAGCGATGAGGAAAAAGAGCAGGCTAAGAAAGATATGGCAAATATGCTTGATCACATTGATAAATTAAATGAGCTTGATACAACAGGCGTTGAACCGATGTCGCATGTTTTCCCTGTGGAAAATGTTATGCGTGAAGATGTTGTTACTAACGGAGACGGAAGCGAGGATACTCTCGCTAATGCTCCTGAAAGAAAGGACACTACTTTTGTAGTTCCTAAGACTGTTGAATAGGAAGGATAGTGCTATGAGTTTATTGGATTTGACAGCAGTAGAGCTCGCCGAACAAATCAAGAAGGGGCAGACTACAGCGGTAGAAGCGATGGAAGCTGTAATTGCGCAGATTGACAGTCGTGAGGAAGAATTAAACTGCTATGTGACAATAGATAAGGATGCGGCAAGAAAGGCTGCCAAAGAAGCGCAGGAGGCCATTGAGGCAGGTAAGCTTACGGGACCTTTGGCAGGTGTGCCTGTAGCAATAAAGGATAATATGTGTACAGAGGGTATGCTTACCACGTGTTCATCTAAAATATTGGAAAATTTTGTACCGCAGTTTTCAAGTGAGGCCGTTATTAAATTAAAGGAAGCAGGAGCCGTTATTATCGGTAAGACAAATATGGATGAATTTGCGATGGGTTCAACTACTGAGACTTCAGCATATGGCGTGACAAAAAACCCTGTAAATCCTGAACATGTTCCGGGAGGTTCGTCAGGCGGTTCAGCAGCGGCTGTGGCAGCAGATGAATGCTTTTTTGCACTTGGCTCTGATACGGGCGGTTCAATCAGACAGCCTGCGTCATATTGCGGAGTTGTGGGAATGAAGCCGACTTACGGTACTGTTTCACGTTACGGTCTTATTGCGTATGGTTCGTCACTTGACCAGATTGGACCGCTCTGCAAAGATGTAACTGACTGTGCAGTAGTAATGGAAGTTATCGCGGGTCATGACAGAAAGGATTCAACATCTGTAGAAAGAAAAGATACTGACTTTACAAAAGCACTTGTAGACGATGTTAAAGGGATGAAAATAGGCATACCTAAAGATTATTTCGGTGAGGGACTGGACCCTCAGGTAAAGGAAGCTGTACTTAATGCAGCAGAGATTCTTAAATCAAAAGGTGCAATAGTTGAAGAATTTGATTTAAGTCTTGTTGAGTATGCAATTCCTGCTTACTATACTATTGCTGCAGCAGAGGCAAGCTCAAATCTTGAGCGCTTTGACGGTGTTAAGTACGGTTACAGGGCAAAAGATTTTGAGGGACTTCACAGCATGTATAAAAAGACACGTTCACAGGGCTTCGGTGCTGAGGTTAAAAGAAGAATTATGCTTGGTTCGTTCGTGCTTAGTTCAGGTTATTATGATGCGTATTATCTTAAGGCACTTCGCGTTAAGGCTCTTATAAAGAAAGCTTTTGATGATGCATTTGCAAAATATGATGTTATTTTGGGACCAGTTGCACCTACAACGGCTCCAAAGCTTGGTGCATCATTAAGTGACCCTATAAAAATGTATTTAAGTGACATTTATACAATATCTGTAAATCTTGCAGGACTTCCGGGAATAAGTGTTCCGTGCGGAAGAGACAAAAACGGTCTTCCTATTGGTGTACAGCTTATTGCTGACTGCTTTAACGAGAAAAAGCTTATTCAGACAGCTTATTCTTACGAGCAGAGCCGCGGAAAATTTTAATAAAGTGATTTTGTAATTCTTGAATAAGGAGAGGTAAGTGAAGATGGCAAAGAAATACGAAACAGTCATTGGGCTTGAGGTTCATGTTGAGCTTGCGACCAAAACAAAGATATTTTGTGGATGTTCCACTGCATTCGGCGGAGCACCTAATTCACATACATGCCCTGTATGTACAGGGATGCCGGGCTCGCTTCCCGTATTAAATAAGCAGGTTGTTGAATACGCGGCGGCGGTTGGGCTTGCGACAAATTGTACTATAACGAAGAATTGTAAGTTTGACAGAAAGAATTATTTCTATCCTGATAATCCTCAGAATTATCAGATTTCACAGCTTTATCTGCCTATATGCCGCGACGGACATGTTGATATTACAATGTCTGACGGAACCACAAAGGCTGTGAGAATACATGAGATACACATGGAGGAGGATGCAGGAAAGCTTATACATGACGATTGGGAAGATGTATCTTTAGTAGATTATAACCGTTCAGGCGTGCCTCTTATAGAAATAGTATCTGAGCCTGATATGAGAAGTGCAGACGAGGTTATAGCATATCTTGAAAAGCTGCGTCTTATTATACAGTACCTCGGAGCTTCTGACTGCAAGCTTCAGGAGGGATCAATGAGAGCTGACGTAAACCTTTCTGTAAGGGAAGTCGGAAGTGAAGAGTTCGGAACAAGAACTGAAACTAAGAACCTTAACTCATTCAGTGCGATAGCAAGGGCTATTGAGGCTGAAACTAACAGACAGATTGATTTGCTTGAGTCAGGAGAAAAGGTCATTCAGGAGACAAGAAGATGGGATGACGGAAAGGGTTATTCATATGCTATGCGTTCAAAAGAGGATGCGCAGGACTACAGATATTTCCCTGACCCTGATTTGGTGCCTTTAAATATAAGTGATGAGTGGCTTGATCAGATTAAGAGGCGTCAGCCTGAATTTAAGACAGAGAAAATGGCACGTTATAAGGAGGAGTTCGGAATTCCTGATTATGACATAGACATTATAACTGATTCTAAAAAGCTTGCTGATTTGTTTGAGCAGACTACAGCTATATGTAATCAGCCCAAGAAAGTTTCAAACTGGATTATGGGTGAAGTCATGCGTATTTTAAAGGACAGAAGTCTTGAACCTGATGATATAACATTTTCGCCTGAAAATCTTGCAAAGCTTATCGCTCTCGTTGAGGCAGGAACAATCAATGGCTCGGTTGCAAAAGACGTATTTGTAAAGATATTTGACGAGGATGTTGACCCTGACAAATATATTGAGGAAAACGGACTTAAGCAGGTTAATGACGAGGGCGAATTAAGGACGGTTATCGAGAAAGTTATTGCTGATAACCCTCAGTCAGTATCTGATTACCGCGGAGGAAAGGTTCAGGCAATGGGATATCTTGTCGGCCAGACTATGAAAGCCATGAAGGGTAAGGCAAATCCGGGAATGGTTAATCAGATTTTGAAAGAGCTATTATAGGGAAAGTTGAGCGGAATAGAGGTTAGTGTGAAAAAACATGTTGATACGATGTTTTTTCACACAGCTATTTGTGACGCAGGCGCCACAAAATAGCTTTTATCGCAGAATCAAACGGGGATATTCGCAATCAGCTTTGCTGCTTGCGAATGAATATCATTATGCAAGGCATTCTGATATTCAGATTTGACTCGCGATTCCTCCGACGCAAATGCGTCTGCGGAATAGAGGATAATATGGATTTTGAGGTTAATGTTCCACAGTTTAATGAAAGAACTGTGAGTATTACTGAGTTTGGTGCTGACAGCAGACAATGTGATTTTAGTGACGGAACAAAAAATGCGGCGGCGATAAATGCAGCCATAGAAAGTGTCAGCAGTGCAGGCGGCGGAACAGTAACGGTACCTGCAGGAATTTGGATTACAGGTCCGATTACGCTTCTTAGCAATGTAAATCTTCACCTTGAGAAGCAGGCTTTACTTAAATTTTCAAAAAATATGGATGAGTATCCGCTAATCATCACTAATTATGAGGGACAGGAGTGTATAAGGACTGTCTCTCCGCTCACAGCGTCAAACGTTGAAAATGTTGCAATAACAGGCGAAGGAGTTATTGACGGAAGCGGTGATTTATGGAGACCGGTAAAGCAGTTTAAGGTTACTGATAAGCAGTGGCAGAAGCTTCTTAAAAAGAGTGAGTATGTAATTGAGACAAAGGAAAAGGGAATATGGCTTCCGACAGAATCTGCTTTTAAGGGAAATGCCGAAAATATTCAGGGAAAAACAGAGAGAGACATAGACAGAGCCAAAGATTATTATGATTTTTACAGACCGGTTATGATAAGTCTTAAACATTGTAAAAATGTGCTTTTGGACGGAATTACATTTATGAATTCTCCTGCATGGAATATTCATCCGTTTTTCTGTGAAAATCTTACGGTCAGAAACTGTTCGATAAATAATCCGTATTATGCACAGAATGGTGACGGAATAGATGTTGAATCATGCAAAAAAGTTCATATTCATGATAATGTATTTGAGACAGGTGATGATGCTATATGTATAAAATCCGGAAAAAATGCAGAGGCGAGAGCTTTTGAGGGTCCTTGTGAGGATATATATGTTCATGACTGTGTTGTTAATGAGGGACATGGCGGCTTTGTTGTAGGCAGTGAAATGTCAAGAGGCGTAAGAAATATTAAGGTTGAACGCTGTACATTTATAGGTACCGACGTAGGCGTGAGATTTAAAAGTGCAATGGGACGCGGCGGTGTTGTGGAAAATATCTGCATCAGTGATATAAATATGGTAAATATAAAGAATGAAGCAGTTATTCTTACAATGGGATATGTGCTTAATCTTTTAAACAGAAATGAAACTATTGCACAGGAAGATGAGTCAGATGTTCCATATTTTAAAAATATAAGCTTTGACAGAATTAACTGTGTCGGAGCAGATATGGCTGTAAAAATAGAGCCAATTGATAAAAGACCTGAAACAATTTCGGATATCAGTATTAAAAATTCGACATTTCTCAGTAATAAAGAAAATGTTGTAGCAGGCGAAAATATTGTGTTTAATAACACAAGCTTTAATATTATATGAAAAAATCCGCAAGACCGTATTTTAACGGTTTTGCGGATTTTTTGCTGTACGAAAATTTTCTGTTATATTTCCATAATTAAAGCAGTGTGTTAAAGGTAATTAAAATTGCATGTTAAAGTCTGGTTAAATTATGAAATGTGTGATTGTCTTTCTTCAAATTCATCAAAAATATACATGAGCATGTCAGGCATTCCGACAAATTCACAGCCATAAGAGTATTCGTTTGAATCTTCAATAGGCTGGCAACGTATGATTTTTACTACGCAGTAGAGCAGTTCGTCATCAGAACCTAAGCACAGCGCTGCATTAAAATAGTAATCGACAGGCAGCACGCAGGCCGATTTGAAACCTATTCCGCTCTTTGAGACATTTACAACGGTAATAGGAGCATTAATGTTTGAGATTCTTATGTTGTCCTGCTTAAAAAGAGACGATACATTGAGCTGTAAATTTGCACTGATTCGTTTGTGACGACGTTTTTCTTCCATATGTGTAACCTCCTTGTATTAAAGTGATTTATTATTATGATTTTGTGATGAACTGCGCATAATAAGTTCACGGTATTCTTTCGGCGTTTTTCCAATCTGCTTTTTAAACATTTTTGTGAAATAATTTACATCAGGAATACCGCAGTGCTGTGCAATAGTCTGTATTTGCAGAGATGTGGAATTTAAAAGTAAAATACTGTGCTCTATGCGCCGGCGGTTTACGTATTCTGTAAGTGTTACTCCAGTTTCTTTCTTAAAAAGAGTAGAAAGATAGCTTGGATTTACATTAAGTTTATGTGCAAGTGTGTTTAAAGTAAGGTCTGCCGTCAAATCGGAATCCATTTGTGTTATAACTTTTTGTATAAGCAGGGAATAACCTTTCATAGAATGGTTTTTTACTAAGAGGCAGTATTTGTGAACCATTTCATTTTGAAGCTTTCTTGCGGAATCAAGAGTGGTGATTTTTTCTATTTTGTATGCAAATTCCGAAGAAAGCCTGTCTATATACAGCGGGTGAACTCCGCCCTGTTCAGCAGATTTCCTGAGTAATGTGTTTAATATAATTGAATAATTTTGTATGTTGCGGATTGGGTCAACTGCACGCTGTTCTGTATGGAACACAGAAAAACTGCCTGAAACGAGATCGGCTTTATTTTTTAATCCCAAAGATACCGCCTGCATAACCTGATTTTCAATTTCGTATTGATTTTCAAGGGCTTTCATAAATGTCGTTGAATCAATCTGGGTCAAAAGATTTGTCTGTACATCTGATGATATTTTTTCAGGCGCGGTATTGTAGTCGATATTTTCAACAGTGAAATTGTCAAGACTGTTCCACATTTTTTCACCTAATGTATTCATAAGTACAAATAATTGATTATCTGAGTCCATATAGGGAATACTATTGAAGTATTTTTCAAGTGATATAAACATCTGGGCAGGTATATCAAATATTTCCATAAATTCAAGTATCTTTTGACGAGTTATTTCAACTAAAGTGTACGGACCTATTATAAGCTTTGTTTCCTGCTCAGTGTCTGGCAAGTCAAGAAAAAGATATGTAGAGTAAAAGTTGTCCGTAAATTTATATATTGTGTTTGGTTTTGTAGAATTCCAAAGATATGAAAGCAGTTTTTCATAGGAATCTTCCATTCCCAGAAGTTTTCTTAATTCAAAGTCTATTTCTGAAATATTTTTAAAGTCTTTTGTTATAAATGTAGACTTCAAATGGAAAAATTCAAGGAACCGTGTGGTAAATGATAATTCGGAATCATAAAACATGGTTGTCCCCACCTCCATGCATACTATTTTTATCTATTATCGTACAATTTTTATATAAAATCAAGTGGTAGTAAAAATTGTACTATAACAAATAAAAATATTACTCACACAATAAATTTTTGGTTGTTAGAATGAACATAAAGAAACACATGCATGAGTTAAGAAACAAAACAATAACACAATAAACCTAAATATTAAATAAGGAGGTATTTATCTATGAAAGAACAAAAGCAGTTCAGACCATTTGGTCTGAGAGACAAACTGGGTTACCTTTTCGGTGACTTTGGTAATGATTTCACATTTATTTTATCATCAAGCTTTCTTATGAAGTTTTACACTGATGTTATGGGGGTTGAGGCAGCAATAGTCGGTATTGTAATGATGGTTGCACGTTTTGTTGATGCCTTTACCGATGTAGCAATGGGACGTATATGTGACAGAAGCAGGATGACACCTGTAGGAAAGTTTAAGCCGTGGATAAGAAGAATGTGCGCACCTGTTGCAATCGCATCATTTCTGATTTACCAGAGCGGATTGGCAGGGATGCCGATGGCATTTAAAATTGCATATTTATTTGTAACTTATATATTGTGGGGCTCAATTTTTTACACATCAATCAATATACCATATGGCTCAATGGCATCAGCTATTTCATCAGAGCCAGGCGACAGACAGTCACTTTCTACATTCCGTACAATGGGCGGAACTTTGGCCGGCCTTATAATCGGTGCAGGTGTACCGCTTATAGCTTATGACAAGATTGACGGAAATGCAGTTCTTAATGGCGGAAGATTTACGGTAGTTGCAGGAGTATTCTCGCTGCTTGCAGTAGGCTGCTATCTTTTATGCTATTCGCTTACTACAGAGCGTGTAAGAACAGAGGCTTCAGCAGAGGCACAGAAGAACAACAGTATTCTTACAATGTTTAAGAATGCATTAAAAAACAGAGCACTTATATCAATCATAGTAGCTTCAATAGTAATGCTTTTGGCTCAGCTTACAATGCAGTCAATGGCTAACTATGTGTTCCCTAACTTCTACAGAAATTCAGATGCTCAGGCGGCTTCAACAGTTCTTATGATGGTGGGAATGCTTATAGCAGCAGCAGTGGCAAAACCTCTTGCAAAGAAATTCGGCAAGGCGGAGGTCAGTATCGTATCAAATCTTTCAGCAACAGTGGTTTGTATAGCATTGTTTATAATCAGACCTCAAAATGTATGGGTTTATGTAGGTTTCCAGACACTTTGCTGGCTTGGACTCGGTATTTTCTCAATGGTTGTATGGGCTCTTATTACAGACGTAATTGACTATTCAGAGTTAAAGAACGGTATACGTGAGGATGGTTCTGTTTATGCACTTTATTCTTTTGCAAGAAAATTAGGTCAGGCAGCGTCAGCAGGACTTTCAGGTGCATTGCTTTCACTTGTTGGATATTCTCAGGCAACTGCATTTGAAGATAGTGTAGTAAACGGAATATTTAATATAGCAACACTTGTACCGGGTATCGGATTTTTACTTCTTGCATTGGTATTGTGGTTCTGGTATCCGCTTCACAAAAAGCAGGTTGATGCTAACGTAATTGCTCTTAAAGCTAAACATGAAAAAGAAGGACAATAATTGGTTCGTTTTTACACTCTATATAAAATATAAAACACGGATTTAAAGGAAGGAGTAACAACTATGAGAGAAATTATTAATTTTAATTTTAAATGGGCTTTTACTAAAAATGCTTCGGAGGTTCCTGCAGAAATGCCTGAAAAATGGGATTTTGTAACACTTCCGCATAGCTGGAACAGCATTGACGGACAGGATGGCGGAAATGATTATTACAGAGGCACGTGCTACTATGCAAAGGAGCTTGCAAAGCCTGATTTGCCGGAAGCAGACAGATATTATCTTGAAATTAAGGGTGCAAATTCATCTGCTGATGTATATGTAAACGGAAAAAAATTAGCTCATCATGACGGAGGATATTCAACATGGAGAGTTGATATGACAGATGCGCTTGACAAAGAGAATTTAATCGTAATTGCGGTTGATAACTCAGAGAACGACAGAGTTTATCCTCAGATGGCAGATTTTACATTTTATGGCGGTTTATATAGGGATGTAAATATAATTGCTGTAAGTGAATCGCATTTTGATCTCGATTATTTCGGAGGTCCTGGTATAAAGGTAACACCAAAGATTGAGGAAAATGACGCAGATGTGGAAGTCGAGGTATATATCACAAATCCGAAGAGCGGACAGGAGCTTTCTTATACAATTTTTGATAATGAGGGAAATGAGGTTGCAAAGTTATCAGTTCCTGTTTCAGAGACAAGCACGACTTTCAATATAAAAGATGTGCATTTATGGAACGGAAAGAAAGATCCATATCTGTATACAGCAGAGGTTTTATTAAAGGAAAATGATGAGGTAATTGATAATGTGAGTACACGCTTCGGATGCCGTACATTTAAGATTGATCCTGAGGAGGGATTTATATTAAATGGTGAGAAGTATCCTTTGAGAGGTGTTTCACGCCATCAGGACAGATGGGGATATGGAAATGCACTTCTTCCTGAACATCACAGAGAAGACATAGATTTGATTTGCGAACTCGGAGCAACAACAATAAGACTTGCACATTATCAGCATGACCAGTATTTCTACGATTTGTGTGATGAGAGAGGTCTTGTTATATGGGCTGAAATTCCTTATATTTCAAAGCATATGCCAAACGGAAGAGAAAATACAATTTCTCAGATGAAGGAGCTTGTTACACAGAATTATAATCATCCGAGTATTGTGGTATGGGGTCTTTCTAATGAAATTAGTATGACAGCAGTAGATAATGATGATATGCTTGACAATCATAAGGTGTTAAATGACATGGTTCATGAGATGGATAGTACGAGACTTACAACGATTGCATGTGTATCAATGTGTGATATTCATGACCCATATGTTCAGATACCTGACGTAGTTTCATATAATCACTATTTTGGCTGGTATGGCGGAGATACATCAATGAACGGACCTTGGTTTGACAAATTCCATGAAGAATTTCCAAACATTCCAATTGGTGTGAGTGAATATGGCTGTGAGGCACTCAACTGGCATACATCAGACCCGCAGCAGGGAGATTACACAGAAGAGTATCAGGCTTATTACCATGAGGAGCTTATTAAGCAGCTTTATACAAGACCTTATATATGGGCAACACATGTATGGAATATGTTCGATTTTGGCGCTGATGCAAGAAATGAGGGCGGTGAGAACGGGCAGAATCATAAAGGCCTTATGACATTTGACAGAAAATATAAGAAAGATGCATTTTATGCATATAAGGCATGGCTTTCAGATGAACCATTTGTACACATTTGCGGAAAGCGTTATGTTGACAGGGTTGAGGATGTGACTAAGGTTACAGTATATTCAAATCTTCCGGAGGTTGAGCTTTTTGTAAATGGAGAAAGCCTTGGAAAGCAGGAAAGCAAGGAGCATTTCTTCTACTTTGAAGTTCCGAATAAAGGATTATCAAAACTTACTGCTGTTGCAGGCGATTGTAAAGATGAAAGTATAATAAATAAGGTAGACAAATTTAACGAAGATTACAGATTAAAGGAAAAGAGTGCAATTCTTAACTGGTTTGATATTACGGCTCCTGAAGGATATTTATCACTTAATGATAAAGTGAGTGACATAATGCTTCACGAGGATGGAAGAAAATTGTTTATGGGAATTGTAGGCGGATTCGGACAGGGTTCGGATGTAAAACCGGCTGGCTTTGAAATGAATGAGGGCATGATGAAGATGATGGGTGGATTTACGCTTATACGTCTTGTAGGTATGCTTGGTACTGCCGGAGTTAAGGTTACAAAGGAGCAGCTTTTAGCTTTAAACGCAGAGTTAAATAAGATTAAAAAGTAATATTTTTGAAGCTTTGGACATGCGGAATTTGTATCTTTGGCAATTGATGCAGATTCCGCGATTGAATTAAAAATATGTGCAGGAATGGAGGATGTTAATATGGAAATGACATTAAGATGGTACGGTTCTAAATTTGATACGGTAACGCTTAAGCAGATAAGGCAGATACCGGGTGTTACAGGCGTTATTACTACATTGTATGATACAGAGCCGGGAGAGGTGTGGAGCCGTGAACGCATACGTGCTTTAAAAGATGAGGTTGCAGCTGCCGGTATGCATATTGCCGGAATTGAGAGTGTGAATATACATGATGCGATTAAGACAGGGGCACCGGAGAGAGAGCAGTATATTGCAAATTATATAGAAACTCTTGAAAATCTGGGTAAAGAAGATATTCATCTTGTCTGCTATAATTTCATGCCTGTGTTTGACTGGACACGTACTGAGCTTGCAAGGTTAAGACCGGATGGTTCTACGGTTCTTGCTTACACACAGGAAGCAGTTGATGCACTTGATCCTGAAAAGATGTTTGATTCAATTTCAAAGGACATGAACGGTACTATTATGCCGGGCTGGGAGCCTGAGAGAATGGCCCGTGTTAAAGAGCTTTTTGAAATGTATAAGGATATTGACGATGACAAACTTTTTGAGAATTTAAAATATTTTCTTGAAAAAATCATGCCGGTTTGTGATAAGTATGATATAAATATGGCTATTCATCCTGATGACCCGGCGTGGAGTGTATTCGGACTTCCGCGTATAATAATTAATAAGACAAATATACTCCGCATGATGAAAATGGTTGATAATCCTCATAATGGCGTTACATTCTGTTCTGGTTCATATGGTACAAATCTTTCAAATGACCTTCCGGACATGATTCGTTCGCTTAAAGGAAGAATACATTTTGCTCATGTAAGAAATCTTAAATTCAACAGTCCTACAGATTTTGAGGAGGCGGCTCATCTTTCTTCGGACGGAACATTTGATATGTATGAAATAATGAAAGCGCTTTATGACATCGGTTTTGATGGTCCTATACGTCCTGACCACGGACGCATGATATGGGATGAAGTTGCAATGCCGGGCTATGGTCTTTATGACAGAGCTTTGGGCGCGGCATATCTTAACGGTTTGTGGGAAGCTATTGAGAAAGAAGGTGCGCGGAAATGAGCAATAAAATGGAGTTGACTAAGAATGGATTGGAAAACAGACAGGCTTGGGAAAGTGCCGGCTATATTCTTCCAAAATTCGACAGGGAAGAGGTTGTAAAGAAAACAAAAGAAAATCCATTCTGGATACATTTTGGCGCCGGCAATATATTCCGTGCATTTCAGGCTAACGTTGTGCAGCAGCTTTTAAATCAGGGAATTTTGGACAGGGGATTAATTGTTGCGGAAGGGTATGACTATGAGATAGTTGAAAAAATGAACCGTCCGCATGATGAATACACTATTCTTGTGACATTAAAGGCAGACGGTAATGTTGAAAAGACTGTTATTGGAAGTGTATGCGAGTCATGTGTTCTTGATTCTGCAAATGAAAAAGAATACAGCAGACTTAAGCAGATTTTTTCAAAATCTTCACTGCAGATGGCGACATTTACAATTACTGAAAAAGGCTATAGTCTTGTAAATGGTAAGGGGGATATATTGCCTGATGTAGCGGCAGATTTTGAAGCCGGACCTGAAAGACCTGCAAGTTATATCGGTAAGGTTACATCGCTTTTATATACACGTTTTAAAAACGGGGCAGAGCCTATAGCAATGGTCAGCATGGATAACTGCTCACATAACGGTGATAAGCTTTATGACGCAGTAAAGGCATTTGCTGAAAAATGGACTCAGAACGGGCTTGCAGACAAGGGATTTCTTGATTATGTAACTAAGAAAGAAAAAGTTACATTTCCGTGGACAATGATTGACAAGATAACTCCGAGACCTGATACATCCGTCGAGCAGATATTAAAAAATGATGGAATAGAAGGACTTGAGCCTGTAATCACCTCAAAAAACACGTATGTTGCACCGTTTGTAAATGCGGAGGAATGTGAGTATCTCGTTATAGAGGATAAATTTCCAAACAAAAGACCTGAGCTTGAAAAGGGCGGACTGATGTTTGCCGATAAGGAGATTGTTGATAAGGTTGAGAAGATGAAAGTCTGCACATGCTTAAATCCTTTGCATACAACGCTTGCTGTATTCGGATGCCTTCTTGGATATACAAAGATTTCCGAAGAAATGAAAGATGAGCAGCTAAAGAAGCTTGTTGAGCATATAGGATATCAGGAGGGACTTCCTGTTGTTGTAAATCCGGGAGTTATAAATCCTAAAGATTTTATAGATACAGTGCTTAACGTAAGATTTCCGAATCCTTTCATGCCTGACACACCTCAAAGAATTGCGACAGATACATCGCAGAAGCTTGCTATTCGTTTTGGCGAAACAATAAAGGCATACGATGCAGCCCCAGACAGAAATGTAAGTGATTTGAAATTTATTCCGCTTGTATTTGCTGGCTGGTTAAGATATCTTCTGGCTGTTGATGATGAGGGCAGAGATTTTGAGTTAAGTCCTGATCCTATGCTTAGTTCCGTATGCTCGTATGTATCAGTATTTAAGGATAAAATCGGAAGTGGTGAAGAAATCAGTGAAGAAGAAACTTTAAAACAATTAGAACCGGTGCTTAGTGATTCTAAAATATTCGGTGTTAATCTTTTTGATGTAGGTTTGGCATCTCTTGTATGTAAGTACTTTATAAGTATGATTAAAGGTAAAGGTGCTGTAAGAGATACATTAAAAAAATATATCTATTGATTTTGTATTGACACTGGTATATAATTCCATTATGCTTGCGGCAGTTTGTCTGCATTCATATAACTATTGAAGAAAAGGATGGAAACTAAACATGAAAAAGTTGGATTTACTTTATGAAGGTAAAGCAAAGAAAGTTTACACTACTGAAGATCCCGATGTTTTAATCGTTGATTACAAGGATGATGCGACAGCATTTAATGGCCTTAAAAAAGGTACAATCGTTGGCAAGGGTGCAATCAATAATAGAATGACAAACTTCCTGTTTAAGAAGATGGAAGAAAAGGGTGTTCCAACACATTTAGTTGAAGAATTAAGCGACAGAGAGACAGCAGTTAAGAGGGTAGAAATTGTACCTCTTGAAGTTATTATAAGAAATGTGGCTGCCGGAAGTTTTTCGAAGAAGCTTGCTGTTGAGGAGGGTACTGTACTTAAGTGTCCTACTTTGGAATTCAGCTATAAGAATGATGATTTAGGTGATCCATTTATTAACTCATATTATGCATTAGGCCTTGGTCTTGCAACACAGGAAGAAATCGATAAGATTACAGAGTACGCATTCAAGGTTAATGAAGTTTTGATTGATTACTTTAAGGGAATCGGTATTGAGCTTGTTGACTTTAAGATTGAATTCGGACGCTATAAGGGTGATATAATACTTGCTGATGAAATTTCACCTGACACATGCCGTCTTTGGGATATCAATACAAGAGAAAAGCTTGATAAGGATAGATTCAGAAGAGATTTAGGTAATGTTGAAGATGCATATCAGGAAGTATTTAAGAGACTTGGTATTCAGTAAATAATGCAGAAAGGCGGATGGATATGAACGACAGATATCAGACACCACTTGCGGAAAGATATGCAAGCAAAGAAATGCAGTATATTTTTTCACCTGATATGAAGTTTAAAACATGGAGAAGACTTTGGATAGCTTTGGCTGAGACAGAAAAGGAGCTTGGTCTTTCCATAACTGATGAGCAGATAGAGGAATTAAAGGCAAATAAAGACAATATTAACTATGAAGATGCTAAAAAGCGTGAAAAAGAAGTAAGACACGATGTTATGTCACATGTTTACGCATATGGACTTCAGTGCCCTAAGGCAAAGGGAATTATACATCTTGGAGCTACTTCATGCTATGTAGGTGACAATACTGATATTATTGTTATGACAGAAGCATTAAAGCTTGTTCGCAAAAAGCTTCTAAATGTTATAAATGAGCTTTCAAAATTTGCAGATAAATATAAGGCGCTTCCTACACTCGCATTTACACATTTTCAGCCAGCACAGCCTACAACTGTAGGTAAGAGAGCAACACTCTGGCTTAATGAGCTTGTGATGGATTTGGAAGATGTAGATTATGTATTATCTACAATGAAGCTTTTGGGATGTAAGGGTACAACAGGTACACAGGCTTCATTCCTTGAATTATTCAATGGTGACCATGAAAAGATTTCTCAGATTGATAAAAAAATAGCTTCTAAGATGGGATTCGATGAATGTGTTCCTGTTTCAGGACAGACATATTCAAGAAAGGTTGATACAAGAGTACTTAATGTGCTTGCAGGAATTGCAGCGAGTGCTCATAAATTCTCAAATGATATACGTCTTTTACAGCATTTGAAGGAAGTAGAGGAGCCATTTGAAAAGTCACAGATTGGTTCATCAGCCATGGCTTATAAGAGAAATCCTATGAGAAGTGAAAGAATAGCATCTTTGGCAGATTATGTTATCTGTGATGCTCTTAATCCTGCCATTGTATCTTCGACACAGTGGTTTGAAAGAACACTTGACGATTCAGCTAACAAGAGACTTTCAGTTCCTGAGGGCTTCCTTGCTGTAGATGGAATACTTGATTTATATTTAAATGTTGTAGACGGACTTGTAGTATATGAAAAGGTTATCGAGAGAAGACTTATGTCAGAGCTTCCGTTTATGGCAACAGAAAATATTATGATGGATGCTGTTAAGGCTGGAGGAGACAGACAGGAGCTTCATGAAAGAATACGTGAACTCTCAATGCAGGCAGGAAAGAGAGTTAAGCAGGAGGGACTTGATAACAATCTTCTTGAACTTATTGCTGCAGATACGATGTTTAATGTAACATTAGATGAGCTTAAGGCAAAATTAGATCCGTCAAAGTATGTAGGCCGCTCAAAAGAGCAGGTTGAAGAATATCTTGAGAATGTAATTAAGCCTATTCTTGCTGATAATAGTGATGAGCTCGGAATGACAGCAGAGATTAACGTATAATATTAAAGTGTCAAAAGGTCTGATTCCGCTTGCGTTTTTACAAAAGCGGAATAAAGACCTTGGGGCACGTTCTAAAAAAGCTAAAAGCGGAGCATAATCTGTATAAAAAAATTTTTAAAAAAATTAATGAAAAGTGCTTGACAATGCTAAGTTGTGATAGTATACTATACAAGTCAGTTCGTTTGAACAAGACTTTATGGGATCATAGCTCAGCTGGGAGAGCATCTGCCTTACAAGCAGAGGGTCATAGG
>USBB01000024.1 GCA_900552795.1 uncultured Eubacterium sp.
GTAACGCATAAAAATACCCTCCTTACTGGTTGTCCAGTAAAGAGGGTACATATCAGTGTCAAAGACCATTTCTATTACGATTTTATTTAATTCATATATCTGGATATTTCTTCAAAAGTCCAGTAAAATCAAGGCTTTTAGGCTTCACTCTGCATGCGGCTTAACTTCTTCGCCTGATCTGCCGCTATACATGCGTCAATTATTTCCTGTATATCACCATCCATAATCTTATCAAGCTTATAAAGTGTCAGACCTATTCTGTGATCCGTAACTCTTCCCTGCGGGAAATTGTAAGTCCTGATTTTTTCTGAACGGTCTCCTGTACCAATCTGGCTTCTTCTTGCATCTGCCTCGGCGTCGTGCGCTTTCTGACATTCCATATCATAAAGCTTTGCACGAAGCAGCGCAAAAGCTTTTTCCTTATTTTGAATCTGTGATTTTTCAGTCTGAGAATAGATAACTATACCTGTAGGGTAATGAGTAAGACGCACCGCAGAGTCAGTTGTATTTACACACTGACCTCCGTTACCTGATGCACGCATAACATCAATACGGATATCTTTTTCATCAATCTGAACGTCAACCTCTTCCGCCTCAGGCATAACCGCAACAGAAGCAGTGGATGTGTGTATTCTTCCGCCTGATTCAGTCTCAGGAACTCTCTGAACACGGTGCACACCGCTCTCATACTTCATAACCGAATAAGCTCCCTGACCTTTAACCATGAACTCAATTTCTTTCATTCCGCCTATGCCCGTCTCATCAGCATTTACAACTTCTATTTTCCAGCCTCTTGATTCAACATAGTGAGTATACATTCTGAATAACTCCGCAGCAAAAAGCGCAGCCTCATCACCGCCGGCTCCGGCACGGATTTCCACGATTATATCCTTATCATCATTAGGGTCTTTTGGAAGCAGTAATATTTTAAGCTCATTTTCAAGCTCTTCAACTCTTTTTTTAGAGCTGTTTAACTCTTCCTTTGCCAGCTCCTTTAGCTCCTCATCCGTCTCTTCCTCAAGCATTGTAAGACTGTCATCAATATTTTGTCTGCACGCTTTATATTCTGTAAAAGCAGTAACAATAGGTAAAATATTATTCTGCTCTTTCATTAATTTTCTAAATCGGTTCTGGTCATTTACAACATCAGGATTACTAAGCTCCGCTGTCACATCTTCATAACGGTTAACAATATCCTCAAGCTTATTAAACATATCCATAAATTAAATTTCCTCCAAAACTATCAACTAATTAAATCTTCCCGCAACAACTCTGTCAAGTCCCGCTAAATCCTTTACTGTGCTTACATCTCTAAATCCTGCATCACGCATAATCACAGACACCGCATCTGCCTGATTATATCCTATCTCATATAAGAGCCATCCGCCATTTTTTAAAAATTTCGGAGCACATGACGTGATTTTTCTGTAAAAATACAAACCGTCCTCATGACCATCAAGTGCCATCATAGGATCATGCAGCTTCACCTCATCCGAAAGCGTTCTTATAACATCTGTCTCTATATATGGCGGATTTGATACTATCATGTCAAACTTATTTTCCATACTTAGATCAAGACTTTCAAACAAATTGCTTTCTATAAAATTCACATCAGAAGCTCCCAGGTTAGCAGCATTTTCCTCAGCAACCTTAAGAGCCTTTGCTGACAAATCAACCCCCACTGCTTCGTTAAGGTTTTTATTTAACGCAAGAGATATTATAATACAGCCTGAACCTGTACACATATCAAGCACACTCATTTTATCATCCAATATTTTAAGCGCCTCGCTTACAAGAACCTCCGTATCCTGCCGAGGTATCAGTACATCCGGATTAACTTTGAATTCATTCCCGTAAAAATACTGTTTGCCGGTAATATGCTGCAATGGTTCGTGAGCGCATCTGCGCCTTACTTTGCCAAGAAACTCATTGTACACCTGACTGTCCAGCTCATCATCACCATGCATATAATAATAGCTTCTGTCAATCCCCATAATGTCAGCAAGCAACGCAAAGCTGTCATAATCTGCATTATCTATATTACTCTCTTTTAAAAAAGATGCACCACATCTTACTGCTTTGGAAATCGTCATTTTTTCCATACTTAACTAATTCTTCCTGCCCTCTTTTTCACGTTCCTTAAACACAGGTACATCGTCTGCATATGTCTCTGCTTCGATGTTATCTTCCATAAACTCAAAGCCTTCCATATCATCCTCTGTTTCAGCATTTATATACTCATCGTCCGTCTGTTTAGCAGATAACTTTTCTTCATCTGCAATTTCTTCCGAAACCGTATTATCCAATGCTGCAGCTTCATTATTTTCATAAAACTCATATAACCTGTCACTGTCGTCCAGAAGATAATTCACTTTCTCTGCCTCAAATTTCAAATCCGCAGTCTCATCATCTTCTATATCAAACCCGTCCAGCTCATCATACTCATTTGATGATGACTGTTCATCATCATAAAATTTGTCATAGTATGTGTCACCGGAACCGTCCTGCTCCTCAAATCTTGCATTAAAACGTTCCTGGGTATACTCCTCCATGTCTGTCTCGTCAGCATTTCTTTTGGAAACATCTTCTGCCGCATTAACCTCTATTGAACGTGTTTTCTTCTTATTATCAATAAGATTTGACGAGATAGCAAGCTCCGCCTCAGACAATGCCATAGCAGCTTCTTTATCATCAGCATCCTCATAATATTCATCAAGAAATGCTTTCCAGTCAAATACTGCTTCTACTGCTGAAATTGCCACCTCTATCATGTCCTCATCAGGCTCTTTTGTCGTAAGCTTCTGAAGCCACATTCCCGGCTTACTGACAATATTTACAAATGCATTATCATTTTTTCCTGCCCACTTTAAAATCTCATAAGAAACACCTGCAACAACCGGAATCAGCAGCAATCTTATAATTATCTGTGCAACAGTATTGTCAACTCTTATAAATATAAAGAAAATAACACTGACAAACATCACAAGAAATAAAAAGCTTGTTCCGCATCTTTTGTGAAGACGTGAACTGTTCTTTACATTTTCAACAGTAAGCCTTGCACCATGCTCTATACAGTTAATGCACTTATGCTCTGCTCCGTGGTACATAAATGTGCGCTTTATGTCTTTTATCTGCGATACAGCTAATATATACAGTAAAAAAATCAAAACACGTATAACGCCCTCAATAAAATTAAGAAGAAACTGTGATACTATAAACGACGATAAAAGTCTTGAAGCATAATATGGCAGAAGCATAAACAAAGCTACTGCAATAAGCACTGAAATAATTACGGTAATAGCCATAAATACCGCTTCGAGCTTGTCTTTAAAAATTGATTTACCGATTTCATCGACTTTTGTCTTTTTCTGTTCAGCCGGTTCCTCATAAAAAGATGCAGAATAATTAATCGTAGATATTCCTGTGACAAGCGAATCAACAAAGCTTACAATACCTCTTATAATAGGTACATTAAGCCATTTATATTTCTCTGTTATAAGCTTACTTTGCCTGACAGTAAGCTCGATTTCCTTATCCGGCTTTCTGACTGCTATGGCATATTTGTCTTTATTGCGCATCATAATGCCTTCTATAACAGCCTGGCCGCCAATACCTGATGTTTTCATTACTCACCTCGTTCTTAATTATGCAAAAAGGTTGAGGCTTATACGACCTCAACCTTATCAATAGCTTCAAATTAATTGTTCTGTACGCCGTACTTTCTATTGAACTTATCAATACGTCCGCGGGCTGCTGTAGCCTTCTGCTGTCCTGTGTAGAAAGGATGGCACTTTGAACAGATTTCTACGTGGATTTCTTCCTTTGTTGAACCTGTTACAAATTCATTACCACAGTTACAAACAACCTTTGCCTGATGATACTCTGGATGGATACCTTCTCTCATGTCTTTCACCTCTTTAATCACTAATCTAATATTGACATTGCAAGATTTAATCTCGCAAAGTAATTCTCTGTCTTAATAAGCAGCTTTGATATTGTAACATAACATCATAATATATGCAAGCGATTTTTTTTATTTTGTAAAAACATTTTAAAACCGTTTATATATCGCAACAACATGATTTTTCACACTATACATGATGATTTTTGCGAACCACTTCTACAAATTCATTATTATTTTTAGTCTTTACAAATAAATCAAGAATTCTCTCTGCTGCCTCATCCGTCTTAAGTCCGTTGAGTGCCTTGCGCATTATGTCAACAGCTTCCTGTTCTTCTCTGTTAAGAAGCAAATCCTCTCTTCTTGTCCCTGATTTAGCTATATCTATAGCAGGAAATACTCTCTTTTCCGAAAGCTTTCTGTCAAGCACAAGCTCCATATTGCCTGTACCCTTAAATTCCTCAAATACAACGTCATCCATTTTACTGCCTGTCTCAACAAGTGCAGTTGCAAGAATTGTAAGACTTCCTCCCTCTCTCATGTTTCTCGCAGCACCGAAAAATCGTTTCGGCATATGTAATGCAGCCGGATCAAGACCGCCTGAAAGAGTACGTCCGCTCGCCTGAACAGTAAGGTTATATGCTCTTGCAAGTCTTGTTATACTGTCTAAAAGTATTATTACATCCTGCTTATGCTCAACAAGTCTTTTGGCTCTCTCTATAACCATCTCCGACACTCTTTTGTGACGTTCAGGAAGCTCGTCAAATGTTGAATATATAACCTCAACGTTATCACCCTTAATAGATTCTTTGATATCCGTAACCTCCTCCGGACGTTCATCTATAAGCAGTATTATAAGATGCATTTCAGGATTATTCTTTGTCACTGCATTGGCAATCTGCTTTAACAGTGTGGTTTTACCTGATTTTGGCTGAGATACAATCATACCTCTCTGGCCTTTGCCTATTGGAGATATCAAATCAACCATTCTCATAGCTACAGTGTTTGAATTTTTCTCAAGATGTATTCTCTCATTAGGAAATATAGGCGTCAGGCTCTCAAATGACGGTCTCTTTATTGCAAGTACAGGATCCAAATCGTTAATCTGCTCAAGATACATAAGCGCCGAAAACTTTTCTCCCTGACTCTTTGCTCTCTTAGGGCCTCTTACTATATCGCCTGTCTTTAAATTAAATTTGCGTATCTGTGACGGAGAAACGTACACGTCATTTTCTCCCGGAAGAAAATTCTCGCATCTTATAAATCCGTATCCGTCAGATAAAACCTCAAGAATACCGTCTGCCATCTCCTGATTCTTCTGTTCCGGTCTCTCATCTGACACAGCCACCTTTTCCTTGCTCTCCAAATCTCCTGCATAAGATTCCTTAGAGGTTTCTTTAGCATTGTCTCTTTCCTGCTCCGATGCGCTAATAATAGCATCTATAAGTTCTTTTTTCCTCATTGTTGAAGCATTTTTTATTTTTTTATCCTTAGCAAAATCTTTAAGAACCGCAAGCGATAATGTTTCTAACTTTTCTCTCATAATAATACTGCTCCTTAAAATTTAAACATATCATTTTCAATTTATCTGCCTGTCAAGGGAATTTACATCGATATGATGACTATAGAAATTTGATAATATGATTATACATTATTTCAGACATTTTTCAAACATAATTTTGAACTTTATATCCTTGCCCTTATATTTTACATATGTTATTATTTTCTAAGTAATCATTAAGAAGATTATGGGATTGCAAAGCACGAAACAATCCGTGTAATCATAATTAGGGTGTTTTGACACCCTAAGCTATATATGAAAGGATGGATAATATAATGACTAACGCCGAAAAAGCACTTATGATTCATGAAGAATGGAATGGTAAATTTGAGACAACTCCTAAAATGCAGATTCGGACAAGAGAAGATCTCGCACTTGCTTACACACCAGGTGTTGCTGAACCATGCAAGGTAATTGCAGAGAATAAAGAGGCTGCTTACAAATACACAATTAAATCAAACACTATTGCTGTAGTTTCTGACGGAAGCGCAGTTTTAGGTCTCGGTAATATCGGGGCACATGCTGCAATGCCTGTTATGGAGGGAAAAGCTGTTCTTTTTAAACAATTCGGTCGTGTTAATGCTGTACCTATCTGCCTTGACACACAAGACACAGAAGAAATTATAAAAACTGTTGTTAATATAGCACCTGCATTCGGCGGCATCAACCTTGAGGATATCTCTGCACCAAGATGCTTTGAAATCGAAGAAAGATTAAAAGAACTTCTTGATATTCCTGTATTTCACGACGACCAGCATGGTACAGCCATTGTTGTTTTAGCCGGTATTATAAATGCACTTAAAGTCACAGGAAAGGACAAAGAGCATTGTAAGGTTGTTGTAAATGGTGCAGGTTCGGCAGGAATTGCAATAACAAAGCTCTTACTTACTTACGGATTTAAAAATGTTACAATGTGCGACAGGTCAGGGATTATTTCAAAAGACAGTGAAGGACTTAACTGGATGCAGAAGGAAATGATGAATATCACAAACCTTGAAAATAAACATGGTTCACTTGCCGATGCATTAAACGGTGCCGATATATTTGTAGGTGTTTCAGCTCCTAATATAGTGACTGCCGAAATGGTTTCTTCAATGAATAAGGATTCTATACTTTTTGCAATGGCAAACCCTGTACCTGAAATTATGCCTGATGTCGCAAAAGCTGCCGGTGCAAGAGTTGTCGGTACAGGACGTTCTGATTTTCCTAACCAGGTTAACAATGTAATAGCTTTCCCTGGAATATTTAAGGGCGCTCTTTTGGGACGCGCAAAACAGATTACAGAGGATATGAAACTTGCTGCTGCCCTTGCAATAGCAAACCTTGTTGGAGATAACGAACTCAGTGATACAAATATTTTACCTGAAGCTTTTGATCCTCGTGTTGCCGATGTTGTATGTAAAGCAGTTATGGAACATATTTAAGGATTATTTACATGAGACCTTTCTATTACTCACTCAATGAATATTTGCGTGATACATACGGTACAAAGCTATATAAATTATCATTGGACGGCGGTATGTCATGTCCGAACCGTGATGGACTTATCGATACGAGAGGCTGCATTTTCTGCAGTAAAGGAGGCTCCGGAGAATTTACCGGAGCCGCTCTTTTGCACAATAAATGCGATATTGACACTCAGATAAATCTCGCCAAACAGCTTATTTCCCAAAAATATAAGGGCAACGAATATATTGCATATTTTCAATCTTATACTAACACTTATGCAGATACAGATTATCTGCGCAATCTTTTTTATTCTGTAATCAAAAGACCTGACATTAAAATATTATCAATAGCCACACGCCCCGATTGTTTAGGGCCTGACGTAATAAACCTGCTTAACGAATTAAACAGGATAAAGCCCGTTTGGGTTGAACTTGGTCTGCAATCTGTACACGAAAATACAGCCCGTTATATAAGACGCGGCTATAGCCTTGATGTATTTAAAAATGCCATGAACAGCCTGCTTGGTATAGGAATAAAACCGATTATACATATGATTATAGGTCTGCCTTTTGAAACGGATAAAATGATGCTTGAAACTGCCGACTACATTGGCCACTGCGGTGCGGGAGGCATAAAACTGCAGCTTCTACATGTACTTAAAGACACTGATCTCGCAGCCGAATACGAAAATAAGACATTCGAAGCAATGTCATTAACAGAATATATACAATTGCTGGGAAAAATTATTGAAATTTTACCAAAAGAAATGGTTATCCACCGTCTTACAGGCGATGGTGCCAAAAGACTGCTGATTGCTCCAAAATGGAGTGCCGATAAAAAGAATGTCATAAATTCAATCAACAGATACTTCAAAGATAATAACATTTGTCAGGGAAGGAATTACAGATGAACAACGAAGCAACTACTCTATACAAATTAATGGTTTTATATATGTTAAGCAAAGTAAATTTTCCGCTTTCTAACAGCCAGATTTCAGAATTTATGCTTGACCGCCAATATACTAATTATTTTACTCTGCAGGAAGTTTTCAGCGATCTGGCAAGCAACAATTTCATCCAGGTACTTACTTACCGCAACAGCACACAGTATAAGCTGACCAAGGAGGGTATTGATACCATATCATTTTTTAATACAAAAATTTCATCTGCCATCCGCGAAGATATCGACACATATTTAAAAGAAAATAAGTACGATTTAAAATGCGAGGTAGGTACGACCTCCGATTATTATAAATCCACAAACGGTGATTACGTTGTGCATTGTCAGGTAAAGGAGGGCGATTCCACTTTAATCGAACTAAATGTGTCAGTTCCTCTTGAACAAATGGCAGATGCAATGTGTCTTAAATGGAAAGAAACAAGTCAGGAAGTATATGATTACATTATGAATAAACTTATGTAATGTCATCAGACTTCTCAAGAACATATGAATCTATGGTTTCCCACAGTTTATCAATTCCCTGTTTCGTCGAATTAGAAACAGGGATTAATAAATCCTCTTTTCTTAGTCCGAGTCCCGTTCTTAAAGCCTTTACCTGCTTATCAATCTGACTTCTTTTTAATTTATCGAGCTTCGTAGCTACGATTATGGGTCTGAAACCGTTTGAAACTATCCAGTCATACATCATTTTATCGTTAGCTGACGGATCATGTCTTATATCAATAAGTAAAAATACCTGTTTTAGCTGCGCCGACTGTCTTAAGTATCTCTCAACCATCTTGCCCCATTTAACCTTGACAGATTCACTTACATTAGCATAACCATATCCCGGCAAATCAACAAGAAACATACTGTCATTAATATTATAATAATTAATGGTCTGTGTTTTTCCGGGTTGTGATGAAGTTCTGGCATACGATTTTCTGTTCATCAACGCATTTATAAGTGATGATTTACCCACATTTGACTTTCCTGCAAATGCGACCTCCGGTATATCAGTTTCCGGAACAGCACTTGTAATGCCGATAACAATATCAAGATTTACTTTCTTAATTACCATGCTTTTACCTTTCCTGTATGCAAATTATTTTACCAAAGCATATTTTAACACATCAGACATATCCTCTGCATACACAATTTCAATATTATCCGTTATCTCTGCATCAAATTCCTCTATATCCGCCATGTTATCTTTAGGAACAACGACGCGATTTACGCCCGCTGTTTTTGCAGCTAAGAGCTTTTCTTTTAATCCGCCTATTTTAAGTACACGTCCTCTTAAGGTAATCTCACCTGTCATCGCAAGTTTTGCATCTACAGGAATTTCTGCGGCTGCCGATAACAGTGCTGTAGCCATCGTAACTCCCGCCGACGGACCATCTTTTGGAACAGCACCTTCCGGGATATGAAGATGAATATCATTTTCCTCAAAGAACTTTTGCGCCACACCATATTTTTTAGTACATGCAACAGATTTAACATATGACAATGCAATTCTTGCAGATTCTTTCATCACATCGCCCATCTGACCTGTAAGTATAAGCTCTCCGCCGCCAGGCATCGTGTTGACCTCTATCTCTAAAGTCTCACCTCCGACACTGGTCCATGCAAGTCCTCTTACTATACCCGTCTCATTTTTCTTGTTGACGACATCATTAGAAAACTTCTCTTTGCCAAGATACTCCTCCAGATTCTTTTCAGTGACAGAAACCTGTTTGAAATCTTCGATTATCTTACCGTCTAAATAAAGCTTTCTTACAGCCTTTCTGCATATCTTTGATATTTCTCTCTCAAGACTTCTTACACCGGCCTCTCTTGTATATGAATCAATAATCTTTTCAACTGCCTTATCAGAAATCCTTATATGCTTCTTTAAAAGTCCGTTTTTCTTTATCTGCTTTGGAATAAGATGCTCCTTTGCTATATGCAGCTTTTCATTTTTTGTGTAGCTGTTTATCTCAATTATCTCCATTCTATCAAGCAGCGGACGGCTCACCTGTGAAATATCATTTGCGGTAGCTATAAAAAGCACCTTTGACAAATCTGTCGGAAGCTCAATATAATGGTCAACAAAATGTGAATTCTGCTCTGAATCAAGTACCTCAAGAAGCGCTGAAGCCGTATCTGACTTGTAATCGCTGCTCATTTTATCTATCTCATCAAGAAGCATAAGAGGATTTTTCACCTTGCATTGTTTTAATGCCGCAATTATTCTGCCAGGCATTGCTCCGACATATGTTTTTCTGTGTCCTCTTATTTCAGCCTCATCCTTAACTCCTCCAAGACAAATCCTCACATATTCCTTATTAAGAGCGTCAGCAACGGAACATGCTATCGAAGTCTTTCCTGTTCCCGGAGGCCCTACAAGACATATAATAGGAGTATCTGCATTTGGACAAACATTCCTTACAGCAAGCGTTTCAAGAATTCTTTCCTTTATCTTTGTCATGCCGTAATGGCCGCGGTCCAAAATTTCATTTGCCCTGTCTAAATCAGTATTATCGCAGGATTCCTTATCCCACGGCATCGCAAGAAGTGTTTCAATATATCCTCTCTCAACATTTGCTTCTGATGAACCTTGTGACAACATTTTATAGCGTCTTATCTCTTTTGAAATGCTTTCTTTTATCGTTTCATCTGCGTCAAGCTTTTGAAGTCTTTCGTAAAATTCGTCTGTTTCAGAAACATTACCATCACCATCAAGCTCTTCGCTAAGTACCTTCATCTGCTCCCGTATTATGTAATCTTTTTGATTTTTATTTACCTTTGCTTTTACTTTTTCGGCAAGTTCATCTTTTATTCTGCTTATCTCAATATCTTCCATAATAAGCTTTGCAAGATTTTCATAAAAAACATTTACATCGGAAATTTCAAGAAAATGCTGCCTGTTAATATATGTCATCGGATAATCTATAACCACACGTCTGAAAAGACTTTGCAAATCATAGATAGAGAGCCACTTATTGACTATATCCCTGCTTATTCTGACATTCACGGCTGCAAAACGTCTTAAAAGCTCATGTATCATGTCAACCATTGCCTTTGATGTCAATTCGTCAGGCAAATTGTGATTAATATCTTCTTCCGGCGTAATATCAGAAATCAGCATATTATTTTCCGTATATACATCATTCACATTTGCTTTATATGCACCTTCGACCATGACGCGGGTAATGGAATCAGGAAGTTTTATTATCTGCTTAATTTGTGCAACAGTCCCCACATTATACAAATCATCTTTATCAGGATCTGAAACCTGCTCATCACGCTGAGTCAGCAAAAATATTTTCTGCCCGTCTTCCATTGCTTTCTTTACTGCATTTATTGATTTTTTCCTGCTTATATCAAAATGTATGACCATGTCAGGCAACACAGTCATACATCTTAAAGCTATAGTTGGTAAAGTGACTTTTTTCATACCGCAACGCTGTCTTTTCTGTATTCAAGAACAGGCTTTCCTGTTCCCTCGACAGCCTCCTTTGTTATAATACATTTCGCAATATTATCTTCTGAAGGTATTGTAAACATAACATCATTCATGACAGACTCAAGAATTGAGCGAAGTCCTCTTGCACCTGTCTTTCTCTCAAAACTCTTTTTAGCCACTGCTAAAACCGCTTCATCTGTAAATTCAAGTTCAACCTCATCAAGCGAAAACAATGCCTTGTACTGTTTGATAATAGCATTTTTAGGCTCTCTTAAAATTCTTACGAGTGCCTCTTCATCAAGAGAATCCAATGCAACAACAACAGGAACACGCCCCACAAATTCAGGGATAAGACCAAATTTAATCAAATCCTGCGGAAGCACCTTTTCAAACATCTCTCCGACATCTGCTTCTGTCTTTTCCTTTATCTGTGCGTTAAAACCTATGGAGCTTTTATCCATTCTCGATTCAATAATCTTTTCAAGACCGTCAAAGGCTCCACCGCATATAAATAAAATATTAGTTGTATCTATAGGAATCAGCTCCTGCTGAGGATGCTTTCTTCCACCCTGTGGCGGCACAGAAGCTACGGTACCCTCAAGAATTTTAAGAAGCGCCTGCTGCACACCCTCACCTGAAACATCTCTTGTAATTGAAACATTTTCAGACTTCTTTGTAATCTTATCTATCTCATCTATATAAACTATTCCATACTGTGCTTTCTCAACATCATAATCAGCAGCCTGTATTATCTTGAGAAGTATATTTTCAACATCCTCACCTACATAACCTGCTTCTGTAAGCGTTGTCGCATCTGCGATTGCAAAAGGCACATTGAGAATTCTTGCAAGATTTTGTGCAAGAAATGTTTTTCCTGAACCTGTCGGACCAAGCATAAGTATATTACTCTTTTGAAGTTCCACATCAAGCTCATTTGCAGAAAGTATTCTCTTATAATGATTATAAACAGCTACTGACAAAACTTTCTTAGCCTCATCCTGTCCTATTACATATTCATCAAGAAATTCTTTAATCTGCTTAGGCTTTAATAAATTAATATCAAGCCCTGCTGCAGCCTCATTGTCATCGTCATTAAGAAATTCTTCATCAAGAATTTCTCCGCATATGGCAACACACTCATCACAGATATATGCTCCGTTAGGTCCTGCTATCAGCTTCCTTACCTGCTCCTGAGTTTTGTTACAAAATGAACACCTAAGCTTTTCATCAATATTTTTGCCTGCCATAAATCCTCCTCACACGCTAATTTATTCATACAAAAAAGTCAACAAGGAGCTGATGCGATTGCAGCAGCTCCTTATCAAATAACTATCTCTTTTCAACAACGCTGTCAACCAAACCATATTCAAGTGCCTGCTGGGCTGTCATATAGTTGTCACGCTCAGTATCACGGGCAATTTCTTCTATAGACTTACCTGTATTAGCTGCCAATATCTCATTCAATCTGTTTCTTGTCTTTAAAATATTTTCAGCTACAATTCTGATTTCAGTTTCCTGACCTCTGGCACCGCCTGATGGCTGGTGAATCATTATTTCTGAATTTGGAAGAGCAAGTCTCTTACCCTTAGTACCTCCTGCAAGAAGGAATGCCCCCATACTTGCTGCAAGTCCCATACACATTGTAGATACATCACACTTTATATACTGCATTGTATCATAAATAGCAAACCCGGCTGAAACCGATCCGCCCGGACTGTTAATATACAAATGTATATCTTTATTAGGATCCTCTGCCTCTAAAAACAACATCTGTGCTACAACAAGATTAGCTGTAACATCTGTAACTTCTTCTCCAAGGAAAATAATCCTGTCCTTTAAAAGTCTTGAATAGATATCATACGATCTCTCTCCACGGCTGTTCTGCTCAATGACATAAGGTACAAAACTCATATAAGCCTCCATTCCGCAGACGCTTTTGCGTCGAAGGAATCGCGAGTCAAATCTGACTCTGCGATAAAAGCTGATTTGTGGCGCCTGCGACACAAATAGCCATGTGAAAAATCATCGTATCAACATGATTTTTCACATTGCCTCCATTCCCGACAAAACATCTAATATAAATTATTTTTCAACTGCTGCTGATACAACGAGTTCAACTGCCTTCTGTACAGCAATATCATCCTTCATCTGCTTAGCTTCGGCATCACCCATGAAATCCTTGATTTTATCAAGTTCCATCTTATACATATCAGCCATTTTCTTAAGTTCGCCTTCAAATTCCTCATCAGCAACTTCAATATTTTCTGCCTTTGCGATAGCTTCCAATACAAGGCTGTTCTTAATTCTCTTTTCTGCTTCAGGCTTCATCTGTGCAAGGATTGCATCTGCTGTAAGTCCTGTATACTGGAAATACTGTTCGATTGAAAGACCCTGCTGCTGTAATCTCTGTGCAAAATCCTCTGCCATTCTTGTAACCTGTGTATCAATCATAGCCTGTGGAATATCCATCTTTGAAGATTCTACAATCTTATCTATAACTTCTGTTTCTTTCTTAGACTTAGCTTCCGCTTCCTTACGTTCTGTAAGCTTCTTCTTTAAGTCTTCTTTATATTCTGCAAGAGTATCGAAATCAGATACATCCTGTGCAAAATCATCATCAAGTTCAGGAAGCTGCTTTTCCTTAAGTTCCTTTACAGCCACCTTAAATGTTGCAGGCTTGCCCTTAAGTGCCTCTGCATGATATTCTTCTGGGAATGTTACACTGATTTCTTTCTCATCACCAACATTCATACCAACAAGCTGCTCTTCAAAATTATCAATAAATGAGTGTGAACCTATTGTCAATGGATAATTTTCACCCTTGCCGCCCTCAAAAGCAACACCGTCAACAAAGCCTTCAAAATCAATAACAGCTATATCGCCGTCCTTAACAGCTCTGTCTTCAACAGTAACTGTTCTTGAATTCTGTTCCTGAACCTTTTTAATTTCAGCATCAACATCCTCATCAGTAACTGAAATATCTGTCTTTGCAACTTCAACGCCCTTATATGTTCCAAGCTCTACCTCAGGCTTTACTGCAACTTCTGCTGAGAAAATAAAATCCTTTCCTGCCTCTAACTGAACTACATCAATCTTTGGCTGTGAAACGATTTCCAATTCACATTCCATTGCCGCCTTTGCATAAGCATCAGGAATAATAGCATTGGCTGCATCTTCAAAAAAGATTTCCTTACCATAAAGCTTTTCTATCATCTTACGTGGTGCTTTACCTTTTCTAAAACCCGGTACAGAGATTTTATTCTTATTCTTATTATATGCAGTGTTTAAACCCGCTTCAAATTCCTCGGCTGTCGTTTCAATAACAAGCTTTACCATGTTTTTTTCTTCCATTTGTTCAACTTTAAAACTCATTGTAAAAATTTCCTCCTTAAATATATGTAAATCAAAATGTTAACATATTAATCGATTATAGCATAACCTTTTTGATATTACCAGTTTTTTTTAAGAAATGCAAGTATAAAAAATGCTGCTGCATCAACATGATACAACAGCATTCTTTTCATTATTATAAATAATTAATATGGTTAAAGATTAAATTACATACCCTGAGACATCTGCTCTTCCTGCTTTTTAATCATCTTCTTAACCATGTTACCACCAACTGAACCAGCCTCTGCTGAAGTAAGGTCTCCGTTATAACCTTCCTTTAAGTTAACACCGATTTCTGAAGCAACCTCCATTTTAAATCTGTCTAAAGCTTCCTTAGCCTGCTTCTTTGTTGCTGATGAATTAGATGAATTTGTCATAATAACACCTCCATAATTACTTTTTTATATAGACAACAATTTAAATTGTTATCTTGATGTTATTATCTGCGCTTCAAAAAATTTTATTATGACAATTTCTGTAAAAATGGCGCATATCAAAGCTATTACGATGCATATTCCTCGTACATTTTATATGCATCGAGCACATAAAACTCTGCACTTTCGGCTTTGCCAGACACAACTATGTATTTTTTTTCGTTTTTCTTAGCACATGTGACAAGGCAATATCCTGCTGCATCTGTATAACCTGTTTTAGCACCTATAATACTAATATCATCTTTCTTTTTACTATCAAGCTTTAAATATGCATGGCCCGTAAGCATAAGACCGTCCGGATGCTTGTCAGTTACTGACGTTGTATATGTCCTTGTATTCAGAACCTTTGCACACAGTTCATTATTCATCGCACATTCCATAATTTTACACATTTCATAAGGTGTTGTGTACTGGTCATCATCATGCAGTCCCGTTGTGTTTGTAAAATGCGTATTTTTTAATCCAAGCTCTGCGCACTTAAGGTTCATAAGCTTTACAAACTCCTCCTCAGACCCTGCCACTATATCAGCAAGACCAAGAGCCGCATCTGCTCCTGACGGTAATATAAGTCCATACAGCAAATCAAGCGCATTCACGGGTTCTCCAACCTCAAACATAGCTGTCGAAGCGTCCTGAACATAAAGCTTTTCAAACTGCTCATATGACAAAGAAAATGTCTTTGAATAATCTGTAATATTTTCAACTGCAACAATAAGTGTCATAACCTTAGTCATTGAAGCAGGATACATCTTAGTATCATAATCTTTCCCTGCAACAACCATCTTATTGTCCATATCATACATAGACAGATAAGCACTGTTGACATCATCTGTAGTTACTGTCTGAAAATCGTCACTTAACTGCATTCCTGTTTCCGGCTCTTCTGTAGTCTGCTCCGCAATCATCTCCGGCACATTATTTGCAGCTAAAACCTCTTCTCCTTTAGTTTTTTTGATATAATTTGCAGCTATAACAGCAGTTACCGCACAAACGCATATAAGTATTAACGATAACATTATTCTCAATTTTAAAATTCTTATCTGCTTTTTTCTTCGATTTTTTATAACAGCTGATTTCTTTCTTCTTTTTTCAACCATAATCCTTGCATACTCGCGTTCATCCATCAACATTTTCTCCATAAAATCAAAAAGGAGAAGTCCTAAACAGACCTCTCCCAAATATTTTTAACTGACAGTTCTTAATTATTTTAAAAGATTCTGTATAAAATCTAATAAATTATATCTGCTGAAAAGCACTGCTGCAACCAATGATACTGTTGACATAATCTTAATCAGAATATCAAGAGAAGGTCCTACTGTATCCTTCAAAGGATCGCCTACTGTATCGCCGACAACAGCCGCATCATGTGCCGGAGAGCCTTTCTTTTCTCCTTCAACCGCACCTGATTCAATATACTTTTTAGCATTATCCCATGCACCACCGGCATTACCTGTAAATATAGCAAGCATTATAGCCGAAAGTGTTGCACCTATCAAAAGACCACCAACAAAAAACGGTCCGAATAAGAAACCTGAAATAATTGGGAATACAATAGAAAGTATAGCAGGCATTCTCATTTCTTTCAAGGCACCCTGTGAAGAAATTTCAATACATGTTTTATAATCAGGCTTTTCTTTTCCCTCAAGAATACCAGGAATTTCCTTAAACTGTCTTCTTACTTCGGCAACCATCTTACGAGCAGCGTTTGCAACCGCTTCAATAAGCATTCCTGAAAAAAGGAATGGCAGAGCACCGCCGACTAAAGCACCTGCAAGAATCTTAGGATCTGTAAAATTAAGCAAAAGGTCTGAACCTTCAGGCTGGAATGCATAAAGGAATGAAACCATAAGTGAAAGTGCTGCAAATGAAGCAGAACCTATCGCAAAACCTTTACCTATAGCTGCTGTTGTATTACCTACCGAATCAAGCTTATCAGTAATTTCTCTTACTTCAGGCTCAAGCTCTGACATCTCCGCAATACCGCCCGCATTATCTGAAATAGGGCCGTATGTATCAACCGAAACAGTTGCAGATACAAATGAAAGCATACCTACTGCTGCCATAGCAATACCGAACATTCCCGATACAGCGTATGAAGCATATGTTGTGATACCTAAAATTATAAGTGGGAACATACATGATTTCATACCAACTGAAAGCCCCTGTGTGATTGTAAGAGCCGCACCTTCCTTTGATGCTTCTGCAATCTTCTTTGTAGGCTTAAAATCATAACTTGTATAATATTCTGCAATCATACCTATTACAACACCACTTACAACACCAAGCGAAGCAGCAACCCAAGGTGAAATAAATCCTGCACTAAATCCTGATGCACTAAGCACTTCTGCAGCTTCTTCCTTAAACATTAACCATGTAGCAGCAAAACCTCCGATTATAGTAATCGCAGCAGCACTCCATGTTGAAATATTCAAATCCTTATGAGGATCTTGAGTATCTTTTTTAATAAGCACATATGCAATACCAAGACATGACGCAATCAAACCTATAGCAGCAATCACAAGCGGAAAATACATCATTTTTGAAAGCATTGCTTCTGAAATAGCTGCGTTTTTAGCAAGACTTCCAATAAAAAGACTTACTGCAAGAATTATTGCTGAAGAAATAGCACCTACAAACGATTCAAGCAAATCTGATCCAAGACCGGCAACATCACCAACATTATCACCTACGTTATCTGCTATTGTAGCAGGGTTACGAGGATCATCCTCCGGAATATGTGCCTCTGTCTTACCTACAAGGTCTGCCCCCATATCAGCAGCCTTTGTATAAATACCGCCTCCGACACGGTTAAACATGGCAACTATTGAACAGCCAAGCGCATAGCATGAAAGACATTGTGTAAATACATGTGCGCCTCTTAAAGCTTCAATAGATAACATATTAAGTCCGTAGCCGAATACTATATAAACAATAAATAATCCCAAAAGTGCAAAACCGCCCACACAAAGACCCATTACCGAACCGCCTCTTAATGCGACCTTTAAAGTCTTTCCTATATTCTTTGTCTTGCGCGCCTCGTTAGACACTCTTACATTAGCATATGTAGCAATCTTCATTCCTACCCAGCCTGCCGACGCACTCATTAAAACGCCAATAACAAAGCACACTGAAGGTTCCCAGCTGAATATGCCATACTGAATTGAAAATATAACTGAAAATACTACTGTGATTATCGCTACAACTATTGCAATAATCTTATACTCGTATGTTATAAATGCATTAGCACCAACACGTATTGCCGCTGCAATTTCTGACATACGGTCTGTTCCTTCATCTAACTTCTTGACACCAATAAAGTTAAATGCTGCATAGCCAAGTGCGAGCAAAGCTGCAACAATGACTAAAATCAATAAAGCTTCCATAATTCTTCTCCTCTTTTATGAATATATTTAACAAGTCCCAGTGGGAGATGTCTCTATAGAGTTTGTTCCCTATTTCGAACTCTATTTATAACAAATATACCAATTTTTTAATTATCAGTCAATTAATTTTTATTATATTTTTACAATTAATACAGATTTTTTCTCCTTTTTGGATAATTTTAAAGAATAAAAAAAATTATTTAAAATATAATAAAATGTATAGATATTACAAATATTGCAATATTTATAATTTTTTATTGTGGTTTTAAATACTATGTGATATATTTATTTATATTCTCTGTCAAATTGTTTAATACCACATTTAACAGAATGCTTCAGAGCAAAATTGAATTTTTACCGACATTTTGCAATATATTGCTTTAGAAACGAGGATTACAATGTTTAAAATTATAAGTGACACCGCATGTGATTATTCAATAGATTATGCAAAATCTGTTGATGTAGATTTAGTTCCGCTTTACGTGACATTTGATGGTACGACATATCTTAAAGACAAAGAAGAATTGCCCATAGAAACATTTTACGACAAAATCCTTAATGAAAATTTATTTCCCAAGACCTCCCTTCCCGGAGTTCAGGACTATATTGATAAATTTTTACCTTATATCAAAAATAACCAGCCCGTCATATGCATAACTATCTCCACAATACTTTCCGGCTCATACAATTCAGCTGTTATGGCAAAGGATTATATACTTGATGAATATCCTGATGCTAAAATTGAGATTATAAACTCCCTCGTAGATACTGCCGCACAGGCACTTATAGTCCGTGAGGCCGTACGTATACGAAACGCCGGATTTTCTTTTGAAAAAGCTGTAGAACTACTTAACAAAATCATTTTGTCAAGCACGATATTTTTCACTATAGGCTCTCTTGACTACTTAAAAAAAGGCGGCAGAATAGGCAGACTTGCAACCAAACTTACAGGAGCATTAAATATCCGTCCCATTATATACCTGCAGCTTGGCGAATTAAATATAGGCGGAATTGCACGTACAAGAAATAAATCCAAAAAAATAGTTTTAGATGTGTTAAAAAAATATTTCACTAAAAATAAACTTGATATAAATGATTACGTTTTCACAGCAGAAAGCTGTACTGACTTTGATGAATTAAAAGATTTCAGAAAAGATTTTGAAAATACTTTCACCGTAAAATGCGTTGAATCCTATGAAGATTTTAATATACGAATAGGCAGTGTAACTGCCTGCCACACCGGACCTTATGCAATAGGTATCGGAATCGTTCCGAAATACGAGAAATATCTCTAAAAATACAAAGATAAAAAAGCGTCGTGAACGACGCTTGCAAGATTTGCTTCGCAAACTTGTTATCAGAATGCGTCTTTGACGCAATTTCCTATAAAGTAAAAAGGATTGCGAACTGCTCGCAATCCTCACACATAATGTATTTTCTCATTTCACTTCTTTCACATCCAAAAATGCATCTGTTCCAATATATGAAACACTTTCAGGCACCGTAACTGAAAGATTTGTACACCCGCTGAAAGCAGCATATTCTATTCTTTTTAGTCCTTCGTTTAATTTAAGCTCTGTAAGTGACGTACAGCCTGAAAAAGCAAAATCTTCTATAATTTCAAGGCTGGCAGGAAGATTAACTTTCTTAAGCACCGTATTATTGTAAAAAACTCCCGGTGCTATGATTTTTACGCCATCCGGAACGATATACTCACTTACTCCAGGTTTTACAGATGCAAGTATATCATTAACAACAACCGCTCCGTCAGTATCATAAGCAGCTTTCTCAAATGCAGTACCCTTAAAAACATTGGTTCCTACATATGTAAGAGAGGCGGGAACACTTACCTTTTCAAGCCTGTAGCAGTTAAAAAAAGCATTTTCACCTATAGAAACTATGCCCTCCTCTATAATCACTTCCTTAATGCTTGAGCTTTCATTAAATGCACCTCTGTCAACAGAAATCACATTTTTACCGTCAATCATGGCAGGTATAATTATACTCTCTGTCATTTTGCCTGTATCTGTCAGCCCGGTAATATGAATCTGTCCATTATCATCTTCGATATATTCAAATAAAGGATATGTATTCTTCTTTCCGCAGCCTGAAATACCTGTCATAACTGCCAATAAAGCAATAATGCACAGACACACACGCAGATATCTTACTAATTTTAACATTAGCTGTTTTCTCCTTTTACACTTATCTTTATCAGTAAATATTATAGGACAGGAAATTAATATACATAATTTATGATTTGTGCATATTAAAAGACTTCATATCATAATTCTCTAAATTCTGTCTTACGCCGCGTGTATCAGCCTCAGAAATAAGCTTATCTCTGTCTTTCTTAAACTGAACTTCCTTTTTGTGCTGGCTTGGTCCGCCTACGCAGCCGCCTTCGCACATCATTCCCTCAATAAAATCGGCATCAAGTCTTCCTGCTTTAAGCATAAGAAGCGCCTTTCTGCACTCATCAGCTCCGGAACACTTTTCAACCTTATAATTTGAAGTGTCAACTCCAGCTTCCTGCATACTCTTAAGAACAGCTGCTGTCACACCTCCGCCGTTGCCAAATCTCTTTCCGTATGTACTTGCCTGCTGTGTGCTGTTTTCCTCCGGCTCAAACTTAACCTCTTTAGCACGCATCATAGCTCTGAACTCACCAATTGTAAGAACATAATCAGCGTTATCCTTTATTGTTTTATCCTGTATCTCATCCTTCTTAGCTATACATGGGCCGACAAATACAGTTACCGCATCTTTATGCTTTGCTTTTATCATACGCGATACACCGCACATCGGAGATACTGTTGTAGATATATTTTCAATAAGCTCAGGAAAATGCTTTTTAATCATATTGACAAATGCAGGACAGCAAGAAGTTGTTTTCTTTATCCCCTCTTCATATGCTTCAACCCACTCATCGGCTTCAGAAGCTGCAGTCATATCACCGCCCAGTCCCACTTCAATCATATCTGCAAATCCAAGCTTTTTGCACACAGTTCTTATACTTGACATAGTGATATCAGCGCCGAACTGTCCCTCAACAGCAGGTGCAACCATTGCAACCACATATTTTCCCGCACGTATTTCATTAATTATATCAACTATCGATGTCTTAGAGCCGATTGCTCCGAACGGACAACTGTGTATACATTTTCCGCATCTTATACATTTACTGTCATCAATTACGCATATGCCATTTTCATCCATAGTTATAGCATTCACAGGACATGCTTTCTTACAAGGTCTTATTAAATCAGCTATGGCATTATACGGACAACTCTTGGCACACATTCCGCACTCCTTGCATTTGTCAGGATCAATATAAGCCCTGTCTCTTCCCATAGAGATTGCCCCAAATTTACATGACTGCTGGCACGCTTTTGCCATACATTTACGACAGTTATCAGTTACAATATAATGAGATAATGGACAATCCGCACATGCAGATTCAATTACCTGTATGATATTATCAGAACCCGGTCTGTTGTTATCTGTCGGACACAAACCTTCTGCAAGACGTATTCTTTGCCTTATTATCTCTCTTTCCTTATAGACACAGCATCTGAAATTAGGTTTCGGTCCCGGCGAGAGCTTATATGGTACCTCATCCCTTTTTTCCTCCAATTCACCTGCATACGCAAGCTTTGCCACCTCATACAATACTTCATGCTTGATTTTTAAAATAGTTGCGTCATTTGTTAACATATCGCTTCTCTCCTTAATTAAATACGCTTTATAAAATAATTATATTTGCACAGTTGACATCATAAGCTAAATCATATACTTTTGCACTTTTTAAACCTACAACCTTTGGTCTTAATATGTATTCCGAATAATTTTCAACAACTTTTGCCTTTTCTCCATTACTGAGTATAATCGTAGAACCTACAGGATATAAAATCACGCTCTTTAAGAAACCTCTTATAGCACCCATATCAAGCTCTGCAGTCATAGCCATAATCATCTCCACTGCATCTCTTTGGGAAAGTGCTGATTTGTATGGTCTTTCTGTAACAAGTGCATCATATATATCCACAACTGATATTATCTTTGCAAAGGGAACTATCCTTGAATAATCAACTCCCATCGGATATCCTCTTCCGTCAATTCTTTCATGATGCTGCAAAACACCCAGACGTACACTATCTTTTATATCCTGTTTTTTCTTTAATATGTTATAACCATAAACCGGATGTTTCTTCATAATTTCAAATTCTTCATCAGTAAGCCTTTCCGGTTTATTAAGGATTTCATTTGGTATCTTCGACTTACCTATATCATGCAGCAGCCCTGCGAAACCTATATCATGAATTTCAGAATCACTCATTTTCTGGCTTTTTGCAACAATCATTGCCATTGTAGCAACATCTACACTATGCTTAAACGTATATTCGTCGCTTACCTTAAGCATATTTATATCTACTGCAAGCGCATCATTGCTTTGTATGGATTTCATCAAATCATGAGTAATATTCTCAGTTACATTTACAAGATTATCAGAATCAGTATTATTGTAAAGATACGATATTCCTTCTGCCACTCGTTTCCTTACACTTTCGGTCAGCTTCACTCTTGAGGGATCCGATACAGTCAGCTTTTCTATGGTATCTATAGTTTTGCCGGGGAGACGCTCTTCCTTTACAGGCTCATCTTTTGAAGTCTTGATTTCCTCTTGGCCCTCTCTTACATAAACTCCGGCTATTCCAAGTCTTCCTAAAGCTTCAATAAGATAATCATCAAGTACTGCGCCCTTTACGATAAGCGGTCTTCTCGTAGCATCTACTATTGACTGATCGATTACCATTCCGTTTTTCAGTGAACGAACTCTAACATAATACCTTTTTACCATACAATCACCACAAAATTATCGTCTCTTTTTTAATTAATACTTTCTCTTTTATATTAACATATTTTCGACAAAATTCAAAAAGATTTATTTGGAAATAATTGATATATTGCTTTTTATAATATAAAATAATATAGATTTTATGCGCACTTATATAGACACCGACGCATATACGTCAAATATTAAAATGATAAGCAGGAAAAATTATTATGAATGACATAATTGATTATTATAATAAATTTAACGAAGAAAAAAGACTTAATTCAAGACACGGTCAGGTTGAATACCGTACTTCAATGAAATATATACACGATTTTATCGACTCTTCCAAACCCAAAAGTGATATAAAAATTCTTGATATCGGAGCCGGCACCGGACGATACAGCGTCGCCCTTGCAAATGAGGGCTATGATGTAACTGCAGTTGAACTTGTAAAGCACAATCTCGGCATACTTAAAGCCAAAAAAAGCTCCGTCAAAGCAATTCTTGGCAATGCCCTGAATTTAAAGAAGCTTGCAGATAACACATTCGACATTACGCTGCTTTTTGGTCCTATGTATCACCTGTTTGGTTTTGAAAATAAACTAACTGCACTTCTTGAGGCTAAGAGAGTTACAAAACCAAACGGTATCATTTTGGTGGCATATTGTATGAATGAATACAGCGTTATAACTTACGCATTCAAGGAACGCCATATTCTTGAATGTATAGATGAAGGACGTCTTACACAGGATTTTAAAACTGTGTCAAAAGAAGAAAATCTATATGACTATATGAGAATTGAAGATATTGATAAATTAAATCAGGCCGCATCACTTGACAGAATTAAGATAATTTCACCCGACGGACCTGCAAATTATATGCGCCCTTTTTTAAACAAACTGTCAGATGAAGAATTTGATTTTTTTATAAAATATCATATGTCAACATGTGAAAGGCCTGATTTAATCGGTGCTGGAGCTCACACCTTAGATATATTAAAAAAGTCATGATTACAGTGTCAAAAACAGTTCATCCGGGCAGGAAATTATTGTCTCAGCCCCATGCTCAAGCAAAAATTCCCTGCTGCGGAATCCCCAGTCCACAGATATACACCTTAAACCTGCATTTTTTGCAGTTTCTATATCCACATCAGAATCTCCTATGTAAACTGCCTCTGATTTTTCCACACACATTCTTTCAAGAACCTCCAGAACAGCATCAGGATATGGCTTTTTTCTGATGCCTTCTTTTGCTCCGACTGCAAATTCAAACAATCCGTCAAAATATTTTTTGCAAAGAATCTGTACCCCAAAATCTGCCTTATTTGAAACTACTGCCAGCTTATATCCTTCTGCTTTAAGCTTTCTTAAAGCACTCACAATTCCGTTATACGGTTTGGTTTTGTCAGCGCAGTGCTGTCTGTAATAATCCTTAAAGGCTGCATAAACCTTATCAACATCTGCGTCATTCGTGCCTTCCGGCACTGCTCTTTGTACAAGCTTTAATATACCGTTTCCAACAAATGACCTGACATCATCAAGTGACCTTTGGGGAAAATCTGCACATGAAAGCGCATAATTTACGCTGTCATGAAGATCATCGAGTGTATCTAAAATAGTACCATCCAAATCAAATATAAATAATTTCATAATAACCCCATTCCTATGTTATACACTATAAATGCCATTATCCATGCTATAACGCACTGTCCGATAACAACACCCAAAGCCCACTTTGTTCCAAGCTCCCTCTTAATTGAGGCGACTGCTGCAATACAAGGTGTATACAAAAGACAGAATACTAAAAGTGCTGCAGCTCCTGCTGATGTAATAACTCCTGCAAGAACTTCGGTAGAGCCAAAAAGCACTGACAGCGTCGCAACTACACTCTCTTTTGCCATAAAACCTGAAATAAGCGCAGTTGAAACTCTCCAGTCACCAAATCCAAGCGGTGCGAACACCGGTGCCATTGCTCCGGCAATCATGGCAAGCATGCTCTGCTGTGAATCAGCTACCATATTAAGCCTTATATCAAAACTCTGCAAAAACCATATAACGATTGAAGCTATAAATATAACAGAAAATGCTCTCTGCAAAAAGTCCTTCGCCTTATCCCACAAAAGCAATCCCACATTTTTTGCCCCTGGCATACGATAATTAGGCAGCTCCATTACAAATGGGACAGGCTCACCCTTAAACATGGTTCCTTTCAATAAAAATGCCGCTGCAATTCCCATTATAATTCCTAATAAATACAAGCCTATCATAACCAATGCACCGTGCTTTGGAAAAAATGCGGCAGTAAAGAAAGCATATATAGGAAGCTTTGCTGTGCAGCTCATAAACGGAGTAAGCAAAACAGTCATTTTTCTGTCGCGCTGTGAAGAAAGCGTCCGTGTTGCCATAACTCCCGGAACCGTACATCCAAATCCAATAAGCATAGGAACAATGCTTCGCCCTGAAAGACCGATTTTTCTTAAAAGCTTGTCCATTATAAATGCGACTCTGGCCATATACCCGCTGTCCTCAAGTATCGACAGAAAGAAAAACAAAATAACTATTATAGGCAGAAAGCTTAAGACACTGCCGACACCATTAAAAATACCGTCAATAATAAGAGAATGCAGCACCTTATTGACATGCGCTGCATAAAGCGCCTTATCTGTGATATCTGTAAGCCAGCCTATCGCATTTTCAAGTACTCCCTGAAAAAATGCACCAAATACATTGAATGTCAGGAAAAATACAAGCCCCATTATTCCTATAAATGCAGGGATTCCTGTATATTTACCCGTAAATATTTTATCAATCTTTCTGCTTCTTGCGCGTTCCTTACTCTCGTGCGGCTTAACTACAGTTTCATCACACACTCTTTGTATGTAAGCAAAACGCATGCTTGCGATTGCAGATGCCCTATCCATGCCACATTCTTCTTCCATCTGGCAGCTTATATGTTCAAGCATCTCTTTCTCATTATCACTAAGACTAAGCTTTTCCAACACAAGATTATCGCCCTCAGCAATTTTGCTCGCAGCAAACCTCACAGGTATTCCCGCACTTTTTGCATGGTCCTCGACAAGATGCATAATACCGTGTATACAGCGATGTACAGCACTTTCCTGCCCCTCATCACAGCAAAAATCTATCTCTTTAGGACATTCCTGATACTTCGCAATATGCAGTGCATGATTTACAAGTTCCTCGATTCCCTCGCCTTTGGCGGCTGATATAGGAATTACAGGTACACCAAGAAATGCCTCCATCTCATTTACCAGTATAGAGCCTCCGTTCTGCCTTACCTCATCCATCATATTAAGAGCAACTACCATAGGTATTCCAAGTTCCATAAGCTGCATCGTAAGATAGAGGTTTCTTTCTATATTAGTAGCATCAAGAATATTTATAATACCCTTTGGCTTATCATTAAGCAGAAATTCACGTGTAACTATCTCCTCACTGCTGTAAGGAGACATCGAATATATGCCGGGCAAATCGGTTATAAGCGTATTTTTATGTTCTTTTATAACTCCATCCTTACGGTCAACAGTAACTCCCGGAAAATTCCCCACGTGCTGGTTAGAGCCTGTAAGCTGATTAAATAATGTTGTCTTTCCGCAGTTCTGGTTGCCTGCAAGTGCAAACGTAAGTATCTCATCATCAGGCAAAGCATGATTAACTTCTGCATGGCACGCATGATACTTTCCATCCTCACCATATCCCGGATGCTGCACCGCAGATGTTTTCTTTCTGTCATTTTTTAATACAGGATGCTCATGCGGCTCACTTACTGCTATCTGCCTTGCGTCATCAAGACGGATAGTAAGCTCATACCCATGAATACGAAGTTCAATCGGATCTCCCATAGGCGCATATTTTACAACTGTAACATCTGCACCCTGAATTAATCCCATATCAAGAAAATGCTGTCTTAAAGCTCCGCTTCCTCCTACCGAAAGAATTGTCGCTGTCTTTCCAATCTGTAATTCATCCAATGTCATAATTACTCACCAGCCTTTTTATATAAAGATTACAGTGTCAAAAACACTATCAAAATTAAAATTTTATATTACCGGCAAATTATAACATATCTTTTACAATAAAAAAAGATTTTACATTCATACAATCTCTGCGCGTCAGCTGTTCGCCAAGTGATAATTTTATTAAAATTTGCTTTTACAAAAAAATACCGGATTCTGTGGGGCAGAATCCGGTATTTAAATCGTTCGCACAAATTTTTATATTACTTTACATTTTTAATATTTTTTGGCTCTTTTGGCTGATGAATGCCAAAGAATGATGCTGAGTTTCCAGCTGCCTTAGCAGTCTTTAACGCTGCTGAAGCTACAATCTTTAAAAGTTCTTTTTTCATTATTTTTTGTCTCCTTTCTCTCTACAGGCTCAATAATAAATCTACTAAGCACAGTAATACATATTAAAGTAAGACAGACATTAACATATGTTAAATATCATTTAACCCAAATGCCATAATTACTACAACCCCACTAAAGATATCTTTATATAAGATATCTCTTACATTTATATTAAGTAATAAGCGTTATGTCCTCGTTCTTACAGGTATAGTATAGCGGTTAAATTTTATTTTTCAACACTTTTACGCGAATGGTCTCTATTCTACGTGAACGGTCATTTTTTAAAATTTTTTGTTATTTTTACATTATATAAAATTTTATTAGTATTGCAGTTTTATTATTGTTGCTCATTTAAAAAATACTCCTGCGAATTTAACCGTTCATAATTCCCATTTTCAATAAACTTATTATCAAATTTGTGAATTACATAATCTCCATTGCTTTGAAGTTCCCTCGCTTTTACATTGTCAGCTCTCATCACATTAAAAATATGTCGTATTCTTTCTTTCAGGCGTTCATCATAAATCGGCGCTGCAATTTCTACCCGCCTCTCCATATTTCTTGTCATAAAATCGGCAGACGATATAAATATATTGTCACGCTGATTTGTTCCAAAAATATAAATTCTTGAATGTTCAAGATATCTTCCAACTATGCTTATAACAGAAATATTATCCGTGTATCCCGGCACCTGCGGAATAATACAACATATGCCGCGAACTATCATCTCAATCTTAACCCCGGCTTTTGAACATTCAATAAGCTTATCAATTATTTCTTTATCTGTAAGAGAATTTATCTTAACACCTATATATGCAGGTTCTCCTGCTTTTGCAATGTCAATTTCATGCTGCATATAATCTAATATTTTACTCTTCATACATTTTGGTGCTACAAGCAGATGATTTGTCTGTTCCATAAACTCTGCCATACATAATTTTGTAAATGTAACTGCCGCTTCCTTACCAATTTGTTCATTTGCTGTCATTAAAGATAAATCTGTATAAAGCTTAGCAGTTTTCTCATTATAATTTCCGGTTCCTATCTGAGTTATATACTTAATATTATCTTCCTGATGATATGTAATCAGGCACAATTTTGAATGTACTTTTATATAATCTATTCCGTATATAATGCGGCATCCGGCTTCCTCAAGCCTTCTTGACCACTCTATATTATTTTCTTCATCAAACCTTGCACGCAGCTCAACAAGAACAATGACCTCTTTACCGTTTTCTGCCGCATTTATAAGTGCCTCAACGATTTGTGAATTCTTCGCAACTCTGTACAGCGTCATCTTTATCGAAACCACACGATCATCTTTTCCTGCCTCTCGAAGGAGCCTTAAAAACGGCTGCATACTCTCATATGGATAATTAAACAGCATATCACCGTCAGCTATCTGATCAATCATAGGTCTTGACTCATCAACGCAGTCCGGCACACGCGGTACAAATCTTTCATAAAAAAGCTCTTTATGATTTCGCAGCGTATCCTGCAATTTAAATACAAATGATAATTCAAGCGGTGCCTCCGAATAAAATACCTGCTCATGCTTAAGTCCGAGCTCCCTGCATAAACTGACAATAACTTTCTCATCAAGAGCTCTCGAATACTCCATCTTTACTGCGCATAATTTTCTTCGCTGCTTTATCAGTTTTTCCATATTATTGCGATAATCCAAATCCTCATCAAAAAACGCAACATCAATATCAATGTCAGCATTTCGGATAATTCGGATAAGTGATTTACTCCTAATCTGATACTTATCAAAAATATCAGGCATAAAATGCAATATCAGTTCCTCCACCAGCATATATTTATCTTTATCTGAAGGTATCTGTATAAGACGCTTAAAAACTCCGTTGCTGCATGGAACAAGACCTATTTTTTCATTATTCTTGTCTTTGAGCAATGCAACCGCATAAATTTCTTTATTTTTAATAAAAGGAAAAGGCTGCTTTTTTCCTATAACCTGAGGTGAGAGTAATGGTTTTATTGAATTTTCAAAATAATTTTCCAAATAAACCATATCTTCGTATTCAATATCATTAAAAGTGATAAGCTCTATACCATAGTCCTTTACACAATTCATTATGTGTTTATAGGCTCTGTCCTTCTGCTTGGAAAGCTTACGTACCGCCTTAAAAATATGTGAAAGCTGTTCGTCTGCAGTCATTTTCGTCTTATTATCCCGCTCTGTTTCTGACAAAAGCATCTGGTCATGAAGTGAACCTACACGAACCATAAAAAACTCATCAAGATTGCTTTGAAAGATTGAAATAAACGATAACCGCTCACATAGCGGAACCTCTCTGTCTTTAGCTTCTTCCAATACTCTTTCATTAAATTTAAGCCATGACAACTCACGATTCTCATAATACGGTCTGTTTGTACGATACTTTGGAATACCGTTTTGGCATTCATCATTAATTTCATTCTTGATTTTTAAACTCTTTTCCATAAAATTCCCCATTTCTTAAACAATGTATATCACATCTAATCTCCAAAGCTGATTCCCATTGCTTTTATCTGATTAATCACATCTGACGGCATATCTATCATCTTGGTTTTGCCTGCAACTTCCTTAATAGGTATTTTATCTATTTTATTATTCTTCACACATACCATATAACCATATTCTTCATTTAAAATGAGCTCTGCAGCCTTAATACCAAGCCTTGTAGCCAAAAAACGGTCATACGAATCCGGCTCTCCTCCGCGCTGCACATGTCCTGGAACCGTAACTCTCACTTCCTGCCCTGTCTTTGCTGAAATCTGTGCACCTATTCTATATGCTGCAGACGGATAATTTTCTTTTTTTCTTTTTTCTTTAAGTTCCTTCTTTGAAAGAACTGCCTCCTCTTTTGATACTGCTCCCTCCGCTGCCGCAATAATCGTAAATTTCTTGCCTTCCTGCGTTCTTTTATTTATTGCGTCTGCAATCGCATTTATATCATACGGTATCTCCGGAATCAGAATAACATCTGCTCCACCTGCAACTCCTGCATGAAGTGTAAGCCAACCGGTCTTATGTCCCATAAGCTCAACTATAAATACCCTGCTGTGGGAAGCGGCTGTCGTATGAATACAGTCTATTGCATTTGTTGCAATATCAACTGCCGACTGAAATCCAAAACTGACCTCTGAGCCATACAAATCATTGTCTATTGTTTTTGGCAATGTAACAACATTTAAACCATTTTCCATAAGAAGATTTGCCGTCTTATGAGAACCGTTTCCGCCTAATACAACAAGACAGTCAAGCTTCATATCAGTATAAGTTGAAATCATCGACTGAATCTTATTTCTTCCGTCAGCAAGCGGCTCATTAATATATTTAAACGGCATCCTCGATGTTCCGAGTATAGTTCCGCCCTGGCTTAATACTCCTGAAAAATCTCTGTTTTTCATAATTCTGTATACACCATTTATAAGACCTTTGTAACCGTCCTCAAATCCATAAATCTCAACATCACCGCATCTTTCATACAGACACTTTGCAGTTCCTCTCATTGCCGCATTAAGAGCCTGGCAATCTCCGCCGCTTGTAAGCATTCCTACTCTAAGCATATTTCTATACCTCCCGTAACATTTTTGTGCATTGTAATCATAATATTAAATCAATGTAAAATGTACTATCACATTTGCGTAAATTTCATGTAAAATTATTATAAACCGTGAATAAAAAATCATACATCTTACAAAGCATATTAAATCATTCTGATAAACTGTTCTATTAATTATGAGTATATCTTATGCCAAACGTTTTTCAATAAAAAATGCACAATTTTTATGTTATTTTCATATTATTAATTTATGATTAAATTTATTTAATTTTTTAAACAGCAAGATATAATGAAATTTTGCTTCGCAAACTTGTTATCAGAATGCGTCTTCGACGCAATTTCCTATAAAGTAAAAAATAAGGGATATTCCGTCATTGGAATATCCCTTATCTTTTACTTTATTACATACTGTCTTTACTTTACATTACTTAATTTCCTGCACATCCGTGTTTGTCTTCTCCACATTTGTGCTCACCGCATGAATGACCTTCCTCATGGTGATGATGATTACATTTAACATCAGGATTAAAGCTTAAGCTTCCTGCAATGAACTCCTGCACTGCTTTATCAGCATCTCCTGAGACTCCGCCATATAATGAAATTCCGGCTTCGCTCAAAGCAGCCTGCGCACCGCCACCGATGCCGCCGCAAATTAAAACATCAATATTTAATCCGCTAAGCATTCCTGCAAGTGCACCATGACCGCTTCCATTTGTATCAACAACCTGCTCTGATTTCACACTGCCATCTTTTATATCATAAATCTTAAAATGCTCTGTGTGTCCAAAATGCTGAAATATTTCTCCATTTTCATATGTTACTGCTACTCTCATAGTGTCTGCTCCTTTTTCTTTTAATATTTTTTCTGCAAATGCTTTTTCCCTTTTTCTGCATTCAGAACGCATGCACGGATATGCTTCGCCCTGACAAATCTTATAATTACCTCCTGTAATATTAAGTATTTTGCCATTTACAATGCAATCAGCAATTTTAGCTCTCGCTCTTTCATAAACTTCAGTAACTGTAGTCCTTGAAATATCCATAAATGCAGAACATTCTTCATGCGTATGTCTCTCATAATCTATCAGACGTATAACTTCATATTCATCAAGAGTGAGCGTAATAATTTCACACTCAGAACTATTCTCAGGCATAAAGCAATTATACAATGGTTTCTGACATATTCTTCTTCTCCTTTGTGGTCTTGCCATATTCCACCTCATTTCCGTCATATGTCGATAATTCAATTATACCCCAATTATTAAAAAAAGCAACACCATAATGACTTTTACCGCTGCACATATTTCCTGTTGCCATATGATTTTTCACACTACTCTGCTATTAACCCTAAATTTACAAGAAATTCTTTTGCAACATCATCTACTGAACGTCCTGCCACATCAACCTGATATGTTAACTCTGCCATCTGCTCCGTAGAAATAGCTCCTGCAAGCTCATTTAAAATACTCTCAAGCTCAGGATATTTTTCTATCAAATCATTGCGCACTAAAAACGCTCCATTATAATCAGGAAAGAAAGACCTGTCGTCCTCTAAAACCTTAAGCCCTACCTTTCGGTTTAAACCGTCTGTTGCATAAACCACCGTAACATCAAAACTTCCGTTTTCTATAGCAGTATATTTAAGTCCCTGGTCAACAGGAATTGAATCTTTAAAATTTAATCCATAAAACTCTACAAACGGATTATATTTCATACTTCCCTCAAGTGTAAAAAAGCTTTGTTCAGCTCCGAATGTAAGCTGATTTGCAACAGGTACCAAATCACTTACTTTCTCTAAATTATATTTATCAGCTATTTCCTGCGGCACCGCTACAGCATATGTATTATCAAATCCTAACTTTTCAAGCATCTGCATATTATATTTTTCTGCCGCAACCTTATTTACATAATCGTATATGGTTATTCCGTCCGGTACATCTGTGACATCCTGATGAAAAAATGTTGTCAAAAGCGTTCCGTCATAAGAAATCATTAAATCGCATGTATGTCCGTCACTTTTAAGGGCATTAAAATTATTTACCTGAGACATCTGATCCTTAATATTAACGCTCAAATCAGTCTTATCCTCTACAAGCATTTTAACCATATGATGCATAAGCTGGGTTTCGGAATAATCACCATCATAGAGCTCTATATCTCCGCTTGTACCTATACCATATGGCACAAGCATACAAAATGCCGCCAATACAGCGATAACAGGAATCCATATCTTTTTTGACCTGCCATTATAATTGTGCATCTGCTTCTCAAACCAGCTCATCAGCAAATCAAGAACAACAGCAATTATCATTAAAACTCCGGTAGCTGAAAGTATCATTTTCATGCTCGAAATTCTTATTCCCTGCGTTATAACTCCACCAAGTCCGCCGCCGCCGACAAAAGCCGCAAACACGGCAGTACCAATCGCATTAACCACAGCAATTCTGATACCTGTAAAAACTGTTGGAAAAGCAAGCGGAAACTCTACTGTCATAATACGATAAGGCTTACTCATACCCATACCACGCGCAGCTTCCTTAACTCCATCATCTACTCCCTGTAATCCTAAAAATGTATTCCTTACTATAGGAAGCAATGAATAAAGCGTAATACCTATTATAACAGTAAGCTTACCGGGATTAAGAAACACCATAATAATACCAAGAAGTGCAAGCGATGGGATAGTCTGAAGCAAATCTACGATTCTTAAAATAATCCCTCTTGCTTTCGGAAAAATATATGCCAGAATTCCGAGCATTACACCGACTATTACAGACAAAATACTTGCTGACAATACAATAAATAAATGCTCCCAAACCAATGACCAAGTCATTTGTCCGCCTCCTTTCTCATTCCTCGAGGCATAACCTTTCTTTGCAGATAATCAATAACTGCACCAAACGCTATTGCCAAAAGAGCTGACGGTATGGCACCAAGTAAAATAAGGGTATTATTGTTTGAAGCCACTCCCTGATAAACAAAGTTTCCAAGACCACCTTTACCAATCATCGCTGCAAGCACTGCCCATGATACGGTATATATTGCAGACATTCTAAGTCCTGCAATAATAGCAGGCATAGCCAGCGGCAGCTCTACTTTTATAAGTGTCTGAAAAGGACTCATTCCGCAGCCTTTTGCTGCTTCTATGTATTTACCTTCAACTTCAAGAATTCCTGTATAAGTATTTTTTAATATAGGAAACATTGCATATACACTGAGTGCTGCTATTACCGTCAAATATCTGTCTCCCCACCATATAAACAGAACACCGATAAACACCAGCCCCGGAATTGTCTGGAAAATAGAAAGAATTGGCATAATAATACCTGAAAGCTTAGGTATTCTTGAAAGTAAGATTCCAATAAATACACCGAATACAAAACCAACAGCAGCTGCAATCAATACATATATTGTATGAACACCTATTGCTTTAAGCAGCATACCTCCATAATCATTAAAAAGAGTAATCATTTGTATCACCCCCATAATGTCTCTGCTACGGCATGTGCTACACTGGTTTTTGTAACAAGCCCTGCTATTGTATCATCATCGTTAAGAACTATAACATAATTTGCGTTAGAATTTGCATCGAGCAGATATTCAAAACTCTCCTTGGCATCGTCACCAACACGTGCTATTCGTGAAGTCTGACGTATCAAAGGCTCAATGCTGTTAAGCTGCTTTCCCCAATGGCGGATATCACCAATGGAAACTGTTCCGAGATAACGCTTCTGTTCATCGATAACAAGCAATGTATCTACGCTGTACCTTGCCATACGCTCGGCACATTCAAGTACGCCTCTGTCGTTTTGTACAGTACGCACATTGGTACGCATAAAAGCATCTATCGTTGAAAGCTCAAGCGATTCCTGCGTATGCTTTCCAAGGAAATCCCTGACTAAATCATTTGCAGGATTTTCCAGCATATCTTCAGGCGAAGCCATCTGAACAATCTCACCGTTTGACATAAAAATAATTATATCTGCAAGCTTCAGCGCCTCATCCATATCATGGCTTACGAAAATAATTGTCTTATTTAATTTCTGCTGTATACTTTTTACTTCATCCTGAAGAGTTTCCCTTGTCATAGGATCAAGCGCACTAAATGGTTCATCCATAAGAACTATCGGAGGCGAAGCAGCCAAAGCACGCAACACGCCTATACGCTGCTGTTGTCCTCCCGAAAGCTCGGATGGATATTTATCTGCTGACTTTTCCATATTAACCATCTTTAAAAGGTCCTGCACTATCTGCTGACATTTAGCTTTGTCATATTTAAGCAGACGCGGAACAACACAAATGTTTTGGGCTACTGTCATATTAGGAAATAATCCTATCTGCTGAATCACATATCCTATATGACGCCTCAATGATACTTTATCTTCCAAACGTATATCCTTACCGTCAATAAGAACTTTACCGCTATCAGGCTCCAACAGACGGTTTATCATCTTCATGGTAGTTGTCTTACCACAGCCTGACGGTCCGACAAGCACTACAAACTGTCCATCCGGAATGGTAAAATTAAGATCCTTCAATATTGGTGTTTTTCCATAGCTTTTAGAAACATGTTCAAATTGTATCATCTTAAAATTCCCCCTTTTCCTCGTGATTAAAAAGAGGTCTTATTTATTTTAACCCTATAAATTATAAAAATTAATTTATTAAATTAAAAGAAGAGCTTTTTAATACGGCACCATTCAGTGCAATACTAAAGGCCCTTCTTAAAAGACATTTCTTTTTATTCACAATTTTATTTCTTATTTGACAGTATATCATAAAATAGCGGTAAATGCAAACTTATACTACTTTCCCCGTTCTGCCATAAGTAATTTAATTTCCTGTTCATTAATTCCGACCATCGCTTCACCTAAATCAGCTGACAGGTCTGCAATCATTTTCGCATCATTATAATTAGCCACAGCCTTCACAATGGCATTTGCACGTTTTTCAGGATTTCCTGACTTAAAAATTCCCGAACCTACAAATACACCCTCAGCTCCTAACTGCATCATAAGTGCTGCATCGGCCGGAGTTGCCACTCCTCCTGCGGCAAAATTTACAACCGGAAGCTTTGCATATTTATGAACATACTCTACTAATTCATACGGAACCTGAAGCTGTTTTGCCTCCTCATACAACTCATCCTCACGCATTGCGCTGATTCTTGCAATGGCACTGTTCATCACACGCATGTGGCTGACAGCCTGAACAATATCTCCTGTTCCTGCTTCACCCTTCGTTCTAATCATTGACGCACCCTCGTTAACTCTTCTTAATGCCTCTCCGATATCTCTTGCACCGCATACAAACGGTACATTAAAATCTTTTTTATCAATGTGATATATATTATCAGCTGGTGACAAAACCTCACTTTCATCAATATAATCAATCCCTATCGCTTCAAGAATCTGTGCCTCAACAAAATGCCCTATTCTGCACTTTGCCATGACCGGAATAGAAACAGCATCCTTTATTCCCTGAATCATTTTAGGATCACTCATTCGTGAAACTCCGCCGGCAACACGTATATCAGCCGGTATCCTCTCCAGGGCCATTACTGCACACGCGCCTGCGGCTTCTGCTATCTTAGCCTGCTCCGGAGTCATTACGTCCATAATTACTCCGCCCTTAAGCTTTTGATTTAATTCTTTGTTTAACTCATAATTGTCTTTCATAAATAATTTCCCTTTCTGAGCAGCTTCATTATTACTATTTGTTTTTGCTCAGAAACAAATAGCTGTTCCAGTCAGCGCTAACCTATGAAAGACATTATACAGCATATTGATTATATGTATATTATCAAATTATTAAATTTTAATATGGTCAGATTTGATTATTGTGGAGCTTATAAAAGAATGATATAATTAGCCGGCAATTTATTAAGGAGATTACACCTCCCGACAAATAAATGGAGGCAAACAGATATTTATATGAAAACTGATTATAAAATAACTCTTCATGCAAGCTTTATAGCATACATTGTACAGGCAATCGTCAACAATTTTATTCCGCTTTTATTTGTAATGTTTCAGACCGATTGTTGAAGCCTGTCCGACTGATAATAAAGAAAAAGCCATAAGTCTGCTTCACTCTTTTTATTGCTGGGGCTGTATGCTTGTTGTAATTGTTTCCTCTGTCTTTTTTGCATTATTCGGAATTGTAAACTGGAAAATACTGACTCTTATGTGGTCAATCGTTCCAATAATGAATGCCTGCCTTTTTGCATCGGCACCGATATATTCTTTACACAAAAACGGAGAAACAGGATTGAGCCTGCGCCAATTATTCAGTAAAAAAATATTTTTCATTATAATTATAATGATGTTATGTGCAGGTGCTTCTGAACAGGCGGTCAGCCAATGGGCTTCTGCATTTGCAGAACAGGAGCTCGGCATAAGCAAAACAATCGGTGATCTTGCCGGGCCTATGGCATTTGCCGCCCTAATGGGCACATCAAGACTTATATACGGAATCAAGGGTGATAAACTCAATCTTGACAAATTTATGAAATACAGCTGTCTTTTGTGTATATTTTCTTATCTTTGTCTTGCATTAGTTCCAATCCCTGCCATAAACCTGATGGGATGTGCAGTATGCGGCTTTTCTGTCGGAATCCTGTGGCCGGGAACTTTCAGTAAAGCCTCGTCAGCCATAAAAGGAGGCGGAACCGCTTTATTTGCAATGCTCGCACTTGCAGGTGATATAGGCTGCTCTGTCGGTCCTACATTAGTCGGCATGATTTCCAGCTCATTCGGAAATAACCTGCGTGCAGGCATATTTGCTGCACTAATTTTTCCGATTGTTATGATACTTGGCGTAAGGCGTATCAGAAAATTTCAGGACTGACGCATTTTTCTTTGCCAAACCTTTACCGCTGTTTTATTGACTCTGTAATTAGCGTATGCTATAATCCGTTCTAAACTGTTATGAAAAAGGAGGATATATTTACATAATGGACGATGTCGACAGTGACACTAACCTTAAGCGAAACAATAACGTAAATCGTTTATATATATTTTTAATATTTAAGACATGACCCGTGCATCTATTTAGAGATTCATGGGCCATGTCTTATGTTTTTCAGGGTATTTTTATAGCAGAAAGAGGTTTAATTATAATGGGTGATTCCATAATTTTTTTATTGTTACTTCAAGTAATTCTAATAGCATTAAATGCAATTTTTGCCAGCGCCGAAATTGCAGTTTTATCTATCAGCGAAACAAAGCTTGAGCGCATGGCTGAACAGGGCAACAACCGTGCAAAGCGCCTGCTTCGCCTGACACAGGAGCCTGCAAAATTTCTTGCAACAATACAGGTTGCAATAACACTCTCAGGATTTCTTGGAAGTGCATTTGCCGCTGATAATTTCTCTGAGCCATTGGTGGACTGGATATTAAGCTTTGGTGTAAATATTCCGCATGCCACTTTAGACAGTATTGCTGTTATTTTAATCACGCTTATTTTGTCTTACTTTACATTAATTTTTGGTGAACTGGTTCCTAAACGTATTGCAATGAAAAAACCAGAACAGCTCGCAATGGGCATATCAGGTTTAGTAAACATTATTTCCGTCATCTTCAAGCCTATTGTCTGGTTCCTTTCGTTATCTACCAACCTTGTTCTTCGCCTGTTCGGAATTGACCCCAACGAGGCCGAGGATCAGGTCAGTGAGGAAGAAATCCGTATGCTTGTAGATGCCGGCAGTGAGAAAGGCACTATTGACCACCATGAAAAAGAATTTATTCAAAATGTATTTGAATTTAATGATACTATTGCCGGTGATATCGCTACTCACCGCACTGATGTTGTTTTTCTTTGGATGAAGGATAGCGAAGAAACATGGGCAGAGACAATCCATGAAAGCCGACACACTCTCTACCCGGTATGTGACGGTTCCCCGGATAATATCGTCGGTATTTTAAACGCCAAAGATTATTTTCGCTTAAAAGCAAAATCAAAAGAAAACATTATGTCATGCGCCGTGCGCCCCGCGTATTTTGTACTTGAAACAATCAAGGCCGATGTTCTTTTCAAAAATTTGAAAAAAGAGCGCATCCCACTTGCTGTTGTATTGGATGAATATGGCGGTATGGTAGGCATAATTACCATGAATGATCTTATTGAAGAACTTGTCGGCGATTTAAATGATGAGACACCTGACGAGGCATTAGCCGAACCGCATATTGAACAGATAGACGCTGACACCTGGAATGTAGTAGGAAACGTTGAGATTTCCGACATTGAACCGGCTCTAAATGTAGAAATCAACATGAAAGAGGTTGACACCTTCTCCGGGCTCGTATTTAATGAATTAGGTATTGTTCCCGATGATGGCGAACAAAATATAGAACTTACATTTAAAGGATTTTCTATTCTTATTAACAAAATAGAAAATCACCAAATTACATCAGCTAAAATAACTAAGTTACAAACAAACAATTTGCAGTAATAAAAATTATATGTAAAAAAGTCATCAAAAAACCGCCGCAATGGCATTACCCATGCGGCGGAATACATCAAAATAGAAAGCATCCTTTATCAAAGCAAAAAGATTTGATTACTTTTAAATAGTGTCTGCTGATTAAGCAGCTATCTGTAACTTCCAACTCTTACATCTGTTCCG
>USBB01000025.1 GCA_900552795.1 uncultured Eubacterium sp.
GAAGCAGAAATGAAACGGGAATTTGGTATATGAAATATAAAGTGATGTATACAGCAGGAGCCAAAAGAGATCTGAGAAATATTTTCATATATATTTCAGAGGAACTGTTAGCTCCAGAGAACGCTGCCGGACAGACAGACCGAATTATGGCTGCTATTCGAAAGCTGGACACCATGCCGAATAGAAACCGGCTTTATGAGGAAGAACCATGGCACAGTAGAGGACTTCGGTTCTTTCCGGTGGACAATTATTTGGTATTTTATAAGACAAATGATGAAAATGAAATAGTGTATATAGTTCGAATTATGTATCGAGGACGTGATGTTCGCAAGCAGTTAAGCCGGACAGAAGACATTTCAGAAAATTAAAATTTAATATGGAACCAGAGGTTTGAGCAGTTAGTCTATGAAAAATAGGGGAGCTGCTTTTTTCATACAAAGTCCATCTGAAGATGTGTGATTTAATACTAACGGACTATTTTAGTAGTATTCCCTGATTCCTTCGTGGGCTTTGTTATGATAGTATTCTTCAAGGAAAATTTTCCAGTAATGATTCAGTTCATCAAGTGTACGTATCTTTTTTGCCTTTGCTTTTGCAATGAAATCATCTACTACCTGATGGAATTTTTCAATTTTTCCTTTCGATTTTCCGCTTCTTAAAGGTGCAAATGCGATCTGTATCTAAAGCCTGGCAAGCGAGAGTTTAAGCTGCTTTGCAACGTACTGTGAGCCATTATCAAAGTAGCATTTGTCAAAACGTCCGTACTTCAGGATGGCTTTTCTGAAGGTATCCTCAACTATGCGTTTTTCCCGATGGGAATTTTCTGCTCTTTTATGAGACTTTTCCTTAAATAAGTGGTAAAATGACAGTGTACCTGATTATGTGAATAAGCAAAGGAGAAGATACATTGTCAATTATCAGATGGCTACATATTTCAGATTTGCATTTAAATACAAATGAGACAGAATCTATTAGGATGCGCAGAAAACTTCCTCAATATATATTGGAAAATAACATCGAGTATGATTATGTATTTTGTACAGGGGATATCAGAGATTCGAGTGCAGAGCATTGGAGAGAACCATTTCCGAGTGCAGATTTTTTGAAAAATCTTTGTGAGATTCGTAATATTTCTTTGGATAATTTATTTATTGTTCCGGGAAATCATGATGTCAATCGAACTGCATCAGATCGTGAGAATGTTGTAGAGAATATGTTATGGCATGATAATAAAAGCTGGAGTAGGAATTACAAAACCGAGCTTGGAAATATTGGTGATTCTACACTGCAGGCTTTGCATGATGGTGAGAAAGAGTTTAGGAGCTTCCTCGGGAAAATATATGATAGAGATAAATTACAATTATATGATGATTATTTAAAACCACATTTTGTTGTTGAGACAGAGCATTTCAATATTTTGCATATAGACAGTACTTTGGCATATTCCGAGAAACAGAATAGAGATTTGATAATTGGTTCAAGGCAGCTTCAACTGGCATTGGATGATTTAAATGATAGCAAACCAACAATTGTTTTATCTCATTATGCAATCACATCCTTGGATCCTGAAGAACGCAGAATGGTTTCTAATATGCTGGATGACTATCATATATATTTATGGCTGGCAGGTCACGAGCATTATCATGATCTTAAACCATGTGGATATATTCATTCTATTCAGTGTGGGGAACTTAAAATTGAGGATAGATGTAAGTCTACATTTCTGGTAGGAGAATATGATACAGAAACAGGGCAGGTAGATATTCGTGCTTATAATTGGTTTTCACCGGAGGGATGGGCAGAATACCCGATTTTGTGGCGAAATAGCAAGACATATACTTTACGGCTCTCTACAAAATGCAATGATGGCAGATCATTTGAATGTGTAAAAGCAGAGAAAAATAATGAATCTTATAAAGCAAAAATGCCAGCAAAAATCATTTCCGGGTTGTTTGCAAACATTGAATCTGATAATGAAATTTACTCTAATGATAATCCCTTGGTTGAGCTTGTTAATACAGGAAAGAATTTTGTTTTATTGGGCAATGGCGGAATGGGAAAAAGTACTATGATGCTTGATGCCTGTTTTCGTCTTTCGAAGTCGGGAAAGACCGTCTTATTTTTATCGCTGGAACAGCTTGAGGCATTCGGACAGTCGATAAGAGCTTGTATAAAAGATTATAATCTTAATGAACTTATTCTTTTTCTTGATGGCATGAATGAGGTTTTGGCTGAACAAAAATTTTCCAAAGAAATAAATATGCTTGCAATGGAAAAACGGGTACAGATTATTGTTTCATCAAGAGGAAGTTTTCTATACAAATATGGTGTGGAAGGTTTCCAGGATGCGGTATTATTGTTATTACGTGATGAACAGTTGAAACAGGTGTTTACTGAGAGTCAATGGAACGAGATAGAAAAAAATTATACATTAAAACAGCTCTTAAGAAATCCGATGATGGCTTCTATGTACCAAAAGACTTATCCTGTAATGGAAAAGTACAGAGATATTTCTTTTTTGAAATGGAATTATGCAGTAGATAATGCATCGGATTTACTGGAAAATTATTATACCTCACAGATTGCTATTTTATTGAACAGAAAAGATGTGCGTGGCGAGAAAATAATGATGGCATACGTGGCAATACAACAGATCTTATCAGTAATTGCTTTCTCTTGTGAGAATGTTAATGCTTTTCGCATGGACATGCAATCGTTTCATGATTTAACTGATTCTATTATAAATGTTGTAGCTTTTGATTCTGTAATGAATGATATCAGAACAAAATACCGACTTAGACAAAAACCTATAATTGATTGTTTTGAGGTAGAGGATTATTTATTGAATGAATCAAATCTGTTGAAGCAGTCTGGAAATTATGTGTATTTTCCCCATCAGATTTATCGTGATTTTTTGTCGGCTAAGTACATTGTGAAATATACTGCTGCGGATAATGTAGATGGTATATGGAATTCAAGAATGTTTCCGCAGGCTATTATCAGACATATATCGGAACTGGATGGTCAAATGTGGAGTAATACAGCTAAGCTTGTTTCAGATGACGCAAAGGGAAAAGCTAATGATATAAAATATAACCAGATTTTTAATTTGATTTCTTCGTATCAATGTGAAGATGCGGATTATACTTGCCTGGATTTGACAAATGTGAGATTACCTAAACTTCCTAATGGAGATATCAGTCTTAGAAATTCAGACATTTCAGATTATAGTATTGGATGTGAGAAAGATAGAATCCCATATTATAATATATTGATTTTCTCAGATGATAATGATTGGCTTGTAGGATTTCAGAACTCTATTATGACTATATGGAATGTTGAAACAGGAAATCGTGTGGGAGAATGGAGATTATCTGCTCAGCCATATAGCGTTTCATTTGAGAACAATTTCCTTTACTTGAAGATAAAATCAAGACAGCATGATGAGATTATCGCTTTCGAATTAAATGATAATGTGTGGATCGTGAATACAGAAAATAAACCGGATAAGTCAAGTATTAGGTTTAATAGAGTAGATAAGTCGGGTAAAGCTGTTTCAAGAGATAAGGAGTTAATGGCTGGTTCAGCTCCGGATGGATTAACAAGGATTTGTTATAAGGGTGGACAAATAAAGCATATATTATCGAGCAGACGTACTGTATTGCAATCAGCTTCGATTTCGTCTAATGGAAGTCATGCGGTAACACTTGACTACGAAATTGAAAATGACCAGAGAAAAATCCAAATGTGGGATATCACACACAAGAAGAAACAGATGGAAAGGTTTTGCCCAGGTAATACGCAAAATGTATATATGCTTGCAACAGGTGATTGGATTCTTGGAAAAACAGATGATAGATTCTGGTGCTGGAACTGGTATGATGAAGATAATTTTTATTATTTGGAAGCTGAACCGTTATCAAATTCCAATATGAAGTATTCATCTTATGAGAATAAAATACTATATTACGATGGAAATGGCTTAGTATTGTTTGATTTGGACTCTAAAGTAAAAAATGTATTGACCAGCAATTATTCTTATATTCCTGAAAATTTGAGTCAGGCAGCGTTTCTTCCTAATGGGAAGCTGGCGATGGTGGATGAGCATGAGCGGAAGGTGATATTTAATAGTATCAGAAATGATAGATTGATGAAGGTTAATAGAGAAAAATTATGTAAGATACGAGGTATATATGCGTTTGATAAAGAACCTTTTATTGCTGTAGCTACTTCTAATGGTTTGGTAAGTATGTATCACACTGGAACGGGACAGAGAACACGTAAGCTTGAAACACATTCGAATCCGAGAATAATCGCGTGGAATGATCAGAAGATGGCGGTTGCGTGTGTAAGTTCTTATAGTAAAGTAATAGTATTTAGATATTTTTCCTGGGATAATGGCAGAAAAGGAAACTGGTATGAAGCTGGACCAAGGATTAGCATTGAGGGAGAAATACTTGATGTCTCGTTTAATTATGAGAATGAAGAATTAATTATTATTACTTCCTTAGGTCGTATATATTATTTGAGTGATTTATTCTGCGATTATCATGCACAGACACAAATTATTAATAGCTTTAATGTTGGTGCATATGATTTTTCTGGTGTTATATGTGATGAACATATTAAGGAGGAGCTTTTGATGAATGGTTGCAAGGGAAATTTAGCGTAAGTACAAAATAATCTGATTGTATTCTTATTGGTTATGATTCCTTATTTTGTCCATTACTTGACATCTTGATTGTCCAGCTATAGACCATTATACTGTGCTTATCGAGAAAGTGCGAGATAAGTAGCATTATTTTCAGAACTGCTTATAACAAGCAAATCAGACCTAGTTTGATAGGAACGTATTTGTTGATATCTGCTTGATATAATTAGGTATCGATTTTTACCATCAAATAAAAACGAAAGTCTTTTGCTATAAATGTTATTATCTAATTCTTCTATGATCAGTGAGACATGATATTTCTTTTTGAATGTCCAGGTATCCAGTAAACCGATACCGGTACCACCTTCATTTGTATGAGTAGAAGCTTCGGAAATACCAAATTTCATATATGTATCAATTTCGAAAGGAATTCCACTATCTGAAACAGAGATGGTTGGAGTTCCTTTTAGCATTTGAAGAGATAATTCAATAGAGCTAGCATGGGCACATTTAGTTGCTATTATTGCATTTTCCAATAAATCTGAAAAAAGGTGAACAAGATCCAATTCATTTGCGGTGGAATATATTGAATTAAAAAATGTACCATCAAAATTGAATTTCAAATTAATGTTATCAGCGGAAGCTTCTTTTGTCATAAAAGAAATAATTGCATCAATACCGGAATATCCTGTTTGCGGAATAGAGGTTATATTTGGTACACATTGATTTAAAAGCTCCTGCCTATATGTCTTGATTGAGTTTATTTCATCAGACAAAGATAAGCCCTTTAAACGTAGGGTATTAATATCCGATTTTTCAGTCGTCATAAGATAAGTGCATACAGAGTCGGCCATAGCATTTACGATTCTATTATCTTTATGAACGATAGCACCCAGTCTCTTATTTTCTTCCTCAAGCTTAGCTATATAGGCTTTATCTTCTGACTTGGAAGTGCGTAAAGCCTGTATTTCGAGAAGGCGCAGCTTTTCCCTATAGTTTTTAGAAATTTGTGCTCTCCACCAGTATAGGATAATGATTAGACAAATTGGAATAATGGCAGCTCTGAACCTTCGTGTTGTGTATTGGTGATATGGAGACACCTGCTCGAAAGTCATTGTTCCTAATGATATTAAGCAAATGACAGTGTTGCAGTTTACCATTCCGTTGAATATTAATGCAGATATACTTTGATACACTGGTTTTATCTTTAATATGCACATGAGTATTAATGGGTATAATGCACAAATTGTAATAGTAATTCCGGGTACATGTGTAAATGACATGTTCGAAAAAACGACAAATAACGAGCATAAAACTAGGGATACTACATTGAAAAACAGCAGATTAATAACGTATGAGGATAGTGATATACAAATCGTTGATAATGACCATTTCTTTTTGTTAAAGCATGTAAAAGCTGTAAAGCAAGCAACCGGCACAAAGTATGATATGTACGGAAAGCGAGCTTTGAAAAAGTACATAGTTAAAGAGAGAATAAGCGAAACGAATATATACTTTATGCAATTAAATATAAAATAGCTGGACGATTTATTTAATTTATCCATAAAATAGAAGCTTGTGAAAAATATGATCATGTTTTTAAAAATTGCTAATTGCATATATACTACTCTTTCCAATAAAAAACAACTGTACTAATAAAATAATAAAAAATGATTAAGTTTAGTAACCTCCTTATATAGAAGGGAGGCGTACTAATTATGCTTAAAACAATAGACAGAATATTAGAGCTATGGTCAATTATTGCAAAACTCTAATCTTAAAGCTCATTTCGGAATCTATTTGCATAATGGTAAATAAATTCAGTTAATGTGGGAACACCACGCTCGTAATTGATTACTGCCGTGTAATTGCGGGCTAGATCCTCAGGATTACCATTTGACCAGGCTCTGTTTATAGCATTTTGCATTGCTCTTTCAACACTTGCAGGCGTTTTGCCGGCATGTTTACTGGCTATTGCTCGTGAAAGATTGGGTACCGGTTCATTAGTCGCAATAATAATTGCTTCGGTTAAATATTCATAACCGATTGCCTTGGGGCTTATACCAATAGCATCCAGTTCACGATGAATACGGATGGTAAGCTTGCGATTCTGCTCGGCAGGGGAGAGTGTGGGAACGGTTGTGTCTGGTGTGGAATGTCTTTGGATGGCATTCCGCATCATACGCAGTAATTCTACAGGTTTTTGAGCTGAATAATCTCTTTCATATTTCGTTATTATAAAATCGGCTCCAAGCTGTCGTGCTGCTTCGAGAGTAACATTACTTGTATTTTGTGTGGTGATAAGAATGTATGGCAGCTTTTCTAATCCCAAATCATGTAGCTTTGATAAGAAAAATAGACCATTTCCTCCACCTTCATGTAATTCTAAATCTAAAATAATCGCATCAGGAATACAATATTGAACCATATCAAGGGCTTTATTAGAGTCATCAGTTATTCCTAAAAGATGCATATCATCAAGCTGATCTATATAATTTCTAATTTCTTCACAGGCAAATTGATCATCTTCAATAAGTAAAACTGTTAATTCGCGTTGGTTTTCCATATATATTCAATCCTCCATATGTTTTTATTGTACATTAGGATATGACAAAATACAACATAAACCAACAAAATATAATAAAAAGTACAAATGATATATAAGTTTTATAGATGGATGTGCGTGGTATAATGGTACTAAACGATTTGCACAATAAACTATTATAAAAATAATTGTCAATGGTAGATGAAAAATAATTATTAGTGAAGATATTAGGGGATGCATTATATAAGGCATGGATACAGAACATTTAGAAATAAATTCAGAGTTTTTTAACGATATAGTAGTAGATATTAAGAAAAGAAATCTTTCAAGAAATAATATGCCAAAACTTATTGTGGGAACAGGACTTTCAGTGATTTACGGTGTGCCGGGGATGAAAGCACTAGCAGAACATTTGGCTAAGGAAATTGCTCTTTCCTCTGATGAGCATTTGAAAGAAGTCTGGAAAAAACATAGTGATGTAATAAAACGTAATGGTTTAGAGGCTGGATTAGCAAATCTTGCCCAGGATGAAAATGATTTAGTGGATGCAATTAAAGAGATAACAGCACACTTTATTCTGGATAGTGAGGAAAAACTACATAGGACAATTCGTGAAGAAAATACAGGATTTTGCAAGTTGCTGGATTATTTAAGAGGTACGGTTAGTGTTGATAAAAGGATAATTGATATTATGACTCCAAACTATGACCGTATTATAGAGATTATATGTGACAGGTTAGGTATAGGTGTTATCACTGGATTTAGTGGAAGTTTATATGGCAGATTCAACAGAAATTTGTTAAAACAACCAACAGAAATGTATAATTGTAGAAATTACGCATGGATTAGACTCTTTAAACCTCATGGTTCTATCAATTGGATTAGTGAAAATGGGCAAGAATACTTTACGAACGATTATGAGGTTCTAAAGGAGAAAGCAAAATATATTGATATAGTGACACCTGGCAGTTCAAAGTATAAGGTAGGAATGACAAATAATACATTTCGGTGTATGAGAGAAGAATTCAATGAGTTGTTGGATGAAAGGACTAATTATTCACTTTTGATATATGGATATGGATTTAATGATGATCATTTTGATACTGCTATAGTTGATAGCTTTCAGAAGGATGTTCTTATTCTATCAAGAGATGTTAAAAAAGATATAATAAATAAAGCACTGGAAAAAGAGAATATAACTATATTTTACCACGAAGATGACAATGAGTGTATGATTTATAAATCCAAAAAATATATAATAAACTTGCCTGTGTGGGATATTAATCAATTTGCGGATTTGTTTATAGGATAGAAGGAGTGATTTTATGGCAGGAAATATTAATGAATACCTAATAGATACAAATTGCATTGGTATAGTTGAGAATGTAGATACTAGAAAAGTTGTGGTACAAGTTGAGAATGAAAGTGTTTTAAATACATTAAAAATCAACGATATTGTTGTTTTAGGTGGTAGCAATTCTGATGAGAAACTTATTGGAATTTTGACTAAGGTTACAAAGAAGAAGATTGATTTTGATGAAACAGAGCAGGACGAGGGCATAGTTTATTCCAGTGATTATTGTATTATTAATTTAGTCGGAAGTTTTTACAATAAATATGGCGTTGTAAATGAAAATAAATTTAAAAGAGCTATTAATACATATCCTGAAATCAATAGCAAAGTATATCAGGCTAATGAAGCTACTATGAAAATGATAATGAATGCTATAAGTGGTAGGGAAACTGAGTATAAAAGCTTAGAAATTGGACATTTTGCAAGCAATAGGGATGTGGCGGCAATATTAGATGGTAACCGTTTCTTTCAAAGACATGCATGTATTGTTGGCAGTACGGGAAGTGGAAAATCATATACAGTTGCTGGTATATTGGAAAAAGCCAATGAATTACAATATGCCAATATGATTGTTTTTGATTTGCATGGAGAATATAATGCGTTGTCCTATGCGGATCAGATTAAGATTTGTGATGAACCGGGTGGCTTACATATTCCATTATGGTTTTTCAATTATGAGGAAATTCATTCGCTGTTTGTTGAATCTTCAGAAGGAACATCAACCAATCAAAGGGCTGCGGTAATCAATTATATTTTGCAGACGAAAAAGAAATATATCAAAAATAACATGAGTGATGTTTCAGAAGAAATCGTTACCGCTGATACACCGGTCCCATTTTCAGCAAAGGAATTGATAGAATATTTGGAGAATCAGAATATATTAGAAGTTGAGACAGGTGAAGTTTATAAAACAGGTGATAATAAGGGACAGGCCAAAACAAAGAAAGGGCAGTACTATGATAAGCTGACAAATTTGATAACTCGTTTGAGAACAAAGATGGATGATAAAAAATATGGATTTGTATTTAACGAAGATGCTACAAAAGAGGTTGATTATTTAAATCAATTTGCTGAAAGGATTATGGGAAATGATAAATATCGAATTAAGGTGATTGATTTATCAGAAGTTCCATCCGATATGTTAGCAATTATTATCGGCATTGTCACTCGTATCATATATGATATACAATTTTGGATCACTCCGTCAAAGGATGAGGTACGTCATCCTTTGGTGCTGGTATGTGATGAAGCTCATATTTATATGTCTAATGACATGTCAAAAATGAAAGCGGTTGAGAAGAAATCTCTAGAGATTTTTGAGAAAATTGCAAAAGAAGGAAGAAAATATGGGATTGGACTGTTGATTGTTTCTCAAAGACCAGCAGAATTAAATACAACAATTATGTCCCAGTGTAATAATATTGTCAGCCTAAAGGTGACAAATGACAGGGACAAATCAGCAGTGGCGGCAATGCTGACAGATTCATTAGTGGGAATTGTGGAAATGCTTCCGAATCTGGATGTTGGTGAATGTGTTGTTGTTGGTGATGCAATTATGTTGCCATCAAAGATTATCCTGGATAAGCCTAAAGAAAAGCCAAAGAGTGCAACTATAGATTTTTGGGATCGGTGGTACGATGGAAAACAGACTGTTTTTGATATTGATGTAGCTACAAAGAATCTGATAAAGCAGTCAAGAGATTAAGAACGTTGATAAATATGTGATGGATAATCATGTATTATCCTTTAAATATTGTACAAATTTTAAATTGCAAGTGATAAAGGTGTTAAATGGTATGGGTAAACTCAAAGAATATTCTGATACGTTTGAAAATTTATCGGAAGCTATTGTAAAATATTTGTTAAGAGATGTCGATGCTGAAATTATCCAGACAAAATCAAAAAAAGATGGTGGATATGATATCGTTGTTAAATGTCAAGATGGGAATACTAGAAAATGTGCATTGTTTGAATGCAAATTGAGAAATGCAAATTTAAATCTTCGTGATATTGCAGCAAATGTAATAATTGCCTTTAATCATGGAGCTGTTTCTTTTATTGCTATTGCTAATTATAATTTTACAAAACAGACCGGCGAAGAATTGATTGCATTCTGTCAAAATACAGTATTAAACATCAAAATAATAATTGGTGAAGAATTAAAGCAACTTCTACAAAAAAGTTGCATAGATGTTACTGATGAATTATATAATTGCATAAGTGAAAAGAAAACTATGCGAAGTGAAGAATTTAAGGCATTGCGCATAAATTTCAAGGAAGATATTGTTCAACAAATATTTCCACAAAAAAGAAATTATAACTTGGAAAGTAATCTACTAATCGAAAAATTATTTCCTGATGAAATCACCTATATTTCCGCAGCAGTACAAATGGGAAAATTAATAGCAGTAACTGGTTACATGGGAGTTGGTAAACATCAAATTATTCAAGAGGCATTTGAAAAAATAAATAAACGTATTATAGAAATTGATGCGACATTACATGCAACAAAAGATTTGCTTGTTTTAGACTTGCTAGCAAAAATTTGGGGATTGCCTACAACTAGAATGTTTAAGTTGTTTTCTGAACAAGATATTGACGCAATAGTCGAAATGGTTGGAGATAAAAACAACGAAAAAGATACCAAAGAATTACTTACAGCTATTCTTAACGAAAAATATGCAGTTAAACAAGTTTCTGAATGGAATAATATATTGTTATGTAATTATATTATTAATCTGCTAACATTGCATATAGAAAATGTCGGATTTGTAATTTATATAAGAAAACTTCAATTTGCAAGTGAAGAAATCTATGATTTTCTAATTTATTTCATCAAATATATAGCTGAAAAAAATATTGGATGTGTTATTAGTTATGATATTCCAGAATACACGTTGCAAGATGGAAAAAATCCCCTTGATCAATTGCGTTATATAGATCAATTTAATGAATACACTATAAAACTTTTGACAAAAGATAAGGCACTTCTATTTATACTGCAAATGTATCCAAAACTATCTGGTTATGTGGCAGAACTGATAGTGTCAAAGGTGGGAACAAGATTTTATAATTTATTCCATTTATTAAAAACGCTATTTCCTAATGGCAATACATATACATTAGATAGCAGTACTATTATTCAAAAACTACAGTTTTGTTCGCCAAATAATGTGCCTAGTTTATTATCGCAAAGTTTAAAATATTACAATGACAAATATTCTGTTATTTTTAGAATATGCTATTTATTTGAATGTCAAGTACCACTTGAACTATTTGATTATATTGGTGAATCAGAACAGAACTTGGATCATTTAATTGATGCTGGATTATTTGTTTGTAATTCAGGTCTACTGATTGCACAGAACGAATTTGTAAAAGATTGGATTATGCATGCTTATACGTACAAAAGTCCGAGTATATATAATATTGCTAAGCAATTAAAAAATTGTTCTAAGGAGACTATGTATGATATAAGATATATCAATATATATCATGTTCTTGACTGTAAGGAAGATGCAATTCGTTTAATTGAAAAAAATATTAATACATTGAAAAAGGAGAAGCAGTATTCATCCTTGCGAAAAGGTTTACTACAAGCGATAGACATCGCAAATTCATCATGTGACAGAGCACAAGAAATTAAATATTTAATAGAACTGTTAGAAATAATAACTATTCAAAAGGAAGTTACTACAGATGAAGCTAAAATTTATATAGATCGTCTGGATTACTATTCACAAAGCAAAATTTTATCTTTAAAAGAGGAATGTGCTCTTTCTTTTTTTAAGATAAAGCGTGAATTCAAATTGGGAACATATACAAAGACCAGTAATTGTGCAATTGAATTGGCTAAAAGTTATTACGACAACTGTGTAAATAGGATTTATACTGACAATACCAACGATTGGCTTGGACGTATATGTAGTTGTTATGCACTGCTTATCAAATCTACGCAAGGAAATGAAAGTGCTTTAAAAATATTTGAAAGTGCTCTGAAAATTTTTCCAACATCTTTTGATTTGCGAAGAGAATATTGGAGCCATATTGGATGCATGCATTTGTTTGATGACCCACTTAAATCATATCAAAATTATCAACAAATACTTACTCTTTTTAAAGAAGCTCCTGATTCGGCTGCGTTTCCGTTTCACGAATATGGAGATTTAGCTTTGTGTCAATTGGTAGCACATGATTTTCCCATGGCTTACCTGCTTACAAAAGATGCTCTTAAAATTGGATATGCAAATGGGGTATTGGACGAAGAAGGGCGTTGTCTGAATATACGTGGATGTATAGAATGGTGCCAAGGAAACCTATCAGCGGCAGAAGCCAGTTTTCACGAAGCCATTACTATTATGCAATATTCAGAGTATAATCATTACTTGTGGCGGAGCCAACTGAATATACTTCAACTTAGTTTAATTACTGGTAACTATTCTGCTGAAAGATATTCAATATTGGAAATGGTATATACTAATTTTTTCGACCTACTTGCTGTTAAAATAAATGCTCTTTCCAAATTGGATTCAAATTTTTTTCGCAAAACAATAGAATATCACGCTTTGATAATATTAGGTGTCCTATTGGATCAAATAACAGATAATAAAAGGAAACATTTAAAAATATGTGATGAATTTAATTTGGGAAAGCATGACACATTATATCAAAAAGACGTTACGTCCTTTTTGACTGGTAATTACTATTTTATAGATTCTCCCTATATTCAACATGGCTATATATTTTTTGTGGGTTAATATTATCTCTAAGCAAGAAAAAAATTTCTTCTTGCTTAGAGAAAGATATTAAAAAATTTTCAAGATCATCTTTTAGTTGAGTCGCAAATGATAATGTCGCATTATATTTATGTTCTTGTTCCTGCTTCGTTAATGAGATGGAGATACGTTCCCCCCACATCTTCGAATTACAAACAGGAGGACGTGTAAACTTTTGCGTATTGCGAGAAGGCCATAAAGCATCATTTCCGCCATGTATGATATATGTTAAACAAATTGGTATTTGATGAAAAGCATTTGTATTTTGCAAAAGTTCAATTAGTGCTGCGTGATCACCATGTCTATCTGAAGAATCCGAAACAATGATTATGTCAGGAGAATAATGAACTAAAAACCAATTTAAATCTGACAAAAAATTTATTTTGGTTAGAAAAGATTCATTCCCCGTTCTCATTGCGTGTACAGTTTTCTTTCCAGCAGGATGATAGGTTGTACAAGAAACTAAGGATGTCAATAAAGTATCATTTTTTTTAAATTGCATACGCTTTAAAAAGCTATGTGATGGTTTCATCCCAGTATCTCCATAACCTAGGTAAAAGATGGATTCCTTTGCAAGTCCAAGAGATGCTAGTGCTTGTTCGCTTTCATAGTAACGCTTTTCTGCAATATCAAATCCATGATAATCACCATTTGTTGCAAAAAGAACTAGAAAATCATCCCCGTGTTTTATACATTTTTGAATTAATCCCCCCGCTGCTAAAATTTCATCATCTTGATGTGGGGCAATGAGCAATATTCTCATAGTCTACTCTCCATATGTAAAAGAACATTTAAAACATTTAAATAGTACGGATTTACTTCATTTTGCATTACACTTTCTAAAATTGTATTGAAAAACAGTTTGTAAGATACAGATTCTATAATCTGCTTTTTATTACAGTTTTGTGGGATATGTTGTTCTAACAAAGTAATCCAAGTATTTGATGAAACTTTTTTTTCACCAATTATTATGTCCAGGAGTAAATCTGCTATCATATATTCTACTTGTCCGATAGTTCGTTTTTCACGATCAATTAAATTTAAATTTCCGTTGTCAAGCATAATATGTTGCAGACTTATATCTGAGGTAATTTCATACCAATTTATGTTAAGCGGCAACTTCACTACGTGAGAAAATGAATTGCACACCCCATATAGGAAAGCTTTTTGCTCAAAATCAAAGGGCAAACTGTTGTAATCAAGTATATATTGAGCCATTTTCCATCCGACAAATGGTAGGAACGAGCCATTAGATTCAAAGTAATAATCAGGAAATTGCATAGACAGAACATCTAATAAAGAATCTATATCTTCTATAGTTTCCATTTTATTACTAGATAGGATCTTCTTATATTGGCAAATATCTTCATCCGAAAGTCTTGTTTTTTGACTTGCTAAAAAATTGATAATGTTAGGATACTCTTCAATACTTGGAGTGAATGAATCTAACTTTCGAAGCAAAAGCAGTTGGTGAACGTCATCTTTTCCAATAAAAATGTCGTTGGAGGATTTTTCATATGCAGCAACTTCATATTTATAAAAATCCCAAGCATTTCTCACATAATTTGTCTTTTGAAAAGGCAGTACAAGTGGACTTAGAGCCAATCGAGTATATGGATGTTTAATAACGTAGCTATTTTTTATACTTTGTACAAAATAAATATCTGATGTACCGAATGTTGTATTATAAACGAAATTAGAAATAGCTTTTTCGCCAGTTGTCTTTTCAAAGAAATCACCTAACAGATGGTCTGAAAGAGATAAATTCCTATATGGGAATAGATTGATTTCACGCTTGGCAAAATGATTGGAATTGTTAGAAGCAGTGTATTTTTTGCATGTTGTTTTTAATCCATATGCCATTAAATGATTACCAATAAAATTCCATTCTGATATCACTTGAGTTGCCGATTGTCGTGCATTCTCACCTAATGCATTTGACAAAAATGGTTGACGAATAAAATGCTCCATTCTCATAGAAAGAGCATTTTCATCCCCATGATTAACTAAAAAACCATTATCCCAATCGTGAACTAAATCTAATGCGAAACCATTTGGTGATGCAATTACAGGAATGCCTTCGCTCATTGCTTCTGTTATAACACGTCCTCCAGGTTCGTAAAGAGAATTAGTTATCAGTACCAATGTTTTAAGCAGAAGCGTGCTTGCTCCAATTGCGTCAATACATCCCCACCAAATTATTTTTCCATCTTGCTCTGCTTGATGGATATAGTTTTCTATAGCTTGGCATTTATTACGTATTATATTGATTTCCTTAATACTTCCGCCTATTAACCACAAAGGAGGACATAACTCCTCATATTTTCGATAAAGAGAACACCATGCGTTTAAAATATGATCTACGCCTTTACTTTCATCAATGCGTCCAAAATATGTAAATGCTTTATATACCCAAAATGAATCATTTACATTATTTTCAAAGGCATTATTATACTGTAAGGAAGCTGAAAGTTGTGCCTCTGTAGAAATTTTACTATTTAAACGAGGGAAACCATTAATGTCTCTAGAAGGAAGAATAAATGATGGATGGATATATTGGCCTGCTACAATAATTTTTTTGGGAGAAATGCCATAATATTTTATCAAATCATTTTTTTCATCTTTGGAAACACAAAGTATCCATTGAGCATAATCATAAATAAGCTGTTCATAACTAGCTCTTTGAGGCAGCGGCTCATAGGCGCCTCTCGCTTGACGTCCATAAGAGTTCGAAATTACACTATGCACTAATGGAATATTATATTTTTTTGATAGTTCTACTCCTAATCTGCCACTGTTCCAATAAACACTATGAATTACCTGTGGAAGTTCACCTCTATCTTCAATAATCTGTTGTATAGCTGATAGATTATAATCATGGTATGTATATAGTATTGTTTTATCAATAGGTGCAGGATCTCCGTTTTTCAAACGATAAATTGTACAACAAGAGTTATATTGCTCTATATCAGGCAGTTCTTGCATAGCTTTTCGAGTAACGAGAATACAATTTAAATGAAGCGATCCAAAACAATCCAATAATTCTCGCATGTAGGTGTGTGTTCCACCCCATTCATCATATCCAGGTGGCATTGCAGGATCTGCATGAATAGTAATAAGTAATATGTATGACATAATCTAGCTCCTTTCACTTTGATTTTCGATAAATAATACATGATTATCCATTAAATAAAACAATCCATCAAAAACGATGGATTGTAAAGAAGTCTATATATGAAAATCCTTCCTAGGATGTTTTGATATTAGAATATCCCGCTGTTTAGCAGTGGTTACATGTGTGTATATCTCAGTGACATTGATGGAGCTATGTCCTAGCATTTCCTGAATATACCGGATATCGACATCTGCCTCTAATAAGCTTGTAGCGAATGTATGCCTAAACATGTGAGGTGTAATATGTAAATCTATACCGGAGAGAGCGCAATACTTATTTATCATTCTACGAACAGCTTGGTCAGATAGAGGTTTGCCATTTTGGTTAGCAAAAAAATGATTGCAGCTTTTAATTTCAGCTTGGAATTCAGCCCTATATTCTTCCATTATTTGAGAAACAGAATCATTGCCAATATGAATACGCCGCTCTTTATCGCCTTTACCATATATGAGGATGCTCCCATCATGTAAATTTATATCTTCGTTTTTTAATGAGCAAAGCTCAGAAATTCTCATGCCGGTAGCAAATAACAGTTCGGATACGGCTGCATCGCGCAATGCATTCCTTCTCTGATAATTGGTTTTAGCGTTGTCCCGCTGTGTATAAATGATAGTCAGAAATTTTTCTACTGTATGTAGTGGGATAATTTTGGGTAATATGGTAGGTTCACGAAAATGCACCTGTATTTTGGTGAAGGGATTTATTGCGAGTAGTTCTTTGTATTCCAGATAATGGAAGAATGCTTTGATTGAGGCTATTTTTCTTTTTACGGTTTTGGGTTTATATTGTTGGTGGAGCCTGGCAATATAATCTTCTAGATCGCTTGTTGTGATTTCAGTTATTTCTTCAAGAGATGGTTCCTCAGAGAATTGTCGCAAGTCAATCCGATATGCTTTTAAAGTCTTTTCATCTAGACATTTTTGTGTCCTGCAGTATTCCAAATAGTTTTCAGTAAGTGTTTGTAAGTTTTCCATGATGTTCTCCTTTGTTTGGCGTTTTTAAAATAAATTGATAAAATTATATCGTATATAAGCTATGAAGAGTTAAGAAGAATTAGTGGTAATGATGAAAGTGCAATATGGTGAAAATGCTGGTATTTCATCTTCTTTTTCGATACTCTTCATGTTATAATAAGATTATCTGAAGATAGTCCACTTGTAGAGATGGAATCAGGGGGATGTGTTATTTTAGGGGAATATATATGCATAAGGAAAGTGAAATAGAAATAGAGGTGCTACCAGCCAATGAGGGGGATTGTATATTAATCAAAGCTGTAAAAGAAGATATACATATACTCATAGATGGTGGAACAGCTGAGACATATAGGAATTATTTAAGAGCTCGTTTGAATCAATTAAGAAACGAAGGAAAGAAAATTGATTTATTAATTGTTACACATATTGATAATGATCATATAGGTGGAATAATTGAGCTTCTTAAGGAAAATGGCACAAATACAAATCCTAAAATCATTAGAATTGATAATATATGGCATAATAGTTACAGGCATTTACAGATTAAGAAAAAACAGGTCTTAGGAAAAGCCGAAAAAAATATATTAGATAAGATTATTTATAATGGAGAAGTTTCTTTGAATTATAGCTCCGGTAATAATAGTGCAATTAGTGCGAGACAGGGAACAACACTTGCAGGGCTAATATTTCAAGGTGGTTATCATTGGAATGAACAATTTGATGAACAGGCCGTCATGAATAATGGAATATATTATCAATTTGGGAAAGAGTGTTTTGTAACTGTATTAAAACCTAACATTTCTGATTTGGAGAGACTTGGCAATAAGTGGAAGAGAGACTTAAAAAAATCGAAATATTCATTTGTATTTTCGGAAGATAAGATATTTGATGACGCTTTTGAATACTATTTCCGCTGTATGCCAACAGATGTAAAAGGAAATTATGAAAAGATAAGTTATTCGAATCAAAATATACAGGAGAAGACTATTGAAGAAATATCAGGAGAACCGGTAAGTATAGATAATTCTGTTACAAATAGATCCTCTATTTCAATAATAATTAAATACAAAAATAGAAAGCTCTTGTTTTTAGCGGATAATATAGCTGATGGTATTCTAGAGTATTTATCACCGGAAGACAGAGCGTTTTCATTAGTAAAATTATCTCATCATGGATCTGTAAATAATATTAGTAATAAATTCATTGAATATATAGAGTCAGATACATATGTGGTTTCAACAAGCTCAGAAAAGTATGATCATCCCGATATAGAAACATTGGCAAAGATAGCATGTAAGGGAACAGAGTATGTTAAGAGAATATATTTCAATTACAAAATTGATAAAGTTGCAGAATTCGAAAAGAAAATTTACGGAATGAATGATATAGAGTTCGTTTATTTAGGGGAAGGGCAGAAAATATATCTGTAGAAGGTGAATTGAAATGGATTATTTAAAAGCTGCTGTAGCAATGCTTATTTGTGGAAAAGAACAAGGTACAGCATTTCTGGTTAGCAATACATTAGCACTGACAATGACACATTGTGTTACAGATGCAATTGAAAATGGAGAGGATATAATCCTTGCCTTTAAAAATATTCCGGGTCAGGATGAAATAAATATAAAGGCATCTATTGTACCATATGAAGAAGATTATCCTGTATCAGTTCTAAGAATAGATAATGAAATTCCAACTGAACCATTGGGTATATCTTGTTGTGAAGATCACATTAGAAAGAAAGAAGAACTTATGGCATATGGATATCCTCACGTAAAGGGGCAAGAGGGTTATCCTATTGATACATTTATAAATGACTATCTGAGTGAAAATGTAATAAATGAGGGTGATGTGACATTAGTAATCGACCCTAAAATTCGATTAGAAAACTATTCAGGAATGTCCGGAAGTCCAGTTGTTTATAGAAATAATGTGATAGGAATACTGATTGAGCAGGGAATAGAATCGATAGGTAATAATCAAAAAGCTGTTGATGTGAAAATGGTTAGTATTAAAAGAATACAAAAGCTGCTTGATAATGCTGGAATTTTGTATTCATCGATAAAGTATGCAGAAATGCAAGATGAAATAGGCAAGCTGCAGCAACCAAAGTCGTATCATGAAGGTAATTGTTTTTATAACGAACAGAAAAAGAATTACAAGGAAAATTATGCAGCGAGTTATTGTGAATTAGATAGTGCTATTGAAGATTATGAAAAATCAATTGAAAGCCAGTTGAAGAGTATTTGCTCAATTAAGAATAAGGGCAATATAAAAAAAGCCTGGGATGAATTACGAAATCTGACAACGATGGTGCGGGGAAGTAAAAGTAAACCATCAAAAATACTATCACGTTTATATTATTTACAGGCATGCTGGTATATTGATGATTATGAAGACAGTGGTAATGCACAAAAATATATCAAGAAAGCTCTTGAAATTACGCCTGATTATGATTGCAGAAATTATAATGCTAAGAAACTCTTCTTGGAGGGAAATGTCGTTGAAGTCAAGAAAGTGCTTTATCCTATTGATAGCACATCTATATTAAATACATATATACAGCTATGCGTATATAATAGGGAAATTGAAGATGCATATGAAGTTTTTGAAAACAAAAAGGACTTGGCTAATGATGGAACCTACTATTTGATGTCCTTAATATGTATATTAGATGGAGATTATGCATTGGCGCGTCAGTATATGGAGAAGGCAAATAAAGAAACTAAGGATATACCACTCCATATTATGATGGAAGGTGTGATTATGTATTGGGAGCTGCTTCCATCGAATATGATATATGGTGATAGTGTGCTTCCTTCCTTGTATGTTAATTCAATGCTTTTGCTAAATAATGAATCGAAGCAAAAATTAAATGAAATAGTGTCTTTATATCAAAAAGCATATGATCTTGCTGAAAAGGCAGAAAACATGGAGTTACAGAAACAGATTTTAGTTGTATGGCTCAATACGCTTTCAATATCCGATGAATATAGAGAAGAAGGTTATAAAATTGCTTTTAAACTAATGGAATTAGAACCATATGAGTGTCAGGCAGTTATTTATTTTTGTGCTACAGGAAAAGAAATACCGCTTGGAAAAGATTTTGATCCGACAAAGATTGTACAAAAAAAGGGAAACAATATAGGCTCAATGATTTCTTGTGTGTATCTGTTCATGAACCAAAATGACTATGAATCTGCATATAAAAAGCTAAAAGAGTATCGTTTTAAATTTGAAGAGATGCATATGATGAGTCATTGGTTTGATTTGGCAGTACGTTGTTGCAGTAATCCGAAACAGTTGAATCAGATACAGGATAGTTTAGATGACTTCGACATTGATTTAACTGCAAAAGAGCGAATTAAAGGAATGATTTTAGAGGCTCTTGGAGAAAATGAAAAGCTTATAGATTATGCATCGGCATTATATAAGAAAACAAAGAAGGAAATAGATCTGGTAAATCTGATTAGTTGTTATGAAAAGAACAGGGATTGGAAGAATGCCGAATATTATTGTAACAATTGGTTGGAAAAATTTAATAATCCTATTGCGAACATAAAAATAGTAAGATGTCTTGCATTACAAAACAGACAGGAAGACTGCTTGAATAAGGTATGCGAGATTAGAAATTCCGGGCAGGAAGAGTGTCTTACAAAAGAGGTTTTATTCTATGAAATTCAAGCTCTTAAAATTTTAGGAAAATATAATGAAGCGATAGAAAAAGGTGAAGATTTATGGAGTAAAGAAGTGTCTCCACAAGTACTGTTTTTGCTGGCGGAGTGTTATTATTTAAATGTTCAGGAACAAGAGGCAATTTATACTTTGAGAGATGGAATAAAAAAGGGTATAAGAAATGTTCAGGTGTATCAGATGTATGCGGAATACACTAAAAGAAGTAGTCCGGCCGAGTGTGAGAAATATGTAAAAAAAGCGTTGATACAATCGGATAACGATCCTAATGTAATGATGTGGGCCATGAATCTCCTTTATTCAATCGGAAAGAGTGACAGTGCATCTGAATTATTAGTCAAACTACAGTCTTTAGATAAAGTGGATTGCTTTAAAACATTGACTTTTAAAGAAGCTAAGGAATTAATGGATAAAGCTGAGGAAGAAACCAAAAAACGATATGAAATGTACATGAATTGTAAATTTCCATATCACTTATTCTTTGATCAATCGGGGAATGCTAGTTATACATTGTATTGCCATCAGCTGTGGAGAAACAATATTGATAGTTCAATAAGAAAGCAACTGTTATTAACAACATATGGGGGACATAGAGCATCGGTTGAGGAAATAAAGAAAACAATGGGACAAGCAATAACGGTTGATTTTTCTTCGTTAATCCATATGAAGCACTTTGATATATTAGATGACGTTAAATCGTGTTGGAACAAAATAATTATATCTGGGAATATTAGCAATATTATTGCTTCAGAACAAAATAAATGTTCTCCGAACCAACCGGATGTGTTATATGCAAAGAAAAAAATGGTGGATGTATGGAAAAGAAGAACGCTTAATTATATTGAATTACCTTCGCAAAATGATCTTAAAAAATGGTATGAAACTGGAATTAGTATGGGGGATATTGCACCTTATGAGCTGGCAAAAATTAATAACTTGGTTTTGGTCTCTGATAATTTCATATCTGACTTATTAGAAGAGTCATATAAAATAACAGACGAAATGCGAAATAGTGTTATTTCGACTTATGAATTATTAACCATTTTAGAAAAAAGAGGAGATATTAATAGCGAATTTAAAAATAAATACAGAGGGGACAGAAAAACAAGGAAAGAAAGTGAATTAATTGATACACTTGTTGACTATGATGGGAAAATACCTATTTTAGTTGATGAGAATTTCTTGCGTGAAATATACGAAATGGATGGGGTGTCAATTATTTCACAAAAATGTAATGTTTATACAAATAGTAATATTTTTTACAATATAGAAAATGAAATGGAGCAAGTAAAGGTTGCGAGGGAGGCTTATGTTTTTTTAGAAGCTTTAAAAAATGATATTAAAGATTATAAAGAATCCGGAAATATTGGTTACTACGGCTTTTATGAAAATGATAATAAAAGGAAGAGGGGGATACTTACTAATGATTTTATGGATTTATTTTACCATGCATCCTTAAATAAGCATATACTTGTTTGCGATGATAGATGGACAGGTAGTTACAGTAATTTGGGTGATTGTTTAATCTACTCTGTTGTTGATATTGTAGAGATGTTGCATGAGCAGAGAGTTATTTCGGATGAGAAGTATATTAATATTATTACACAAATGTTTAGTGAAGGATACGCGTATATTGTTCCACCATTTGAATATGTAAAATTGTTATTAGAACAGGTGTCTGATGGAAAGGAGGTTAGTCAGGAGATCCCGGAAGAACTTTCTATAATGTGTGATTATTTGGTTTATATTACAGCATCAGAAAGTAAATTAAATGATGAAATTTTACATCAGGGTTTATTGCCGGAATCTGTCGGATACATGAATAACCTGCAAAGAGTATTAATTAAGCTCATGAAATATGTGTGGTGTACTGAACGAAGCGGGTTATGGAAATGTCAGGTGTCAGACTGGTTATTAGCTAATTATTCTGTTTTTTCATATCGATCAGTGATGAACGAGAGCGTTGGCAGTAATAATCATAAGTATTATGAATTAGAGCTTTCAAATATGTTGTTTTTAGGTTTTAGCGAAATTCCGGGAAATTTATATAGAAAACAATATTATAGCTGGCTATTTAACTGGTTTAGTAAAAACAGTCAATGGAAAAATGGCTTAGAAGATAGGGTGATACAATCGTTGGTTGATATTATATGTGAAGTAGATAGACATGAAAAAGATAGTCCTTATAATGATATTGGGATTGGAATTTTAGTTTTATCTGGAACAGATGATATGCCGGAATACTATAGAGAATTGATCAGGAAAAATGCATCAATAGCACAAATAATAGATAGATTTGAGGATAATTATGTCTATTTAGGAGAAAAAGAATTTATTACACTAAAAGATTTTAATAAATGGCTTGAGGATGCAATTAAACACGGAATTAATTGTAGTATAATAAGAACTGACGAAATAACAAAGAGAAATTATACAATAACCTTCATTGTAAATGAACTGTTTCATCAAGGATTTAAGCTTGAATACATTGATAATACTAAAAATAAGAGAATACATTACTTTAGAATTGATAAAGCAATGTTATGCAGCCAAGAGACTTTATTGAGAACAAAGGGATTACTTGATCTAAGCGATTATATTACAGATTCAGATATGAAAAAATATCAGATATGTCTAAATCGTGATAATTGGGAAGAGACAACAGAAAAGATTGTATCAGGAATCAAAGCGAGAGAAGATTATATAGTATATATCATTCGTTATATGTTGGAAAATGAAATTAAGATGTTTTCCATAGAAGATTTATTTCCAAATAGCACTGAATTATATGAGAATGTACTGGCGAATAATTCAGAGGATGATGTATTTACAAGGGCAAATCAATGGCAGCAAAATAGAGATAAAACGGTCGTTAATATATTTCGGCAATTGATTATTTTTATATACAATGCTCTTAGAAAGAGTGAGATCTATTCGGATTTTGCAGAAAAAGATTCTTTTGTTGTTGCAAATTATTTTGCAGATATTGTATTAACACAAATTACTCAATCAAAGGAAAGTAAGGGAATAAAGTATACTTTACAGGAATTGTCCGACTGGTTGTTACAGCTAAATGATAGTAAAGGATTCATTGATAATTTTAATAACAATGCACTCTCACAAGAAGAAAGAGATGTGATAGAACAAGAGATAACTGAATATTTTAGCTCAACTGATGTACAACATGCAGGTGGTAGTCAAATTGTAAGTATTTGCGAAAAGATGTATTTTTTTGAGGGCAAAGATTTACAAACGTATTTATCATTAATAAAAGAATGGATAATAGAACACTGTAAAACGGAAAAAGAAGGATTAGATGAGGAAAACAATCTGCTACGTGTTATGGTGTATTTTGCGTATATTGTAAATAAAGAAAAGCCGGATCAAATTATCGATAGTTTTCTCGATTTATGGGAGGAAATCCTAAATCAGGGTATACATATTGAATTGTCAAGAAGCTCGATGTATATACTGAGAGGATATATTACGAGTTTTAGTTTCTCTCAGGGAATAAGGATGAGAAAAATTGTTGAAAGAATAAGTTTACAGATGGCAATTAACGAAAATTGATACACAACATGGAATTGAAATGGCATTATCAATTTGGGCTAAAGTCTTATTGAATATAAGAAGGGGGATTGCTAGAAAAATAACGACTTTATGGAAAGGAGCCATGGAACAGTTGTGGGTTAAGAGCGATGCCGGTTGATAATTATCTGGTATTCTATATCCTAGATAAGGACCTGTGTATGGTAGCTGTTATTCGTGTTATGTATGAAGAAGTGAATGTCGAAAACCACCTTAATAATCACATGGTAATATAAACAGAATAATTATAACAGTGTAATCAAAATAAAATGTCCGCCCTATTTAGGAAAATCAAATTTTTTGAGAGACAGACGTTATATCAGACCCTTTTGTGTTTGGTTTATTTTGTACTCTTCAGGATATGAGGATGATTTTTTTCTTGTTCATCATTTGTCCTCTTGGTCAGAAGATACTAATTATATAATAGTATTTATTTTTGATTGAAAAAGTGATATTATTTTAATAATAGTATAGGCTATGACAATAATAATTTGTCATAGAATTAGATATTTATTCAACAATATCAATCAATAGATTGATGATTTATGGGAGGTATTACTTATGTCTGATAAAGGATTGTCTATATTTGAGCAAGAGGCTCCAAAAATAAAGGAAAATTTTTTGGAACCTTTAGAAAAGAATGAGAAATTACAACAGAGATTTCATGATGAAAATGTAAATAGAAAACGTTTTGATGGCGAGTATCAGAGAGATTTTACAAGAATATTATATGCATCTGCATTTAGAAGATTACAAGGGAAAATGCAACTTTTTGCAATACAGTCAGATCAGTTCATAAGAAATAGATTGACGCATAGTTTGGAGGTTGCGCAAATTGCCAGATCAATTGCTACAAAAATAGGATATGACAAGACTGATATTTATGTGGTTGAAGCATGTGCACTGGCGCATGATATTGGTAATCCCCCTTTTGGACATGCAGGAGAAAGACATCTAAATAAAATATGTAAGGAATTTGGTGGATTTGAAGGTAATGCACAAACTTTTAGAATACTTACAACGATTGAGCAAAAAAGAAATGAATTTCAAGGATTAAATCTTACATATAGAACACTCCTTGGAGTGTTGAAGTATTATAATATGTTTGATCCTGAAAATTCTTCTAATCAAAAATTTATCTATGAAGAGGATTATAAGTTAGTTGAATCTATTGTTGATAATACTGGAGTAGTATTAAGAACTTTGGATGTTCAAATTGTTGACCTGGCTGATGAGATTGCTTACGCAGCACACGATTTGGAGGACGGATTAAGAACAGGGAATTTTACAGCTGAAGATATTTTACATGATTTTTATCGCAAGGTCAAAAATAAAAAATGTAAAGAAAAGCTTGAGGAGATATTAAATGGGAGTAGGGAAAAAGCAGGCTTTAAAAAGAAAAATGTAAGTTCATCAGAGTTTAATAAATTATACCAGAAGGAAATATCATCATGTATTATAAATACATTGATTAATGATATAGGAATTGTTGATTTATCGGAAGAGGAAAAAGAAAAAAGAGGAACAAAGGCAAAGCAGGAAATTGGTTTTGTTAATTATAAAGAACTTGCCTCGGGATTAAAATCTGTTATATATGATTGTGCCATAAGAAGAGATGGTGTGAAATTTTATGAAGATAATGGAAATGCAATGATATCATGGCTGTATGATTTTTACTTGAATAATAGTGATTATTTGCCACCAGAGTATAGATATAATACAATTGTTGAGCAGTTTTATAAAAATAAGGATAATATTCCCAATGCAGTAAATCAGGAAAGACTGATAGTTGATTATTTAGCAGGTATGATGGATGAATATGTAAAGACTACTTATAACCATTTAAAGAGTTTAGAAGAAAGTAAAAAGTGAAAAAGAAGAAGGCAGATAAAAAGAAGGCGGAAAGGGCGAAATGAACAAATTATTAGGCTTTTATGAATTAAAAGATTCGGTATTACCAACGATACCATGGAAGGAATTTAATAAAGAGGTAAAACTTGATTCAAATATTTTATGGACTGTTAGGTCGGCTGTGTATAGGGGTGAAGATTTAAACCTTCCGAGAGCGGTTGGAGTTAATGCGTTAGATGCATATATGTTTGCATCAGAGCTGTATGCTAGTATGAAAAATAGAGGAATTGTTGTATATTACCCATATTTTCTTGCTGAAAAAAGTGGAAATATTAATATTTTCATGAATAAAATTGTGATAGAAGCGGTAAAGGACGACCTTTGGAATTTAGTTACCTATTCAGATAGGGATGTTACAATTGAAGTAACTGAGAATGATATTGTATATAATGGTGATGAAAAATTTTTTTCAGAGGATGAATTAGACGAATTAATCTTGAACGCAAGGAAAGCTAAACAAATGTTTAGAGAAGACTTGCTGGAAGGAAAAAGCGCAATGCTTGAATGGAGTTTTGCTTATCCTAGCAATTTAAAAAAAGAACGAGATGGTGAAAAGTATTTAGTGTTTTATGAAGCGAGAACTGTTTGATGTGACTTGACTAATTTTTTTAGCAAGAGGATATCCGTAAGAGGATATGTTTTATTAACTTAAAATCAGATGCGGTACATAAACTAAAGAATATGATCAATTTGAGGCGCAGTAAATTGTAGAAGTGAGAGGATTATTATGTATTTAGAAAAATTGAAACTTCATAACTTTAGATGCTACGAAAAGCTCGAAATAGATTTTAATAGACAATTAACGGTGCTGGTTGGAAAAAATGGTAGTGGAAAAACAACTGTTTTGGAAGCAATAGCTATTGCGCTCGGGACTTGGTTTGTAGGATTTAATATTGTAAATGCTAAGGGAATAAACAAGAGAACAGATCCATTGAGAAAAGCTTATCAGATTGGAGCTACAGATGATGTTCAGACACAGTTTCCTGTAGAAATAGAAGCCTGGGGGAAAATCGAAGAGTCAAAAGATCAGATTTTGCATTGGAAACGCGAGTTATATACACCTACAGGAACAATGACCACTAAAGATGCTAAAGAAATTGTTGAATATGCAGCAGAATATCAGAAAGCTATTAGTGAAGGAAGAACAGACATATACCTACCTATGGTTGCCTATTATGGAACAGGTAGATTATGGGATTATCATAGACAAAAGAGAACTGATGTTTTTAAAGTTAGTTCGAGGACAAATGGATATATAGATTGTTTGGATGGAACTGCAAATGTAAAATTGATGATGGATTGGTTCCAAATTATGACTATTAATAAGTATCAACGACAGGAAGAAAATTTGGAGTCAAATCCGGAATTGGATACTGTTTATTTGGCAATGGAAAAATGTTTGACAAATTTGTCTGGATATAGTGATGTGAAAATTCGATATAATATGGGCACACAAGAATTAGACGTTTATTATTCAGAACAAGATAAACAAAGAATGCGCATTCCATTGAATCAATTGAGTGATGGTTATAAGGGAATGATTAGTTTGGTTGCTGATATTGCATATCGTATGGCTACATTGAATCCACAATTAGGTACAGAAGTGTTAAGTAAAGGGGATGGAGTTGTATTAATAGACGAGGTGGATTTACATTTACATCCAGCCTGGCAGCAAAAAGTTATTGATAATTTAATGAATATATTTCCTAAAGTGCAATTTATTGTTAGTACTCATGCACCAGCTATTATTAGCTCGGTAAAAACAGATAAATTGCGTATTTTGAGCAATAAAGAAGTTTGTATGACCGCTAATCAAGTATATGGAAAAGATGTCAATTCTGTTATGAAAGAGATAATGGGAGTAAATGATAGACCTGATCAATTTGTTGAGCTTTTTGAGAAGTTTTATCGGTTACTTTCTGAAAAAAAATACGATGAAGCAGGTGCTGTTTTGGATAAGCTTGATGAAGAACGAGGATATCATGATCCTGAAATCGTAAAATGCAGAGTAAAACTGAAGTTAGAACGTATGCGGGGCAAATAGAATGATAGAAATAAAGAAAAATACTGAACCGATTGAACTTCGAACGTTAAGAGAACAGGCCGCAAGAGATGGACTTTCACCGGAAGACGCGTATAAAAGGCTGCAACGCAACTCAGAATTGAAAAAGAAAGTCAAAGATTCTCTGATTACAGAGCAGGGAAAATTGTGTGCATATTGTATGTGCAGAATCCCAAGAAATGATGTTGCCGTAGAGATTGCACCTATAACAATTGAACACTTTATTCCAAGAAATCCAGAAGATGGAAGAGATATTGGACAAGGATTGGATTATAATAATTTATTGGCAGTTTGCAATGGAAACAGAGGACCTAAGGGAACACGACATGAGAATGATTTAACATGCGATGCTCATCGTAAAAATACTGAGTTTATGAAAATAAATCCATGTGATCCGGAAACATTGCAGACTATTACATATACATTGGATGGAAAAATCGATGCAACGGATATAGATGTAAGGAAAGATCTTGTGGATACCTTGAATCTAAACTGTCAAACATCACCTTTAATTTCGGAGAGAAAGGCAGCGTTAGACGGATTGATCGAAGAAATTTGTACTATTGAAGATGAGGAAGGTTTGCGCACATTTTGTGGAGAAATACTTGATAGCTTCCAAAATGAAACGGGTGAAAAAACTCCATATGTAGGAATATTAATTTGGTATCTTCGACAGTTGGTTGCTCCAGTAGATGCTGATCGTTAAAGTTATTAAAATTTTGAGAAGATTTTATCCGGTTTTCGACTTTTTCTGGGAAAGTGGCAAAAAATATCTGACAGCGAATTCATTCGCTTAAGGTAAATCTGAAATCATGAACACTTTTATTTCTGTAGCTGGCAACTTTGTCATAAACATAAGCCAAAACCTCTCTTGAGCCAAACAGATTAGTCAGTACGCATCTTACACCAATATAATAATCATAGTCAGCTTTGGTATAAGAGCAGGCATGAAAAAGTTGTAAAGTGGTGATGGTTTATATAAAATTGGTAATTATGATTGGAGAAAAAATGGGAAGAGAAAAGATTATAGCATTATTTAATAATAAAGGTGGAGTTAGCAAAACCACTACTACATACAATTTAGGCTGGATGCTTGCTCTTTTGGGAAAGAGGGTGTTAATAATAGATAGCGATCCACAATGTAATCTTACAGGAGTAAGCATAAATTCGACAAGGGAAACAAAATTAGAGGAGATTTATGAGTCAGATATATCAAATATAAAGTTGGCGTTAGAACCTGTTCTAGGAGGAAGTTTGCGCCCTTTAGAACCAGTTAAATGTTACGAATTTAAAGAAAATAGTAATTTGTTTCTTCTGCCGGGAAATATTCAATTTTCAGAATACGATGCAACATATAATATTGCTGAAACAATGACAGGCAGCTTTGTTATGCTTAAGAATGTTCCGGGGGCATTTAGAAGAATGGTTGATCTAACATCAGATGATTATAATATTGATTATGTGCTTGTTGATATGAGTCCTAGTATTTCTGCAACAAATGCAAATATATTTATGCAGTGCGATTATTTTATAGTACCATGTGCTCCGGATTATTTTTGTTATATGGCGATAGAGGCATTGACTTCTATTTTTCCACGTTGGAATAAAAATTATAAAAATATGGCTGCTAGTGATGTTTTTAAAGAAGCTGAATATAAATTAAAAGAAAATCCTCCTATATTTTTAGGAACGATTCAGCAGAGGTATCGACCAAGAAATGGAGCTCCTGCGAAGGCGTTTGGGGAATGGATTGATGCTATTAATAATTTAGTAAATGAAAAATTATTACCAATATTGAAAGAATATGATATGTGCATTGCGGATGATAAATTGAAATTTTATGAAAATCCGTATAATTTAATGAATATCGCTGATTTTAATAGCTTGATTGCTCAATCACAGGAGCATAATACACCTATTTTTCTATTATCACAAGAACAAGTTAAACAAACAGGAATCACTTGGAGTAATATGAAAAAAAGCAGAGATGAATTTTATGAAACATTTAAAGCGCTGGCTGAAAGAATAATACATATGACACAATAGAAAGAAATAGATTATTTCTTTCAGCAATTAAGAAGGTGACAATAATGGGCTATGATGCATATGTGCATATAAATAAGAAATATACAAAAGCAAATATTGAAAAGCTATTGTTAATGTTGGGATACGAAAAAAGAAAAGATTTTTTTTATTGTGGCAATGATGATGAATATAAGTATTTTACAGGTGTCCAGGTTTGGCTGTGCGATGAAAATAAAGAGGAGCGGATATATAATGTTAGATGTCCAATCTTTGCGGTAGCTTATGATTTAAAAAAAGTGAATGAAACTATTAGGAGTCTAAAACAATACTGTGATGCTACATTTGAAAGTGATATTGGGAAAAATAGATATTTTCCAGAAAGCCAGTTTACTAAAGGTGCAGAAAGCGGGTGTTATTTTGCTGTAGAGAGGCTGTTTAATAATTTTACTAATTTAAGGTATGCTTTGAGCAAATATCCAGCAGATATGGAGGGTGATAAAGAATTATATAAGATAGGAGGACATCTAACCCTTGATATGTTTAATGCAAATGTTTATTCAACATATTTGTGTTCACTAATAGAAGAATATTTTAGATCTACATATATCGCATTATTAAAATATTCTGACAGAAAGGAAAAAATATTAAAAGTTAAATTTACACCATATGATTTGGTAGATATTAGTAATGGAGATAAAACAGTAGAAGAGGTATTTGCAAGGACATTATCGTTTCAAAATATACATAATATTTGTTATAATTTTCATGACTTAAATAGCAAACTCGATATAGGACATGCGCTAAAGAGTCCTTATCGTAATAGAAAGAAAAATTTATATGAGCAGATTGATGAGATTTTAGAAAGAAGACATGGTTTGATACATAGACTAGAAATTGACTATGATTATCGTACATATAACTTACAGAGAGACATAGATGATGTAATTATTGCAATTAAGAGAACATATTGTTATATTTGTAATTCATATGGATGGGAGAAAAAAGAATTAAGTTTGTAAAGTGAAAAGTGAATGGATGTGTATAAATAATATTTAAGACAGCGGAAATGGTTCCGTGGGACGCTATTGAGGAAAAGTATGCTTAAATCAATTTCTCCAATTAAATTTGGACATGTGAATGATTACCAACATTTTTTACATTGATTGTAGTGTTGTGAGCTTTCCTCGATAAGAAAAACAAGAGAAAATAAAAATGCCTGCCCTGTTTGAGCCAGGACGGGTTCCTTTGTGTAAGATTATATAATACCAGTTTTGGAAACTCCAATTTTTGAAGTGGACCAAAGACAATACCTTATGTTTTATCTGGTGTTTATCAGGAACCGTCAGACATGATAATTATTATGGATAACATCTGATGAAGGAAGAAGCCCTTCTTTAGTTATCTGATTTACAGAAACTTATTAACCAAGTAGTCTTGATTGACTACACCATAATTATACTAGGATATAGAAAATGAAATTTAATTTTAATAAAAAAATGGTTAGCACAATAGTGATATTGATTTTTGGCGTAGCAATTACAGTTGTAGCACTGTCTGCAAAGAATATAGCGCTTGAAAATAAAACAAGCTCAGAAATAGCCACAGAGGCAGTATCAGCTACAGAGATGATATTGGATACAGAAAATACAGAGACTAGTAATGTGGATAAGAATTCATCAGATTCCTCAAAAGACAAAGCAACAGTAGTCGATGATAAGGACAAATCTGGTGATACAAAGAGCTCATCAGAAAACACCTATAATAATGATTCCAGGAATTCATATGAGACTGATATAATGAAAAATGATGAATCAGAAAACACTTCAGACGATGTAAATAAAACAGGTGATAAGATTGATAAAAAATCTGAAATAAACAATTCAGGAGATAGTGGTTCAGGCACAGATGATTCAAATAATGACAATTCAGGAATGAATAATAATAATGAACCGAAATCTGATAACGGAGTGATAGAGCTTCCAATTATACCGATTGACTAATGTGACGTCAGTTGTGGTTTTACCTACATTTGAAGAAGAAACGTAAGAGGAGTTAATACAATGGAGAAAGTCGAATGAAGACAAAAAAGTTTTTATCATTGGTGTTAAGTGCGGCTATGATATTAGGTGTGGCTGTTCCGGTGGCAGCAGAACCGGTGTCAGCAGGACAAGGCGTTGAAGCAGAACAACAGCCAATTGTAGAAAATAGCATTACAAGTGGATATATTCTGAGTGATTTGGATTATAATACACCGGTGTATGAACCGGATGAGGCGGTGCCGTATTCTGATGATTGGGGATATTCTGCAGATGAAACTATAGAGAGCAAGTATCCGGCTAATGGAGTCAGCGATATCAAAGCGAAATATCCGTCTGTTCGTAATCAAAATCCTCTTGGCACATGCTGGACATTTTCGTCAATAGGCCTTGCAGAGTTTGATCTGATTAATGATGGTGCGTTTGATAAAAATATAGATCTTAGTGAACTGCATCTGGCATATTATGCATATAATTCGCTGTTAGATCCGCTTGGTGGAACAGATGGGGACTATGCAAAGTACTATATGAATAATACAAGTGTTCAGTATGGTTATCTCAATCGTGGTGGCAACTATTTGATGGCGGCACGCAGAATGGGACAGTGGTGTGGTCCGGTAAGCGAGAGTGATGTACCATATAGTAAGGTGGCAAGCAACGGATATACAGCAAGCACTATTGATACTTTTCTTAATACAGGTTTATCTGATGAATATGCATATTCAAAGGATAAGGCACATCTGGAAAATACATACATGATTAATATCAAGGAAAATGCATCAGATGTGAAAAAAGCCATAAAAAAATATGGTGCAGTGGGAATTATGTATAGTCATAATGATAACGGATATCATTACATAAATAACAGTTATAATGATAAAACAAATAACAGAGCAGGTCATGCGGTAATGGTTGTTGGATGGGATGATAACTATTCTAAAGATAATTTCAGAGATGGTGTTAAACCTGAAAAAGATGGTGCATGGCTTATTCGTAATAGTTGGGGAGACGGAACCGGTTCATATTATAATCAGAGTTATTTCTGGATGTCATATGAAACGTTTTCTTTATCCGATACGGCTTGGGTGTTTGATTTTTCTGCTAATGATGGATATGATAACAATTATCAGGTTGATGGAGGATTAAATGTAGCCCATCAAAGCGGTTACAGAAAATTGGCCAATGTTTTTACTACTCAGGCAAAACAGGGAGTATCTTCTGAGGACTTAAAAGCAGTTTCCCTGTCTATTACATCTAAAACAAATGTTAATTATACAATAGAGATATATACAGATTTAAAAGATAAGACAAAGCCAACCAGCGGAACAAAGCAGGAGACTGCTACCACTACAGGGCAGACAACCTATGCCGGAGTATATACCATTCCACTTAAAGCAGGGGTTAATCTGAAGCCTGGGACAAGCTATTCGGTTGTAGTGACTACTGATACACCTGCCATTGACATTGAGGCAGCGATGACCGGTGATGTAAATTATAATAATGAAATGGTGTGGGAGAATCATGTGTCAAGTGATAATACGGCAAGCTATTATTTCTATGGTACAGGGTTGGCATATTCCCGCAGTTGGAATTATCAGAATGTGTATGGTAATTTCTGTATTAAAGCATTTACCGCCAATAATGTAGAAAAAGATTCTGAGAAGCTTGTTGGCAGGAGCCTTACTTTAAAAGATAATATTGACATGAACTACTATATGGAGCTTCCTGAAAGTATCAAATCAAACAGCAACGCATATATGGAGTTTACGGTGAATAATAGCCAGCCATACAAGGTAAGCGTAAACGATGCAATCCCTGTTGAGAAAAACGGAAAGGTTATATATAAGTTTGCATGTCCACTAAATGCTGCACAGATGTCAGATACGGTTAAAGCTAAAATGGTGGTGGATGGTAATAGTGGAAATGAATACACTTACAGTGTAAAAGAATATGCCACCGAGCTCCTGTCAAAATCAAACGAGTATCCGGAAGAAACCATTAAGCTGGTGAAGGCACTCTTAAATTATGGAACCGCAGCGCAGAACTTCTTTAAATATAACACTGATAAGCCGGCAAACGCTATTTTAAGCGATACCGATAAAATTGTCGCAGCGGCTGATTTTGCTGCATATAAGGCTGTTATTAAAACAGATAGTGCAAATAGTCAGAGTAATGGACTGACATATTACGGAAGCTCTCTGATATGTAAGTCTGAGATGACAGTAAGACATTATTTTATGGTGAACGAAGGTTGTGATATAAACAATTACAAGTTCAGCTATGTTAATGCAGATGGCAATGAAGTCAGTCTGACACCTAAAAAGGCTTCAGATGGGGTGTATTGTGTAGATATAAACGGAATAATGGCACGCAACCTGAATAGTATTTTTGCATGCAAAGTCACCGAAAAGAATAAGGCCTGTATTTTCGAGCTGGACTATGGTCCGTTCAGCTATTCACAGAAGGTCATTGATAGCGGAAATTCATCTACTGAATTAAAAAATCTGGTGAATGCGCTATATTGGTATTGGTATTATGGATATAGAAATTAAAAAGACTGCATAATTAAAACCACCGCAGATTTTAACGCTTTAACTAAGCTAAATTCCTGCGGTGGTTTCTTTTGTGCTTATCGGCTTAACAAGCTTATCGTTTGTTGTGCATCATGTTCGATAAGTAGATCTATAATATGATCACATGAAATAATCAATGAAATAGAAAGAAATGATACACAGGCTAAGGAAACCCAATAATTGTTAATTAAATTATTGCAACATGCATAATAAAATAGTAATATGGAACTATAAGTTATCAATAAACTGAAACAATGCAATGCTGTTTTATAATGGCAGAAGTCGGGAGGAACAACGTATGAACAAAAGACTAATTAGCCTTGTTTTAACATTCATTATGTTGATTACAATGGTTCCATCAACTATTGTAGAGGCAAGTGAAGTAACGACAATGGAAAGCGTCAAAGCTTCGAGCAACCAATCAGAGGTCACGAAACCGGAGGAAAATACTATCTATGCGGTAAATCCACTGTATGAGGATGTTATCAGCATTGATGATTTAAAGAAAAAACTTGACTCATCAAATGATGAGCAACTCTTTGGGTCATCCACAGGACAGTATTTTTCGGATTATGACGGTGCCGTTTTATATCTCAGAAAGCAGATGGTTAGCAGAGAAACAGAAATAAACTTGAATTTTCCGGAATCTTGGTTTACTTCACACAAGGATGGGCTATATTGGGATTTATTATATGATGCAATGAAGTGCGACGATAGCTCTACCGGACAGGAGGGGGATGCACTTTTGTATGGATATGCAGGCTGTAATGTTTCATACAGTACTGCAGGATATATAAAATATACCATGGCATATCATTCTAATGCGGAACAGGAGGCGAAGCTGACAGCGGCTGTGGCTGAGGCAATGACAACACTGCAGCTTAATGGACTGAGCGAAGCCAAAAAGATTATAAAGATTCATGATTATATCTGCAATCATGTTGATTATGCATACAATTCAAAAGAGGAGCAGATATATACAGCTTATGGAGCTCTATGCACCGGAAAAGCTGTCTGTCAGGGGTATGCTGTGCTTTTCTACAGACTGTGCAAGGAAGCAGGACTGTCGGTTAGGATTATCAGCGGTACCGGCAATGGAGGAGCGCATGCGTGGAATATAGTGCGAATCGGCAGCAAATACTATAACGTGGACTGTACCTGGGATGGACAGAATACAGCCACCTATAATGATTTCCTGTTGAAATCAGAAGCTGACTTTAGTGATCATACCCGCAAATCATGGAAAGTGGCAGGCAGCCATTATCTATACTATACATCAGCTGAGTTTAATGCGCAGTATCCTATGACTGAAAAATCTTGGGATGAGTCGGATGACAGCAACGATTCTGTAGAAACTACATATGCGCATAGTGAGGAGGCCGCGTCAGGTGCTGTGACACTAAAAGCAGAATGGAATGATCCTGTACTTGGACAGCCGACCACATTCCATGTGTCTGCAACAGGCGGCTCAGGAAACTATAAATTCAGAATGGATGCACCGAGCTATTCGAGCCCAAATCAATGGGCATTCGAATCAGTAGCAGATCCAAGCCGCGGTGAGTGGATGAATTATACATCAGAGTGTGCTTCAAACGATTATACATTTACCATGACTGCTACCGGTACCTATAACTTTAGGTTTTATGTGATGGATACAGCAGCAAATGTATATTATCTGCGTTTGAGCTTCAATATAGGCGTATCTGATAGTAAATATCCGAGTGTTGACTCAATTGTCCAATCTGCAGTAGCTGAGTGTAACAGCAAAACTGATGGCTCAGAGTATGCAAAAGCCCTTTGGCTGCATGACTGGCTGCTTGACCAGCTTGAGTATGATAACACCCTGAAATGGTCTTCGGCTGAGAGTGCGCTGACCAGAAAGCTTGGCACATGTCAGTCGTATGAGAGTGCATATGCAAAGCTCCTTACTGCAGCAGGAATAGAAAACAGCGAGACAAGGGATACCTATGATGGACACACCTGGAATGCCATGAAGCTGGACGGACAGTGGTATCAGACGGACTGCACCTGGGATGACAGCAGCGATAACTGGTATAGCTTTGATCAGAGACATTTGTATTTTGGTCTGACCGATGAGCTGATGGTCATAGCACATCCGGGACATAGCAAAATTTATACCACAGACAAGTATGCAACACGTTCGACAAGCCTTGCCGACAATTATTTTGTCAGGGCAGGAGATGCCGAGAAGTGGGCAAAGGCTTATGCAGACAGGATTCAGAAAAATCTGGATGCAGGGAAGACAGAGTTTGAAATAACAGCAGACAATTCTTCTTATCCGCCAAGTATTTCCGGTATTCAAAATGGTATTACAGCGTATGCGATAAATCAAATGACGTGGACTACAGACAAGGCAGCGGTAACATTAAATGCTACAGGAAATGCAAAGAGCTTTACATTTACAGCTGAATACGCTTCGGTGAGTCCTGCGGTCAGCTTGTATGGCAGAAGTATAACCCTTAAAGACAACATTGATGTAAACTACTACATGGAAATGTCTGATTCTGTGTTTGAGCATGATGCTTATCTGGAATTCAAAATCGGTGGTCAGACATATAAGATTAATGCGAGTGACGCCGCTGAGGTAAATGAGAATGGTAAAACCTTATACAAGTTCTCATGTCCTGTGAATGCGGCACAGATGTCTGATACCATCGAGACAAGAATAGTGATTGATAACAATACCAAGGAAGAGTATTCCTACAGTGTAAAGGAATATGCAAGCGAGCTCCTGTCAAAATCAAACGAGTATCCGGCAGAAACAGTTAAACTTGTGAAGGCACTCTTAAACTATGGAACCGCAGCGCAGACCTTCTTTAAATATAACACTGATAAGCCGGCAAATGCTGGTTTGAGCGATACAGATAAAGCTGTAGCAGCGGCTGATTTTGAGGAATATAAGGCTGTTATTAAAACAGATAGTGCAAATAGTCAGAGTAATGGACTGACA
>USBB01000026.1 GCA_900552795.1 uncultured Eubacterium sp.
TGAAATTCTTCAAAGAATTTTCAGGGTTGTTTTACTGTTCAGTTTTCAATGTTCTTTGCTGTCTTTTAATTTGTTGTGCCGACAGCTTTAATAGAATATCATCGAAAAATACGTTTGTCAATAACTTTTTTTATTTTTTTATACATATTTTTTAACACTACTACATTTGGTGTTTACATACTTAAGCTTACGCTTCATATATGTAAACAAATCTGCCAAACTTATATCCGCATCGACGTCATCACCAACATCAAATCACTTTATCAATCAAAAACATTTTGATAAAAAGTATTCAGCATCTTAAATTATAAGCACCATTTATAGCATGATGATTTTCTATATTTTAATTAAAACAATCTCCAATGTATCTCTATAAAACTTCAAGAAACACATAAGAAAATATAAAACCACTTATCAAATAATAAGTGGTTTTAAGCGGAGAGGATGGGATTCGAACCCATGCGCCCGTGAAGACAAACGGTTTTCAAGACCGCCCCGTTATGACCACTTCGGTACCTCTCCATGTTATTTAGTTATCACTGTGTCAGCGACTTGATTATATTATCATTTAACTTTTCATTTGTCAACAGTTTTTTTGATTTTTTATTATATTTTTTTAAAAATCTTTAAAACCTGCTTATATTCTGCATTTTACCCATTATCTTTAAGCAGAACAGACGCAAGCATTATATCTTTGGGAGTAGTTATTTTTATATTTTCATACTCTCCGCTTATCATTTTCACCCTGCGTTCTGAATAGCTCTCAACAACCATTGCATCATCAGTGATGTTTCCTTTATTATTGTCAGCTTTCATTTTTTTATACGCTTCATAAACTAATTTATATTCAAAGCATTGCGGAGTCTGTATCTGCCATAATGTATTTCTATCTGGAGTATTAACTGCAAAATCCTGCTCATCTGCCACCTTTATTGTATCTTTAACCTTCACTGCCGCCACACACGCGCCGAATTCTTTAACACCGCATGCACACTTTTGTATAACATCCTGCGAAATACATGGTCTGGCGCCATCATGTATAAACACATAATCTGCATCCGGACTTACCGCATTAAGTCCGCTCATAACAGAATCATAGCGTTCTTTACCGCCTGCAACTATACTTACAACTTTTTTAAAACCATATTGGTCAACAATCTGTTCTTTGCAAAATTTTATATCAGCCGCTCCCGCGACAAGTACAACTTCGCTTACACAACTTTCTTCAAAAGCCCTTAGAGAATAATATAAAACCGGCTTGTCATTTAAAATCATATATTGTTTAGGTATATCACTGTTCATTCTGCTGCCTTTTCCGCCTGCAAGAACTATCGCAGTGATTTTTGATTTGTCAGTCATAAACTTCTCCCGTTCTAAGCCTTAAATTCTTTCACCTAATTTTAGGTTAGGAACCGCATTTAAATCATATCCGTGTCTTACACCATTTATATAATCATAATACCCAGCCGCACCTATCATAGCCGCATTATCAGTACATAATTTAAGCGACGGACAATAAAATTCCACATTTCTTTCGTCACATGCCGCTTTCATGCCATCTCTCAGAGCAGAATTGGCTGCAACACCACCTGCCAATGCAAACTTTTTAATCTTTTTTTCATCAACAAGACGCATTGCACGCGAAACAAGCGCATCTACAACTGCATTCTGGAATGAAGCAACTAAATCCGCCTTATTAATTTCTATATTTTTCATTTCACAATAATTAATATAATTTAATACCGATGACTTTATTCCGCTGAACGAAAAATCATATGGCGCGTCATCAACATTTGCACGCGGAAATTCAACAGCATGCGGATTTCCCTCTTTTGCAAGCCTGTCAATCTTCGGACCTCCCGGATATCCCAGCCCTACCGCTCTTGCCACTTTATCAAATGCCTCACCAGCCGCATCATCTCTGGTTCTTCCTATTATTTCATATTTACCGTAATCATTAACCATAACAAGATGTGTATGTCCCCCTGAAACAACAAGTGCTGCAAAAGGCGGCTCCAAATCCTTGTGTTCAATATAATTTGCCGAAATATGCCCTTCTATGTGATGCACTCCAACAAGCGGCTTATTCTTAGCAAATGCTATAGCCTTGGCTTCTGCCACCCCTACAAGCAGGGCTCCCACAAGCCCCGGCCCGTAAGTTACTGCAACCGCAGTTATATCATCAAGAATAACACCCGCATCTGCAAGTGCTTTCCTGATAACAGGATTTATATTTTCAATATGCTTTCTTGAAGCAATCTCCGGAACAACACCTCCGTATAAAGTATGTATATCAATTTGTGTATTTATGACATTTGACATTACTTCGCGCCCATTTCTAACAACTGCTGCCGCTGTCTCATCACATGAACTTTCTATAGCCAATATCAATACATCTTCCTGATTTTCCATCATTTCCTCCAAATATCACATGAAATTAATTTTTGACAAGTTCCCAGAAAAGAATTCTCCAGCGTCCTGCCTCATCCTGTCTTAAAGTAAATTTCGTATACGAGCTTATAAATTCACTGCCTTCTCTTATACTATACAACATTTTTAAAGATGCATATTTCTTCCCCTCAAATGTAGAATAATTTACATTTTCGCTGTCCTCAATTTTAAAATCAGCAATATATCTTTCTGCTTTGCGATATTCTTCAATATCCTTTTTTAAAGCCTCAAAAAACTCCTCGTCAGTCTGTGTATCATACAATTCTTTATCAAAAAGCTTTCTCGCCTGTGTTCCAAGCTGTTTTATCTGTTCATCCGACAGTTTCGTTTTATAATAAGCCCTTGTTATTCTTGCGTAAAATTTCACTACCTCTTTAGGAGATTCCGGATAATTAGCCGACAAATCTCTAGTAGTAAGCGTGTCTATTTCCTGCTGTGCAAATTCTTTCTCTGTAGCATCAACAGAATTGTCCCTGTTTGAGAGATAGTAATAATATCCTATTCCAAGAACCGCCAACACAACTATAACTATAATGGTTTTATAATATTTTTTCATACGCATCGCCCCTATTCTTCCTCGAAAATAAGCTCCACACTTTTACCATCTATTCCAACGCTCACATTTTCAAAAATATTTTTTATGCCTGCAATATAATCTGCCGGCCTTATAAGCGACGGGCTGAAATGTGTGAGCCACATTTCCTTAACCCCGGCTTCTTTTGCCAGATAAGCCGCCTCCTTAAATGTCATATGTTTATTTTCTTTTGCCTTATTCGCCTTATCATCCTCCCCATACATTCCTTCGCATATAAACAAATCTGAACCTGCTGCATTTTCTGATATTGAAGCTACAGGTCTTGTATCTGTACAATATGTTACTTTAAGTCCTTTTCTAGGTTTTCCCACAACCATATCAGGTGTATATATACATCCGTCAAGCTCTACTTCATTACCATGCTGCAGTTTATTCCAGATATTTTTAGGAATCCCCTGCTGTATAGCTTTATTTACGTCAAACTTACCTATTCTTGGTATATTTATCGAATAACCATAACATGCAACTGCATGTGACACCTTAAAGGCATCTATCTCGTATCCGTTTATTGAAATATGTTCTCTCGCTTCACTAAGTTCTATAAATTTAAGTTCATACGGAAGCTCCGGTGCAATAACTCTTAACGCCGAAACAACTCTCGTAAGACCCTTAGGCCCAATTAACGTTACCGGGTCTTTTCTGTCTGAATTTCCTATTGTAAGCAACAGTCCCGGCAAGCCGCTTATGTGGTCTGCGTGATAATGAGTAAAACATATAATATCTATCGGATTAAAACTCCAGCCCTTTTCCTTTATAGCCATCTGTGTTGCCTCGCCGCAGTCAATCAGCATGCTGCTGCCATTATATCTTGTCATTAATGCAGTGAGGTATCTGCCAGGCATCGGCAGCATTCCACTGGTTCCCAATAAACATACATCTAACATCAAAATCCTCTTTTCTATTCAATCTCATTGCCTGCTATTTGTTTTTGCTCATAAACAAATAGCTGCGTAAGTTTGTGTCAAGTGTGCGCAGACACAAATCTCGCGTGTGAAAAATCATCGCATCAATATGATTTTTCACACTAAGCCCTCCATTTTGGACATGATTATTGCATCCTCAACCGGACGCTCATAAAATCTTTTCCTTTTTCCTATATTGCTGTATCCCATCTTTTCATACAGCTTCTGTGCCGCCAAATTACTTTCCCTGACTTCCAAAAAAAACGCATCAACATCTTTTTGCCTTGCAAGCTCTTCCATGCTCTGCATCATTGCATATGCCACACCCTGCTGTCTGTAATTTTCATCGACCGCCATATTCGTTATATTTCCCTCTCCAAAAACAGTCCACATACCGCAATATCCTGCAATATTTCCGTTTATTTCACACACAAGATAAATGTTTGTATCTTTCGTGCAGGCATCCTCAAATGACTCCTTTGACCACGGAATTGAAAAAATATTCTTTTCTATTAAAGATACCTGCTGTGCATCATTTTTAGTCATAGGCCTTATAATCATTAAACTTCCCCCTCTGAAGCCTTTTTTGCAAGCTGCCTTTCAGCCTGCGACAGTCTTAAATATTCCGGATGCAGCCTGTCTGAATCTATAATCTCATTTCTGTTATACATATCCAAAGCAAGCATTGCAACACTTGCAGCCCTCTGTGTATTAAGATGTGCAGGAGCAAATGAAAATCTGCACTCTAAATGCTCCCTCAAATATTCACCTGCAGTATCTATACCGTCACCGACAAATACTACGTCCCTTTTCATCTCATTTATAATATCGACAATTTCCTCAAAAGATAAAAGTGACTGTCCTTTAATAATTTTAAATTTTTCACAATTTTCAAACTCATATATACCCGTATACAAATGCTGCCTTTTCGCATCCATTACAGGACATATCAACTTATCTGTTCCATACAGATTCCACGCCATAGCCTCAAGCGTATTTACTGCTGCCATAGGTTTATCTAAAGCCAATGCCAGTCCCTTGCCGGTTGCAGCTCCTATTCTCAATCCCGTAAATGAACCAGGTCCCACGGAAACAGCTATCAAATCAACAGTCTCAGGCTTTGTCTCAGTCATCTTAAATATTTCATCAATCATCGGAAGCAGTGTCTGAGAATGAGTCTTTTTATAATTAACCGTATATTCCGCTGTTACGACTTTATCTGTCAAAACAGCTACCGAAGCTGTAACCGCAGAACTCTCAATCGCTAAAATCCTCATATCCTTACATCTCCATTTATCGTTATTTTTCTGTAATCAAAACCTTTATCCAAAGATTTCTCTATATTTATATAAATAGTTTCATCCGGCAGAATATCGCTTATAAGACTTCCCCATTCAATAAGACATACACCATCGGAATAGAAATACTCATCGTATCCTATTTCATCCATCTCTGATACATCGCTTATTCTGTAAACATCAAAATGATACAAATTAAGCCTTCCTTCTGTATATTCCTGAACTATGGTAAATGTAGGGCTGTTTATCGCCTCATCAATACCCAGTCCTTTTGCAAAGCCTTGTGTAAATACAGTTTTCCCAACGCCCAAATCCCCGTCAAGGCAATAAATCTGCCCTGGCTTCGCATTTTGTCCTATCGTTTTCCCTAATTCAAATGTCTCTTTATTGTCGTAAGTCTCTTTTACCATAATATTCTCAATTCTTTTAAACTATTTTAAGCCGCATTTTTTAAGAACTTTTTCATCGTTAAACTTTATTTGAAAAGGTCTTAACTTCTTTCTTGCTATCTCAATAAATTTAGGTGCCTCTTCGCCCAAATCTGACAGCGGTATTATATTTGCTCTTACCGAAGTAATATACAAAATAAGATTTTTGCCGGTACATTTTATTGTAAATATATCATCCCACAAAAGTTCTTCTTTTACGTCGCCCTGCGAAAGCGTAATCTTTTCTTCAGTCACAATATACTTTACCGGTTCCCTGAATACAGGCACGGTTTTCATCTGTTTTTTTACCTTTAAATACATTCCTACCGGCGTATATACCGTAAAAAACAATCCAAAAAATCCCATCATAAGCGTATAAGATATATTTACCTGATTGATCGATACCACACATATAATAAGTGCAATAATACCAAACAACAATGCCGCAATACCGCTTATACTGTGATAGTTGTGATATACCTTAAAATCCATAAGCTCTTTCTTGCCTATGCATGTTTCAAATTCTGCTTTAAGCATATCATTATTTTCCATGTCGTCTCCATTCTGTCATTATCTCATAAATTTAGACAATCCGTTAAGATTTAGACCCGTATTTTTACGCTGTTTATTGCCATGAGTCCTGCCATGCCTGTCTGTCGTACCTTTCACAGCCTTCTTATCTGTGCTCTTTTTGTCAGCCGGTTTCTTATCATATACTTTTTTAGCGGCTTCATTTTCATCAAGTATCATAGAAAGTGAAATTCTTGCCTTAGCCACGTCTACATCAACCACTCTGACGTCAACTATGTCACCGACGCTCACAACATCAAGCGGATGCTCAACTCTTTTTTGTCTTGTCATCTGCGAAATGTGTACAAGACCATCCTGATGAACACCTATATCAACAAATGCGCCAAAATCAATAACATTTCTTACCGTACCTTTTAAAATCATTCCCGGCTGTAAATCCTTCATATCAAGAACATCTTTTCTTAATATCGGCTTTGGCATATCCTCTCGCGGATCTCTGCCCGGCTTCTCAAGTTCTTTTATTATATCGTCGAGAGTTATTTCGCCGACATCAAGCTTTTGCGCCATCTCGTGAATATCTTTAATCTTGCTTCTTAAACCTATGAGTTCACCCGTTGTTATTGAATTAATATCATATCCCATAATTTCAAGAAGCTTTTTTGCAACCTCATAGCTCTCAGGATGTACGCTTGTTGCATCAAGAGGATTATCCCCATCCTGAATACGCATAAATCCTGCACACTGTTCAAAAGCCTTAGGACCAAGCTTGGCAACCTTTAAAAGCTGCTTTCGGTTAGTAAATCGTCCGTTTGTCTCTCTGTAATCAACAATATTTTTGGCAACTGTCTTTGATATTCCCGAAATATACTCCAAAAGGGATGCTGACGCTGTATTTAAATCAACTCCGACCTTATTAACGCTGTCCTCTACAACTCCGGCAAGTGCTTCACCAAGCTTTTTCTGATTCATATCGTGCTGGTACTGCCCAACACCGATTGATTTAGGTTCAATTTTTACAAGCTCCGCAAGAGGATCCTGAACTCTTCTTGCTATTGAAACCGCACTTCTTTGAGCCACATCAAAATCAGGAAATTCTTCTGTTGCAAGCTTACTTGCGGAATAAACAGATGCTCCTGCCTCATTTGTAATAATGTAGTCAACGCCTGTAAGCCCCTCTTCGTTAATCATATCTGCAATGATTTTTTCTGATTCTCTTGAAGCTGTTCCGTTACCGCATGAAATAAGCGTAATTCCATATTTATCTATAAGCTTCTTAACCTCTGCCTTAGACTGCTCCACTTTATTATGAGGCTCTGTAGGATAAATAACCTTTGTTGCAAGAACCTTTCCTGTAGGGTCAACAACAGCAAGCTTACAGCCTGTCCTGAATGCCGGATCCCAGCCAAGTACAACCTTACCTGCAATAGGCGGCTGCAAAAGAAGCTGCTCAAGATTTTTTCCAAACACCTTTATAGCTCCATCCTCTGCTGTTTCCGTCAAAGAATTTCTTATCTCTCTTTCAATCGCCGGAGCTATAAGTCTGTCATAAGCATCCTTAACAACAGCTTTCAAAAGAGGTGTTGTGTACTGATTCTCCGAAACTATCATCTTTTTTTCAAGATAGCCTAAAATTCTTTCAACAGGCGCCTCTATCTTAACATTAAGGAATTTCTCATTTTCACCCCTGTTTAATGCAAGAACTCTGTGTCCCGGTATTGTTGTAAGTGACTCACTGTAATCATAATAAGTCTCATAAACCGACTCCGCCTCAGCGTCCTTTGCAACAGAACTGATTTTGCCCTCTTTAAAGGTAATATCTCTTATATAAGTTCTGTAATCTGCCTCGTCTGAAATCTGCTCAGCTATTATATCAAGAGCCCCTGCTATGGCATCCGCTGCACTCGCAACTTCTTTGCCCTCCTCATCGCTTATATATTCAGCAGCCTTTTCCTCCACCGGCTTATCTGTATCCTGCTGTAATATATATAATGCAAGCGGCTCCAATCCTTTTTCCTTTGCAATAATCGCTCTTGTTCTTCTCTTCTGCTTATAAGGACGATATAAATCCTCAACAAGAACCATTGTCTCGGCAGCAATAATCTGATTTTTCAAATCCTCAGTAAGCTTACCCTGCTCCTCAATACTTGCAATAACCTGCTCTTTTCTATTTTCAAGGTTTCTTAAATATTTTAAACGCTCATCAAGTTCTCTTAACTGCTCGTCATTTAATGAACCTGTAACTTCTTTACGATATCTTGCGATAAAAGGAATAGTACATCCCTCATCAATTAATTTTATGGCAGCATCGACCTGAGACGGTTTTATTTGAAGCTCCTCAGCAATTTTCTTAGTAATATCCATGTTGTAAAACTCCTTTTAACTAATCCGCAAACGCAGTATATATACATTTATTACGTCTGGCAGCACCAGACCTTAATTATTATATTATATCAACATGCTAATGTTTTCGCAAGATAGGATTGCGGCAGTGCCACACATGAAACAAACGCAGTAATCCTATAAAGTAAAACACACCCTGCATTTTTTGCAGGGTGCTGATTATATAATTTCATTTTTTTAAAATATTCAATGTATATATCATCCAGCCAATTCCGCAACCCACAGACAGCACTAAAAACATCCCCTTTATAACGTAAAATTTTTCTCGAAATTCCACTAATAATACAACCAATGTTATTGCTGAAATTAATAAAAAAACAGGTAATGCATACCCCAAAAACCAGGAGATTTTATATCCTTTTGGTGAAACAAATTCATTTTCCACTATATCACCGTCTGTTTTCACGCAAAAAGCCACCTTACTTTTTATGTCATTTGTCTGTATATAGATATTTTCTTTATCTGCTTTTTCTATTCTAACCACGGCATTAAAAGGCTTTCCAAATGGCATATATTCTCCGCTTCCTGAAAATAAAGACAAAATCCAGTAAAAAAACATTAAAAATATTTTTTTATTGCTTTTTAAAAACGTACTCTGAATCTCTATTTTCACATCACTTCCTTGCGGAATGTCTATTACAAGTTCATCTTTACCATTCAGAGCATAAACCTGCGCTTCTCTGTCATTAATCCACACATTGCATAAATAATCTTCACTCTTATATGTACTATTCTTCAAAAATAATTTCATTGTTTTTACATTTCTCCAACTCCTCAGTAATAACACTTTTATAAACCAGCTTCAATTTTATTCAAATCATTATAAAACTCTCTAAGCCCTTGCCCCTCTATTTGTCCATCTATTAAATCCTCCGAATAAAATACCAAAACTCTGCTCTTATAATCAAAATTGTACCTTATTGTAAGTTTTTCTACCGATATTCCATACATATATATTTTTTTAATTTCTACATTTTTTATTTTTAAAACGTCCAGTAAAATTTCATTTTTATTTATCTTAATACATATTCCATTTTGCTTAACATTATATACAAGTTGTCTCAAAAAGAATTTTTTACTACACTTAAAATATATACATGCAAAAATTATCATTAATATAATTGACACTATAAAATATGTTCTTATACTTAATATTTCATTTAATATCAGATACTCAAAATATGCCAAAATGAACACAACCGGAACAAAAGAATATATTCTCATTACAAAATTCTGACATGTTATCTGTTTTTCCAAGATACCTTTTCTCCTTTTGTTTAAAACTTAACAATTTTTTAAAATGATATATCTATTATCTCATATTTCATTCTTTTCCTATTATTCAGTTCTAACTTTACCACTGCTCCCACGGTAATAATCAGCATAATCACAGCACATGCACCCATCAGCAGATTAGCTTCCAATTTTAAAAACAGATATATAAAAGAAGCGTCTATTGCCAATCCTAACATAATAATTATACTTATTACGATAGTATATACTTTCTTCCATTTCTGATATTGATGTTTAGCTATAAAATATTTAAAATCCGCTCTTCCTTTAATGTCCAATTTTTCTGTAATAACAACATTTTCTTTTGTTTTACTTATTTTAATACATACTGGCAAATAATAATCCGAGGCTTCTGGTATAAATAAATCTATAAGTGCAGCTATTATTATTTTTATTAACGTGTCCTCATAGATTTTGTTATATACATAATGTATGTCATCAGTTTCTTTAATAATATAATCGCTTGCCAAACACTTTATATTCAATATTAGCCCTCCATTTCAAAAGTTCTGCATCACCCTATCTCTTTTCTGCTGAGCGATTCACTGATATTTATTTTCTGCTCGACAATCGGAGCCAATAATAATCCGCCCCGTAATTTTAAAATGCCATTCTTACAATACTGCCTGCTATTATGCTAAAATTCCACAATATATGTAAAATAATTGAAGAAAATATATTATCTGTATTTTTATACACATATCCACACCCAAAACCTGATACTAAGTATATTAAAAAATTTGCTGTTATTATATTAAGGGCTGCATCGTTTTGTTTTATAACGTGTAATAACGAAAATACTAATGAACTTAAAATTATTGCAGATATTTTTGTCATTCTAAATTGTTCTTCAAAAACACGCATAATACCATTCCTACAAAATAATTCTTCGATTACCGGTGCATATATTAACGGAGCAATTAAATAATGTATTTTAAAATTGTTATTTACATTTAAATCTAAAGCACTTTTTTCTTCAACTCCAAAAATGTATGTTATCATCATTCCAAGAATTGATATTACTAAAAAAATTGTTGAAATCTCATTTATATCTATTTTCTTATATTCTTTTATCCCCTTTTTTAGTAATCGGCTGTAAACACATATCGTAATAATGAACAAAAAAATTTCTACTATAACTTCACCATTTAACCATTCATATCTTTGAATATCCGGCATATACTTATTAAATATATCTGCCAAATACCGAAATCCGCCAAAATACCCTAAGAGAAATAAAATAATATATACATCAATACTAATCAATATTAACCCCTTTAAAACTCCTAAATAAATTAATGCAATGAAATATTATTTTTTCCGTTCCCCACATAGAGTATATTGTCAGGCACAGGATAACCACTTCTTTATATGTATTACTTAAAAACATTTCATAAAATATATTTATATGTGGCAGGCTTATTATGATGCCTCCAAAAATAATACCTATAAAATCAATTAATATATTATCCGCATTAACATTTCTACTTTTTAAGAAAAAACTATTTTGAATAATTGCTACTAAAATTCCCGCAAAAAATATAAATGGTATATATGGATCAACTCTTTTTTTAATCAAATATATACTTAGCAAACCGCCAATCAACAACAGCACTACATCTGTTAAAATTGAAATAAGACAACTTCCTTGCAATGTAAAATATTCCATTTCTTTAATTATAAAAACAACAATGTTTTTCCTCCCTATATCTATAGTTTCATCTCATCTAATTACCAGAATATAAATAGCAAGAACAACTACACCTAAAATCATTATTCCAAATGTATACATCATATATCTTATATATTTTTTAAATCTCATATATGATTTCTCATCACAGCTATTGTCAAAACTAATTTGCTTTTCAGCAAGATGTCCAAACAAAAACGCCACACACGACAAAATACCCAAACAAACATATGATATAAATGCTATAAATTCAATATTTTACATCACATTTTTTCTCTATGCTTCCCATAGTATTTAAAGCAAAAAATCCATATAAGCGTGCACAAAACCAAACCAGGACCGGTAAACGCTGCATCTATCAATATTTTTCTTTTGGAAGCTTCATCTATTATATCTATGAAAAACCAAATATACGGCGCAATTGTAATCAGCGTACTAATAACTATTAAAAATACTCCAAATTTCTCCATAATAACCTCAATTCTTTTCATGTACATTCCAATATAATGACATTATACTTACAGAAAATACTAACGCCATGACTACCTGTAACAAAGCAATCACATTTTTACCAAGCCATAAATCAGGAAAGATTTTTGTCCATACCAAAACAGCCATTGACAATATCATAATAAAAATCGATATAACAATATTCTTAATTGCTTTCTCTCTTAATTTTGTCTTTTCTATCTGCCTTTTATCTAAGCAAAAATATGAGAATATTCCATACATAACTACTGATAAAGCTGCAATTAAATAATCTGAAACATCAAATATTATACCGGTTAATATTGAAATAACTCCCGGCACTGTCATAACAAATATATAATTACTGCGTCTGTTTTTCATTTATTGTCACCTGTTCCATGTAAATATCAAATTCCGACCTTTTCAAAATTATTTTCTTGAATTAGCATAAAATAATATTATCACTCTAATTAACGCCAATGCACCTGCACTTATTACAACAACTAAAAGATTTTTTAAAGTCTCTTCTCTATTATACATAAATCCGCTGATACACCCGATAATTGCACATACACACCAAAATTCAATCAATTTATTTTTATTATTCATCTTCATATCATTAATTCTACTTTTTCTTACTCCACCCACTCATTTTTCTTATTCATATAAGCCATCGATAATTTGTTCCCATAATAAATCAATGGCAAAAAGAACAAAACTAAAATCATTAAATATTCCTGCTCGTCTCTATCTTGAAATATGCTCAATACAATAGCTTTATCATAAATTAACTTTAATAAAACAATTCCCAAACTCGATATAACACTAACAACCGCAAAGTATACATATTTACTTTTTACCAGTTCTTTTATTCCAATCCAATGTAATTTCCATAAAACAAAAATATTAAATACCATAAACACGAAAGTCGATATCCAGTACTTAAGCGTATACTTATAAATAAATGTCAGCAAGATAATATAAATTATAAATCCACAAAAACTTTTAAATAATTTATCAACATCAACCGTTTTATCACTCTGCACCGCTTCTAAATAGTATTTCATTTTTTCATTTAATATTTCGCAGTCTCTTATTTCCTCATAATTTTTTATTATGCTTTTGTGCAGATAAATCGAGCATATTAGTATCATTGTGCTTATAAATATAAAGTCAACTTGCAAAATATCTTTTCTGTTCGCATTATTAACTTGAACTAAAACTGCCGCTATAATCATCTCTGAAAACTCAAGTGTGCATATTAACATATATTTTTTACGATTACCTATATTGAGAGGGTCGCAATACTTCATAAATGTTTCTGCTTTTATCATCAGGCAAAGCAATGCAATTATGTAGCTTAATAAAATAACAAAGCCCGTTTTACCTGTTAAATTACTAATTCCGTAAAAATTAACAACCAAAATTCCATAACATAAAATACTGATATAATAAACAATGCTCGACCAATATCTAATCTTTAATGTTAATCCTATTGACCTTTTTTTCACAATTATTTTCTCCATTACAAGTATAAGTCTGCATTTTATATAATTTATCTTTTTTATGTAGTCTGTCTGCCACAGTTAATGAAATAACAATAAATTCTCCTCCAACACCGAAAAATATATAAGGAAGCAATGACCAATAAAATTTAATTGTCAATATAAAAAATATAATATATGACACTATCATTAGTATCTGCACATTAATAAATACGAGCTTTTTGATATTCATAACAGGCCTCCATTTCAAAGTATATCATCGGACAACTAAACTAATCGGACAATTTTTCTTCTTTTTTATATTTACGTCTCCAATTAAAATAGTTCACCCAATTTAATGTAAACAAAATTAAACATATTATCTGCAACAGCTCTAAATATAAAAACCTGTCATAATTCTCAGTAATAATGCCATTTAATATATAAATTGTTGGAGTTATATATATCAGGCTCATTATTATTCTGCCAAAAATCGAGTTGAATATTTTATATGTTCTTTTATCCAAATACATATCCATTTCTTTTCCCATATATCCACTATTTTTTCTTTCTAAATTGTAAACATTTATTAATATAGCTGACATTATAAATAGATTTAAAGATATTAGAAAATATATATGTTCTGATATATCTATATTCTTAACTAAAATAACAAATATTTCCATAGTAATAACACTGGCTAAACCCTAATAAAAAAGCGTCGTTCACGACGCTTGCAAGATTTGCTTCGCAAACTTGTTATCAGAATGCGTCTTCGACGCAATTTCCTATAAAGTAAAAAAAGGCCGCAATGAACAAATCATTGCAACCGAACCATCATAGTATTTTGTACCGTAGACTTCATGCTTTGCGACCTTATATTTCTATAAGTGTGCCCCTCTTATTGATATATACATCCTCTATACTAAAAATATTATACAGCAAATATATATTTGTCAATATCTTTTCACAAATTCTTTACACTTTTTTATCAATAGTTTTCACATAATAATTATAAAATACTGTTTATTTTTTCGTATTAAAAAACGATTGAAAATCGAAAAAATTCTTATAAGCACTGCATTTAGACAAATAAATACAACAATATATAAGATTGCCTCTTGAAACATAGTGTCATTTTTTATATACTAAACAAATTTTCTTAAAATAGGTAAAAAGAAATGACTACTCATTTTTCTAATGATATAATTATTTAGGTATAAAGCATACAAATTTAAATTTTAGGAGACAAAATATGAATAAATATACCTATGTTACTTTAAGACAAAAACCAGAATTAAAAGAAGAGGCTGCTGCATGGTTTAATGATAAATGGAAAGTTCCACAAGAGGCTTATCTTAAATGCATGGAAGCTTATATTAATAATGAAACAGAATATGGTTGGTATCTTTGCTTAGATAGAGAGCGTATTGTAGGGGGTTTAGGAGTAATCGAAAATGATTTTCACAGCAGGAAAGACCTTACGCCCAATGTGTGTGCAGTATATACCGAAAAAGAATATCGTTGTCAAGGAATTGCAGGGAAATTACTTGATATAGTTGTGAAAGATATGAAGTCCAAAGAAATAACCCCCATCTATTTGATTACAGACCATACAAATTTCTATGAAAGATATGGCTGGGAATTTTTGTGTATGGTTCAAGAGGATGATGAACATGATATGACAAGAATGTATATTCATAGATAACTTTCAGTTTGAAGCATAATAGGAGAGCAAAAATATGATTGATAAATATTACATTTCCGTTATTCCTACTCTACTTGGTAATGGAATTCACCTTTTCAGTAACATGGAAAACGAAATAAAATTAAAGCTTTATAAAACTCAGACTTATAATGGCATAACTGATTTAATTTATGTCCGTAGATAAATGTTAAAAACTGCCGCACCACGTTTACCGTAATGCGACAGCTCTCTGATCATTTTATTAATTTGCTTCCGGAACAAATACCTTATAAATTGTCTTAATTGCATCCTCGAAATATCTGTTTCTTACTCCGATAATTATATTTAACTCGCTTGAACCCTGATCAATCATTTTAATATTAATCTTGGCTTTAGCGAGCGCCGAGAAAATATTTCCGGCAATACCTGTACTGTTTCTCATGCCTCGTCCAACTACAGCGATGAGCGCAAGGTCTGATTCAAGTTCAAGTGAATCAGGTTTTACTGCACGATGAAGCTCTGCAAGAACTTTCTGCTCTTTCTCAACAAATTCATCCTGATGAACAAATACTGTCATTGTATCAATCCCTGATGGCATATGCTCAAATGAAATACCGTTGTCCTCAAATACCTGAAGGACTTTTCTTCCGAAACCTATCTCTGAATTCATCATGTCCTTATCAAGACTTATTGATACAAAACCTTTCTTTCCGGCAATACCTGTTATAATGCAATCAGGTTTCTTGCATGTAGTCTCAACAATCATTGTGCCCTTGTCATCAGGAGCGTTTGTATTTCTGATATTAATCGGAATTCCCTCTTTTCTTACAGGGAAAATAGCTGATTCATGAAGAACTGAAGCACCCATGTATGAAAGTTCTCTTAATTCCTTATATGTAATTATATTAATAGGTCTTGGATTTTCAACTATTCTTGGGTCTGCTGCAAGAAATCCTGAAACATCTGTCCAGTTTTCATATATATCAGCTCTAAGCGCTCTCGCGACAATTGAACCTGTAACATCAGAACCACCTCTTGAAAATGTCTTAACAGTACCGTCAGGCATTGAACCGTAAAATCCCGGAACAACTGCATTAGTTGTCTTTGCAAGCCTTGCTGACATAATATCGTTAGTCTTTTCTGAATCAAATTCACCGTCTTTGTCAAAGAAAATTACAGATGCAGCATCGATAAACTCGTATCCGAGATAATTTGCCATTATAATACCGTTTAAATATTCTCCTCTTGAAGCCGCGTAATCCTTTCCGGCTTTTGACTCAAACATCTTCTTAATTGTGTCAAACTGCTCTTCCAAAGAAAGCTTTAAGCCCAATCCTCTTATGATTTCATTGTATCTTTCTTTTATTGCATTAATATGTTTCTCAATATTTTTGCCTGCTTCTGCTTCCGCATAACATTTATAGAGCATATCTGTTACTTTTGTGTCGCCGTCAAATCTTTTTCCCGGAGCTGAAGGCACAACATATTTTCTGCTCTCATCTGCTCTTATGATATTACCGACTTTCTTAAACTGATCTGCACTTGCAAGTGAACTTCCGCCAAATTTAACAACCTTTAACATAACTGATTTTCCTTTCATTTTCATATAATTTCCAATTACATTTTAATCCTCATTTCTGAGCAACTTTAGATTAACAGCATTCTTTTATTTTTCAAAAAGCATATCTATTATTGTATGGCCTTGTTCAATGTAATTGCCGCTTTTTTCTGCATTCTTTTCATTGTAAGACCAATCCTTTGAAAGCTTATTTGTACTGTCGTAAAGCATATATGGTACAGGATCTGCAACGTGTGTCCTGATAGCAACAGGTGTTGGGTGGTCAGGAAGCACCAGCATTCTGAAATCCTCGTTTAACTGCTCCATTTTATCCACAACACGCTTTATTATTCTTTCATCAAGATTTTCTATGGCTTTTACCTTTCGTTCACAGCTTCCCTGATGTCCCATCTCATCAGGAGCTTCAATGTGAATATACGCAAAATCACATCCGCCTGATGTAAGCGCGCTGACAGCGGCATCTGCTTTGCCCTCATAATTAGTGTTAAGACCTCCGTTAGCGCCTTCAACCTCAACAACTTTCATTCCTGCTCCTACAGCAATTCCTTTCAGGAGGTCGACAGCAGAAATCATGGCACCGCTATATCCCGTCTTTTCTTTAAATGATGTTAGCTGCGGTCTTGTTCCCGCTCCCCAGAACCATATAGAGTTTGCAGGATTTAAGCCATTTTTTACTCTCTCTTTATTAATCGGATGATTACTTAAAATATCATAGCTTTTTTTCATCATCTCATAAAGAGATTTATCATGAGGCAGGAAACTGCCTATTTTTTGTCCTAAAATATCATGCGGAGGTGTCAGCTCAACAACCTCGCCTTTATCCCATATAGTAAGATGTCTGTAACTTGTTCCGACGTAAAATTTATATATATCATTTTCAAGCTCTGCTCTTACCGCATCAATAAGTACCGCTGCATCTTCTGTAGATATTTCACTTGAGCTGTGGTCAATTATTGTTCGCTCTTCATAAGGAACATCTCCATCTGATAAAGTCACAATATTACATCTTAAAGCGACATCTGTTGTTTTCATGTCAACACCGATGCTTAGCGCTTCCAGCGGCGAACGTCCCGTATAATATTTCTTCGGGTCATAACCAAGCACCGAAAGGTTGGCTGTATCACTTCCCGGAGACATTCCCTCAGGTATCGTATGTACCATACCTATCTGCGACATTTTTGAATATTTATCCATTGTAGGTGTATTGGCATATTCCAAAGGTGTTTTATTGCCAAGCTGCGGGATGTCCTTATCTGCCATCCCATCACCAAGAATTATTAAATACTTCATTTTCCTCTCCTATTCGAACATTTTCATCTTCTTATATCATCGTATCATCAAGTCGGATTCTGTTAATCATTTCTATTTTCGCTGCTTTTTCGTTAAACGATTTCTCAGTCATCTCTTCTGTGACAAAACCATACTCTCCTGAGACTCCGTCTGCACAAATAGGATCTACATTTCCAAAGACAGCCGATACAGCAGAGGTATCAGACGCATCTCCTTTTACTCTTACAAAAAATCTTCTGACTTCATCATCAGTATTTCCAAGCTCCAAGGCATCTGATGACCACACCGTCATAACATTAGTCCCCTTATGCTTTACACTGTCGACAACATCGGCTACAACCGCACTGGCTGTCGGGAGCTTTCCTGCTCCTGCTCCAAAAAACATTACATCACCGATTACATTTCCATTAATATAAATTCCGTTAAGAACATCATTTACATTATAAAGAGGATGTGTATCAGATATCATAAACGGAGCTGTTATGGCATATACCTTACCATCTTTTCTGCATGATGTTGCAAAGAGCTTGATAACTCTGCCAAGCTTTTCTGCATATTTAAAATCCTTATCAGATATATTCGTGATTCCTTCTGTCGTTATATCCTCAAAATGAACTGTAGCACCGAATGCAAGAGACGTTAAAATAGCAATCTTTCTGCATGCATCATAACCCTCGACATCTGCCTCAGGATTACGCTCAGCATAGCCTAAATCCTGTGCCTCTTTTAATGTTGTATCATATGTAGCATTTTCTCTGCTCATTTTTGTAAGAATATAATTAGTAGTACCATTAAGTATACCTGTTATTTTTGTAATTTCATCTGCTGTAAGCGACTGGTTTAACGGTCTTATAATAGGAATACCGCCGCCTACCGAAGCCTCAAACATAAAATTAAGTCTGTTTGCTCTTGCAAGCTCAAGAAGCTCAGGTCCGTGAGCCGCAACAAGCGCCTTATTTGAAGTACATACGCTCTTGCCTGATGATAACGCGCGTTTTGCAAATGTAAATGCAGGCTCTATACCACCCATAACCTCAACTACAACATCTATTTCAGGGTCATTCATTATAATATCAACATCATGAACAATCTTTTTCTGTATCGGATCATCCGGGAAATCTCTTAAATCCAAAACATACTTAACTTCAATAGACTCACCGGCTCTTTTCTTTATTGATTCGCTGTTTGTATCCAATACTTCGACAACACCTGAACCAACTGTTCCATACCCTAAAACTGCTATTTTTGCCATAACTTGTACTCCTTACTCTTTTTCTTTATAAGTATATATATTTAATAACTTACTTTACAAAAATTTATTTCTAAATATCTGCCTGCACTTTCATAAGCATAGGTTCGCATTACTCTTACTCCCGGCTTAATATTTTTAAATATCTTACGCCGTTAAGCTGCTCTATCTCCTCTATCATCTTAGCCGAATCTCCTGTCGACGGTAATATATCCACACTTAACGTAAGCGATGCGATACCATTTACAGGGATTGTCTGATGTATCGTAAGAATATTTGCCTTAAACTTGGCTACTTTTTTCAGTACCAGCGACAACAGCCCAGGCTCATCATCCATCGAAAGTACAAAAGTAATCGTCTTTCCCTTAACATTATCTCTGAAAGGAAAGATATCATCTTTATATTTATAATATGAACTTCTGCTTATACCTATCTTTTCTGTGGCTTCTGCAATAGAAACGCCTTTTGTTTCTATAAGCCTGTTAGCCATTGCCACTTTCAGCAGCACCTCAGGCAATGCTTTCTGCTTTACAACATAATACTTGCTTTCCTCTGCCATAACAACCGCCTTTGTTCGTCTATGAAATACATTTGTTTCTCGTAGAGAGAATATTAACACATTATAAAAATTATTGCAACAAAAATTTACCTGCTCACGATTTTATAATAATTTTTTGCAGTCAGAAAATAAATAAGCATATACATAACCGCAAATACCAAAAAGCATATTATCGTACATATCAGATACAGCTTTACATTCAAAAGATTGAGTACTGCAAGCAATCTTGAAATCATAGGAAATGCCGCTGCAATATGAATACCGGCTGCTAACAATGGCATAAAGAACACAGTCAAAACCTGCGAATGAATAGATGACTTAACCTCCTGATGGCTCATACCGACTTTCTGCATAATTTCAAAACGCTCTTTATCATCGTACCCTTCAGAAATCTGTTTATAATAAATAATAAGGACTGTCGCCATAATAAACAGAAATCCCAGAAAAATACCTATAAAGAAAAATCCGCCATACAACCCTATAAAACTTGTTCTCGCATCGCATCTTGATTCTGCAGTTACCTGATACTGATTTGTCTCACATACATCAAGCATTGCACCATAAAAAGCAGTCTGTTCCTCCTCTCCTGCATCTGTATCAAATCCATATAAATAGCGTATATCGCTTGCTATATCAGTAAGAACATCTTTTTGCTTAACATACAAATCATGTATCTCACTTTGATCCTTAACAACAACGAAATGGCTGTTTGCCATATTGGCTGCTATTATTCCGTTTCCCATAAATGAATCAAGTTCTTCTTTAATTTTATATTCTTTGTCAAAAACCTTAAGCACAGGATAATCAAAGCTCTTACGGTTTGAATAAACTAAAATCTCATTATCTGCTAATGTTTCATTTGTTCCCATAACTTTATTATATTGATTAAGTGACACAAAAATAAGATTTGCTATATCATTCATATCAGCTATTGAACCGCTGCGGCCGACATTAAACTTATCCCCCTCATTGATAGATGAAAATGCCAGATAAGAATACTCCATTTCACCTGTAACATTTAAATTTTTCTCTTTCTGAAGCCTTTTAATTTGTTCAAAAACCTTATAGTTTGCGTCTTTTGTCTCTTCATTTGCATATACCACAAAATCATTGGGATAACGTGTTCTTATAACATCCTCCATTCCAAGCATAAGTGATGTTGTTGATGAAACCATAACCAAAACAGCAGTCGATAGCACACAAATATTTGCAAGGCCTACTGCATTTTGCTTCATACGGTAAATCATACCTGAAACGCTTATAAAATGTTTTGTCTTATAATAATAATTTTTATTTTTTCTAAGCGTCTTTAAAAGAGCAATACTGCCTGCTGTAAACAGCATATAAGTACCTATAATTACAAAAATTACCGCAACGAAAAACAGTGAAAACGAAGCAATCGGATTTTTAGTTGTCAACGCAATATAATATCCTATACAAAGACAAACTGCACCTATTATTGCAATAAGCCACTTTGTCCTCGGCTCTTTTTCACCAACATTTCCTGCTCTAAGAAGTTCTATCGGGTCAGACATTTTTATCTGACGTACAGAATTTAAAAATATAAGTAAAAATATCACAATAAAAAGAGCTATAGTAGATTTAATAGCATAACCCGAAATAAAAAATCCAAATGAAACATCCGCCTGTATAACCCTCAAAATAAGCAGATACATAGCTTTATCAAGCGCTATTCCAAAAATGAAGCCCCCTGCAATACTTATTAAAGTAATAAAAAATGTTTCATAAGCAAGTGTTTTTGCCAAATGAGATTTTTCCATGCCAAGAATATTAAAAACACCAAATTCTTTTTTTCTTCGTTTCATCAAAAAGCTGTTAGTATAAAACAGAAATATAAACGCAAACATGCCTACTATGATACTTCCAAGCATCATAATATAAGACAGCTCATCACCACCGAGCATTTCTTCAAGTCCCGGATTTAATGACAATGACTTTACTATATAAAACATCGCGACAGTCATTATACATGTCACAATATACGGAATATATGTATTTCTATTTTTCTTTATATTGCTTACGGCAAGCTTTGCAAAAAATCCACTACTCATATTTCTCACCACCTGTTGTAAGCATTGTAAGGGCATCTGATATTTTCTGATACATCTGCTCATTTGTATCGTTTCCCCGATAAATCTGATGGAATACCTGCCCGTCCTTAATAAAAAGCACTCGTCCCGCATGGCTTGCCGCCTTAGTAGAATGTGTAACCATAAGTATTGTCTGACCGTCTTTATTTATATCATTAAATATGCTTAAAAGTCCGTCTGTGGCACGTGAGTCAAGAGCACCCGTCGGCTCATCCGCAAGGACCAGCTTCGGATTTGTAATAAGAGCTCTTGCAACTGCCGCTCTCTGTTTTTGTCCGCCTGAAACCTCATATGGATACTTTAACAATAAATGTGATATCCCCAATTTCTCAGCAATAGGACTAATTCTTTTTTGCATTTCCTTGTAATTTTTTCCCGACAGCACCAACGGGAGAAAAATATTATCCTGCAGACTGAATGTATCAAGCAGATTAAAATCCTGAAAGACAAATCCAAGATTATCTCTTCTAAAGGCAGCAATTTCCTTTTCCTTAACCTCTGAAAGACTTTTTCCATCCAACAGCACTTCACCGCTTGTAGGTTTGTCAAGTGCTGCCAAAATGTTAAGAAGTGTAGTTTTTCCTGAGCCTGATTCACCCATTATTGCAACATACTCACCCTCCTCAACTGAGAAAGACACATTGGACAATGCCTGAACCTGATTTCCCCCAAATCTGGTTGTATAAATTTTCTTAAGGCTTTTAGCCTCCAAAATAGCCATACACTATTACCTCCTTATTTCCTTTGTGTCCTTATTATATAAAATCGGCTGAAATGCCCGACATTCAATCGGGTGACATTTCAGCCTTATGATGTGACATTTTTGTCAGATTATTTTATTTAACAAATCCTAATCTTTAACCACTAATTCATCTGTATTTAAATCTAAAGATATAGTTGTACCTTTTCCCAGAGCCGACTCTGCACTTATTTTATGTGAAAGCCTCTCAGACGCTGTCTTACACAAATACAAACCGAGTCCCGTTGATTTTTTGTCAGCTCTTCCGTTATATCCGGTAAAGCCTTTTTCAAATATGCGCGGCAAATCCTCCGGCGCAATCCCAATACCTGTATCTGATATTTTTAAAATCCGCTCCGGCGTTACAGTAATTGTAACAGAGCCCTTCTGTGTATATTTTATACTGTTTGACAAAATCTGCTCTATTATAAACAAAAGCCATTTTTCATCTGTCAAAACCTTAATATGTACAGGATTATAGTTTAAACTTATTCTGCGGCTCACAAACTGAGGTGCATACTTATGAACTGCCGCACGGATAATATTATCCAAATCACATTCTTTAAACACATAATCCGAAGTCTCACTTCCCAGCCTTAAATAAGTTAAAACCATCTCGACATACTGTTCTATACGAAACAGCTCTGCCAAAAGCTCCCTGTTCTCACTTGTATCTTCGCTTTCCAGTATCATTTTCATAGCGGATATAGGAGTTTTTATCTGATGAACCCATGTTGTATAATAATCCATGCTTTCTTTAAACTCTGTCCTTCGCTTAGTTTCGCTCTCATTTAAATTATGTGTAAGCTCAAAAATCATCTGCTGCAGGTCATATTCTGCAATCCCTTTAGGTTTGGGTAATTCGTCCGTAAGATAACGCACATTTTGAAGCACCCTTTTTCGTGCCCTATGCGCTCTTACATAAAAAAAGAAATGTATACAAAGCACAATCAAAGCAAACAAAATACATAAGCCTACGGAATACACAACTGCCTCGGCTGCAAGGTCATATAAACTAAATATTATGAAAAAAATAAATCCAAATCCGGCAAACATCAGCCCTGCAGGCAAATGTTCGCGGATATAATATCCTAATATTTCGTACCATTTATCCTGTTTCATTCTATTATATAACCACTTCCTACCTTTGTCGTAATAAAATCCTTAAGTCCTGCATTTTCAAGCTTTTTCCTTAAGCGGTTCACATTTACGGTAAGCGTATTTTCCTCCACATAAGAATCCATCTGCCAAAGCTTTGTCATAAGAGTATCTCTGCTTACAACTTTCCCCTTATTTTCAAGAAGCGTCTGCAATATGCGAAAATCATTTTTTGTAAGTTCAATACGAACTCCGTTATATCTAAGTGTCGTATCATTAAGATTTAAAACAGCTCCTTTATGCTCAAGTATAGGCAGTTTGGTCCCCATATCATAAGCACGCCTTAAAATTGCCTGTATCTTTGATGTCATAACACTCAAATCAATAGGTTTTGCTATAAAATCATCACCGCCCATATTCATAGCCATAATTACATTCATATTATCCGAAGCAGAACTTATAAATACTATAGGGACATCCGATATTTTACGAATTTCACTGCACCAGTGATAACCATTAAAAAATGGCAGCATAATGTCAACCAAAACCAAATGCGGGTCATATTCCTTGAATTCCGATAAAACATTCAAAAAATCATTTACTAAACATACCTCGTTTCCCCATGATTCAATCTGCTTTTTCATTGCTTTTGCGAGAGAGCTGTCATCCTCTATTATTAAAATCCGGTACATACTTACCTTTCCTTTCAGATAAAAAACTCATTATTCCTTCTTCCACTGCAGACATCTTTCAACCGGCTAACCAGCGATGTTACAATATCGTCCGGCAACTTTCTGCACTTATTAGGACATATATCAATACAGCGCATACAGTTTATACACAATTTTTCATCTGTCTTTTTTCCATCCGTTGAAATTGCATGCACAGGACACTCATGCTCACACAATCCGCAATTATTACATTCTTCTCCAACCAATATAGGCATCACCTTACTATGTTTTTCCTTATATGGACGTTGTCCCGGAATTTCTGGCCTGTTATCCAAATCACAGGCAGCTGCCTTTTTCGCCGCTGCCGCTGCAAATTTTTTTATTTGTTCCCTATCCATGTCATCAGGTCGCCCCGTTCCAAAAACATGCATAATATTATGTTCTGTAGCAACCGCGCACCCGGCTATAACCTTAAATCCATTAGCCTCAACACAATCAGCAAGTTCCAGCAATGCGTCCTCATATGCACGGTTGCCAAATGTCACGCATACAACTGCCGGCGTATTACTGCCATGAATATGTAAAAGTCTCTGCACAGCTGTCTCCGGAATTCTGCCGCCATAACAAGGCATTGAAAAGATACATACATTTTCGCGGCCTATATTAACCTCATCTGTTATTTCTTTACATAAATCAATAGTCCTTTTTTCATAATCAAAAGCCTCCGAAATCTGTTCCGCAGCTTTTAAACTGCTTCCTGTCGGACTAAAACTTATATTTATTACACTGCTCATTTTAATCTCCTTTTCAAATAAATTAGAACAAATAGTTGCTTTGCAACTATTTGCGCGCTGGCACGCGCAAGCTTTAGCTTGTAATACTCGTCTGCGTGCCAGTCGCATCCTTACGGAGTTTTTTACTTTATAGGATTATGGTGTCAAAACACTGTAATCCTATAAAGTAAAAAGCGATGCCTGCCATTTGAACAGCAGCACCGCCTTAAATAAACAAATTATCTTCCAAATACACTCGCAAGGTATCTCATATCGTTAATCTCTTTTTCACCGAGTGCTCCCGGTTTCATTCGCCATTTCCAATTATCTCCCATGCTTGAAGGTGTATTCATTCTCGCTTCATTGCCTAATTTCAATATATCCTGAACTGAAAATATCACCAAATCAGCCACGCTTGAGTAAGCTGCCCTAAATACATTATCTACCATGCGCGCTCTGTCTTTAGTATCAAGATAATCAAACGCATAACCTAGTTCCCATTCGTTATGCTGCGAAAAATACCCCATAAGAGTTTCATTATCATGGGTTCCGCCATATACAACACAATTCTTTTTATAATTATATGGCAGGTGAGGATTTTTTCTGTCTCCTCCGAAAGCAAATTCCAAAACTTTCATAGAAGGATAATTATTATATTCAAGTACTTCATCAACCTCAGGCAATGAAACACCTAAATCCTCCGCGATAATCTTTTTTGAACCTATAGCCTCATTTATAACGTCCAAAAGCTCCTGCCCCGGCCCCTGCTCATAATCTCCCTGTCTTGCATCAGGCATGCCTGCCGGAATCGTGTAGTACTTAACAATTCCTATAAAATGATCTATCCTTATCACATCATACAGCTTTGATGAATGCTGCATACGTCTTTTCCACCAGTCAAAGCCATTAAGCTTCATCTTCTTCCAGTCATATAAAGGATTGCCCCACTTCTGACCCAAATCCGAAAACGCATCAGGCGGCACACCTGCAACCTTAACAGGCGCAAGATTTTCATCAAGCAGATATTCATCTGTATTTGCCCAGACATCTGCACTGTCATATCCCATATAAATAGGGATATCTCCTATTATTTCAACATTTCTTTTATTAGCATAGCTTTTAAGAGCAGTCCACTGCTTATCAAATTCATATTGAACAAATTTCCAGAACTCTATCTCATCACTTAAACACACAGAATATTTTTCAACTGCCTCAGGAGTACGTCTTTTAATGTCATCGTCCCACTCCCACCATGACTTATTGTCAAAATATCCTTTGAGAGCCATAAAAAGGCTGTAATCGTTAAGCCAGTCACTATTGTCCTTTATAAAATTATCAAAACGCTTATACTCAGGCAGACCTGCTGCAAGCTTTACCTTGCTTTCTATAAGCTTATTTTTAAATCTTGCAAAGGCACTTTTTAAAACTGCAAATCTGTTATTGTAAATGCGCTCATAATCCACATATTCAATATGGCCAGACCATTGTATTGTGCAAACCTCATTTTCAAAAAGAAGTCCGTCCTGTACCAAAATATCAAGGTCTATAAAATACGGATTGCCTGCAAATGCTGAATATGACTGATACGGACTGTCTCCATATGTAGTAGGTCCGAGAGGAAGCACCTGCCAGTATCTGTGATTGCAGGCACTTACAAAATCAACGAAATCATACGCAGCTTTTCCGAATGTACCTATGCCATAAGGTGACGGTAAACTGCTTACAGACATAAGAATTCCTGCACTTCTGTCAAATGACTGCACCTTTTTCATTTACTGCACATCCTCCGCCAGCTTCTTTACACTATTTTCTTCCTCTTCGCTAAGCAGTTTTTCAGTATCAAGCAGAATAATCAGTCTGTTATCTACATTAGCAACCCTATCCATATAATCTGTATCACTTGATTTTATTATTGCAGGCATATCAACAATATTATCCTGTTCAATGTCGCTTATCTCAAGTACGCGGTCAACTTCAAGTGCTATCTTTACTTCCCTTGTGCTTATTATAATCATCGTTTTACATGGAACATCATCCGGTATGTTAAATTTTCTTTTAAGGCTATATACAGGCACAACTTCGCCGCGAAGATTTATAATGCCTTTGACATAAGAAACTGAATTTGGTACAGGTGCAATGTCAATCTCATTTTCAATAGACTGAACCTGATTGATATCTATACCATATGCTTTATCATCAATCTCAAATACAACCGGCTTAATATAATTTGCCATAATTACCTCATTTCTGCGCTTAGATTTGCGCTTATGTTCCAATTTCTTTTTACTCTTGTACTTTTCCGGTACTTATCCAGTTAAGATAAGCATTTATAAACGGATTTATATTTCCATCGAGAACGCTTTGTGCATTTCCGATATCTTTGTTAGTTCTGTGGTCTTTAACCATAGTATATGGCTGTAAAACATAACTTCTTATCTGATTACCGAAATTAATATCCTTTACATCGCCTCTGATATCCGATGTCTTTTCAGCATTTTCCTGCTGCTTCATCAGATAAAGCTTTGCCTTAAGCATCTGCATTGCCTTTTCTTTATTCTGATGCTGCGAACGCTCATTTTGGCACTGAACAACAACTCCCGTAGGAATATGAGTAATTCTTATGGCAGATGAGGTCTTATTAATATGCTGTCCGCCGGCACCGCTGGCTCTGTAAGTATCAATTCTTAAATCATCTTCATTTACTTCGATATCAATATCATCATCTATGTCAGGCATAACATCACATGAAACAAACGATGTCTGCCGCTTGCCTGCCGCATTAAACGGAGAAATTCTTACAAGCCTGTGAACACCATGCTCTGACTTTAAATGACCGTATGCATTATCACCTGTTATCTCGATTGTAACAGATTTAACACCTGCCTCCTCGCCATCAAGATAATCAATTACCTCTGTAGAATATCCATTAGCCTCAGCCCATCTTGTATACATACGCATAAGCATCTGACACCAGTCACATGCTTCTGTTCCGCCGGCACCTGCGTGAAGCGATAATATTGCGTTATTTTTATCATATTCTCCCGAAAGAAGTGTTTCTATTCTTAAATTCTCCATTCTTTCTTCAAATGAAGTTATCTCACTCTCAAGCTCAGGAAGAAGTGTCGCATCATTTTCCTCCTCTGCCATCTCTATAAGAGTCTTTGCATCCTCAAGGCCCTGCTCAAGAGTATTATACTTCTCAAAAGCATCTTTTAATCCTTTAAGCTCTTTCATACACTTTTGAGATTTTTCAGTATCATCCCAAAATCCCGGAGCTTCCATGTCTGCTTCTAACTCTTCTATTCTTTTTTGTTTATTATCAAGATCAAGAGACTTCTTTATAAGCTCCAATGGCTTTTCGTATCCTGATATTCTATATTTATACTGGTCTAATTCTACCACTTTAAAAACCTCTTTAATATATTATTATGCCTGTCTTCCGCAGCAGTTCTTATACTTTTTGCCGCTTCCACATGGACATGGGTCATTAGGATATACCTTTTTCTCAGATCTTCTGACAGGCCCCTTAACAGAAGCTCCCTCATCCTTGTTTGTGCCTGTAACCTTTGCAACCTGTTCACGCTCAACCTTCTGCTCAACCTGAATGTGCATAAGCAGCCTTACAGTGTCTTCTGTTATAGCGGTTGTCATGCTGTCAAACATATCGTAACCCATCATCTTATACTGCACAACAGGATCCTTTTGTCCGTAAGCCTGTAATCCTATACCCTGCTTTAACTGGTCCATATCATCAATATGATCCATCCACTTACGGTCAATAACCTTAAGAAGAACAACTCTTTCTATCTCTCTTATCTGTTCAGGCTCAACAAATTCTGCTTCCTTATCTTCATAGAATTTGACTGCTCTCTCCTTTAAGCTGTGCAGAAGTTCATTCTTTGTATTGATATTCTCATCATAATGAACAGGCTCCACCGGTATTGTAGGCAGAAGCAATTCATTAATTTCATTGTAATCCCAGTCTTTACTCTTTGTATCTTCACCAATACTGCGGTTCACAACTGACTCAACAAAGTCAACAATCATCTTAATTACAGACTTGCGCATACTTTCTCCGTTAAGCACACGATTTCTCTCTGCATAGATAATCTCCCTCTGTTCATTCATAACCTGATCATACTGAAGAAGATGACTTCTTATACCATAGTTATTTGTTTCTATCTTTTTCTGTGCCTTCTCTATCGCACTGCTTAACATCTTATGTTCTATCTGCTCATTTTCAGAAACCCCGAGCGTATTAAATACAGACATAAGCTTTTCTTGTCCAAACAGACGCATCAAATCATCCTCAAGTGAAATATAAAATCTTGATTCACCAGGATCGCCCTGTCTTCCGGCTCTTCCTCGAAGCTGATTATCAATTCGTCTTGACTCATGTCTTTCCGTACCGATTATTTTAAGACCTCCCGCTGCTCTCGCCTCGTCATCAAGCTTAATATCAGTACCACGTCCGGCCATATTAGTAGCGATAGTAACTGCTCCATGCTTACCTGCTTCTGCTACAATCTCAGCTTCCTGCTCATGGTACTTTGCATTCAACACATTATGCGCAATGCCTTTCTTTCTTAACATCTCACTCAAAAGCTCTGATGTCTCTATAGTGATTGTACCAACAAGCACAGGCTGGCCTTTTTCATGTGATTCTATAACAGATTGTACAACTGCCTCAAATTTACCTTTCTTAGTTTTATATACGGCATCTTCCATATCAACTCTGGCAACAGGTTTATTAGTAGGAATTTCGACAACATCCATATTGTAAATTTCTCTGAATTCCTTCTCCTCTGTAAGAGCTGTACCCGTCATACCGGCTTTCTTCTCGAATTTATTAAAGAAATTCTGGAATGTAACCGTAGCAAGAGTCTTACTCTCTCTTTTAACCTTAACATGCTCCTTAGCCTCAATAGCTTGATGAAGTCCGTCTGAATAACGTCTTCCCGGCATTATACGGCCGGTAAATTCATCAACGATAAGAACCTCGTCATCCTTAACAACATAATCTTTATCTCTGAACATAAGATTATGTGCACGTAATGCCAATGTTACATTGTGCTGTATTTCAAGATTTTCAGGATCAGCATAGTTATCAATATGGAAAAACTGCTCTACTTTATGAATACCCTGCTCTGTAAGGTTAACGATTTTGTCCTTTTCATTTACTATAAAGTCACCGTCTTCCTCCATATCTTCCTGCATAATAGCCTGCATTTTCGTCATCTCACCCTTATACTCACCCTTCTGGAGTTGACGTGCAAGGACATCACATAACTCATAAAGCTTTGTAGACTTTCCGCTCTGACCTGAAATAATAAGAGGTGTTCTCGCCTCATCTATAAGAACAGAGTCAACCTCATCTATAATACAATACTTAAGCTTTCTTAAAACAAGCTGCTCTTTATATATTGCCATATTGTCACGGAGATAATCGAAACCGAGCTCATTATTTGTAACATAAGTAATATCGCTAGCGTATGCCGCCTTTCTTTCCTCATCAGACATATCATGAAGAACTATTCCGACAGTAAGTCCGAGAAACTGATGTATCTGTCCCATCCACTCAGCATCTCGCTTTGCAAGATAATCATTAACTGTTACAACCAATACACCCTCTTGTGTAAGTGCATTAAGATAAGCCGGAAGTGTTGATACAAGAGTCTTACCTTCACCTGTTCTCATCTCCGCAATACGTCCCTGATGAAGAATAATACCGCCGATAATCTGTACACGGTAATGTTCCATTCCAAGTACTCTCTTACCTGCTTCTCTTACTACAGCAAACGCTTCAGGTAAAATATCATCAAGCGTTTCACCTTTAGCAAGTCTATCCTTAAATTCCGCAGTTTTTGCTTTCAACTGCTCATCACTTAAGGCACCCATGGCCTCACGATAGCTTTCAACTTTATCTACAATCGGCTTGATTCTTTTAAGTTCATGCTGGCTGTGTGTACCAAATAATTTCTGAGCTAATCCCATCTCACAATTCTCCTTAAATCAAATAGCTTAATTACTGATGATTGTACCACTATTTAAATTTTTAATCAACATAAAATGTGTCTGCAAAACCTTATTACATAGTATTCTAATAAAATTAAAAAACTGCCGCTTAGCGAATCGTCATCCGCAAAGCAGCAGCTTCTCTGATTTAATTTAAATATTCACAACGAGTGTCCGTATCACTCAAATTAAAAATCAGTCTAATTCAGGTTCAATAAGACCATATGTGTTTCCTTTTCTCTTATACACAACATTTACTTCCTCTGTATGTGCGTTGAAAAATACATAAAAATCATGTCCAAGCAATTCCATTTGTATGCACGCTTCCTCAGGATCCATCGGCTTGATTCCGAATCTCTTTGTCCTGATGATTCTTATTTCATCCTCATCTTCATAATCCTTTTCAACAAACTCTTTTGCAAAATTAGCTACATTCTGCTGCTTGTCCACTATCTTGTTCTTATATTTTTTCAACTGACGTTCAATAATCTCCTCAACAAGATCTATTGAAACATACATATCACTGCTTACCTGTTCACTTCTTATAATATTACCCTTAACAGGTATAGTTACTTCTATTTTCTGTCTCTCTTTTTCTACACTCAAAGTCACATGAATCTCTGTCTCTGATGCAAAAAATCTGTCAAGTTTTCCAAGTTTTTCTTCTACTGCTGACTTTAAACCCTCTGTAACATCGATATTTCTTCCTGTAATAATAAAACGCATGATGTCCAACTCCTTTATTATATATTTGCCGCCACTTAACCCCGGCCGATAATACATTTTTACCTAAAGGTTATGTAGAAATTCATTCACATATGCAAATATACGAATAAATCCTCCTTAATACAATTTACAATTTTTCAAATAAAAATCACATATGCAAATAATCACGACATACAGATAACTATCTGACTTAAGATACTTCTATCTGTGTTGTGTATATTATATCACAATTTGAAATTTTAACAAGTAAATTCATACAATTTTAATTATTTTATTTCAATGTTTATGCAACTGCACTGTACGCCTCATTACTTATTATTCAACAAATTTGTCAATACTTTCTGATGTTTTTTCGTGCTTTTTTTGAAGTTTATGATTTATGTACAAAACATTTATTCTATTATTTTGATGGCAAATTGTTGTTAATTATGTGAACATTTTTTGTGGATAATGTGGATAACTTAGTGCATAACTATTTTTTCACATAAAAACATGTTTATTTCTTGTGGATATCTCAAATAAACTTTGTCGATTTTTGTCAAGTGTTTTTATCACATTTTTTACGTTTTTTAAATTTTTGTTTAGAATGTACAATCAATATTTTGTCAATATGTTTTTATGAAAATATTAATAGAATTGTTACTAAATATCCGGTAGTTTTTCTAAAAACTTGTACTAATCACACTTTAAGTGTATTATATATCTGCACAGAATAAATAAAGAATTTATCAAAATAATGTTGAGGTAAAAATATATGTCTAAAACAGTTCTTATTACAGGAAGCTCAAGAGGCATCGGAAGAAGCATTGCCTTAAGATTTGCAAAGGAAAAATACAATATTGTTATAAATTGTGTAAATAACCATGATTTACTTGAACAGTTAAAAGATGAAATAACAGCAATGGGCGCAGACTGCATTGCTTTTACAGGTGACGTAAGTGATTATGATACGGTCAGCAGGATGTTTGACACTATTAAATACAAATTCGGCAGTGTTGATGTTCTTATAAATAATGCCGGAATTTCACAGATAGGACTTTTTCAGGATTTAGAACGCAAAGACTGGAACAGAATCATTGATACCAATATCGGAAGCATCTATAACTGCTGCCATTTTGCCATTCCTGATATGATCAAAAATAAACAGGGCAAAATAATAAATATTTCGTCTGTGTGGGGTATTTGCGGCGCAAGCTGCGAGGTTGCCTATTCAGCCTCTAAAGGTGCTGTAAATGCTCTTACGCAGGCTCTTGCAAAGGAACTCGCTCCAAGCAGCATTCAGGTAAATGCAGTTGCCTGCGGTGCTATAGACACACAAATGAACTCATTTTTATCTAAAGATGAGGCTGATGCCCTAAATGAAGAAATCCCCGCCGGACGCATGGGGAGCGCCGACGAGGTTGCATCACTTGTATTCCAGATTTATAAATCGCCTGATTACCTTACAGGACAGATAATAAGATTTGACGGCGGTTGGATATAGAGTGCATCAGGATGTTTTACCTCATGCTGCATTTTGCAGTCAAAGTGCTCCTGATGCACTTTATTTTTCTGAAATCACTATTACGAGTAAGCTTTATCTATATTAATCACACATCTGCATTTATTGTCTTTTTCTGAGATTTTTTCTGAAATCAGATTCTTAAGCTCTTCATCTGACAGCTTATATCCAAACGGAGCCACTACGTCAAATATAAGATTTGTAATATAAGGACCTTTTGTAACTCTGAAATCGTGCATCTTAAGCTCGCTGCTTATATCATTTATTACAGTTTTAACCAGCGTTCTTAATTCATTTATCTCATCATCGTCAGTTACTACCGGATCCATATGTATTGACAGTTCACAGCCTAACTTTTCCTTAACCTTCTGTTCTGCAAGGTCTATTATGTCGTGTGCCTCAAGCATATTCATTTTATAAGGTACTTCCGCATGCACTGACGCAAATACTCTTCCCGGACCGTAATTATGAACTATAAGATCATGAACACCGATAATGCACTCATTTTCAGTAATAAGAGATTCTAAAGCATCAACAAATTCTTTTTCAGGAGGCTGTCCAAGAAGTGGCTGCAGTGTATCCTTTGCCGCTTCAAATCCTGCCATAAATACAAATACTGCTACTATTATTCCCGCAATCCCATCGACGTTAACTCCTGTAAATGTAGATATAAAAAGAGAAATCAAAACCACAGCCGTAGATATACAGTCAGACAGGCTGTCTGCCGATGTAGCAAGCATTGCCGCGGAATCAAGCTTTTTCCCCATATAGCGGTTAAAAAGTGCCATCCACATTTTAATAAGAATTGAACCGATGAGAATAGCTACCGACAGTACACTGAATACTGTATTCTGCGGATTTACTATTCTGTCTATTGACTGAGTAAAAAGCTCATATCCCATAACAACTATTGCCATAGAAACTATAAGGCCTGCAATATATTCTATTCTTCCATGCCCATAAGGGTGATCTATATCTGCCGGTTTTCCGGCCATTTTAAATCCTATGAAAGTTATTATTGAAGATCCTGCATCTGACAAGTTATTAAATGCATCCGCCGATACCGAAACAGCTCCGGTGACAATTCCGGCAAAAAATTTAAATGCAAATAATATAACATTACATATAATACCTACAACACCTGAAAGCATTCCATATGAAGCTCTGACTTCAGGCTCTTTAATATTATCGCAGTCCCTTATAAACAGCTTTATTAATAATTTTGTCATATCTTTATTTCTCCTGATTTTAATATCTTACATAAGATTGTGTCAAAACACTATAATTATGATTACACGGATTGTTTCATGCTTTGCACTCCCACAATCATACATAGTTATATAATATTTTAACAAAATTTTAAAGTAGTTTTTGACCTTCTCAATAATTAATAGTATAATTGTAATGATTATTTTTTAGGAGTGTAATTTATCATGAACAATATTTTTTCATATTCAACACCTGAAACCATCGGTATAAGCTCTGCATGGCTCATAAATTTTTTAGAGCGTCTTGAAAAACTTGAGCTTCCTATTCACAGTGCAATAATCATGCGCCATGACAAGATTTGCATGGAAACGTATTACACACCATACACGGCAGATACTCTTCACAGAATGTTTTCCATAACTAAATCTTTTGTATCAATAGCTATAGGGCTTTTGTGCGAAGAAGGCAAAATTTCATTAGACGACCATATAGTTGACTATTTCCCTGAAAAACAGCCTGAAGCCGGCCCCTTTGAATACACTTCAATGCTGACAATAAAAGACATGCTTCAGATGAAAACCTGTCACGATAAAACAACCTACAAGGCAGCAGGCGTTACTGACTGGGTAGGTTCATTTTTCACAACTAAACCAACACACATTCCAGGAACAAACTTTTCTTATGATACATCATCTACACATGTGCTTGGGGCACTTGTCGAAAAGCTTTCAGGAATGTCATTGCTTGATTATTTAAGAGTAAAATGTCTTGACGAAATGGATTTTTCAAAAGATTCATATGTCTTAAAGGATCCCAACGGAATAAGTATGGGCGGTTCAGGTCTTTGCGCTACACCTATGGACATATTTAAAGTCATATATCTTATTGCACATAACGGAAACTGGTTTGGCAAACAGCTTTTACCTGAGAATTATATAAAAGAAGCCGTAAAACGTCTGGCAGACTCAAGCGTAAAGCAAGGAACAATCGAAGAAATGCAGGGTTACGGATATCAGATTTGGAGAACCCGAAACGATGGAGTTGCATTATTTGGAATGGGAGGACAGCTTGCGTTGTATGTTCCTTCTAAGGATATATTTATGGTTGTTACAGCCGATGCACAGGGCAGACAGGGCGGCGTTCAGCTTATATATGATTCGTTTTGGGAGGAAGTTTATAATAAAATCAATTCTGACTCTCTTCCTGAAGACAAAAATATGCAGGATACTTTTACATCATTTGTAAACAGCAGAAAGTTAGTTTCAATAAGCGGCGAGAACAGCTCTCCATTATTTAACTTTATCAATAACGCAGTTTACACATGTGATGACAATCCTTGCAAAATAAGCAGATTCTCTCTTCATTTTGACAATGATAAGACAGACGGAACATTTAACTACACTAACGCTACAGGAGACCACAGCATCAGCTTTAAGATTGGTGATAACTCTGTCGGTATTTTTCCTGATTACAATTTAAAATATGCCGCAAGCGGTGCATTTAAACTTGATTCTACATTTGTTATACGTATTAATATAATTGATTATGCTATCGGCAATATTACTATTTCCTTAAATTATAAGGATAATTATGCAACTGCTTTCTTTAAGAAGGTAGAAGAAACTATGCTTTCAGAGTACAACGGCGTTTTCAGCGCAAAAAGACAGGCATAAAAATGAGTACAAAAAACACAGACTTAAACTCAAAAAGCAGTGCTTTATCAAATTCAAACATAAAAATTTACATGGCTCCATTGGAAGGAATTACGGGATATATTTTCCGCAATGAATATGAAAAACACTTTGGAAAAGGAAAAATAAATAAATATTTTATCCCGTTTATTTCACCTAATAAAAGCAACGGATATACAACAAGGGAACAAAATGATATAATGCCGGTTCACAATAAGCTTGTAAACACTGTTCCCCAAATTATGGCAAATGACAGCAATTTATTTATAAAATGTGCCGATATGCTTATGGATATAGGCTATCGTGAGATTAATCTGAATTTAGGATGTCCGTCCGGAACTGTGGTAAGCAAATTCCGCGGTTCCGGTTTTCTTGCAAAACCTGATGAACTCGATAAATTTCTGAATGAAATATTTGATTTTGCAGGAAAAAACAATCTTAAAATATCTTTAAAAACAAGAACCGGCCTAAAAAGCCATGACGAATTTGATTATCTTCTCACTGTTTTTAACCAGTATCCGTACCATGAGCTTATTGTACATCCGCGCGTAAGAGAAGATTATTATAATAACTGCCCAGATATGACTTCATTCAGAAAAGCTCTTGAAAGAAGCGTCGGTCACATCGGATATAACGGTGATATTTTTACTAAGGCTGATTTTGATAAACTGCTCTCACATTTTTGCTGTTACACAAATTTTGACAGTATTATGCTTGGCAGAGGCCTTATTGGAAATCCGGGACTAATTGATGAATTGGTGCCGGACACTTATGACTCTGAGTCCGCCTATTATCAAACTGCCGATGACAACAATATCTGCGGTACCAATATTCAAAAGCATACTACTGCTGATTTTAAAAAATTAAAAACATTTCTTGATGATGTTTTTGCCGCTTATCTTGAAATAATACCCGACAAGCGAAACGCAATACATAAAATGAAGGAAATCTGGATTTATATAAACAAATCATTTCCCGGCACAGACAAAGCATGCAAGGCTATCAAAAAAGCCCAGAACATAAATGACTACATGGCGGCGTGCGATACATTTTTTGCAACCATTCGTTAAAAAAGCGTCGTTTACGACGCTTGCAAGATTTGCTTCGCAAACTTGTTATCAG